>CP001622.1:0-692500 GCA_000023185.1 Rhizobium leguminosarum bv. trifolii WSM1325 | reverse complement strand
ACAGCCCTGCAGACCCACTATGCCGGCGGCGCGCCCTTGGGATGGCAGGACGATTTCATCAGCGCCTATGCGGCATCACACCCCTGGGAGGATTTCGCCGAATGCTTCGCGCATTACCTCCATATCGTCGATACGCTCGAAACGGCGCGCGCCTTCGGCATCGCCATCGATCCGCGCGGCCATGAGGAAATATCAGGCGAGGTGGATTTCATCCCCTACAGGGCAAGAAGCGCCGAACAGTTGGTCAGCGCCTGGGTGCCGCTCAGCATCGCGATCAACGCCATCCAGCGCAGCATGGGCCAGCCCGACTCCTACCCCTTCGTGCTGTCCACGCCGGTCGTGGCAAAACTCGAATATCTGCACCGGCTGATCCAGGGCGCGGCGACGGCGCCGCAGCAGCGGGCGGCGTGAGCTACTGGAAAGCCGTCGCATCGCTGCCGTGAGGCGCCGCAATATCCCACCGTCGGGTGAGTGCCCGCCTGACGGAAGCCGACCCGCTATCCCGCTGCACCAGCGGGAAATTTGGGTTGGAACCGATCCTCACCCTCCGTCATCCCAGGCCCTGTGGAGCTAATTCTTATTCAACCCAGCCAGCTCCTCACCTGTTCCATCGTCCGGCGTTCCTGGTCCGCTTCCAAGGAAAACGGCGGCTCGATCGTAGCACGCGGCGCCAGGGAGCTGATCACTTCAAGGCTGTTTCCAAGGCCGTAACCGCCATGAGTGATGAAGGGGCGGATGATCTTGCCCGAAAGATCATGAGACCGCAGAAATGAGCGGATAACAGGCGGTGCCGTTGTTCCCCAAATCGGGAAGCCCAGGAAAATCTCCCGATACTGATCGAGGTTGGCAACCAGTTGAACCAAGGGCGGGAGGAAGCCTTGCTCGGTTTCCCGGCGAGCCTGGGCAACAGTTTCCTCATAGTCTTCCGGATAGGGCTCGGCCGGCTGAAGTTCAATCAGCGCGGCCTGCCGTGCCCGGCGGACCTGCAGGGCAATGACCCGTGTGTTGCCTGTCCGGGTAAAATACGCGACCAGCGTGTTCGCGGACGGAGTTTGCTGAGCCCCAGCGCCTGCGGAGGTCATAGCCAGCCCGATCGCCGCCAGGGGCAGCGATGTGAGAAAGTGCCGGCGTGCGCTCGATTTCTGCATGCGCTTTTTCCTCGCAGCTTGTCGGTCAATTATCGGCCTGGCGACCTTGGCTATAGTCCTCGGCAGCGACTTTCTCCATCCAGGTCACGCTGTTACCGTCGAGTGCTTCCGATACCGCAAAATGCACCATCGCTTGATCAGCCGACGCACCGTGCCAGTGTTTTACCATCGGGGGGATCCAGACGATGTCACCCGGTTCCATGACCTGGACCGTGCCGCCTTCCTTCTGGACCCAACCTCGGCCGGAAACGACAAACAGCGTCTGACCGAGCGGGTGCGAATGCCAGGCCGTATGGGCGCCGGGTTCGAAGGCAACCGTGGCACCGCCAATGCGGGCAGCGCCATCACCCTTGTAAGCGGCCGATACCTGGACCTTGCCGGTGAAACGCTCGGCTGGACCGCTTACCGGTTGGCTGCCGCGTTTGACCACCTTGATATCTGCTTCTGCCGGATTGCTCGCGGCGGAAGCTTGACGGCTGGCGAAGACGGTTTTGAGAACCGGCACTGCCGACATGGCGCGAGGCCAACCGGCATAGAACCCGGCGTGGGTAATAGCTTCAGCTGCCTCTTGCCGGCTGAGACCGTTATCCATGGCGCGGTTGAGATGGAAGGCCAGTTGGTCAGACTGCCCCATCGCCACCAGAGCGGCCACCGTAACCAGGCTGCGATCGCGGGCCGACAGATCCGGGCGCTGCCACAGATCGCCGAACAATGCCCGGTTTGTCAGGTCGGCAAGCGCCGGCGCGGTAGGCGCCACCTCGGCGTCGACGGACGCGCTGCGGGCGGCTTCCGTTGCGGCATCGAACTGAACGCGTGTGTCATCGCTGTCCGCCACGGGCGCGATCTTCAGCTCGTCAAAAACCTTCTTGATCTCCGTCACAGCCGATATCGCATTGGGCCAGCCGGAATAAAATGCGAGATGCGTGACGACCTCGCCGACTTCCCTCGGCTCGATACCATTTTCGAGGGCGCGCTTTACATGGTTGGCAAGGACGTGCCCCTTGCCGGTTGAGATCAGTACCGAAATGGTGACCAGGCTGCGGTCGCGCGGGCTCAGATCGCCGCGCTTCCAAAACTCGCCGAACAGGACGTCATCCGTGAAATGGCCAAGGCCAGGGGCGACCTGATAGACGGCCGGCGGAGCGACGCGGGGGTTCTGCTGCGCTTCGGCGCCTGCGGCTGCGAATGCCGAGATGGCAAGGCTTGCGGCGACGGTTTTCATGGTGATCTCCTTGTTGACTGTCCGCTCCGACATAGGATCGGAGGACACGCCGGATTAGGCATCGGATTCCGAAAGGGGCTATATCCGCCATTCATGAAAGGGGCGGCCTGCGGGACGCCGCTCCGCTGGGCAGTTGGTCCGCGGGCCTTTGTTCCTGGCGGATCAATAGGCCGCTGGCTGTCGAGGAGAATTTACTCCTGGCTGATTACTCCGACTAGATGCTAGGATCAAAATGGACTTATATTGAGGATTCATGAATGAAGCGCGATGAACTGGGTGACCTGGCGGCCTTCCTGACGGTCGCTGAAGAACGAAGCTTCACACGTGCGGCCGCGCTGCTGGGGACCTCGCAATCGTCCCTCAGCCATACAGTGCGCCGACTGGAAGATCGCATGGGCCTCCGGCTCCTGACGCGGACGACCCGCACCGTTGTTCCAACCGAGGCCGGAGAGCAGCTGGCCGAAACGCTGCGGCCTGCGTTCAATGATATCCGCAGCCGGCTGGATGCACTTGGCGCTATGCGTCATGCGCCGGGAGGCACGATACGCATCACTTCGATCCGGCATGCCGCAGAAACGATCCTCATGCCTGCCGTAAAGGGATTGATGCAGTCCTACCCGGATATCAACATCGAGATCTCTGTCGACAGTCGGCTGATTGATCTTGTGAACGAGCGCTTCGACGCCGGGGTCCGACTTGGGGAGCATATCGAAAAGGATATGATCGCGCTCAAGATCGGACCGGAAATGCGGATGCTGGTCGTTGCCTCGCCGGATTATTTCGCACGGAACCCGAAACCGGCCACGCCGCATGACCTGACGCAGCACCGCTGCATCAATCTCAGGCTTGCAACGGTTGGCGGCTTGTACGCCTGGGAGTTCGAAAAAGACGGCAAGCCGCTGAATGTTCGTGTTGAAGGTCAGTTCATCTGCAACGACGTCCCGATGATCGTCGATGCGGCGCTCGGTGGTTTTGGTCTGGCATGCCTGCCAGACGATTACCTGCTGCCGCTGATCCGTGAAGGAAAACTGGTGCCCGTGCTGGAGGACTGGTCACCGCCATTTCCTGGATATCACCTTTATTATCCGAGCCGACGCCTTGCTTCCCCCGCATTCTCGCTTCTGGTGAATGCATTGCGTTATCGCAGTTAATTTCGCGCTCAATGTCGCCGAGACGCGTAAAGGCAAATGCGCAGGACTTAAAACGAAACCGCCTTGCCCTTCTTGAAAGGCTCCATGCCCTTGCGGGCGAGTTCGTCGGCGCGTTCGTTTTCCGGGTGGCCGGCGTGGCCCTTGACCCAGTGCAGCGTCACCTTGTGGCGGTCACGGGCCGCCTCCAGCGCCTGCCAGAGTTCGGCATTCTTCACCGGCTTCTTGTCAGCGGTCTTCCAGCCGTTTTTCTTCCAGCCGAAAATCCACTTGGAAATGCCGTCCTTGACATAGGCGCTGTCGGTATAGAGATCGACCTCGCAAGGGCTCTTCAAGGCCGACAGCGCCGAGATCGCCGCCAGCAGTTCCATGCGATTGTTGGTCGTATCCGCCTCGCCGCCGCAAAGCTCCTTTTCGACATCGCCATAACGCAGCACCGCGCCCCAGCCGCCGGGGCCGGGATTGCCGGAGCATGCGCCGTCAGTGAAGATATCGACGTGTTTCATAGGCTCAATCCGTATTCGGCGGGCGATTTGATCTGGCGGTGGAAGCGCAGCTTGCGGAGATATTCGAGCGGATCCTTTTTGGTGACCATGGCGCCCTCCGGCGTCGTCAGCCAGTCATAGAGCCGGGTCAGGAAGAAGCGCAGCGCAGACCCGCGCGACAGCACCGGCAGGGCTGCGATTTCGGCCTCGCTCAGCGGCCTGACGCTCTGGTAACCCTCGAGCATCGCCGTGCCCTTGGTGATGTTATAGGCGCCGTCCTTCTCGAAGCACCAGGCATTCAGGCAGATCGAGACGTCATAGGCGAGCAGGTCGTTGCAGGCGAAATAGAAATCGATCAGGCCGGAGAGCTGGTCACCGAGGAAGAAGACGTTGTCGGGGAAGAGGTCGGCGTGGATGACGCCGGCCGGCAGGCCGCTCGGCCAGGCGGCGGAGAGGAAATCGAGTTCGCTGCGGATCTCGGTCTGCAGGCCGGACTCAACCTCGCCGGCGCGCGCTTCGGATTTCTCCCACAGCCCCCGCCAGCCGTCGATCGACAGCGCATTCGCCCGCTTCAACTCGAAACCATCGCCGGCCACATGCATCTCGGCCAGCGCCTTGCCGACTTCGCGGCAGTGTTTTGCCTCCGGCTTTCTCAGCCACATGCCTTCGAGGAAGGAGATCAGCGCCGCCGGACGGCCGGACAGTGAGCCGAGCAGCGCGCCATCGCGGCGCGGCAGCGGCAGCGGGCAGGACAGGCCGCGGGCGGAAAGATGCTGCATGAAACCGAGGAAGAAAGGCAGGTCGCTCTTTTCCACCCGCTTCTCATAGAGCGTCAGGATCAGCGGATCCCTGGAGGTGTGAAGCAGGAAGTTGGAGTTTTCGACGCCTTCGGCAATGCCCTTGTAGGAGAGCAGCGTGCCCGCGTCATATTCCGTCAGGAACCATTTCAGATCGTCTTCGGCGATATCGGTATAGACTGCCAAGTGAGGTCTCGCCTTCATGCCTGTTGATATTGGATTTGCCGGAGTGGACGCCAGGCCGAAAGGCCGATCTAGCCGTTGACGAAGGCCATGTCGGCTGCCGTCAGCTCGATATTGCGCAGTTCGCGGTTGACGAGGAAATTTTCAGTTTCCTGCACCGTTTCGGCCAGTTCGACGCGGGCGTCGAAGCGGGCGCGGAAAGCCTCGATGATCTCGTTGACGATGACCTCGGGTGCCGAGGCGCCGGCCGAGAGGCCGAGCGTCGAAATCGCGCCGATCTCGTCCCAGTCGAGCTCGGCGGCGCGCTGCACGAGGATGGATTTCTTCGCCCCTGCCCTGAGCGCCACTTCGACGAGGCGCTTGGAGTTGGAGGAGTTCGGCGCGCCGACGATGATGAAAAGATCGCAGCCGGGCGCTGCCTGCTTCACCACTTCCTGGCGGTTGGTCGTCGCATAACAGATCGAATCCGCTGCCGGCGCCGTCAGGTTCGGGAAGCGCTCGTGCAGGCGGGTGATGACGCCGGCCGTATCGTCGACCGACAGCGTCGTCTGGGTGACATAGCCGAGATTGTCGGGATCGACGGGGACATAGGCGTCGGCATCCTCGATCGTCTCGATCAGCGATACCGATCCCTCCGGCAGCTGACCCATCGTGCCGATCACCTCGGGATGGCCGGCATGGCCGATGAGGACGACATGGCGGCCGAGGCGATTGTGGCGCATCGCCTGCTTGTGGACCTTGGAGACCAGCGGGCAGGTGGCGTCGAGATAGAAGAGGTTGCGGCTTGCCGCATCCTCGGGCACGGATTTCGGCACGCCGTGGGCGGAAAAGACCACCGGCTGGGCGCGATGTTCGGCCGGGATCTCGTCCAGCTCCTCGACGAAGACGGCGCCCTTGGCTTCCAGCCCTTCGACGACATAGCGATTGTGGACGATCTCGTGGCGCACATAGACCGGCGCACCATAGGATTTCAGCGCCAGCACGACGATCTGGATGGCGCGGTCGACGCCGGCGCAGAAGCCGCGCGGGCCGCAGAGCCTAATCGTCAAAGGAGGTTTCGCCGCAATATTCATGTCTGTTCCGTCAAATTCCTCATTCCTGTGCTCGTCACAGGAATCCAGCCACGGCGCGTCGGCGCCGTGAATGACTGTCAACATCCAAGTCCACCTACCGCGCCCAAGGACTTGGGCGCACTGGATTCCTGTGACGAGCACAGGAATGAGGGAGAACTCGGCAACGTCCAGCTTCAACAGCAACGTCCCGCGTGGGGCTAAGGGACCTCTAGCCCAATATGGTCGAGAATTGAAGTGATACTATTACTGAGCTGTCTTGCCGCCCTTGCGGAACCAGGAGATCGCCACCACGACGACAAGCACGGCGGCCAGCCCGTACCAGGTGAAAGCATATTGCAGATGGTCGTTCGGCAGATCCACCTGGGTGACGCCGCCGATCGGCAGGCCGGCCGGATTGGGGGTGGAATCGGCATCGACGAAGAAGGGAATGACGATCGCTTTCTCCAGCCCGACGCTCTCGGCCATAACGTCGAGATCCTTCCAGTAGAAGATGTTCTTGGCGACGTCGTTGTCAGGCACCACCCAGGAAGGCTTGCCGGGAAGCTTTTCGCGCGCCAGGCCGGTGACGGTCTGCTGATCCGTCAGCTGGCCCTGCATGCGCATTTCCGGCTCCTTGTTGTCGAAGGGAACGAAGCCGCGATTGACGAAGAGAATGCGCCCGTCGGCAAGCTCCAGCGGGGTATAGATGTAATAGCCGGTCTGGCCGCGCCAGGTGGCGAAGAAGTGCCGCTCCTTGTTGTTGATGTAGCGGCCGGTGGCGGTGACCTTGCGGTATTCGATATCGCCGCCTGCAGCCGCCATCGCCTCGATATCGGCAAGCGGCACGGGGCTTGCTGCCTGGCGCGCGGCGATATCGGCGATAAGGCCCTCCTTCCAGTGCAGGCGCTCCACCTGCCAGGTGCCGAGCGAAATCAGGATGGCAAGGGCAATCAGCACCAGGATGCCGGTGAAAACCGGCAGCCGGCGGCGCGGCGCGGCATGGTCGATATCAGTCACTCAGGCGTCCTTCGCGGGCATTATGGCGGTATTGCATGGCGATCAGGATGCCCTTGAACCAGCGCAGCGTCAGCAGCGACAGGATAATCGTCAACGGAGCAAAGAGCAGGATATGCACCCAGATCGGCGGCTCGTAATTCACCTGCAGCCACAGCACCATGCCGATGACGATGAAACCGACGATGAGGATGACGAAGACGGCCGGGCCGTCACCGGAATCGGCGAAGGAATAATCGAGGCCGCAGGCGGCGCAACGCGGCTTTACGCCGAGCAGGCCGTCGAAGAGTTTGCCCTGGCCGCAGCGTGGGCAGCAGCCCTTGATGCCTGTTTTCACCGGATCGACGGGCGGAAAATGGGCGCTGTCCTCGTTCATTGCATTCCTTCTGGCAGCCTTGGCGGCCGCGGCCTTTTTCGATGCTGCCTTAACTCTCCCATAAATTATTCGCAGGACGAAGGGAAATGCCTGCGTGATTTCGTCCCGCCGATAGTTCCTCGCATCGGAATCGATGTGAGGAACTATCGGCAATTCAAAGTGTTACAGCGTCCTTGCCGCGTCTGAAAAGTCGCGCGGCGCTGCAATGATTCGCGCCAAACAGAAGAAGAAGACTGATGACCAATGATAGCCATTCCGTGCAGATCATTATCCTGAACGGTGCGCCGCGGAGCGGCAAATCAAGCATCGCGCGCGCGGTACAGGAACACTTCGAGGGGCCGTGGATCAACCTCGGCGTCGACAGCTACAATGCCATGACACCGAAGCGCTACCTGCCGGGCATCGGGCTGCGGCCAGGCGGCGAACGGCCGGATCTGGAAGAACTGGTGCCGTTCTTTTATGCAGCACTCTACGAATCGATCGCCATCCATGCCAGCCTGGGGCTCAATGTCATCGCCGATCTCGGCCACCATGACAGCTATTCGCAGCCACTCGGCATCCTCGGCGATTGCGCCCGGCGACTGGAAGACTTTCCCGTGCTGTTCGTCGGCGTGCGCTGTCCGATCGAGACGATCATGCAGCGGCGCGACATTGTCCAGGAGGGGCGCGAGACGCTTTATCTCAGCGCCACGGAGGACGTGCCCGTTCCTGAACCGGTGCAACGCTGGCAGGACGAGGTGCATCGGCCCGGCATCTACGACATGGAGGTCGATACCTCAGTGCTGACACCGCTCGAATGCGCCGAGGCGATCCGCCACCAGCTGGATCTCGGCATTCCCCAGCCTTCGGCGTTCGAACGGATTGCCGGCGCGCGCTGAGGCGATGAAAAGCGGGAGCCCTTACCTCGGCCGAAGAGGTTGCCGATGGCAGCCCCTCATCCGCCTGCCGGCACCTTCTCCCCGCTCGCGGGGCGAAGGAAATATGCTGCAACCTCTCGATTCCCTCTTCTCCCCAGCGGGGAGAAGGTGCCCGTAGGGCGGATGAGGGGGCCGGCGAAGCCGGTCTTTCCAACAACATTCATGCGCGATTCGACCGCGCTCGCGTCGGCATGGCGGGATAGTTGAGATGAGAGGGCCTGCCGCGTGGCCCCCTCATCCGACCCTTCGGGCCACCTTTGCCTGGGTTGAGCCACCGGTCTCAACCCGTCCTTCGGACCCCCGCTGGGGAGAAGAGGACACATGCCGCAGCCTCTCCGTTCCTCGCCCGCTCTCGCATGGCACGTCCCTCGTCTCCGGAAAGGTGCGGGCTGTCGCGGATCCCACCAACAAAAAAGGCGGGCACCAGGCCCGCCTTTTCTCAAATTTCGTTCCGATCATCCGGCTGCGACGGGTGCGCCCCAGCCGCCCCAGACGTAGATGCAGAAGAACAGGAAGAGCCAGACGACGTCGACGAAGTGCCAGTACCAGGCGGCCGCCTCGAAGCCGAAATGCTGTTTCGGGGTGAAGTCGCCGCGCAGCGCACGGATCAGGCAGACAGCCAGGAAGATCGTGCCGACGAGGACGTGGAAACCGTGGAAGCCGGTCGCCATGAAGAAGGTCGCGCCGTAGATCGAATTCTTGAAGGCGAAGGGCGCGTGGGCATATTCATAGGCCTGGACGCTGGAGAAGAAAATACCGAGCAGCACCGTCAGCGTCAGGCCCTGGATCAAGCCCTTGCGGTCGTTGTGCAGCAGCGCATGGTGCGCCCAGGTGACCGTCGTGCCCGACAGGAGCAGGATGACGGTGTTGTAGATCGGCAGATGCCAGGGATCGAGGACTTCGATGCCCTTCGGCGGCCAAGTGCCGCCGGTATAGAGCAGGCGCGAGGCCTGGATCGCTTCGTTCGGATAGAGGCTGGCGTCGAAATAGGCCCAGAACCAGGCGACGAAGAACATCACTTCCGAAGCGATGAACATGATCATGCCGTAGCGCAGGTGCAGCGAGACGACGCGGGTGTGGGCGCCCTCATGGGCTTCCTTCACCGTATCGGCCCACCAGCCGTACATGACGTAGAGCACCAGCGCGAAGCCGATGTAGAAGAGCCAGGGATTGGCGAGCTCCGCGCCGGCGACCTTGAACGAGCCGCCGTTGAGATAACGCATGTAGCAGACGCCGCCGATTGCCATGATGAAGGCGCCGAGCGAGGCGAGAATCGGCCAAGGGCTCGGATCGATGATGTGATAGTCGTGATTCTTCTGGTGAGCATCGGCCATGTCGTTATCCCCGGATGTCTTCCTTCACTCCGCTCCCGGCATAGCCGGAAACGAGCCTTGATCAAAGTTTCTTTTCAATCTTTTCCGCTCCACCCTCATTCGAAGCCACCGGCTTCGGACCCTCTTTCGGGTAGAACGTATATGACAGCGTGACCGTGTGGATATCCCTGGATTCCACGGCCTTGACGATTTCGGGATCGATGTAGAACACGACAGGCATGTCGAGCTTCTCGCCCGGCTTCAGGTCCGTTTCCGTAAAGCAGAAACATTGCACCTTGTTGAAATAGACGCCGGCTTCACCCGGCGTGACGTTGAAAACCGCCTGGCCGCGCTGGGTCTCGTTCGAACGATTCTCGGCGGTGAAATTGACCTGGATGGTCTCGCCGATCTTCGGATTGACCTCGCGCTGGACCGGCTTGAAGTCCCATTGCAGCCCGGGGGCGACATTGGCGTCGAAGGTGACGCGCATCGTGCGGTCGAGCACGACGCTCGACACCTGGTCGACGCGCTGCGTCGTGCCGTTATAGCCGGTCACCTGGCAGAAGATGCGGTAGAGCGGCACGGCGGCATAGCTCATCGCGCCCATGCCGAAGACGAAGCTCAGGCACATCATGACGACGGCGCCGTTGTTGCGGACCTGCTTCTTCGGTGCGGCGGGGTTATCGCTCATCCGGCCGTTCCCCCGCCGATCTTCACGATTGCCATCACGTAGAAGAGAACGACGAGGCCGGCAAGCACCAGCCCGAGGGCGACGTTGCGGTTGCGGCGCGACTTGAGCTGCTTTTCCGTGAGCTTGACCAATTCCATCAGAACCAACCTCCCGCATGCGAGACCAGCAGCGAGGCCAGCCGGTCGATCATCAAGGCGGAGAACACGGCGAAGAGATAAAAGATCGAGAAGCCGAAAAGCTTCTTCGCCGGGATCATCTTCAAATCGCCGTCGGGCATGCGCCAGACGGCGATGGAACAGTATATGAAGATCGCACCGAGGGCGGCGGCGACGAGGCCATAACCGAAGCTGGCGAAACCGAGGAAGGACGGCAATACCGCGCAGACGGCGGTCAGCACCGCATAGGCGACGATCTGATGCTTGGTCACCCGTTCGCCGGCAACGTTCGGCAGCATCGGCACGCCGACGGCCTCGTAGTCGCGCATCTTGAAGAGGGCGAGCGCCCAGAAATGCGCCGGCGTCCACAGGAAGATGATGAGGAAGAGAACGGTGCTCTCGATCGTCACGCTGTTGGTCACGCAGGCCCAGCCGATCATCGGCGGGAAGGCGCCGGCAGCACCGCCGATGACGATGTTCTGCGGCGTCGAGCGCTTCAGCCACATGGTGTAGACGACGGCATAGAAGAAGATGGTGAAGGCGAGGATGCCGGCCGAGAGCCAGTTGACCGCCAGGCCGAGAATCACCACCGAGAAGCCTGAAAGCACCAGGCCGAAGGCGAGTGCCTCGGAGGGTGCGATGCGGCCGGCCGGGATCGGACGGTTGGCGGTGCGGCTCATGATGGCGTCGATATCGGCGTCATACCACATGTTCAGCGCGCCGGAGGCGCCGGCGCCGACGGCGATACAGAGGATGGCGATCAGGCCGAGGACCGGATGGATGTGGCCCGGCGCCAGCACGAGACCGGCAAAGGCAGTGAAGACCACGAGCGACATCACTCGTGGCTTCAGCAATTCGAAATAATCGCGCGCACTCGCTTCCGACAATTCGCCGTCCTTTGCAAGCACCTCGTGATTGTCGATGACAGTCATCATTCCGTCCTGAATGTCTTACCATCAGGACGCCATATCGAAAGCGGCGTCCTGATGTCCGCGCAAATTACTTGATGCGCGGAAGCTGTTCCCACTGGTGATAGGGCGGCGGCGAAGGCAGCTGCCATTCGAGCGTCGTTGCACCCTCACCCCACGGATTGTCGCCGGCCACACGCTTCTTGGCGAAGGCTTCGAAGACGCCGTAGAGGAAGATCAGCACACCGAAGGCCGAGATGTAGGAGCCGATCGAGGAAACGTAGTTCCAGCCGGCAAAGGCATCCGGATAATCGATGTAGCGGCGCGGCATGCCGGCGAGACCGAGGAAGTGCTGCGGGAAGAACACCAGGTTGACGCCAATGAACATGATCCAGAAATGCAGCTTGCCGACCAGCTCGTTGTACATGTAGCCGGTCATCTTCGGGAACCAGTAGTACCAGCCGGCGAAGATCGCAAAGACGGCGCCGAGCGACAGAACGTAGTGGAAGTGGGCCACGACGTAATAGGTGTCATGCAGCGAGCGGTCGAGACCGGCATTGGCGAGCTGGACGCCGGTGACGCCGCCGACCGTGAACAGGAAGATGAAGCCGATCGCCCAGAGCATCGGCGTGCGGAACGAGATCGAGCCGCCCCACATCGTCGCGATCCAGGAGAAGATCTTCACACCCGTCGGAACGGCGATGACCATCGTCGCGAAGACGAAGTAGCGCTGTGCGTCGAGCGACAGGCCGACCGTGTACATGTGGTGAGCCCAGACGACGAAGCCGACGGCGCCGATCGCGACCATGGCGTAGGCCATGCCGAGATAGCCGAAGATCGGCTTCTTCGAGAAGGTCGAGATGATGTGGCTGACCATGCCGAAGCCCGGCAGGATGAGGATGTAGACCTCGGGGTGACCGAAGAACCAGAACAGGTGCTGGTAAAGAATCGGGTCGCCGCCGCCTTCCGGCGAGAAGAAGGATGTGCCGAAGTTACGGTCGGTGAGCAGCATGGTGATGCCGCCTGCCAGAACCGGCAGCGACAGCAAGAGCAGGAAGGCGGTGATCAGCACGGACCAGGCAAACAGCGGCATCTTGTGCAGCGTCATGCCGGGAGCGCGCATGTTGAG
Organism: Rhizobium leguminosarum bv. trifolii WSM1325; assembly: GCA_000023185.1. NCBI lineage: Bacteria > Pseudomonadati > Pseudomonadota > Alphaproteobacteria > Hyphomicrobiales > Rhizobiaceae > Rhizobium > Rhizobium leguminosarum. Next base: position 679,962 of record CP001622.1, on the reverse strand, counting down.
GATCGTGGTGATGAAGTTGATCGCACCGAGGATCGACGAGGCGCCGGCAATGTGGAGCGCGAAGATCGCAAGGTCGACCGCCGGTCCCGGCGTGCCGGTTGTCGCCAGCGGCGGATACATCGTCCAACCACCGCCCGTACCATAAGCGCCTGCCGGGCCTTCGACGAACATCGACAGCAGCAGCAGCGCGAAGGCGGGAACGATCAGCCAGAAGGAGATGTTGTTGAGGCGCGGGAAAGCCATGTCGGGCGCGCCGATCATGATCGGCACCATCCAGTTGGCGAAACCGCCGATCATCGCCGGCATGACCATGAAGAAGATCATGATCAGCGCGTGCGCGGTCGTGAACATGTTGAACATCTGCTTGGCGCCGTCGATCGCAGCGTCACCCTCATAGCCGTAGACCATCGAGGCCAGGCCGTGGAAGATCTGGATGCCAGGCTCCTGCAGCTCCATGCGCATGGCAACCGACAGCGCGCCGCCGATGATGCCGGCAATGATCGCGAAGATCAGGTAGAGCGTGCCGATGTCCTTGTGGTTGGTCGAGAACAGCCAGCGATTGGCAAAGCTCGGCTTGTGCCCGTGATCATGGTGATCGTCATGCGCGTGGTCATGATGGGCGGCGTGATCATGAGAATGATCGTCGTGAGCGGAAGGTCCAGCCATTGTCCCGATCCCCTTAATTACTGTGCTTCGGCGACGTTGACGGTCTTTGCGGGACCATCGGTTGCGGCCATGAGTGTCTTGTAGGCGCCGGGCAGGTCGCTGGCGGCTGCGGTCAGCCACTGCTTGTACTTGTCCTCGGAGACGACGCGGATGGCGATCGGCATGAACGCATGGTCCTTGCCGCAGAGCTCGGAACACTGGCCGTAGAACAGGCCTTCGCGTTCGGCCCTGAACCAGGTCTCGTTCAGGCGGCCCGGCACGGCATCGATCTTGACGCCGAAGGAAGGCATGGCGAAGGCATGGATGACGTCGGTCGGCGCGGAAGTCACGAGAACGCGGACCGTCTTGTTGACCGGCAGGACCAGTTCGTTATCGACGGCGAGAAGACGCGGATAGACCGACTTGTCTTCCTTGCCGGCGGCGGCGCGGTCCTGATCCTTCAGCAGGTAGGAATCGAAAGCCAGCGGGTTTTCGCCCGAACCTTCATATTCGTAGTTCCACTGCCACTGGGTGGCGGTCGCCTTGATCGTCACGTCAGGGTTTTCAGGCAGCGTCAGCTGCGCCGTCAGCAGGTTGAACGAAGGAATGGCGAGAAGAAGAAGCACCAGGACCGGCCCCACGGTCCAGGCAATCTCGATCAGCGTGTTGTGGCTCGTCTTCGAGGGAACCGGGTTCGCGCTGGCGCGGAACTTGAAACAGACGACGATGAGCAGGGCCAGAACGAACAGCGTGATCGGAACGATAAACCACAGGGTATATTGTTCGAACCAGTGGATTTCCCGCATGATCGGCGTTGCCGCCGGCTGCAGCGTCGCCTGCCACGGCATGGGCTGGTCGGCATATGTGCCGGAAGCAAAAAGCAGACAGACCAGCGTGGTCAGGGCTGCATAAGCCTTCTTCATCACCTTATTATCTCCCTCGAGCGCTTGACCTGCAAAATAGAACGCAGAATCCTTGCCATCTTCAGCGCTTCAAACCACAGTTTGGCATTTGCCGCAACAGGTCAGAGCAATTGTCTATGCGGCATTTTTGCTCAAAGCATAGGCAGGTCAGAACGGCAAAACATCCCAAGTTTTTCATCAGCATATGAAAAATCGGCTTTCCGGCCAATCCGCGCGCGACACATTATTTCGCAAAGGTCCAATTTCCGCCGCAGTCCCCCGGTTTTGACGGGGTGGGGCTTTTCATTTTTGGTGGGCAGCTTCAACAATAGCCGCAATGATTCGATATCCAGAGGTTTCCATGGGTTTCCGTTCCCTCGCGCAGTCGCTTCTCGTGACTGCCAGCATCGCGGCCGCAGCGACAACGCCCGTTTTCGCACAGCAACCCGCCCCGTCGCAGACCAGGCCGCCCGCTTCCACGCCGGCGCCGACCCCTGCTCCGGCGCCGCAGCAGCCGAGTGCCGCCAAGCCGAATGTCGAACAGGTGACGCCCGGCCAGACGCAGCCGCCGGCGCCCGGCACGGTAAAGTCCAATCACGGCGCATGGTCTGTCGTCTGCGACAAACCGGCAGGCGCTTCGACCGAACAATGCGCGCTGATGCAAAACGTCATCGCCGAGGATCGGCCGGAGGTCGGGCTTTCCGTCGTCGTGCTGAAAACAGCCGACCGCAAGTCGAAGATTCTCCGCGTGCTGGCACCACTTGGCGTGCTGCTCCCGAACGGCCTCGGGCTCAATGTCGACGGCAAGGATATCGGCCGCGCCTATTTCGTCCGCTGCTTTGCCGACGGCTGCTACGCCGAGGTCGTGCTCGAGGATGAGTTGCTGAAGACCTTCCGCAGCGGCGCGCAGGCAACCTTCATCGTCTTCCAGACCCCGGAAGAAGGCATCGGCATCCCCGTCGACCTCAAGGGCTTCGCCGAAGGTTTCGACGCTCTGCCGTGAGGTCAATTGGCAGCTTCCGTGGGTCCGCCCCTCATCCGCCTGCCGCCACCTTCTCCCCGTAAACGGAGCGAAGGTGGCATATCGCGACCTCTCCGTTCCCCGCCCATCTCTCGCAGGGCACGTCCCCTCGCCCCGTTTTTACGGGGGTCCGGAGGACGGGTCGAGACGGGTGGCTCGACCCCGGAAGGTTAGGGTGAGGGGCGGATATTTTCTCGGCATTTCGAACAAATCAGCTCTCAAAGTGATTATGTAAAAAAGCCGCGTCGCCACACAGCGCAAAGCGATGGGAACGCTCACATCCCTTTAAAAAAAGAATAATTCGACGGCGGGGCTTCACTCCTTATTATGTGGAGCCCTATCTAGGGAGTCAGTGCACTCCTGAACGCATGCTTGGAGCCATACCATGACCACCGATCTCCTGACGCTTTTCGATGCCGATGAAGCGACGATGCGCAAGCACGTGGCCGAGGCCCTGTCCGGTGCCGATGACGGCGAATTGTTCATCGAGCATGCGCAGGCGGAAGCGCTGACCTTCGACAATGGCCGGCTCAAGGGCGGCAGCTTCAACACCGAACAGGGTTTCGGCCTGCGCGCCGTTGCCGGCGAAGCGGTCGGTTATGCCCATGCCGGCGATCTCTCGGTGGCGGCGCTGAAGCGGGCGGCCGATGCCGTCGGCGCGGTGACACGCGGCTATTCCGGCTCCTATGCGGCAGCACCCCAGGGCACCAACAAGAAATTCTACAGCGACGAGAACCCGATCGGCCAGCCGAGCTTCGAGGAGAAGGTCAAGGTCCTGCAGGACATCGACGCCTATCTGAGGGGCAAGGATGACAAGGTGCGCCAAGTGACGGCCTCGGTTGCCGCAAGCTGGCAGGTCGTCGACATCCTGCGCGCCGACGGACACCGTGTGCGCGACATCAGGCCGATGACGCGCATCAACATTTCGGTGATGGTCGGCGAAGGCGATCGGCAGGAGAGCGGCTCCTATGGCCACGGCGGGCGCATCGGCTTCGGCGATTTCATCGCCGAAGGCAGCTGGCAATACGGCGCCGACGAGGCGCTGCGCCAAGCGCTCGTCAACCTTGAGGCGATCGATGCGCCGGCGGGCACGATGGACGTCGTTCTCGGCTCCGGTTGGCCGGGCGTGATGCTGCACGAGGCGGTCGGTCACGGGCTGGAAGGCGATTTCAACCGCAAGAAAACCTCGGCCTTTTCAGGCCTTCTCGGCCAGATGGTCGCCGCTCCCGGCGTCACCGTCGTCGATGACGGCACGATCGACAATCGCCGCGGCTCGATCACCATCGATGACGAGGGCACGCCGTCCGCCTACAACGTGCTGATCGAAAACGGCAAGCTCGTCGGCTATATGCAGGATCGGCAGAATGCCCGGCTGATGGGCATGGCGCCCACCGGCAACGGCCGCCGCCAGGGCTATTCCCATGTGCCGATGCCGCGCATGACCAACACCTATATGCTCGGCGGCGACAAGACGCCGGAGGAAATCATCGCCTCGGTGAAGAAGGGCATCTATGCCGTCTCGTTCGGCGGCGGCCAGGTGGATATCACCTCCGGCAAGTTCGTCTTCGGCTGCACCGAGGCCTATCTGATCGAAAACGGCAAGGTCGGCGCGCCGATCAAGGGCGCGATGCTGATCGGCAACGGCCCGGATGCGATGAAGCGGGTGTCGATGATCGGCAACGACATGAAGCTTGATACCGGCATCGGCAATTGCGGCAAGGCCGGCCAATGGGTTCCCGTCGGCGTCGGCCAACCGCATCTGCGCATGGATCAGGTGACGGTCGGCGGTACCCAGACCTGAGGCGAAAGGACCCGTCATGGCGGACGTCGAAATCAGAACCTTCACCGCCGATGACGCCGATGCCGTGCTTTCGGTGATCCTGCCGATCCAGCGCGAAGAATTCGGCATCGATATCACCGCCGATGCGCAGCCGGATCTCCGGGTCATCCCGGATTTTTATCAGTCCGGCAAGGGGCAGTTCTGGGTCGCCGTCAAGGGTGGCGCCATCGTCGGCACGGTCGGGCTCAAGGATATCGGCAACAACCAGGCGGCACTGCGCAAGATGTTCGTCGCTGCTGAGGTTCGCGGCCACGAGCATGGCGTGGCGGCGCGGCTCCTCGATCGCCTGTTTACCCATGCCAGGGAGGCCGGCCTGACCGATATCTTCCTCGGCACAACCGACAAGTTCGTCGCCGCCCATCGCTTCTACGAAAAGAACGGCTTTGCCGAGATTGCCAAGAGCGCCCTGCCCCGCGCCTTCCCGCTGATGGCGGTGGACAGCAAATTCTACCGATATAAAGTCGGCTGAAAGCTGCAGGTCACAGGTTCTATTGACAAATTGGCGGCTACGGGAACGAGTTTCCGAATCATGTTGTGTCAAAAGCGATGCCGGACGCATGTCCATAAATCGTGAAAACTCGTCGCTTTCAACAAAAGGGATGCGCAGCCGTCTAAGCAAGGAGCGCAGTTGATCCCAGCAATCATCAATAACCGGCGGGAGCAAAGTAACCAGTGTGCCGCTCACACCTGCGAGCACGTTCATCCATTGCAAGGATCGAATGAGCCCTTCATAGTTGCACTCGATTTGCGGGTGGATGGTGATGCTCCGACATACTTACAATCCAAAGGTGACGCGAGAACTCGCCGTGATGAGAGTCGTCTTCCCTTTGGTCGGATTGCTGATCTGCATCGCCATTCTCGGGTTTTATCTTTGGCGACTGCATCACTTTGAGCGCACGGTCGCAACGATAGAAGCAGTTTGGGAAGAGGAAGTTCATCGTCGTGGGGTGAAGATCGTGACGATGGCGGAACTGTCCTTCTCAAGAACGACTCCGACCGGGGAGTCCATTGTATGCCGATACAACTTTGAGATCGGCACGCCGCATGATGATTTCAACATTGGGGATAAGCTAGATATCGTGCCTGCGACCGGGACTTGCCAGCGGGCGGATATCATTGGGAAAAGCGAGCCAAACCTTTAGCGCTCTCATGCTTCAGTCAACCTAGGCCTGCCTTCTCATTGAAGAAATGCTTGATCTTTGAATGCAAGGGACGCACCTTAACGGTTGGGATCCGCCTCCAGATGTACGCCTATGACCTGTCCGAAGCTGATTGGTGGTGAGATTTCGGACCCATCAGCCCTTCGACGTCAGCGCCGGCTGGAACCGCCATTTCCGCTCGATGGCGGCGGCAAGGTCGATATCGTTGCGGCGGGCAAAGAGCAGGATGTGGCCGAGCAGGTCGGCGGTTTCGTCGGCGAGATCGCGGTCGAGCTCTTCCGGCGTCCGGTCCCTACGGCGCCCGCGGCCGGTCAGGCGGTTCCAGGCCTGGGTGAGCTCACCCACCTCCTCCTGCAGCTTCAACAAAAACCAGTCGGGGTCACGCTCGATGCCGTTGGCTGCGGCATAGGCCGCGGATGAGGTTTCGAACTGATCGGCGAGACGGCGCAGCATAGACGTTCTCCTTTTGTTTATGGAGGAGACGCTGATTCCCAACAATTGTCCAGAACGGGATTGCCCAGAGTGCCGGGCGGCGATCAGCCGCGATCCGGCAGCAGCATGCAGTCATAGGAGCGCTGCTTGAGCGCATCGCAGGCCGAGACGGCGGCATCCTTGCTGGCGAAGCCGACGAAGCGGGCGCGATAGATCTTGTTGGCCCCCTGCCCGACCGCCTCGGTATAGGGCGAAGCTGACACGAGCGGCGCGCCGGCTTCGGACTTTGCCTGGGCGAGAAGCGCACGCGCCGCATCGGCGCTGGGAGCGGCCGAGATCTGGATCTGCCAGTCTCCATTGGTCTTCTCTGCTGATGTCTTCGGCGTCTTGCCGGCGTTCAGGATCTCGTCCATCGCGACCGGACGTTCCAGCGGCACGACGGCGTCATCGGCATAGGCCAGGCTTTTCGCAGCGAGATCGTCGACTTGCCGCGGTGCGTTGAACGGCACCGGAACATCGGAAGCGTCAGCGGCGGAGGCGACTTCGACCGTTTCTTTCGCCCCGACGCTCGCCACCAGCCTTGCGCCGCCGGAAGACGAGGCGCGGCCGAGATAACGGTCGAGCAAACCAGCCATCTTGGCGTCGCGGCTGCGGGCAGTGCGGCCGCCGAGCACGACGCCGACCACGCGGCGGTTGCCGTCTCTGACGGCACTGACGAGGTTGAAGCCGGACGCATTGGTATAACCGGTCTTGATGCCGTCCATGCCCTGATAGCGGTACATGAGATTGTTGTGACCGCGCACCGTCCGGCCGCGGAAATTGAAACTGGCCGTCGAAAACAGCCGGTATTCGTTCGGATAGTTCTTCATCAGCGCGATGGCGAGCGTCGACATATCCCGCGCCGTCGTCACCTGACGGCCGTCCGGCAGGCCGGATGCGTTGACGAAGACGGTGCGGCTCATGCCGAGCTGGCGGGCTTTGGCCGTCATCACCCGGGCAAAGCCGCTTTCCGAGCCGGCGAGCTTCTCACCCATGGCGGAGGCGGCATCATTGGCCGATTTGACGATCATGCCATAGACCGCCTCGCGCACGGTGATCGTGCCGCCCGCCTTGACGCCAAGCTTGGTCGGCGGCCGGGAGGCGGCGTATTTCGACATCTTGATCGGGGTATCCCAGGCGATCTTGCCGCGTTTCAACGCCTCGAAGGTGAGATAGAGCGTCATCATCTTCGTCAGCGAGGCCGGATGGTTCAGCGTATCGGCGTTTTCAGCGGCGAGAACCTTGCCGGTCCGGGCATCGAGGATTAGCGAAGCGTTGCCGGCAAGAGCCGCAAGAGGCGCCGAAACGGCAAGCGTTACGGTCAAAACAGCCGCCCAAAGCTTTCTCATGCACTTCCCCTCATATGCTGGCCCTGATGCGCAGGCCCTTCATGCATTGGCCCGCGATAGGATCGGCGTTTTGTCCCGTAATGTGACAGAAGCCGTAAGTTTGGCGCGACTTTGAGGCAACGCCTATCATTTTTCTAGTCTTTTCATCGTTTTGGTTAACAGGAAATCAAAGACCTGTGCTGAACCGGGATTCAGCAAGGCTTAAGTCGCACTTGCTAGTTTCCGGAAAAGGCAGGGGACGGGGCGCCGCATGACGGGACAATTCAAGCGATTGGGCAAGCGACTGGCGATCGGCGCCGGGCTCGAGTTTTCCTGGCTGCTGGCCTCGGCCGGGCTGATGCGCGAAGCACGCGGGCGCGGCGTGGTCTTCACGCTGCATCATGTCCGCCCGCACGTGGCCGAAGCCTTCGAGCCGAATGCGCATCTTGAAATCACCCCGCGGTTTCTCGACGTGGCGCTGCGGCGGCTGAGGCGAGAGGGCTATCGCTTCGTGCCGCTCGCCGAGGTGCCGGCGCTGCTGGCGGAGCCGGAAGGCGCAAAGCCTTTCGCGGCCTTCACGCTTGACGACGGGTACAACAACAATCTGGAACATGCGCTGCCGGTGTTCGAGCGGCATCAGGCGCCGTTCACGGTATTCGTCGCCAAGGGTTTTGCCGAAGGCTCTCACAGCATCTGGTGGGAAACGCTGGCGATCCTCCTGCGCCGGGCGGCCGAAATCCGTTTCGATTTCGGCCGCGGCATGGAGCGCCTTGTGCTCGATAGCCCGCAACAGCAATGGCACGCCTTCGATCGCTTTGCCGCCTACGTCCACCGCTCCGACGAGGCGCGCGCCGTTGCCGCCATCGATCTGCTGGCGCGCGAAAACGGCATCGAGCCGACGGATATCGTCCGCGAACTGGTAATGGGCCCTGGCCAATTGCAATGGCTGGCGGCACATCCGCTCGCAACGCTCGGCGCCCATACGATCAGCCATCGGGCGCTCGCCCGGCTGCCGGAAGCCGAAGCGCGAATCGAAATGCAAGCTTCGGCGGATTACCTCGAGGCGGTGACCGGTATTCGTCCCGAGACGATCGCCTATCCTTACGGCACGCCTGCGGCTGCGACCGCCCGCGAGGCGCGCATCGCTCGCAATCTCGGCTTTACCCTTGCGGTCACCACGCAGCCCGGGTTGCCGGCAGCGAAGCTGACCGGCTATCTCCCGCGCATTTCGCTCAACGGATTCTACCAGAAGCGACGTTACGTCTCGGCTCTCGCCTCCGGCATACCGCTGAAGATGATGGGCCGATAAGCCCGTTACGGATACATCCGGACCTTGTCCCATTCACCTTCCGGTGATGGCCGGCGGAATTCGACACGGTCATGCAGACGGAATTTCTGGTCCTTCCAGAATTCGATCGAGGTCGGCCGGATGCGGAAGCCCGACCAGTGGGCGGGGCGCGGAATCTCGCCGATGGCATAACGCGCGGTATATTCGGCCACCGCCTTTTCCAGCGCGAAACGGCTTTCCAGCGGACGGGATTGCTTAGAAGCCCAGGCGCCGATGCGGCTGCCGCGCGCCCGCGTCTTGAAATAGTCGTCCGCTTCGGCATCGGTAACGATCTCGACGGGGCCACGCAGCCTCACCTGGCGACGCAAGCTTTTCCAGTGAAAGCACATGGCAGCCTTTTTCTGGCCAAGAATTTCGCGGCCTTTCTGGCTCTCGAAATTGGTGTAAAAGACGAAACCGTCATCGTCGAATCCCTTCAGGAGAACCATGCGGACATTGGGAAGACCATCCTCATCGACCGTTGCCAGCGCCACCGCATTGGGGTCATTGGGCTCGGAAGCCTCGGCTTCTTTCAGCCATTCGGCAAAGAGCTTGAAGGGTTCGCCACTTTCGGTAAAGTCACCGCTTGTTAACTCGTTTGCCGACATATTGGTTCAAATGCCCCGGATTATTCAAAACTCGCCCAGCTTTTGATAACTGGACAGGATGCAGGGTGGAAGTCATAACAAAGTCATCTCGCCATACAAAGGGCCTGCGGCGACGCAGCCGCGCGTTGTTTGTCATCGGCACCGCGATGTTGTCGCTTTCCGGCTGCGTCGGCGGCGGTATGGATTTCTTGAGTGACGCCAAGGTCGACCGGTCGGTGGCAACCGGCACCGTGCCGCAGACGCCGCCGAGCACCGACACGCTTTCCGACGAAATGACCGTGCGCAACGCCGTGACCTCGGCCGACGTGCAAAGGCTCGAGGGCCAGCCGCTTCCCTGGGCGAACGCATCGACGGGCAGTGCCGGCGTCATCGATACGATCGTCGAGAACAATGAGTCCGGCCAGGTCTGCCGCCAGTTCCGTACCACCCGGCATTCCTATGTCGGCATCGCCAAATTCTACGGCAAGACCTGCCTCGTCGGCGGCGGCAACTGGCAGCTTCTGAGCTTCCAGCCCGAGAGCTGATCCTCCCAAACTATTACAGCGTCCCTTTGCGCGTTCGAAAAGACGCGCAGCGCCGTCACCAACAGGTTAACGCGCGACCGCTTTCTGCCGAATGCTTAGCAAAGAGCTAACCATTTACCGCGAAACACCCCACATCTCTGCCCAGAAATAACAAGTGATTAGCAACTCCGCCGCAGGATCGGCGTTGAGAGTGGCTGTTCCTGCCTTTGTGGCGGGTGGCGCTACACACGTTTTATTGGACGGGGATGCCGGGCAAGGACGAGGCTTGCCGCATCGCAACACCGGCGGTTTTAACATGCGCGATCCTTATAAAATTCTGGGCGTCAAGCGCGACGCGGCAGTAGACGAGATCAAGGCGGCTTGGCGCAACATGGCCAAATCAGCCCATCCCGACCACAATCAGGACGATCCGACGGCGACGGCCCGGTTCGCCGAGATCGGCCGCGCCTATGAAACGCTGAAAGACCCGCGCAAACGCAGCCTGTTCGACAATGCCCTGCGGATGGCCGAAGCCAAGAAACACGAACAGACGATCATGCAGCAGCGCCAGGCCGCCCGCGAGGCGGCCGTGCGCGCCAAGGCGGCACAGGCCAATGCCGAGCGCGTGATGGAAGAGCTGGCGCGCGCCGCCCAGAAGGCTGCCGCCGACGGCAACAGACAACAGGCAGGTTCCGTTGAGGCCGCCGACGAGATGGTGGATCGCATTTTCGGTGCCCAGGCCCGGGCTGCGGCCGGCGGCCAGGCGCAGGCTCGCGCCCAGCAGGCGCAATATCAGCAGGCGCAAAATCAACAGACCCAAAACGCCCAGGCCGATCCCGGCAGGCGCATGGATGGCGATGCCGCCGAGGCCGAGGTCAAGGGCGATGAGGAATCGGGCGAAGTTGGGCCAAATGCCGCCGCCAACCTGTCGCTGCCGCTCAGCATCCTGACAAACCTGGTGCGCCGTTTCACCGGCGCCAAGGATACCGGCCTGGACAAGGCACCGGATGAGGTGACGACGGCGACGGTCACGATCGACGACGTGTTGAAGAGCGGCTGGATCACCGCGTCGCTGCCGGAGGGCCGCGAAATCGGCTTTGCATTGCCGGCAGGCACGACCGACGGCCACGAGGTGCGGCTTAAGGGACAGGGCTTCAAACTGCCGGGCATGCAGCGCGGCGACGCCGTCATCAACATTCGCATTGCGTCCGATCCGCGCTTCACCGTCGACGGTTTCGATCTGCACGCCGTGCTGCCGCTCAGCATCGAAAATGCCGTGCTCGGCACCGAGGCGCGCATCGAAGGACCGAGCGGGCCGCTGAACGTGACGATCCCCGCATGGTCGGGCTCGGACAAGACGATTAGAATTCCCGGCCAGGGATTGCCCCGCGAAGAGGGCGGCAGAGGCGATCTGGTCGTCGAATTGCGCATTATCTTGTGGGAAAAACCCGACGACAAAGTCACCGATCTCATGCGGAGCATGCGCGAAGGCCTGTTCCTATGAAATTTTTATGACATTCGCACCCTTTATTACGATCCCTAACAGTTGATGATCCCGGCCAAGCTTGAACCGATTAACGGCCTATGCCATAGGCAGGATCGATCAGAATCCTAGGGAGCGAAATATGGCTCAAGCATCCGGCCTCATGGCAGGCAAACGCGGCGTCATCATGGGTGTCGCCAACAATCGTTCGATTGCGTGGGGTATTGCCAAGGCCATTCATGCGCACGGCGGAGAAGTTGCGTTTACCTATCAGGGCGATGCGCTGAAGAAGCGTGTCGAGCCGCTCGCCGCCGAAATCGGCGCGACGCTCGTCGGCCACTGTGACGTCGCCGATGAAGCCACCATCGATGAGGTTTTCGCGAACGTCGAGAAGCTGTGGGGCAAGATCGATTTCCTCGTGCATGCGATCGGCTTTTCCGACAAGGACGAGTTGACCGGCCGCTACGTCGACACCTCGGCCGACAACTTCGCCAAGACGATGCAGATCTCCGTCTATTCCTTCACCTCGGTCGCACGCCGCGCCGAGAAGCTGATGACGGATGGAGGCGCCATGCTGACGCTGACCTATTACGGCGCCGAAAAGGTGATGCCAAACTATAATGTCATGGGTGTCGCCAAGGCCGCGCTCGAAGCCAGCGTCAAGTATCTCGCCGTCGACCTCGGACCGCAGAACATCCGCGTCAATGCCGTCTCGGCCGGACCGATCAAGACGCTTGCCGCCTCCGGCATCGGCGATTTCCGCTATATTCTGAAGTGGAACGAATATAACGCGCCGCTGCGCCGTACCGTCACCATCGAGGAAGTCGGCGATGTCGGCCTCTATCTCCTGTCGGACCTGTCGCGCTCCGTCACCGGCGAAGTGCACCATGCCGACAGCGGCTATCATGTCATCGGCATGAAGGCGGTCGACGCGCCCGACATTTCCGTCATCAAGGACTGATTTCTCCATATGGATGCGAGACCGTGCTTATCTATGTGATCAGACACGGCCAGACCGCCTGGAATGCCGAGCGCCGCCTGCAGGGTCAGAAGGATATCCCGATGAATGCCACGGGCCTGGAACAGGCCCGGCAGAACGGCATCGCGCTTGCCGAGATCCTCGGCGACACGGTCGACCAATTCGATTTCGTCGCAAGCCCGCTGCAGCGCACGCGCGCGACAATGGAAATCATGCGCATTGCCATGGGCTTGCCGCCGCTTGCCTATCGCACCGATCCAAGGCTGGTGGAAATTTCCTTCGGCGACTGGGAAGGCTCGACAATCAAGGAGCTGAAGGCGACGCAGCGCGAGCGGGTGGCGGAACGCAATGCCTCCAAATGGGATTTCATCCCACCCGGCGATGATGCGGAAAGCTACGAAATTCTCTCCTGGCGCACTGGCTCATGGCTGAACTCGGTCGATCGTCCGACGGTCTGCGTCACCCATGGCGGTGTCATCCGCACGCTGTTCCAGGCGATCGCCGACCTGCCGAAAAGCACCGCTGCCGAAGGCGCCATCCCGCAGGACCGGATCATCCGGATCGAAACCACGGAGCGGACGATCGTCTGGCTGTAGGTATTGCAGGGCGCTAGGTCGGATTGGGGGTGCGAACGAGCTGTTCGGGCCTGTGCTGCCCAGGGAGATTGCCGGGACCAGCCCCTCATCCGGCTGCCGCCACCTTCTCCCCGCGCGCGGGGCGAAGGGGGATAGGCGCAACCTCTCGGTTCCTCGCTTACCTCTCGCAGGGCACGGCCCCTAGCCCCGTTTACGGGGGTCCGCAGGACGGGTCGAGACCAGTGGCTCGACCCCGGCAAGGTTGGGGTGAGGGGCAGCCACTGCGCGTACCTCACTCGATTATTCTCCAGAGAACTGCCTATTTAACGATGTCGAGATCGTTGATGACGCGTTTGCCGTCGACCTCGGTGTAGAAGACGATCACCTTCACGCCGGCTTCGAGGCCGTCGAAATTGAATTCCTCGGGCGCCTGATAGGTCTTGCCGTCATCGAGCGTCAGCACGAGGTTGGCCGTGTCGACCTTCTTGATCGTCGCCTCGACATCGGCGCTCTCGGCAAAACCGCTCATCGGTGACAGGAAACTTGCTGTTGCCAAAAGCGTGGCGACGACGAAACGCATGGCGACAATCCTTTTGAAACGCTGCACGATAAGCTGCACGAAAAAATGACTGGCCACAGATAAGCTCCTGAATATGGCGAAAATTGCCCGTAAGAAAGGCTTTTCCCGCCCAATTGATGAATAGGATTTTAAATATAATCAAGATGCCGCGTTAACCCGCGGTTTTTCCCTTCACACGATTTTTCGGCATCGCCGGCGGGCAATCGTAAATTAACCCGCGCGTCCTACAGTTGCTCGCCAACAGGGGAGTTTCATTTTGCTATCCAGGCTCAGCGACAGCAAGCAGTTGCGGCGCGTGTTGAAGAATACCCGCGTTTCGTTTCTGGTTTCGTCGCTCGTCGCCCTCGTCGTCATCATGGTCGGCTTCGGGCTCGACCGGGCCAATACTGCGTCTCATGTGCGCGAACTTCATATCCGCACGGAAAACGAGACCAACCTGATCCGCGCCCGGGTGATGGCCGAGATCAATTTGGACCTCAGCGTCGTGCGCGATCTGACGAACCTGATCTCCGTCAGCGCGGCCAACGGAGAGGAGATGGAGCGCCAGATCAACTGGCTGCTAATCCAGAACCCGTCTTTCATTCATATCGCCGTCGCGCCTGATTTCATCATCCGCGACATCCACCCACCGCAATCCGGCAATGAGCGGATCGGCCGCGACGTGCGCGAAACTCTCTTCTTTCGCCAAGTGATGACTGGCGCGGCCGGCGACCAGTCGGCGCGCTTCTACGGCCCGATCAGCACCGACGGCCGCGACGCCTTTGCCATCTTCTTCCCGGTTTACGTCAAGGAGAACGGCCAGCGGCGGATCTGGGGGGCGGTCGAAGTCGCCATCGACCAGCAAATGTTTTACCAGGCGACCGGGCTGATGCCGGCGCGCGACCGCGAAAACCGTGAGCGTTATCCGCATCTCGGCCATCTTTCGATCGCCATCCGCGATATCGGCGCGGCGGCCGCGACCAACGCCGCTTTGCCGCCGCCGTTCTTCGGTTCGTCCGATATCGATGACAAGAATCCGATGCGCCAGAAGATCGGCTTTGCCGGCGGCAAGTGGGAGCTTTCCGCGGTCCCTAATAGCGGCTGGAACGCGATACCCGAAAACCGCACCGAGCTGCGTCTGATCATCCTTGCCGCCGGCTTCATCATCATCGTGCCGATCTTCTTCGCGACCCTGTTGCTCGGCGAGCGCAATCGCAACATCACCGCGCTGGAGACCCGCGAGGCAAAATTGCTGGAACTGTCGCAGCGGCTCAACCTGGCGCTGGAATCCTCCAATATCGGCATCTGGGAGCTGGAGGATCATTCGAGCAGTCTGCTCTGGGATGCCCGTGCCGCGGCTCTGCACGGCAAAGCGGCGAAAGAAGGAAGCCGGGTGCTCGACGAATGGCTGGCGGCGATCCTGCCCGAGGATCGTGAAACTGCCGAAGTGCATTTCTTCAGCTGCAGCATTGCCGGCGTTGCCTGCACGGCGCAGTACCGCATCCTGCTTGGCAACGGCGGCATCCGCCATCTGCGCTCGGTCGGCGCCTTCTATACGGATGCAGCCGGCGTCAGCAAGACGATCGGCATCGTCTGGGACGTGACCGCCGATGCGGAGATCACCGACACGCTGCGCAAGGCCAAGGATATGAGCGAGGTCAAGAATGCCGAGCTGGAGCTGGCGCTTGACGAGCTCTCGAGCCGCGAGGGCGAGCTCGCCGAGCTTTCCAGCCGGCTCGACCTGGCGCTCAATTCCTATCAGTGCGGCATATGGGAGGCGCGGCCTGGCCTCGGCGGCTCGATCTGGAACGAGCGGATGCACGAACTCTATGGGCTTACACCGCGCAACGGCTTCATGACCGAGGAGATCTGGCTTAGCCGCATCCACCCCGAGGACAGGAGCCTGGCGCTCGAAAGCGCGCGTCACTTCAAGCACAACGGCGATACGCACACCCTCGTCTGCCGGGTGATCGTCGACGACGGCTCGGTGCGCTATGTGCGCTCGGTCGGCAAGGTCCACCAGACGGGGACTAGCGAGATGAAGATCATGGGCATCGCCTTCGACGCCACCGAAGACGTGCTGATGACGATCCGGCTGAAAGCCGCCAAAGACGATGCGGTCGCCAAGAATATCGAGCTCGAGCTTGTCAAAAACAGGATCGAGCACAATTCACTGCACGACCCGCTGACCGCACTCGCCAACCGCCGCAAGCTCGACATCGCGCTCGAAAGTCTGACCCATGACGGCCGCCAGCAGCGGCAGAAATTCTCGATCCTGCACATCGACCTCGACCGCTTCAAGGACATCAACGACACGCTCGGCCATGCCGCCGGCGATGCGATGCTGGTACACGCCTCGAAGGTGCTCGCCAAGAATGTCCGCGGCAGCGACATCGTCGCGCGCATCGGCGGCGACGAATTCGTCATCCTCGCCCTCGACGTCGGCGACAAGGAGATGGCGCAGCTTTCGACGCGGATCATCGAGGAAATGCGCCAGCCGATCGATTTCCAGGGTTTTTCCTGCCGCTGCGGCGTGTCGATCGGGATTGCGCTTGCCAACGGCATCCATGTCGATGCGCGCAAGGTGCTGATCAATGCCGATATCGCGCTCTACCGCGCCAAGAGCACGGGCCGCAACCGCTTCGAATTCTTCAATCACAATCTCCAGGCCGATATCATCAACACCAAGCGCACGGCCGACGAGATCCTCGCCGGCATCGACAATGGCGAATTCACCGCTTGGTATCAGCCGCAATTCTGCGCCCGGACGATGGAACTCACCGGCGTCGAGGCGCTAGTGCGCTGGAAGCACCCCTCCAAGGGGTGGCTCGCGCCTGACAAGTTCCTGCGCATCGCCGACGAGATCAATGTCGTGCAGATGCTCGACCGGATCGTGCTGGAAACTGCGCTGCACGACAAGATGCGCTGGACGGCGCGCGGCATTGTGGTGCCCAAGGTCTCTGTCAATGTTTCGGCCCGACGGCTGCATGACGGCAGCCTGCTGGAATCGCTCGCCGACCTGCATATCCGTCCGGGCGAGCTCTCCTTCGAACTGGTGGAATCGATATTCCTCGACGAGAGCGAGGACGTCGTCTCGCAGAATCTCGAGCGCATCAAGGCGCTCGGCATCGATATCGAGATCGACGATTTCGGCACCGGCCATACCTCGATCGTCAGCCTGTTGAAGCTGAAGCCGAAGCGGCTGAAGATCGACCGCCAGCTGGTGCAGCCGATCGTCAATGCCTCGCAGGAGCGCGCATTGGTCAGCTCGATCATCGAGATCGCCCGCTCACTCGGCGTCGAGACGGTGGCCGAAGGGGTGGAGACGGCAGCACATGCCGCGCTGCTGCGCGATCTCGGCTGCGACATCCTGCAAGGCTATGCCTTCTCGCAGCCGCTCTCCTTCGACGATTTCACCGCGGAAGCGACCGGAACGGGGTGGCGGCTGGCGTCCTGATCGCTGCCTGCCGATCGCCCTCGCCCTGCCCCCTCCCCGCCTGCGCAAAGAGAGTGGCGGCCGGATGCGCCGCCCATCCCCGACAACGAACGGAAACAGCATTCCCTGAGCTGCCGGTTTGGCGCAAAGAAAGGCTTTTGCCTCGGCGTTTTTTTGGCCTATGAGTGTCGCGCCTATTCAAGCAATGGCGCGACCGGCTTTGGCGCGCCACCGGTCGGAACACATGTCGCACAATACATTCGGTCACCTCTTCCGCGTAACCACCTGGGGCGAAAGCCATGGTCCGGCGCTCGGCTGCGTCGTCGACGGCTGCCCTCCGGGGCTCAGCTTCAAGCTCAAGGACCTGCAGGTCTGGCTCGACAAGCGCAAGCCCGGCCAATCCCGCTTCGTGACGCAGCGGCGCGAGGACGATCTGGTGAAGATACTATCAGGCGTCATGCTCGACGCCGACGGCGAGACGATGACGACCACCGGCACGCCGATCTCGATGCTGATCGAAAATACCGACCAGCGCTCCAAGGATTACGGCGAGATCGCGAAACAATACCGCCCCGGCCATGCCGATTATACCTACGACCTCAAATACGGCATTCGCGACTATCGCGGCGGCGGCCGCTCCTCGGCGCGCGAGACCGCTGCGCGGGTTGCCGCCGGCGGCATCGCCCGCCTTGTCGTACCAGGCGTTACCGTGCGCGGCGCGCTGGTGCAGATCGGCAAGTACAAGATCAACCGCCGCAACTGGGACTGGGACCAGGTCGATCAGAACCCGTTCTTCTCGCCCGATGCGGCGATCGTGCCGGTCTGGGAGGAATATCTCGACGGCGTCCGCAAGAAGGGCTCCTCGATCGGCGCGGTCATCGAGGTGATTGCCGAAGGTGTGCCGGCCGGCCTCGGCGCGCCGATCTATGCCAAGCTCGATCAGGACATCGCCTCGCTGCTGATGTCGATCAACGCCGTCAAGGGCGTCGAGATCGGCAATGGTTTTGCCGCCGCCGAAACGTCAGGCGAAGACAATGCCGACGAGATGCGCATGGGCAATGACGGCACGCCGATCTTCCTTTCCAACAATGCCGGCGGTATTCTCGGCGGCATCTCCACCGGGCAGCCGGTGGTGGCGCGTTTCGCCGTCAAGCCGACCTCCTCGATCCTGACCGAACGCCAGTCGATCGATGCGGAGGGCAAGAATGTCGATATCCGCACCAAGGGCCGGCACGATCCCTGCGTTGGCATCCGCGCCGTGCCGATCGGCGAGGCGATGGTCGCCTGCGCCGTCGCCGACCATTATCTTCGCGACCGCGGCCAGACCGGCCGTCTGAAATAGGAGCGCTCGCCCATGTCTTATGACCAGAAGCGCGTCGTCGACGCCATCCGGGCCTTCGAGGCCGGCGAGATGGTCGTCGTCATGGACGACAATGACCGCGAGAACGAAGGCGACCTGATCGTCGCCGCCGTGCATTGCACACCGGAGAAGATGGCCTTCATCGTCCGCCACACCTCCGGCATCGTCTGCGCGCCGATGCCGAAGGAAGAGGCCAAGCGCCTCAACCTCAACGCCATGGTGGCGGAAAACGATTCGGCCCATACGACTGCCTTCACCGTCTCGGTCGATTTCAAGCACGGCACGTCGACCGGCATCTCGGCAGACGACCGGACGCTGACGGTGCGCAACCTCGCCAATCCGAATGTCGGCGCTTCCGATTTCGTCCGTCCCGGCCACATCTTCCCGCTGGTTTCCCGCGAAGGCGGGGTACTGATGCGCTCCGGCCATACGGAAGCGGCCGTCGACCTCTGCAAGCTCGCCGGCCTGCCGCTGATCGGCGTCATCTCCGAGCTGGTCAACGACGACGGCACCGTCACGCGCGGCCCACAGGTGGTCGATTTCGCCGCACAGCACGGGCTGAAGCTCGTCTCCGTCGCCGACCTGATCGCCTATCGCCAGCGCAAGGAAACACTGATCGAACTCGGCACCAGCTTCGACATCGAGACACCGTTCGGCAAGGCCAAGGCGCATACCTATTCCCTGCCCTGGGACCCGATGCAGCATCTCGCCGTCGTCTTCGGCGATATCCGCGACGGCGTCGACATCCCGGTCCGCCTGCATCCGGAAAATGTCGCCGAGGATCTCTTCGGCAAGAACAGCCCGGTCGATTTCTACATGCAGAAGATTGCCGAGCAAGGCCGCGGCGTCATCGTCTATCTGCGCGAAGGCTCGGTCGGCGTCGGCCACCACGATAATGGCCGCAAGGCCCGCAACCAGGGCCGCGAAGCCCATGCCGAAGCCCAGACGCGCGACAGCGAATGGCTGGAAATCGGCCTCGGCGCACAGATCCTCAAGGATCTCGGCGTCAGCTCGATCAAGCTGCTCACCAGCCGCGAGCGCCACTATGTCGGCCTCGAAGGGTTCGGCATCAAGATCAGCACGACGGAGATCTGCTGAACGGGCGTGGGCTTGGACCCTCGCCATCCCTCATTCCTGTGCTTGTCACAGGAATCCAGCCACGGCGCGTCCGCGCCGTGAATGACTCATTTGCTTCTACGAAGAGAGTTTCCCGCACCCAAGGACTTGGGTGCGCTGGATCCCTGTGACAAGCACAGGGATGAGGGAGTGAGGGTAGTTCGACTATCCCCTCCACCCTTCCAGAAACACGACCTTCTCCACGCCGGCAAACCGCGCCAGCCGCTCCAACTCCGCTTCCAGTCTCTCCAGCCGCCCGGCCGACGGCTTCACACCGGGCTCCAGCCAGAGCCGCTTGACGTCGAGCGTCGATTTCTTCCGATCCGCCTTCATGTCGATGCGGCCAATCAGCCTGTCGCCTTCGAGCAGCGGGAAGACGTAATAGCCATATTCGCGCTTGGGCTCGGGCACGAAAATCTCGATGCGGTAGAAGAAGCCGAACAGGCGTTCGGTGCGGTTGCGGTCGCGGATCATCGGGTCGAAGGGGCTGAGCACGCGAATGCGCGGCGGAGCGCCGGGGTAAGTGTCGAGCGTCGAGAGGAAATCGGCAAAAGCCCAGGATGGGCGCGCCTTGCCGCCGAGCGCCGGTTCGATCAGCACTTCGATCAGTTCGTCGCGATGGGCTGATACCCAGGCCTTGGCCTCATCGGGCGAGACCAGGTTCCAGAAGGCCGATATCTCGCCATGGGTGGCGAAGCCGAGCCGGGTAAGCGCGCTGCGGCATGCCCAGTCGACGAATTCCTCGCGGCTCACCTCCGGCTCGCGGAACTCGGTCGGGATGACGCGCTCCGCCAGGTCATAGATCTTCTGGAAATTCGAGCGGCCGGCGATGGCGAATTTGCCGGTGTGCCAGAAGTATTCGAGCGCCGTCTTGTTCGGATGCCAGTTCCACCAGCCGCCGGAAACGTGTCCATCGGCCTTGATATCGCGTGAGAGGATTGCACCGTCGCGCTCAACGCGCTCATAGGTCTCCGCAAACGCCGCCTCGAACCCCTCGCCGCGCCATTTGCGCCAGCGTTCGATGAGCACCTTTTCCTGATGAAGGAACTTGTGCTTCCAATAGACGAAGAAGGCGCTCGGCAGGATGGAAGCATCATGCGTCCAGTGCTCGAACAGCGCGCCGTCCTTTTCGAGCAGCGCCGTCAGATGCTCGCGCCTGTAGGTCTGGTTGCGGGAAAACAGGATCTGATGATGCGCCCGCTCCACCGTCTGGATGCTGTCCACCTGGACGAAACCCAGTTCATGGATGAGCTGCAACAAGCCGGCCTTGGTCAAGGCGCGGTTCGGCGGAGCGCTGAGGCCCTGCTTGGCAAGGAAGACACGGCGGGCGTCGGAATTGGAAAGCAGATTCGTCATAGCTGCATCATAATCCGGAAAATCTTCCTAGCCACCCGATATCGACCCAATATCGACAGCAAGATTTGCGCTTTCATCATCCTCGATTCCCCGTGTAGAAGCACTGCTGTCAGGTTGGCGCCAATGGCTGCCCCTCACCCTAACCCTCTCCCCGCTCGCGGGGAGAGGGGACGTGCCCTGCGAGAGGTTGGTGGGGAATGGAGAGGTCGCGGTCTAACCCCTTCGCCCCGTTTACGGCGGTCCGAAGGACGGGTCGAGACGAGTGGCTCGACCCCGGCTGGTGCCGGCAGGCGGATGAGGGGCCGGTATCGGCAATCTCCTCCGGTGAAAAATGCGAGGGATTGGTTTGGATATTCGTTTCGAAGGCGCCGGGGTCAGTTTCGGGGCACGAGTGGCGCTGCAGCCGCTGACGCTTGACATCAGTGGGAAACGCATCGGCGTCATCGGGCTGAACGGTTCGGGCAAGACGACGTTTGCGCGGCTGATCAACGGATTGAACAAACCATCGGTCGGCCGCGTCACCGTCAACGGCCGCGACACGGGCGACGAGAAGACTGCGGTGGCCGATGTCGGCTTCATCTTCCAGTCGCCGCAGAACCAGATCATCCTGCCGATCGTCAAAGACGATATCGCCTTCGGGCTGAAGCGGCGTGGCTTCAGCAAGGCGGAGATCGAGGCGAAGGTCGAGGGCGTGCTGGCCCGCTTCGGCGCCGAGGCGCTGGCCGATCGGCGCGCGCACGAGCTTTCCGGCGGCGAGCTGCAGGTGGCGGCGCTCTGCTCGGTGCTGGCGACGGGGCCCGGCATTCTGATCCTCGACGAACCGACCAACCAGCTCGACCTCAAGAACCGGGCGCTGGTCGAAGGGATTATCGCCGGGCTCCCGGAAAGCGCCATCATCATCACGCATGATCTGGAGCTGATCGCCGATTTCGAGCGAGTGCTGCTGTTTCATGAAGGGCGGCTTGCCGCCGATGCACCGGCTGCCGAAGCGATCGCCCGCTACAAGGAGATCGCCGCCTGATGCAATCGCTCTATGTCGAAGGCAACAGCGTGATGCACCGGCTTTCGCCGCGGGTAAAGCTGTTGTCGCTAACGGTCTTCGGCGTCGTGCTGTTCATCAGCGGGAACCTCGTCTTGCTGTCGATCGCCGTGCTGCTGACGGCGGTTCTCTACCGGATGATCGGCCTGCCGTTTGCGGATGGGCTCCGGCGGCTGCGGCCGGTCTTCCTGACGATCGCGGTCGTCGCACTCTTCAACCTCATCTTCAATCCCTGGCAGGAAGCGCTCGTGCCCCTGCTGCGGCTGACGGCGCTGATGCTGCTTGCCGCCACCGTGACGGCGACGACCTCGATCACCGAGTTCATCGACGAGGTCACGGCGCTTGCCCGCCCGCTCGAACGCACCGGCTGGGTGCAGGCCGACGATATCGGCCTG
Source organism: Rhizobium leguminosarum bv. trifolii WSM1325 (assembly GCA_000023185.1). Lineage (NCBI taxonomy): Bacteria > Pseudomonadati > Pseudomonadota > Alphaproteobacteria > Hyphomicrobiales > Rhizobiaceae > Rhizobium > Rhizobium leguminosarum. Next base: position 657,859 of record CP001622.1, on the reverse strand, counting down.
GCGCTGGGGCTGGTGCTGCGTTTCGTGCCGGAGATCGTCGGGCGTTATCAGGCGATCCGCGAGGCGCATCAGGCACGCGGGCTGAAGGTGCGGCCGACGACGCTGCTTGCGCCGCTGATCATCCTGACGCTCAAGGATGCGGATAATATCGCCGCGGCGATTGACGCGCGCGGCATTCGGCGGCATGTGAGTTAACGATTGATAAATACGGAATTCATGATGAGCACTCGCGACCTCGTTCTTACCGCCCTCTTTGCCGCGATCATCGTGGCGCTTGGCCTGCTGCCGCCGATCTCGCTCGGCTTCATTCCGGTGCCGATCACCGCCCAATCCCTCGGCGTGATGATGGCCGGCGTCGTGCTCGGCGCCCGGCGTGGCGCGATTGCCGTGCTGATCGTGCTGGTGCTGGTGGCGATCGGCCTGCCGGTGCTTTCCGGCGGCCGCGGCGGGCTTGCCATCTTCGCGTCGCCGACGGCCGGCTTCCTGATCGGCTGGATCTTTGCCGCCTTCGTCACCGGCTATCTCAGCGAACGGCTGGTCAACCATCAGCAATCCGGCCTGGTGCAGACGGTGAGCTTCTTCCTCACCGCCATGGCCGGCGGCATCGTCGTGCTCTACGCCTTCGGCATCACCTATCTCGCCACCGTCGCCGGCCTCGGCTTCACGAAAGCCTTCGTCGGCTCGATGGCCTTCATTCCCGGCGATGTGATCAAGGCTTTCGTCGCAGCCCTGCTTGGCCGCGCCGTCATGGTCGGCTATCCCCTGCTGCCGTCGCGCGCCTGACGCATAGGCCGGTCTTGTCTGGCGAATACCCCAACGGCCCCTTCGGGGGCCGTTGCGCTTCCGACCGGTCCGCATGAACGGGAACTTTCCAAACCTTCTTTTCATTTTTCCACAATGAACGTCGTTGAAGGAGAAACCATGCGAGGCGACCAGGAGGAGATGGCTGCCTGGTTCCGCTCGCTGGAGCCCGTCCAGCCGAAGGACATGGTCGGCCTTTGGAGCGGCGTCGGTATTCAGTCGGGCCATCCACTGGACGGCGTGCTCGAGAATCTCAACTGGTTTGGCAAGCGCTTCCATTCCGACATGCGGGCGGACGCCCTGCTCTTCAACTGGAGACCGGGCCGGCTCGTGGCGATCGAGCCAAATTTCCTCCCTGTTGAGCTGGCGATCAAGATGGCGCCCCTTGGCCGGACGCTCGTCGCCCGCCACGGGTTCTCGTACCTGCAGAAGGTGCTTCGAGCGAGAGGCACGACCGCTTCGTTGCGGCTTCAGGCGCTCGACGGCATCGAAACGGCTGCGATGATCTACGACAAACAGCCGATCGTGGACTACTTTCGGAGGATTGACGATGACGGGATTGCCGGAATGATGTGCCTGCGCGGCGACCCTCGGCGATTCTTCTTCGAACTCCGGAAAGTGATGGACTAGGCATGCCGCAAATGGCCGGGCGGCTGCCTCGGGAAAATCGCGGCACAGAGCCATCGAACCGTTGCCGGGCTGATCTTTCCTCGATCCAAAACTGGCGGAACATGTTATGAAAGCAGGGAAGAGGGCGAGATGACCGTCATCGATCGAAATCATGTTCAAGTCCGGGGCGATGGCCAGCGTGCGATGATCTTTTCGCATGGATTCGGGTGCGACCAGAATATGTGGCGCTTCGTGGCGCCGGCTTTTGAGGCCGACTTCAAGACGGTGCTGTTCGATCATGTCGGCGCAGGACGATCCGATCTCACGGCCTATGATGCCCGGAAATATTCTTCATTGTCGGGCTATGCAGATGACCTCGTGGAAATTTGCCGCGCGCTCGGCCTGACGCAAACGGTCTTCGTCGGGCACTCCGTCAGCGCGATGATCGGCGTCATTGCGTCATTGGAGGCGCCGGAACTGTTTGAAAGCCTGATCCTTGTCGGGCCGTCGCCGCGCTATATCAACGACGATGACTATTTCGGCGGCTTCAGCGCGGCTGAGATAGACGAACTTCTCGAATCGTTGGACGACAACCATATGGGGTGGTCTGCCGCCATGGCGCCCGCCATCATGGGCAATCCGGATCGACCGGAACTCGGCGAAGAGCTGACTAATAGCTTCTGCCGCACCGATCCTGAGATCGCCAAGGCATTTGCACGGGTGACATTCACGTCGGACAATCGCAGCGACCTTCCTGAAGTCACCGCCAGAACGCTGATCCTTCAATGCCGCGATGATATCATCGCCTCTGAAGAGGTCGGCGAATTCGTCCATCGGCAGGTCCCAAACAGCCAATTGGTCGTGCTGAATGCGAGTGGCCACTGTGCCAACCTCAGCGCTCCCGACGAGGTCATATCTGCAATCCGGCGGTTCGTCCGATGACCGGTGCCGATACGCAAATCTTCATGCCGGCTGAGGACCTCGAGGACTTGTACGAAAACGCGCCATGCGGCTATCTTTCGCTGCAGCCGGACGGGCGCATCGTCAAGGTCAACCGAACGCTGTCGACCTGGATCGGCATCCCTGCCGAGCAACTCCTCGGCAAACGACTTCACGACCTGCTCAACACGTCGGGCCGTATATTCTACGAGACCCATTTTGCGCCTTTGCTGCGCATGCAAGGGTTTTTCAACGAGGTGGCCCTCGATCTTGTGACCGTGGACGGCAGAAAGCTGCCTGTGCTCGCCAATGCCGTGGAAAGACGTGCCGAAGACGGCGCCCTGCTTTTCACCCGCGTGACGATGTTCCAGGCTGCCGAGCGTCGCCGCTATGAACGGGAGCTGGTCGATGCGCGCACAGCCGCCGATGCTGCCGGCGCCACGATCAAATCCAAACTCGCCTTTGAACAGCAAACCGCCGAGTTGCGGGAAGAATTCATTGCTGTTCTCGGCCACGACCTGCGCAACCCGCTTGCCTCGATTGCAGCCGCGGCGCGCATGCTGCGAAAAGAGAAGCAGACCGATCGGGCGATTAAAGTGCTCGATTTGATGCAGGGCAGCGTCGTTCGCATGTCAGCCCTGATCGATAACGTCCTCGACTTCGCGCGCGGACGATTGGGTGGCGGCATCACGCTCGAGAGGCGGGCGGAGCATCTCGAGCCGCTCTTGCGGCAGGTCATCGAAGAACTTCGCTTCAGTCACCTCGACCGCGGGATTGAGGTGACGATCGAATTCGATGGGCCGATAAACTGCGACAGCGGCCGGATCGGCCAGCTGGTGTCCAATCTTCTGGGAAATGCCCTGACCCATGGCACACCGGACGAACCGGTGCGGCTCTCGGCGGCAACTGTCGACGGAAGGTTGGAGCTTTGGATCGCCAATGGCGGCGCTCCGATTTCCAGCGACGCGATGACACGGCTTTTTCAGCCTTTCTTCACAGGCGAAGCCGGCACAAGTCAAAGAGGATTGGGGCTGGGTCTGCACATCGCTTCGGAAATCGCCCGCGCCCACGGCGGGACGATCACGGTCAGTTCCGATGACAAGGAGACGCGCTTCACCTTTGTAATGCCGTTGGATTGATAGGGCCGCACAGCCGGCCAGCGTAAGCGGCTATTCCTTGCTGTCGGTGCGCGCCTGGCGCAGAAGCCGGTCGGCATCTCGCCCCGCCCGAAATCCGGGCAACAAAAAACCGCCTTGAGGCGGTCGGGCATTCTATCGATTTCAGTTTGATTTAGTCTCCTCCTCCACCATCTCCGCCACCGCCATCACAGCCGCCGTCGCCTGAGGCATCAAACCAGCCTCCACCTCCATCGCCTCCCGAATTGCCCCACCTGCGCTTGGTGTTTGCGGTGGTCTTGGTGGTGGCGCCTCTTTCTGCCCTTGCGATCAGCGCAAAGATCAGTGCGAAGCCTCCAACGAGCACGGTAACCACAAAAAATGTCTCCAATCAGTATCCTTTCGTTGTTTCGGGAAATCTCGTTTCCTGACTAAAATAATAGATTATTTTCCCGCTCCCGGAAATAGCCCGAATATGAAACTTTCATGACATGCCGGATCACGTCAAAACTCTGCGCTGCCTCAGTTGCAGCGCAGAGGATCTCGGGCTGGTCCCCTTTAAGCTGACGCTCTTTGCGGAAAGAGCACGGCTTGTGGGGCGGCTTTGACGTCCGTCACGATCAAGGGGTCCCGATAGAGGCGAGGAGACGGTATTCCCAGCCTGGAATGTAGCTTTGTGGCCGAGCTTGGCAGGAACGGCAGGAGGCAGCGGGCGATGATCGCAAGGCCGTAGACCTGCTCGGCCAACGAGGAGCCGAGACGGGCGGCGGTCGCCTTCCGATCCTCCGGCGTGAGATCGGCAAGCAGCGCTTTTGCATCCGCCCATGGTGCGCGTTTTGTAAACCGCCTGTTCGCCTCGCCGATGAATGCGAAAATATCGGCGAGGCCGACATGGAGCTCGTAGGCATCGAACGCTTCAGCCACCTTCGCCGGAAGGCGGGCAGCCTCCTCCACGAACGCGCTGTCCGGCACGGGCGGAACGATCCCGTCGAACGACGTGGACAGAAGCGCAAGCACCCGGTTGGCGAGATTTCCGAGCTGTCCTGCAAGTTCTCCCGACCATGCGGCTTCCAGACGCTCGGCCGAGAAGTCGCCATCGTCTGCCGAGCGTATATGCCGGAGCAGGTAATATCGCAGGGCGTCCGGCGTTGCGTAGGATTGGATGATGCGTTCCGGATCGATGCCATTGCCGGCCGACTTGCCGATCTTCTTGCCATCCACCGTAACGTAGCCGTGCACGAGGATCGACGATGGCGGCGGCAGGCCTGCGGATAACAGGATGGCCGGCCAGTAGATGGCGTGGAACTTGGAGATGCCCTTGCCGACGACGTGGATGCGTTGGCCCCCGTTCCAATAGCGCGGCAAGAGGGTTTCATCGGACCCGTGGCTGAGACCGGTGAGATAGTTCGCCAGGGCATCGAACCAGACGTAGACGACCTCATCTTCATCGGGCACGGGAACACCCCAGCCTCGCGCCCGCTCCGCACTGCGCGACACGCTGATGTCGGTCAGGCCGCGCCGCAACAGGGCAAGGACCTCGTTGCGCCGATGGGCCGGGACGATCCGAAGCTCGCCGCTCTCGACCAGCTCGATGAGCCGGTCGCCGTATCGGGAGAGACGGAAGAACCAGTTCTCCTCGCGGATGGTCTCAAGGGCAATGCCGTGTTCAGGGCAACGCCCGTCATCGAGTTCCGACGGCTCGTAGAATTGCTCGCAACCGACGCAATAGAGGCCCTCATAGGCCTTGCGATAGAGGTCGCCATGTCCGGCGCATGCCCTCCACAAGGCGTGGACGCAGGCGATGTGCCTCGGATCGCGCGACGTGCGGACGAATTCCTCGTTGGAGATATCGAGCAGGCCGCCAAGGCGCTCGAACCTGTCGGCGTTTGCGTCCACGAAGTCCTTCACGGGCAATCCCGCGGCTTCCGCCGACCTGACATTCTTCAGGCTGTTGTCATCGGTTCCGCACTGGAAGCGGACGTCCTGACCGAGAAGCCGGAAATGGCGGGCATAGGCATCGGCCTGGACCAGTTCGAGGGCAAAGCCGACATGCGGTGCGGCATTCACATAGGGGATCGAGGTGGTGATGTAGATCGTGTTCATCGGCGTTTCCTTTCGAAGGCTGTTTGCCCCGCGAGACGGATCGACCCATGAAAAGACCGCCTCGAGGGCGGTCGCTGGTGCATTCTGGACGCACGAAACCCGCCACGCTTATGAGCGCGGCATCATCATCACAAAGGTGCTGATCAGGGTGTTGTCCATGCAATTTTCCTAGCATCAAGAGCCGTTTCGGACAAGCGTACTCTTCGATCCGGATGCGTTGGCCGCAGCGATCCGGAACCCTGCAGCGGAAAGCGATGCTTCCTCGCAGCCCGCCGTCACACCAACCCGGACACGACGAACACAAACCAGGCGACGATCGGGCCGATGATCGCGATCAGGGCGCTATAGATCAGCAGCTGTCGAAGCACCTGCTCACGCCTGTCATCCGGCGCGTTGGCGACGACAAGCGCGCCATTGGTGGAGAATGGGCTGGTATCGACGATCGTCGTCGAGATCGCGATCGCCGCGACCACGCCGATGGCGCTGACGTGTCCTTGCAGGAGGAATGGAACGGCAAGCGGGATGATCGCGCCGAGCAGCGCGGTCGAGGATGCAAAGGCCGAGACGATGGCACCGGTAAAGCAAAGCAGGAGCGCCACCAGCAGCGGCATGCCGAGACTGGATATACCGTTCGCCACGTAGTCGACAGTCCCGGCCTTCTCCATGACGCCGACATAGGTGATGATGCCTGATATCAGCAGCACGGTCGACCAGCTGACCTTGTCGATTGCTGCCTTCTGAGTCTTCGGTGACAAGAGCGCCAGTGCGACAGCCACGGTCATGGCGACGAGGCCGACGTTGAACTTGAAGACCAGGGCGCCGATGCCGAGCGCCGTCAGGCCGATCAAGGTGGTAATTCTCTCATTGTTCAGGCGCAACGACGTCGCGGTATCAGCCGCCGTACCATAGGCATGCTCCCTGATCGGTTTTGCCGGCGTGCCACCGTGACCTCTGATCGACTCCGATACGCCCTCGGGATGCAGTTCGGGCAACGGGCCAAATGATGCGGGATCTTGCTTCATCACCCTTGCGCCGCCGAAAACGAAGAAGACCAGCACTGCGATCGCCAGGTTGAAGAAGAAGCTGGAGAGAAACAACGAGGTCGGCGCGAAAGGCAGGCCGGCCTTCGCAACGATCTGGTTGGTGATACCGCCATAGATGCTGATCGGCGAAAAGCCGCCCGCCTGCGCGCCGTGGATCACCATCAGGCCCATCATGACCGGGTGAATGCGGTATTGCACGGCAAAGCTCAACGCGACGGGTGCGAGAATGGCGACCGCGGCAGGTCCAAGCGCACCGAAACCGGTAATGATGGCGGCGACCAGGAACATCACCCAGGGAATCAAGCCGATCCGCCCGCGCACCAGGCGGACGGCACATTCGACGAGCCAGTCGATCGTGCCGTTGATCTGCGCTATGGCGAAGAGGTAGGTGACGGCGACGAGCGTCAGGAACAGATCACTCGGAAAGCCGGCGAAAATATCGCTGGTTTTCATCCCGATGATCATCGAGCCGAGCACGAAGGCGCCGGCAAATGCGAGCGCGCCCATGTTGATCGGCTGGATCGTCGCAATGATGAACATCGCGACCAGCAGGCCTATGGCCAATAGTTCAATACCCATGATTCCCCTCCCTCCGACGCCTCCAGCGCCGTAGTTGTTGTGTTCAAGATTGATGCGGGATGTCGACGCACCTCCTCCCAGAGGGCGCGGTCGCCTTACCTCCTGGTGTAAAGATCGGCGTATTGCTGCCGCAGGATATTCTTCTGAACCTTCCCCATGGTGTTGCGCGGCAGATCGTCCGCGAAGATGATGCGCTTGGGTTGTTTGTAGCGGGCGAGACGGTCCTGGAGGGCGCTGACGATGGTCTTTTCATCGAGGACGGCGCCGGGCTTGCACACGACGACGGCCGTTACGCCTTCTCCGAAATCGGGATGCGGCACACCGATCACAGCGCTCTCAACCACACCCTCGATCTGGTCGATCTCGCCTTCGACCTCTTTCGGATAGATGTTGTATCCACCCGAAATCACCAGATCCTTGCCGCGACCGACGATGTGGACATAGCCTTCCCGGTCGATCTTGCCGAGATCGCCGCTGATGAAGAAACCGTCGGCGGTGAACTCGGCCGCGGTCTTTTCCGGCATGCGCCAATAACCCTTGAAGACGTTCGGTCCCTTGATCTCGATCATGCCGGTTTCTTCAGGCGACAGCACCAGCCCGGTGGCGGGATCGGTGACGCGCACCGTCACATCAGGCAGCGGGAAACCGACCGTTCCGGCAATCCGTTTCCCCTCATAGGGGTTCGACGTGTTCATATTGGTTTCTGTCATGCCGTAGCGCTCGAGAATGGCGTGACCGGTACGGGCCTGGAACTCGGTGTGGGTTTCGGCAAGCAGGGGAGCCGATCCGGAAATGAAGAGGCGGATATTGGCGACCGCTTGCTCGTCGAGGCGCGGGCTTTGCAGCAGGCGCACGTAGAAGGTCGGCACGCCCATCAGCATCGTTGCCTGCGGCATCAGCGAAACGACCTCGTCGGCGTCGAATTTCGTCAGCAGGAACATCGAGGCGCCGGCAAGCAGTGTCACATTCGTGGCGACAAACAGCCCATGTGTGTGGAAGATCGGCAAGGCATGGATCAGCCGATCGTCGGCGGTGACGCGCCAATAGTCTCGCAAGGTCAGGGCGTTCGAGAGCAGGTTCCCATGCGTGAGCATCGCCCCCTTGGAGCGTCCCGTCGTTCCCGACGTGTAGAGGATCGCAGCCAGATCATCGGCGGAACGCGAGGCATCGACAAAGTCGGCCGGCTCATCGCGTGCGAGATCCAGCAACGAGCCGCTGCCGTCAGCGTCGAGCGTTTCGACGATTGCGCCGTGGGGCTTGGCGATTGTCTCCACGCCCCCTCTCGCAGCCGACGCAACCACCACCAAACGCGGCTCCGCATCGCCGATAAAATAATCGAGTTCAGCCAGCGTATAGGCGGTGTTGAGCGGCAGGTAGACCGCGCCGGTTCGAAGACAGGCGAGATAGAGGATCAGTGCCTCGGCACTTTTCTCGACCTGCACCGCCACCCGGTCGCCGGGGCGAATGCCGAGCGTGTCCATCGCGCCGGCAATGCGGCCAGAAAGAGCGAAGGCGTCATCATAGGTCCATGTGCGCGTACTATCGATCCGGATGAACGGTGCGTCACCGGGTGCGGCAGCCCGCATGGCGTCGAAAAGATGGTTGCTCACTTTCGCCCTCCTCCAAGCGTTGAGTTCATGATGTTTGCGAATGGCCGGGAGCCTTGCTGGGCATTGCCGCCGCTGCGGCCTTCGTCGTTCTGGTTGAGCAAGCTTTTGACTGCAGGCGAGGCAATCACTTCGCCGCGCTGCGCCAGGGCCTCATGGTTGGCCACGATATCGTCGAGCTTGTAGAGGTAGTTGACCATCAGGCCGTGTGCCTGCTGCATCGCCTTGGTCGAGCGGTCGCCAAGAAAATTCAATCTTTCCAGTCGAGCGCCGTTGCCGAGATGGAAGCGGGCGACAGGATCGATGGGCCGGCCCTCCGGCGTCCGTTCGGTCAGGAAATAGCGCGCCGCAAGCGGCAGCAACACGCGCTCCAGTTCAGCCGCCGTCTTCTCGTTGTCAGGCCAGCTCGGATCGTCCAGCAGCATCAGCGTTTCGCGGGCCGCTTCCGGCAGCAACCGGTCGGCGGCTGGGGCACGCGCCTTGGCAAGCCAACGGGCAAAGCCTGGAACGGGCGACAGCGTGACGAAATTCTTGAGGCCGGGCAGGTCTCTACGCAGGTCTTCCACGACCTGCTTGATCAGGAAGTTGCCGAACGAGATTCCCCGCAAGCCATCCTGGCAGTTGGAGATCGAATAGAAGACAGCCGTCGTCGCCTCGTCGGCATTGATCTGTTCCCTCCCCTCGACGAGCACATCTCCGATCGCGCTGGGCACGGATCGTGTCAGCGCCACCTCGACGAACACCAGCGGCTCGTCGGCCAATCGGGGGTGGAAGAAGGCAAAGCATCGGCGGTCGGCCGGCGCCAAGCGACTGCGCAATTCCTCCCAGCCTGCGATCTCGTGCACGGCCTCGTATTTGATGATCTTTTCAAGGATGTAGGCCGGCGTCGACCAGTCGATGGGTCGCAATGTCAGAAAGCCGCGATTGAACCAGGAGCCGAACAGATGCGTGAAGTCGGCATCAAGCGCGTGATATCCTGCGGATTGGTCTTTGGAAGCAAGCAGTTGCTCACGCATCCGGACAAGCTTGGCGGTGCCGTTCGGCGCGTGATTCAATCGGCGCAGAAGCTCCTGTCGCCGCGGCTCAGCTGCCTGGTGGAGCGCGATGATCGCGGCAGAGCTTTTGTCGGTGCGGTAATTTTCAATCGCCTGGTCGAGCTTGGCCGTGTCGGGCCCGAACTTTTCATGCAGCATATCGAGGAATGCCTGCGCGCCCTCGCTCTCGAGCGCGCCCCAGCGATCGAGTATCTCGGCCGCAAGCGCCATGCCCGAGGCTTCGCCCCGGCTCGATAGCAGCATTTCACAGAGTGTCTGGAGATCGGCCTTGGCTGCGACCTGCGTGGCGCGCGAGCCGGAAAACAGAAGCTGGCGTCCGCGATCCGTGATGCTCTGCAGCATGTCGGTGAAGAAGGAAGCCTCAGACATGCCATTCTCCTCTCTTCTGCTGGTATTTTCTGTTGGGCCGGCTGGGTGCGGACCGTTTTTGACGGCTGCTTCCCATCGTCGGGTTTCACCGGTAGTATGTAGAATGCCACTCTTCGTACACGAAATCAATGATCGTGTATACAAGAAGTGCTTTTATGTATGAGGGAATTGAAACGAATGTCCGAGAATGTCGGCCGATGGCTTCGCGATGAGATTGAAAATTCAATTCTTTCCAACGAGTTCTCCCCCGGTGAGCGGCTCGACGAAATGGTGCTTGCGACGCGTTTCGGCGTTTCCCGCACACCCGTGCGCGAGGCGCTGATGCAGCTCGATGCGATCGGCCTCATCGAAATTCGACCGCGCAGAGGCGCAATCGTCATCGATCCGGGGCCGCACCGCGTCTATGAGATGTTCGAGGTGATGGCCGAATTGGAGGGCCTGGCCGGGTCGCTCGCCGCACGACGGCTGGACAAGGTCTCCCGGGAAGCGATTACGGCCACCCACGGCCGCTGCGAGCAATCAGCCTCTGCCGGTGACAGCGATGCTTATTATTACGACAATGAGGAATTCCATAAGGCCATCTATGCAGCCGGCCGAAGCGATTTCCTTGAGGAGCAATGTGTGCAATTGCACCGCCGCCTGCGGCCTTATCGCCGCCTCCAGCTGCGCGTGCGCAACCGCCTGTCGACATCCTTCTCAGAACATTGCGCCATCGTCGATGCGATCTTTGCCGGAGACGGAGATGAAGCCCGCCGTTTGCTGCGGACCCATGTCGGCATTCAGGGAGAGAGATTCAGTGACCTGGTCGCAAGCATGGCGGTCAGATGATTGGACCGCGTGACATAAGCAGGATCGCGTTGATTTGCTGTCAGTGACGGAGAATTAAGACCGCTGCACGATCCCTTATTTAGCTTTGCGCGGATTCTGGCTCATCCAGTCGCTCCGGAGATCAGACCGGGAGCAACTCCAGAATCGGCTTACTTGCTGTCGACTTTCTCGAGGAAGGCTGGAAACGTCCGAGAGACCTCGTTTCCGTCCGGAAAGCGTTCGGTCACAACCGTAAATCTGATCCAGCCCTTCCATCCTATAAGACCGGTGCGCTTCGGCGCGATCACCGCTACCACGATGTCTTCATTCGGAACGACATGAACGGCACGAACTCCTGGACCAGGCTCTGAGTGCAGCACTGCGAGTACCTTTCCGCCCCCCGGCTTGGCACCCGCATAGATGGGAGAACCGTCACCTAGCGGTGCGATTGCGCTTATAAAGCGCGTACTGACGTAACCCTTGCCGTTGAAGAATAGAGGCCCGTGATGAGGACGGCGGGACAACTAGAGCGTTCCAAGACCTTCATCACCATGCGAACGCCTGGCAAGCTCCTGCCATCATTGGCGACCGATTTCGCGATGTGATAGCAAGACATGGGAATTGCACGCTCTCGGGGCGGCGTGCCCGTGCTAGGTGGAGGGCCTGCTGCTGTGATCCGCACAAAGGTCGACACACTGTGGTTTAAGCGGTGCTGTGCGTTTCACCTGCAGTTTTTTCCCGATCGCGAGGCACTGTCAAAGCTCTGCGGCTTGCAGGGCAGTATCGAACGAGACAGCACAGCGCCGCTTTTACGCGTCCCGTCTACAAGCCTGCACATGACCGTCGTCACTTTGGTCAGCGCAGCGACCCAACTCAGTATTCCAAACGACCAGGTCTGGAGGCTGAATGGAGGAAGATGGAAGGAGGTCGCGGATAGACTAGTCGAAGAAACCCCGCCATTTGAGCTCCATTTTCATGAGGTGGCTGCTTCGGAAGCCGCTATCTTCGTAAAGGCAGAGGAGCCGCCGGAATTGCGCAGGCTTCGTTCGGCCATCTCACATGCCATCTGCTTCGAACAGTGGCGTCCAACCCCGCCATAGCGCACATAACACTGTTCAGATTTTCTGCAGAAGACAGGCTACCGGCAGTCAACTTCGACGCAGGCCTATTGCCCACGGGATTGAAGGTCGGATCCCTTAAATTGCTGGAAGAGCGTGTTTATCCAAGCGTCGAGATCAATATACTCAGCGAGCCACTGCTCCGGGGCAAGAGCACGTAATGGCAATTCTGGTTGATCGAGCAGCTCTGCTTTGGCCCTAATCCAAAAACCGATAAAGCCAGTCGCGCGTTTCCTCCGGCAGCGAGGCCGGCGACTGGTCCTCGCGGGTGCGGGCCTGCCAGATGATCTCGACCTCGGCGGCACGCTCCTCCCCGGTGTCGATCGAAACGAGGAAGCCGATGGAATGCATGCCGATCTTGTCGATGGTGGCGGTGAAGGTTGCCGGCTCGTCGTAGTGGAGCGGACGGTGGAGAAAGCAGGAAACCTTGCTGGGACTATAGACGGGTTCGTCATCGACATCGGGCCGTGAGGACCAGAAGCTCGCAAGCACGGACTCGGCATAGGAAATATAGGATGCCAGAAACATCCGGCCGGTCATATCGACATCGCGAAACGGCACGCGTATTTCCGCCACATCAGGACGTTTCGACTGACTCATCAACAGATCTGCCTTACAGAGTTCCCATCGCAACACTACTTCATAATTGCTTATACCGGAACCTGCTTAAGGATAAAATTACGCAATAGTTCAAAGTGTTACAGTGTCCTCCACGCGCCTGAAAGGATGCGGTGCCATTGCAAGGGACCGGCTCGACGGAAACGGCGCAAATGAGACAGTTGTGATAGGTCAACGGTCGGAGGGCGCGGCAAGAGCGCTTGTTGAAATCGTCAGGCGATGCCCCATCTGCTGTGGCACATGACATAAGCGACCGATAGAGTGTCTTCATGAGCACCCGTCTTTATGAACACCCGATCTTCCTGGAACATGTCACGCCCGCCGGCCATCCGGAGCGATCGGACAGGATCCGCGCCATCAACGTCGCGCTGGAACATCCGAATTTCGAGCGGCTGGAGCGCCGCCAGGCGCCGCAGGCGAATGAGGATGCGGTGTTGCTTGCCCATCCCGAAGAACATCTGATCGCCGTCATGCGGGAGATCCCCGAGGAAGAGGGTGAGATCAACCAGATCGAAGCCGATACCTATGCCAGCAGCAAGAGCCTGCAGGCGGCGCTGACCGGCATTGGCGGGGCGATGGCGGCGGTCGACGACGTCTTTACCGGCCGGGCCGACAATGTCTTCGTCGCCGCTCGCCCGCCGGGGCACCATGCCGAGAAGATGACGGCGATGGGCTTCTGCTTCTTCAACAATGCGGCGATCGCCGCCCGGCATGCGCAGAAAACGCATGGCGCCGAGCGCATCGCCATCGTCGACTGGGACGTGCACCACGGCAACGGCACGCAGGATATCTTCTGGGACGATCCTTCCGTGCTGTTCTGCTCGACGCATCAGATGCCGCTCTATCCCGGCACCGGCGCCAAGGATGAAAAGGGCAAGCACAACACCATCGTCAATGCGCCGCTGTCGCCGAATGTCGGCAGCGATCACTTTCGCGAGGCATTCAAATCGCGCGTCCTGCCTGCCCTTGACGATTTCCGGCCGGATCTCATCATCATCTCCGCCGGCTTCGACGCGCATCACCGCGATCCGCTGGCGCAGATCAATCTGACCGGCGAGGATTTCGACTGGGCGACCGGGCGCGTGCTGGAACTCGCAGACCGATACGCGAAGAACCGGGTCGTCAGCCTGCTCGAAGGCGGTTATGATCTCGAGGGACTCGCCGAATCGGCGGGCATGCATATTCTGAGAATGATGAAGGGTTGAGAATGACTGACAGCGCCAAGCCGGAGGTGTCCGGCCTTTCCTTCGAAAAGGCGGTCGCCGAACTCGAAAGCATCGTCGCCCGGCTGGAACGCGGCGATGTGGCGCTGGATGAATCGATCGAGATCTATGAGCGCGGTGAAGCGCTGAAGAAACATTGCGAAACGCTGCTTTCGGCCGCCGAAAACCGCATCGAGAAGATCCGGCTCGACCGCGCCGGCAAGCCGCAGGGCGTCGAGCCGCTGGACGGCGCCTGAGACAGCAAACTCCGTTTCGAAGACGCTTGGCTATCGGCTTCCGGCCGATCTATGATCCCCTTGCAAAACGATGAGGGGACGGAAAAATGACGGACAGACTGAAGGGCAAGGTCGCCATTATCTCGGGCGGCGCGACCGGCATGGGCGGCGCCGCCTCGAAGCTTTTTGCGGCGGAAGGCGCGCGTGTTGCGATCATCGACCGCAATGGCGATGCAGCCGCAGAGACCGTGAAGCAGATCCGTGATGCCGGCGGCGAGGCCGATTGCTGGACGGCCGATGTCTCGGACGAAGCCGCCGTCAAGGCCGCCGTCGCTGGTGTCGAGGCCCGTTACGGCGCAGTCACCGTGCTCTTCAATCACGCCGGCACGATCGTCATCAAACCCTTCCTGGAAACCACCGTCGAGGAATGGGACTGGCTGCATGCCGTCAACGTGCGCTCGATGTTCCTGATGACCAAGGCGGTGCTTCCAAAGATGATTGCCAGCGGCGGCGGGTCGATCGTCTGCACCTCGTCGATCTCGGCGGTCGCCGCTACGCCGATGGAAGTGCTTTACGACACGACCAAGGGGGCGGTGCATATGTTTGCCCGCGCCATCGCGGTGGAATTCCGCGATCGCAACATTCGCTGCAACGCCGTCTGCCCCGGCTTCATCCGCACGCCGCATGGCCTGCGCGAGGTGGCCGACCTGCAGGCGCTCGGCGTCGACGTTTCGGATGCCGCCATTGCCGCCCAGCAGGGGCGGATCGGCGAACCGGAAGACGTGGCGCGGGCCGCGCTTTACCTCGCCAGCGACGAATCGAGCTTCGTCAATGGCGCCCATCTCTTCGTCGACAATGGTTTTACCGCGATCTGAGCCCAACGCGCGTCCGATTGGACGCGCGGCGCGCTTTCAGATGCCGGAGCGTCTTGGCGCGTCCGATTGGACGCGCGGCGCTCCAGGCGCTATCTGTGGGCGATGACGCTCGGCACTGTAGCGATCGGAGATTCCAATGTCCTTCTTTCCCGGTAAAGACCCCCTGCCCGGCGATGCCTTCGCCTGCGATGCGATCGAGAACCTGATCATCCCGCGCACCAGCGATATCGGCGGTTTCCAGGTACGCCGCGCGCTGCCGAGCCGGCAGCGGCGGCTCGTCGGGCCGTTCATCTTCTTCGACCGGATGGGCCCGGCGATCCTGAAGCCGGACGAGGCGCTCGACGTCAAGCCGCATCCGCATATCGGGCTGTCGACGGTCACCTATCTGTTCGACGGCGAGATCCGCCATCGCGACAGCCTCGGCACCGAAAAGGTCATCCGTCCCGGCGATATCAACCTGATGACGGCCGGCCGCGGCATCGTGCATTCCGAGCGCACGCCCGACAATCTGCGTGGCCATCCGCTGCTGATGTCGGGGCTGCAGACCTGGCTGGCGCTGCCCGATGACAAGGAGGAGATCGATCCCGCCTTCGCCCATACGGAAAAATCCGCCATGCCGCTGATCGAGACGAGCGGCGTGCGCGGGCGTGTGGTCATCGGTTCGTTTGAAGGCATGACATCGCCGGTCGGCGTTTTCTCCGACACGCTCTATGTCGATCTCGACCTGCAGGCCGGCGCCAAATTTCCCTTCGGCGCTGCGCATGAAGAGCGCGCCGTCTATGTGCTGTCGGGCGAGGTCGTCATATCAGGCGACCGCTTCGCCGCCGACCAGCTGCTGGTCTTCCGGCCGGGCGATGCGATCACGCTGGAGGCCGGCCGCGATGGCTGCCACCTGATGCTCTTCGGAGGGGCGGCGCTCAATTCGAAACGTTATATCTGGTGGAATTTCGTCTCCTCCTCGAAGGAGCGGATCGAACAGGCCAAGGAGGAATGGCGCACCGGCCGCTTCGATATCGTTCCGGGTGATGAAGAGGAATTCGTGCCTTTGCCGGAAGGCTAAATGGATCCCGATGATCCGAATCCTCCGGATCGGATCGAGAAATAGAGCTGGATCTCCGCCGAAAACCGCTCACACTTTTCGGCACCATGCTTTAACAGTGGGAGCATGATGTTGCCCGAAAACCGCTCACACTTTTCGGCATCATGCTCTAAGGTGAAAACCTTCGGTTCCTGAAATGCACTTGTTTTGCCGCAATCTAATCGAATAAAGCGGAACAAGGAAAAGCAAGAAAGAGCGCCCGCCCGTGACACAACTGCCGAAGACCCCCCTGCTCGACCAGGTCATCTATCCCGCCGACCTGCGCAAGCTCGAGGATCGCGACCTACCGCAGCTTGCCCGCGAAGTCCGGGACGAAATGATCGATGCGGTGTCGCGCACCGGCGGCCATCTGGGCGCCGGTCTCGGCGTCGTCGAATTGACGATCGCCATCCACAGCGTCTTCGACACGCCTGATGATCGGCTGATCTTCGATGTCGGCCATCAATGTTATCCGCACAAGATTCTCACCGGCCGGCGTGACCGCATCCGGACGCTGCGCCAGGAAGACGGGCTGTCCGGCTTCACCCGCCGGGCGGAAAGCGAATATGATCCCTTCGGCGCGGCGCATTCCTCGACCTCGATCTCGGCCGGCCTCGGCATGGCGATTGCCGCCGACCTCGACAAATCAGACCGCCGCGTCATCGCCGTCATCGGCGACGGGGCGATGTCGGCCGGCATGGCCTATGAGGCGCTGAACAATGCCGGCGCACTCGATGCGCGCCTGATCGTCATCCTCAACGACAACGACATGTCGATCGCACCGCCGACGGGCGCGATGAGCGCCTATCTCGCGCGCCTTGCCTCGGGACGCACCTATATGGGCTTCCGTGACTTCGGCAAGAAGCTGACGGCCTATCTCGGCAAGAATATCGACCGGGCGATCACCCGCGCCGTCGAGCATGCGCGCGGCTACGTCACCGGCGGCACGATGTTCGAGGAGATGGGCTTCTATCATATCGGGCCGATCGACGGGCATTCCTTCGACCACCTGCTGCCCGTGTTGCGCAATGTGCGCGACAATGGGCGCGGGCCGGTGCTGATCCATGTCGTCACCCAGAAGGGCAAGGGCTATCCGCCGGCGGAAGCCGCGGCCGATAAATATCACGGCGTCAACAAGTTCGACGTCATCACCGGCGCCCAGGCAAGGGTGAAGCCGAATGCGCCGAGCTATACCAGCGTCTTTGCCGAAGCGCTGGTGCAGGAAGCCGCCCTCGACGACAAGATCGTCGGCATCACCGCCGCCATGCCAAACGGCACCGGCCTCGACAAGCTCGCCGAGGCCTATCCGTCACGCTGTTTCGACGTCGGCATTGCCGAACAGCATGCCGTGACCTTCGCCGCCGGCCTGGCAGCGGAAGGCTACAAGCCGTTCGCCGCCCTCTATTCCACCTTCCTGCAGCGCGCCTACGACCAGGTCGTGCACGACGTGGCGATCCAGGGACTGCCGGTGCGTTTCCCGATCGACCGTGCCGGCTTCGTCGGCGCCGACGGGCCGACCCATGCCGGCTCCTTCGACACCGCTTTCCTCACCACCCTGCCCGGCTTCGTGGTGATGGCGGCGGCCGACGAGGCCGAACTCAAGCATATGGTGCGCACGGCTGTCGCCTATGATGCCGGGCCGATCTCGTTCCGCTATCCCCGCGGCGAAGGCGTCGGCGTCGACATGCCGGTGCGCGGCGAAATCCTGCAGATCGGCAAGGGCCGCATCGTCAAGGAAGGCACCAAGGTGGCGCTGCTCTCCTTCGGCACACGTCTTGCCGATTGTCTGCTCGCCGCCGAGGATCTCGATGCCGCCGGGCTGTCGACGACGGTCGCCGATGCGCGCTTCGCCAAGCCGCTCGACCACGACCTGATCCGCCAGCTTGCCCGCCACCATGAGATCGTGATCACCGTCGAGGAAGGCTCGATCGGCGGCTTCGGCAGCCACGTGATGCACTTCCTCGCCACCGAAGGCCTGCTCGACAACGGGTTGAAGCTGCGCTCGCTCGTGATGCCCGATATCTGGATGGAACAGGCCAAGCCCGAAGCCATGAACGCCCACGCGGGGCTGGATCGCGCCGGCATCGTTTCGACGGTGTTCAAGGCGCTGGGGCGTGGGGTTGCGGTTGGGGTTGCTGGATAATGCTTTGGTGAGGGCGTGCCGTGTGGCCCCCTCATCCGCCCTACGGGCACCTTCTCCCCGCGGGGGAGAAGAGGGAATCGAGACGTCGCCGCAAATCTCTTCTCCCCCCGGGGAGAAGGTGCCGGCAGGCGGATGAGGGGGCTGCCCGGCAGGTCCTCTCAATAAAAAAGGCGGTGCATCACTGCACCGCCCGCTTCATTTAACGTCCCTTCGAAGGGCCTTCTCAGAACTCCGTCCAGTCTTCCTTCACGGCCGCAGCGGCTGCCTGTCTTCCGCCGAAAGCCTTGGCGACGGTGCGCGTCAAAGCGTGGGCCGGGGAGGCGACCGGGCGGGAGGTCGTGCCGGCAACGCTTGCGCGCGGCGTTGGAGCCACCTGGCCGAGCTTGAACTGGCGCAGCAGTTCTTCGAGGGCGTTTGCCTCCTGGGCGAGCGCATGGCTGGCCGCAGTCTGCTCCTCGACCATGGCCGCGTTCTGCTGCGTGCCCTGGTCCATGTTGTTGACGGCGGTGTTGATCTCCTGCAGGCCGATCGACTGTTCGCGCGTGGCGGTGACGATGGCACTGACATGGTGGTTGATCTCCTGCACCTCAGAGACGATGACCTCCAGCGCCTTGCCGGTCTCGCCGACGAGGCCGACGCCGGCAACGACTTGTTCGCCTGAGGTGGTGATCAGCGCCTTGATCTCCTTGGCCGCCTTAGCCGAGCGCTGGGCGAGCTCACGCACTTCCTGGGCGACGACCGCAAAGCCCTTGCCGGCATCGCCGGCACGAGCGGCTTCGACGCCTGCGTTCAAGGCCAAAAGGTTGGTCTGGAAGGCGATGTCGTCGATGACGCCGATGATGTTGGAGATTTCGCCGGAGGACTTCTCGATCTGTTGCATGGCGGAGACGGCCTTACGGACGACTTCGCCTGACTTTTCAGCACCGAGGCGGGCGCGCTCGACGAGATTGCCGACATCCTCGGCGCGCTTGGCGCTGTCGCGGACGGTCGTCGTCACTTCCTCGAGCGCTGCGGCCGTCTGTTCGACGGCGGCAGCCTGCTGCTCGGTGCGGTGGGCAAGATCGTCGGCGGCCGAGCGGATTTCGCCGGCGCCGGCATTGATCGCCGAAGCGTTGCGGCCGACCGATTGCAGTGCTGCCTGCAGCTTTTCGACAGCATGGTTGAAGTCATTGCGCAGGCTGTCATATTGCGACGCGAACGGCGTCTGGAGACGGCCGGCCATATCGCCATTGGCAAGCTCGGCAAGGCCGCCCGCCAGAGCGTCGATGGCATAGCGGATCTCGCCTTCCTCGCGCGCCTTCTGCTCGTCGCCTGCCCGGCGCTGGCGTTCGGCGTCGTCGCGCATGCGGTCGGTCTCGCCGGCAAGGCGCAGCTTCTCGATCGCCGCCTGCTTGAAGACCAGGACGGATTGAGCCATGCGGCCGATTTCGTCGCCGCGGTCGGTCGCGGGAACCTCGATGTCGTTCTGACCGCCGGCGAGGCGATCCATGGCCGCAGTCATGCCGACGACCGGGCGGACGATGGTGCGCGACATCAGCCAGGCGAGAACGGCAGCGGCAAGCGAGGCGAGGACGCCGCCGGCAAGCAGCGTCGTCTTCAGATCGCTGTTGGCATCGGCGCGGATCTCGGCGAGCGCGTTCGACTTTTCACGCGCGGTGGCCTTGATCTTGGCTGAGGCCTGGCGGAACCCGTCGAGCTGGCCCTTGGTGGCGTTGACGCCGATCTTGACGACCTCTTCGATCGGCATGTCGGTTTCCTTGCGAGCCTTGGTCTGCGGCTCGGCAAGTTCGTGGAAATAGAGGTCGGCGGCCTTCTGCATGCCGTCGATCATCTCGACCAGCTGCGGCTCGCCGGCGGCCGTCTGCTTGGCAGCGGCAATCGCCTTCAGCATGCGCTCGCGGTTGGTGAAGACATCGCCATAGGTGCTGTCGCTGCGGAAGAGGATGAAGCCACGCAGGTTGACGGCCTGCTCGAGCATTGCCTGCAGCGCATCGTCGATCTGGTTGACGAGCAGCTCGGACTTTTCCTGCTCAGCAGAAGCGGCCGCGGACGCCGTCGCCTTGGAATAAACGAAAGTGGAAATGGCGACGAAAATGAGAATGAGGGCTGCGAACGTGGCCGCAAGTTTACCGTTCAAGGATATGTTTTTGGCGGACATCGGTGATTTCTCCTGACGACAGTCGACGCGGCGAAAGGCAGGTCGCACGAGACGCAACCGCCGGAATGTTTGAACTTGAGAACATGATCGGCGTGGAAACGCTTGCGCCTTCATGGCGCCGAGCGGCTTGGATGAACCGCTACAATCACGCTGAACCTATATGGCCAGGCTTTAAATTTGTTTAAATTTGTGCACCGCAACAGCGGCCGAGCCTACGGATTATTGTGCCGTTTCTGGAGGGTTGAGGATCAGGATGTCGAAATCCTTTGCGGGATCGAAATCCTGGGCCGTCATCCGGAAGGTGGTCGGGCCGATCTTCTGAACATTGCTGCCGCAGAAGCTTATGAGGCTGCCGGGCTTGCCCTTGTCGATCGTCAGCTGAAAGCGCTTGATCGGCCCCGCCCAGTTGGCGCCGGTCGACAGCACATAGGAGATCCAGCTTTCGGTATAGTTGGCGCCTCCGGCCTCGGCTTCCCGCGCACGCTGCTGGGCAACCCTGACGAAATCTCCGTCGAGGCAGTATTTGCGGGAATATTCCTCGAAGCGCTCACCCTTCGGCTCGCCACCTTCGAGAAAGCTGATGGCGACGGTGCCGCCGACGGCCGGCTTGTAACGGTGCGCGACGCTGACTTTCTTCTTTGCCGGGAAGGTGGTGCGCCACCAATAGGTCGAGCGCAGCGTCCAGAGCGGCACGAGATCGACCCCGGCGGCATCGCCGGCGCCCATGGGATAGACGAGGCCGCGGGCGATCCAGTCTTTGCGGACGGTTTCGGGGAGCTTGGCAAGCGCCTTGGTCGTCTTCTGGCTATAGGGCAGGACGGGAATGCCCTGCTTGGCGAACTCGTCGGTGACGTCGATGCCGAGCGAGACGACGCGCTGCTGCAGCTTGGCGGTGATCGGGCTGCCGTCCTGCACGGTGGAAAAATGCAGGAAATTATCGCTGTCATAATCGGAGATGGCGGAATTATTGTCGACCTGGCCCGATATGTCAGGCATCGGAAATGCGACCAGGCTTTCGACATCCTTGTCGGAGCTGTTCTCGAAGACGTAGTCGACACGCACTTCCGAAGCGGAGATGAAGAGATCCTCTTCCGCCATGCTGACATCGTCGGATTGGGCAAAGATCAGCCCGCCGGTCTTGACCTCGGCCATAGTGTCGTTCGCGAGCGCGGGCGATGCGATCCCCGCCGCGACAAGAAGAGTGAAGAGCTTCAGCATGGAACACCCCCGTGTCTGCGGCACGCCCCGCGATCGCCGCGGGGGGATTATCGCCGAAAGCTTTTGAGGGTCAATGACGGTCTTGGGAACAAAATGCTTGCAACCGGCGGCTTTGCCGGTCATGCACAGCCGATGTCAGATCAAAACACCCAACGTCTCGACCAGCTTCTCGTCTCCCTCGGCCTCTTTGCCAGCCGCTCACGCGCCCGCGACGCCGTGCAGCGCGGCACCGTCAAGATCGGCGGCCAGGTGGTCACGAAGGCCGGCGCGCTGTTTGGCGCGGACGCGGCCATCGAGATCGACGATCCGGCGCAGGACTATGTGTCGCGCGCCGCACTGAAGCTTGCCGCTGCCCTCGATCATTTCCGGCTCGATCCTGCCGGCCATCACTGTCTCGATGTCGGTGCCTCCACCGGCGGCTTCACCGAGGTGCTGCTGCAGCGCGGTGCCGCGCATGTCACCGCGATCGATGTCGGCCATGGGCAGATGCATCCGCGCATATCAGGCGATCCGCGCGTGACGAACAGGGAGGGCCTCAACGCCCGCAACCTGACGGCAGACGATATCGACCATCCCTCCACCTTCATCGTTTCCGACGTCTCCTTCATCACGCTGAAGCTGGCGCTCGCGCCGGCTCTTGAGATCGCCGAACCGGGCGCTGTCGCCGTGCTGCTGGTCAAGCCGCAGTTCGAGGCCGGGCGCGAAGCGATCGGCAAGGGCGGGATGCTGAAGGACCCCTCGTCTGCTCCCGCCGTTGCTGCAGAACTGGAGCGCTGGTTCGTCGAGGACATGGGCTGGAAAAGCCTCGGCCTCATCCCCTCCCCGATTTCCGGCGGCGACGGCAATCAGGAATTCCTTCTGGCAGGATTAAAACCGTGAGCACCGAAACCGTCACGATCGAGAAGCTCGGCGCCCAGGGCGACGGCATCGCCAGCAGCGCCGGCGGGCCTGTCTACGTACCCTTTTCCCTGCCAGGCGAAACCGTGGCGATTGCCCGGGTCAAGAGCCAGGGCACGATCATGTCGATCACGACGCCCTCGCCTGACCGGCAGGAGCCGCCCTGTCGGCATTTCGGTCCGGATGGTGTCAACGGCACCTGCGGCGGCTGCACGATCCAGCATATGGCCGATGCGCCCTACCGCGCCTTCAAGCGCCAGCTGGTCATCGATGCGCTGAAATCCAAGGGTCTGACATCAGAGGTCGGCGAGATCGTTCCGGCCCGGCCGGGCGAACGGCGGCGTGTCGTCTTTGCGGCGCGCAAGACCGAGAAGGACATGCTGGTCGGATTCAACCAGGCCGAAAGCCACCATATCGTCGCCATCGAGGAATGTCCGATCTCGTCGGCAGGGATCATCGCCCGGCTGCCGGCGATCAGGGCGATTGCTGCATCGCTGGCGACCAGTGCCGAACCCTTCCGCGTCGCCGTGCTCGAAACGCTTTCCGGTCTGGACATCTCCGTCGACGACGTGAAGAAGCTCTCCGATCCGCAGCGACGCAAGGCGATCGAGACCGCGCTCAGCTTGCGCGGCATCGCCCGTGTTTCGCTGAACGGCGAAATCCTGGTCGAGCCGTCGAAGCCGATGGTCGAATTCGGCGGCATCCAGGTTTCACCACCGCCGGGCGGTTTTACCCAGGCGACCAAGCCGGCGGAAGAGGCGATGGCGGAGCTGGTCATTGCCCATGCCGGCAAGTCGAAGCGGATCGCCGATCTCTTTGCCGGCTCCGGCACGTTTTCACTGCGGCTGGCGCGGATCGGCCGCGTGCACGCCGTCGAAGCCGAAGCAAAGGCGCTCGCAGCACTCGACCATGCCGCCCGCAACACGCAAGGGCTGAAGCCGGTCACCGTCGAAAAGCGCGATCTCTTTCGCCGTCCTTTGATGACGCAGGAGTTCAAGCCCTATGACGCCGTCGTCTTCGACCCGCCGCGCGCCGGTGCCGAGTTCCAGTGCCAGGAGCTCGCCCGCTCCGGCGTGAAGAAGATCGTGGCAGTCAGCTGCAATCCGCTAACGCTGGCGCGGGATCTGGCGATCCTCGTCGAGGGCGGCTACCGGATCACGCAAGTAACGCCGATCGACCAGTTCCTCTGGACCTCGCATGTCGAGGTGGTGGCGACGCTGGAGAAATAGGCGTGCCTGTCGGAAAGACCAAAAGACGCAACCCATACTATAACGGCCCAGTGTCCGATCACTTCGACGGCACGCATTTCTTCAATCCCGAAGGTATTGAGCCCCTTGGCTTCCGCGATCTGCTGCGCTGGCAATTCGGCGGTGGCCGTGAGCGCTGGCCTCAGTCGGTCCCAAGTCCGTACCCGGCGGCCAAGCCGGATCCATGCGTCGATGGCGAGGATCTGAGGGTGACCATGGTTGGTCATGCAACAATGCTCGTGCAGGTCGCTGGGCTCAATATCCTCACCGACCCGGTTTGGTCGGAGCGCGCGAGTCCCCTCGCTTTTGCCGGACCCAGGCGCGTCGTCCCACCGGGCATCGCGTTCGATGATTTGCCCCCGATTGATCTCGTGCTGGTGTCGCACAATCATTATGATCATCTCGATATCGCAACGCTCAGGCGGTTGGCTGCGAAGCATCGGCCGCTTGTCGTGACGCCACTTGGCAATGACACGATCATTCGCCGTGCCATGCCCGATATAGAGACGACATCGATGGACTGGGGCGAGCGCATTTCGCACGCCGGAATAAGCATTGATGCGGAGCCTGCACACCATTGGTCCGCCCGCGGAACCGCCGATCGGCGGATGGCACTTTGGGCGTCGTTCGTTTTATCGACTCCGGCCGGAAAAATTTATCACGTCGGTGACACGGGCTTTCACGACGGCATCAATTACAAAGCGGCACAGCAGAAACATGGCGGCTTTCGTTTGGCCATTTTACCCTTCGGCGCCTATGAGCCGCGCTGGTTCATGAAAGGGCAGCACCAGAATCCGCAAGAGGCGGTGATCGGAATGAAGTTGGCAAATGCGGCCTATGTGGCCGGGCATCACTTCGCCACGTTCCAACTGACAAATGAAGCGGTCGACGCGCCGGCAAGAGCGTTGCAAGACGCAATGAGCGAGCACGATATTCCCCCGGAGCGGTTCCGGCCACTCAGGGCCGGCGAAGTATTCAATGTGCCGGCGGTCTAATCGGTATCCGTTTGCTCCCGGACTGGTGCTACCAGGCGGCGCTCAGCGGCGCATGAAGGCTTCGAAGGCCGCCCGGGCCTCGGCACTTTTTAGCCGCGCGGAGAAATAGCGGGCCTCCTCGTCGATGCGGGCGATGATCTCGCCGCGATCGCCACGAATGAGGTCGCGGGCGATGCGCAGCGCCTCCGGCGGCTTGGCCGCGAGCTTTGCCGCCAGGCCAAGCGTCAGTGAATCGACCTCGCCTGGGTCGACGACCTTCCATACCAGGCCGGCTTCCTTGGCTTCTTCGGCGGAGAATGCTTCGCCGGCCGCCAGCAGGGCGAAGGCGCGCTGATGCCCCATCAGGCGCGGCGCGACGAGGCTGGAACCGGCCTCGGGCACCAGCGCCAGATCGACGAAGGGGGTGCGGAACTGGCTGCGGCTGGAGGCGATGGTCAGGTCGCAATGGAGATGGATCGTCGTGCCGATGCCGATCGCCAGGCCGTCGACGCCCGAGACGACGGGTTTTTCGGCATTCACCAGCGCATAGAGGAAATCGAGGATTTCCTGCTCCAGGCCGCGGCCGCCCATCGCGGCAGCAAGAAAGTCGTTCATGTCGTTGCCGGCCGAAAAGCAGCCTTCGGTGCCGAGCAAAGCGGTGGCACGGATGCCGGGATTTGTGTTGGCGGCATTCAGCGCATCGGCCATGGTCCGGTACATGGCGCGGGTGATGGCGTTCTTCTTCTCCGGCCGATTGAAGCGGATAGACTGGACGCCGGGATGGGCGGAAGGCTGCTCGACGATGATGTGATCGGTCATTGGGTTTCCTCAGGCAAGCAGGATACGGGCGGCGGCAAGGCTTGCCGCGCCATTGACGACGCGGTCGCGCAGGGCTGCGGTCTCGGCAAGCAGGTTTTCGGCGGCGAAGCGGCAGAGCGCGATGCGGTTTTCACCTGCCCCATCGGCTGCCTCGGCGAGACCACCCTTGGCAAGATAACAGCCGGTGAGCACCAGCCCGAACAGGCGCTGATAGGGGGTGGCACCCGAGAGCGCCTCGGCGGTGCTGTTCTCGGCAAGCGTCTTCATCAGCCAGGCGGTCGCCTGTTCGAGATCGACGATCGCCGCGTCGAGCCTGACAGCGGTCTCGCCGAAACCATCGAGATTGGAGCGGCGGACGTCGTCGGCGATCTCTCTAAGCTCGGCGATGAAGCCCTTCACCTGATCGCCGCCGGAGAGCGGCAGCTTGCGGGTGACGAGGTCGATCGCCTGGATGCCGTTGGTACCCTCGTAGATCGGGGCGATGCGGGCATCGCGGAGATAACGCGCCGCACCCGTCTCCTCGATGAAACCCATGCCGCCATGCACCTGGATGCCGAGCGAGGCGACGTCGACGCCGGCATCCGTCGAAAAGGATTTGGCAATCGGCGTCAAAAGGGCGGCGCGCTCCTGCCAGTGGCGGCTGGAGTCACCTGCCCGGTGCGACATGTCGATCGCATGGGCGCAGACATAGGAGATGGCGCGCGCCCCTTGCGTCAGCGCCTTCATGGTGAGGAGCATGCGGGCGACATCGGGATGTTCGACGATCGGGCTCATGCCGGCACTGCCTGAACCCGGTGCCCTGCCCTGGGTGCGTTCCCTGGCATAGGCGAGCGCCTTCTGGGTGGCGGCCTCCGCGATCGCCACGCCCTGCATGCCGACGGCAAGGCGGGCATTGTTCATCATCGTGAACATGCAGGCCAGCCCCTTGTTCTCCTCGCCGACCAGCCATCCCACAGCGCCCTTTTCACTGCCGAATTTTCCGTCGCCGTAGATCATCGTGCAGGTCGGCGAGCCATGGATGCCGAGCTTGTGCTCCAGCGAATGGCAGAACAGATCATTGCGGGGCCCAAGCGAGCCGTCGTCGTTCACCAGGAATTTCGGCACCAGGAAGAGCGAGATGCCGCGTGTGCCGGCCGGCGCATCCGGCAGGCGGGCGAGCACCAGATGGATGATGTTGTCGGCCGCGTCATGCTCACCCCAGGTGATGAAGATCTTCTGGCCGAACAGGCGGTAGCTGCCGTCATCGCGGCGCTCGGCGCGGGCTTTCAGCACGCCGAGATCGGAGCCGGCATGCGGCTCCGTCAGGTTCATGGTGCCGGTCCATTCGCCGGAGACCATCTTTTCCAGATATGTGTCTTTCAGCGCAGCACTGCCATGGGTGCTGACCGCCTCGATGGCGCCCATCGTCAGCGTCGGAGCGAGCGCAAAGGCCATGGAACCGGAATTCCACATTTCGAGTGCTGCGACATTCAGCATATGCGGCAAGGCCTGGCCGCCGAAAGCTTCGGGCGCCGTCAGGCCGTTCCAGCCGCCGGCAATCCAATGGCGATAGAGATCGCGCCAGCCATCCGGCAGCCTGACCTCGCCATCGATCAGGCGGGCGCCCTGGCGGTCGCCGATGTCGGCAAGCGGCGCCACTTCCTCTGTGGCAAAACGCCCGGCCTCGGCCAGGATGGCATCGACCAGATCTTCGCCGAGATCACCGAGCATCCCTTTTGACATCGCCTCGCCCATGCCCGCGACATGCTTCAACGTGAACGCGATTTCCTCGACGGGCGCCTTGTACATGGTTTTTCCTCCGCGGACCGGCCTCGCTCGCGGCAAAGCCCCTCCGAGGCAAGGGCTAATTGATTTTTACGTAAACGTCAATTTCGATTTCTTCGACCGGTATGCGATAAATCGCCCGGCATGACGCTTTGTTCTTGCACCGTTGGACAAATGGACGTCATGAACAAACTCTAAGGGAAGACATCGCCTTCGCAAAGGACCGGCGAACAATGGACACATTGCCCGTCAACATACCCGGTTTCGTCTGGGCCTATCGCTTCTCGCCCGAAGAAAAGACCGCGGTGCGGCTGAACAACAGTGCGACGGTGGCGGAACTGACCGCCGACAACTGTTTCTACTGGCTGCATCTCAACCTTGTCGACGCCCGCGTGCCGGCCTTGCTCGATACGCTGGACGGGCTGACGGAGGACGCGAAATCGGCGCTGACGACGCGTGACACACATGCGGCCATCACCGTCGACGAGCAGATGCTCTACGGCACGCTCGTCGATTGCCAGCGCGATTTCGCCGAGGATACCAACAATCTCGGCTGGCTGCATTTCGCCATGTCCGACCGCTTCCTCATCACCACAAGGCTGCAGCCGCTGCGCAGCGTCGAGCGGGCGCGGGCGCTGATCGATAGGAATCCGGGCAAATTTTCCCGGCCGGTCGATCTCTTCGAACTGCTGGTGATCGAGTTCCAGCGCACGCTGATCGCGATCGTCATCGAGCTCACCGAGGAGCTGAACCAGATCGAGGATATCGTCTACGACAGCGCGCAGCGCGACGAACGCCGACGCCTGGCGCCGGTGCGGCGCACCGTGGTCAGGCTGCATCGGCATCTGCGCACCGTGCTGGCGCTGATGCGCCGGGCGGCGGCGGCCGACGACGACGAGATGCCCTTCGGCTTCGACGACGTGGCGCGGCGGCTGACGAGCCGGCTGGAAACGGTCGACCACGATATCTATGCGCTGCAGGACCGGGCACGCCTGCTGCACGAAGAAATCGATTCGAAACAATCCTCCGAAACCAACCGCCACCTCTATCTGCTGTCGATCATGACGGCCTTCCTGCTGCCGCCGACGCTGGTGACCGGCTTCTTCGGCATGAACACGGCAAACCTGCCCTTCGCCGTCGGCGACTACGGCACGGAATACGCCGTCGTCCTCATCGTCGGCTCCATTGCCTTTGCCTGGTGGTTGCTGAGGAGAGTGGATATTCTTTGA
Source organism: Rhizobium leguminosarum bv. trifolii WSM1325 (assembly GCA_000023185.1). Lineage (NCBI taxonomy): Bacteria > Pseudomonadati > Pseudomonadota > Alphaproteobacteria > Hyphomicrobiales > Rhizobiaceae > Rhizobium > Rhizobium leguminosarum. The sequence goes on along the minus strand of CP001622.1, from coordinate 629,256 downwards.
GGGTGAAGTTTTCGGCATTCTGAGGGCGCGCAGCCCCTCATCCGGCTGCCGCCACCACCGGGGTCGAGCCACGGGTCTCGACCCGTCCTTCGGACCCCCGCGCGCGGGGAGAAGGGATGTGCCGCCACATCTCCGTTCCCACCAACCTCTCGCGGGGCACGTCCCTCTCCCCGTTTTTACGGGGAGAGGGTTAGGGTGAGGGGCAGACGTTTCTTGAGAACAGCACGTTTATCAATACGGCGAATAGCACTGCTGGCGCGGGCCGTTATAGGGCTGGAAGGTGTTGTCGTAGGCGCGATAGGACCGGTAGCGGTTGGCGCACCAGGCGACGTGGCTCGAACCCATGCGGGGCGCGGGCGCGACGTAACGCGGCTGCGCGACGATAGCGCCGCCGATGACCGCGCCGGCGCCGAAGGCGGCGAGCGGATACCAGTAGCCGTTATAACGGCGATAACCCGGACGGTAATAGGAATAGCCGCGATAGCCGCCGTAATAACCGGGCCGGTAATAGGCGCCGGGACGATAGCCAGGCCGATAGCCCGGACGGTAACCGGGGCGATAATAGCGGCGGTACTGGACATTCTCGACGTCGGAGGATTTTTCCACCTGCGGGGCGGTGGGCATCTGGATTGCCTGCGACGGCGCAAAGCCTGTCAGCACCACCGCGGCAGCCAGAACTGCGGTCGCGATCTTGTTTCTCAAACCGAACATTCTTCTCTCCCATTCAACAGCGAAAACCGCCTGCCCAGCAACGCTTTCGTGCCGGAATGGTTCCGAAAGCGGCCGGGGGCCAACTGCTTTCGTATGTGTACAGAAATCGATCTGAACCGGGCATTAACCGGGAGGCCGATGATGTCGCCCGGAACGCACTTCAGTCCTTTGTTCATGCATGCCGTTATCCCGGAACCGTAACAGTTCCGGGCTACATGCATTAGGCCACGGCGGAAATTTTCGCCTGGTCACCCTGCAGACGGTTCACCATGAAGTTCGAATACCATTCGAGGAACTGCATGACGCCGCCCTCGTGCAAGGCGGAATAGGGGCCGGGTTCATAGGCGGGCGAGTGAATGCCGAAGGCGTTTTCCTCGACGATGCGGCGATCCTGATCGTTGGTCTCGGTCCAGACGTGGGTCAGTTCTTCGAGATTATAATCCACGCCTTCGACGGCATCCTTGTGGACGAGCCACTTGGTCGTCACCGCTGTCTCGTTGGCGCTGAGCGGCAGCACGCGGAAGGAGATGGCGTGGTCACCGAGCAGGTGGTTCCACGTCGTCGGGTAGTGGAAGAGCAGCATGGCGCCGATATGGCTGATCGAAATATCGTCGGAGAGCTGGCGCTGGACGGCGCGCTTGCCCGACATGGTGTAGCTCTCGGCATCCTCGATCAGCGGCATGCGGGCGGTGCGGAACTGGCCGTCCGGCGAAATCTGGAACTTGCTCGGCAGGCCGGCGGCCTCGCAGCGCGCCCAATGGCCGGCGATCTCGGGATCGTCGGCGCCGCCATCCGTGCCGGTGACGCTCGGGGCTTCGGGATAGGTGCGGCAGAGCTCGGGATGATTGGCGGCGCAGTGATAGCACTCGCGGTTATTTTCCCAGACAAGCTTCCAGTTGCCCTTCTCGATGATCGTGCTCTGGAAGGCGACCTTGCTCTCACTGATCCGGTGCGGCGCGACATAGGGTTCGATCTTGTCGCGCACCGGCTGAAAATCCGGGGCGGTGTTGGCAAGGCAGATGAAGACATAGCCTGCAACGATCTCGCAATGGACGGGCTTCAGGTTGAAGCCGGTCTTGTCGAAATCATCGCCCATGTGGCGAGCAAAGGCGAGCTTGCCTTCGAGATCATAGGTCCATTGATGATAGGGACAGACGAGACGCACGGAGGAGCCGTGCTCCTTGGTGCAGACGCGCGAGCCGCGATGGCGGCAGCTGTTGTGGAAGGCGCGGATGACATTGTCGCGGCCGCGGACGATGACGACAGGATAGCTGCCGATCTGAACGGTGAAATAAGCGCCCGGCTTCGGCAGCTCGCAATCATGGCCGATGAACAGCCAATCGCGATAATAGATCATCTCCATGTCGAGCTGGAAATAATCCTCGTCGATATAGAACGGCTGTTCGAGGCTGAAGCCCTCACGGCGGCTCTTGAGCTGACGCAAAACGTTGCTGCGAATATCCATCTTCATGTCCTCGTGCACCGGTTGCCACCTTCGAGTGGGAAGGCCGGCGGAAGCGCGCCCGCTTCCTTCTCCTTCGGGAGAATTGTTCATGGCGTCATTTAAGCACCGAGCTTGCCTGGCGCTTGGTTGTAATGCGACATCGGCTTCGAAATTGACGACAGGATGCGGCAAGGCTTAAGGCTGCCCATCCCCGTCGATGACATCGCCCGACTCTCCGGGCAATTATCGTCAATTGCGACATGGCGTAAAGACCCGCTCCGCAAAGAGGTCGGCTGCCTGATATCGATATCAGTCGCGTTTGCGACACCTGCCGGCATTTGCCCCTCAGCCAGCCGGCTGCCGCGGCCGTTTTTTAACATCGCCTTAAGCATACGGTCCTATCCTGCTGCTGATTCAGACCGACCGAAGAACGCGAACCATGGCCAAACTCCGTTATTTCGACGCGAAAGAAGCAGGTAAACTGCAAGAGCCGCAGCTGATTGCCGCGCATTCCGAATTTTTGCGCACCGGCCGCATCCCCCGCGAGAGGCGGCACTGGCTGGCCGAGGAAAAACGCTATTTCACCCATGATGAGGTCGCGGCAAAGACCGGCCGCAAGCTGCAGGTGGCCGGCGAAAAGACGCATCAGCACATCAACGGCTTTCACCACTCGATCCAGTTTCCGAAGATGATCTTTCACCGGACGCTGGAGGACAGCCCGCATCTCGGCTATTGCCACGTCACCGCCGCGCGGACGAAATTCGCCCATTACGAAGAAGTCAGCTGGGCCTTCTACATCTCCAATTTCTATTCCGACATCGGCGAGAACGATAATTTCTTCGAGCGCATCGATGTCGGTTATTCCCGCATGTATTTCGCCGTCGCGATCAAACCCGGCGAAAACTCCGCCGAAAAGATGACCATCGACCGGTCGGTGCGCGGCAACGGCCTGCTCTTCCGCACCCATGATCCGCAGGCAGCGATCCGCAACATCCTCTTGCTCGGCGCCCGCAACGAACAGCTGCGCGAAATCATCCGGCAGCTTTAAGCGATTGATCGCGGGCGGCGGAAAGCCTAATGACTGCCAAGACTAACACGGGCAGGACATGGCACGCACGATCGATATCACGGCAGACAGGCAGGCAGCGCTGGAGGCGGCCTCCGCCGCCCTTGCCGACGGCTTTGCCATCGCCATCCCGACAGAGACCGTCTACGGCCTGGCGGCCGACGCCACAAATCCTGCAGCCATCACCCGCATCTACGAGACAAAAGGACGGCCGCGCTTCAATCCGCTGATCTGCCATATGGCCGACCTCGCCATGGCCGAAGAGCATGCCGAATTCGACCCGGTCTCACGGGCGCTCGCCAGAGCCTTCTGGCCCGGGCCGCTGACCCTCGTGCTGCCGCTGAAGCCTCAGAGCTCGATCCATTCGCTGGCGATCGCCGGGCTCGACAGCGTCGGCATCCGTGTGCCGAAGGGTTTCGCAGGCGCGTTGATAGGCGCCTTCGGACGGCCGCTCGCAGCCCCCAGCGCCAACACCTCAGGCGGGGTCAGCGCCACGAGTGCCGCCCATGTCGAAGCCGATCTCGGGGCAAGAATCCCATTGATCCTCGATGCGGGCCCAAGCGCCGTCGGCGTCGAATCGACGATCGTCAAGGCAGAGGGCGGCCGGCTGAGGCTGCTTCGCCCGGGTGGACTGGCGGCGCGCGAGATCGAGCGCGTCGCAGGCCAACCGCTGCTGCGGGCGAGAACGGCATCGGCGGCGATCGAGGCGCCAGGCATGCTCGCCTCGCATTATGCGCCGGGTGCTTCCGTGCGTCTCAATGCGACGGCGGTAGAACCCGGTGAGGCACTGATTGCCTTCGGCAGTGCTGCGGTCTCCGGCGCGGAGAGTGCACGGATCGTGCTTGATCTCAGCCCGCGCGGCGATCTGGCAGAGGCGGCGGCCAACCTTTTCGACTACATGAAGCGGGCCGATGCCAGCGGCGCCCAGAGCATCGCCTTTTCGCCGATTCCCGAGGAGGGGCTGGGCGAGGCGATCAACGACCGGCTGCAGCGGGCAGCTGCACCCCGCGACTGAAAAGACCTGCTGCATAATTCCTAAATCGGAATCGATTTAGGAATTATGCAGCAATTCAAAGTGCTACAGCGTCCTAAGCGCGTCTGAAAAGACGCGCGGCGCTGTAGATGACGATGGAGGACCGAGCCCGAATGAGCATTTCCACCGAACTCCTCGATCGCTTCGCTGCCATCGTCGGCGAAAAATACGCGCTGCGTAGCGAGGCCGATCTTGCACCGCATCTGATCGAAAACCGCGGGCTTTATCACGGCTCCTCCCCGCTCCTCCTGAAGCCCGGCTCGGTCGAGGAGGTCTCTGATATCATGAAGCTTGCGACGGAGACCGGAACGGCGATCGTGCCGCAGACCGGCAATACCGGCCTCGTCGGCGGCCAGACGCCGCGTCAGGGCAAGTCCGATATCATCCTGTCGCTCGAGCGGATGAACAAGATCCGAGATGTCGATCCGGTGGCGAACGTGCTGGTGGCCGATGGCGGCGCCATCCTGGCCGAGGTGCAGAAGGCAGCCGAGGCGCATGGGCGGCTTTTTCCGCTGTCGCTCGGCTCGGAGGGTTCTTGCCGCATCGGCGGCAACCTTTCCACCAATGCCGGCGGTACGGCCGTGCTTGCCTATGGCAATATGCGCCAGCTCTGCCTGGGCCTCGAAGTGGTGTTGCCGACCGGCGAGATCTGGGACGGTTTACGCCGCCTGAAAAAGGACAATACCGGTTACGACCTGCGCGATCTCTTCATCGGCGCCGAGGGCACGCTCGGCATCATCACCGGCGCGGTGCTCAAGCTCTTTCCCCAGCCGCTCGGCCATCAGGTGGCCTTCGCCGGCTTGAATTCGGTGACGGATGCGCTTGCCCTCTTCAACCTGGCCTCCAGCCTCTGCGGCGCCTCGCTGACCGGTTTCGAGCTGATGCCGCGTTTCGGGGTCGAGATCACCACACGCCACATCGACGGCGTGCGCGATCCGCTGGAAACGGCCTATCCCTGGTATGTGCTGATCGACATTTCGACGTCGGATTCGGCCGAGACGGCGGAGCGGATGATGAACGGGGTGCTGGAACAGGGTTTCGAGGCCGGGCTGGTGCTGGATGCCGCAATCGCCGCATCGGTAGCGCAGCAGAAGGCGATCTGGCACATGCGAGAAAGCATGTCGGATGCCCAGAAGCCGGAAGGTGGGTCGATCAAGCACGATGTTTCCGTGCCGGTGTCGAGGATCCCGCATTTCATGGCCGAGGCCGAAGAAGCGGTCATGGCGGCGATGCCGGGCGCCCGCATCTGCGCCTTCGGCCATATGGGCGACGGCAATATTCATTACAATATTTCCCAGCCGCTCGGCGCCGACAAGGCCGCCTTCATCGCTCGCTGGCGCGAGATGAACCACATCGTACATGGGCTGGTGTTGGCGCATGGCGGCTCGATCTCGGCCGAGCACGGCATCGGCCAGCTGAAGCGGGATGAACTGGCGGCGATCCGTCCAACGATTGAAATCGAGCTGATGCGCCGCATCAAGCGCGCCTTCGACCCCGCCAATATCATGAACCCGGGAAAGGTTGTCAGCCTCGATCCGTGAGGTTGACGGTCAGAGCGATCAAACCTGCTGCGTGCAGCAGGTTGGGGCGATCAGCTTTGCTGCGTGCCGCCGCCGGTCAGGATCATCAGCGCCGGCGACTGCTGGGCAGCGTTTTGGACATCGTACATCGCGGTGAACCGGCGCAGCAGCTTGTCGACCTTCTTCGGATCCTGGAGATCCTCGAGCTTGACGAAGCGGCTGAGGAGATCGCGCTGCTTGGTCACGTCCATGCCCGAGATCTGCGACGGCAGGTTGTAGGCTGTGGTGATGACCTGATAGAGCGCCTTGTCGCCGAGGATCGAATAGATCGAGGTGATGCTCGGGGCTTTGCGGGCGAAATAGAGCGCCAGGCGGACGCCGTCGTTGCTTTCGCCTTGCTGGGCTTCCATCGTCTGCTGGACGTAGAGTTCCTGGGTGTGCTCCTCGGCCGCCTTGTTCTGGATCGTGCCGATCTTGGCGCGGGTCAGATTGCCGTCCTTGTCGAAGTTGAAGGCGGCGACGATATCCTGGAAACGCGCATCGGCCTTGGTGTTGAGGTAGCTCTTCTTGTCGTCAGGATCGGAGGTGAAGATCTTCTTCAGCGTGGCCTTGTCGTAATCCTTGGGGTCAAGGTTGTTCGCCTTCAGCACCAGGTCGGTCAGGCGGCTGTCATCCAGGAAATCGTCGAGCGACTTCACCTTTGCCATGCCCTTGGCGAAATAGTCGACCTCGGCCGTCGCATCCTTTGCTGCCTTGTCCTTTACCGGTCCATCCTTCATCAGCATGGTGATATGCGACTTATAGTCGGTGGCGTATTTGGCCAGGGTCGCATCGGGAAGCGCCTGGAAAGGTGACGCCGCCTTGCCGTCGGGGCCGAAGTTGAAGGCGCGGGCAAGGTTGGTGATGCGTTCATCCTTGAGCGAGGCGATATAACCATCCGGATCATAGGCATCGCTCGTCAGGACCTTGCGCATCATCGAGCGCGGGACGTCCTGGTCGGTCAGGCCAAAGGCCTGCAGCGCCACATGGTAGAGATCCGGCAGATTGTCATTGCTCTTGCTGAAATCGGCGGCCGAATTGCTGCGCAGGAAATCATTGACACTCTTGACGTCGGAGAAATTCAGCAGGCTGCTGCTGTCGGCCATAAGCTTCTGGTAGTTGGATGCGACCTCGTCGAGCGCCTCGTCGCGCTCGTCGTCATAACGCGCCGCGTAATTGTCGTTGGTGGTCTGTGCCTGGTCGGCCGTCTGGACCGAGCTGACGACAGGAAGCGATCCGTCGGCAGCGAAGTTGAAGTCGGCATTGAGATCGGCATGGCCGGCGGCGGCAGCGGCCGTCGCATCGGTCAGGATGCTCTTCAGATCGGCGTCCGAGATATCGAAAGGCAGATTGTAGGTGCTCTTCAGGAAATTGGTGATGGCGGAATCGGCGAGCAGATCATCGACATTGGCGATCGTCGCCATCCGCGCGGAATAGTCGTCCGTGCGCGCTTCGGCGGCAAATTTCGTGCTGCTGATCTGGGTGGCCGTCTGCGCCTGCAAGCCGTCTTCGAGCGTGCCGTCCGCCTTGAAGTTGAAGGCGCCGGCGACATCGGCATAGGTGCCGGTACCGCTCTGATCGGTCAGGATATTGCGAAGAGCGACGTCGGTGACGGTCGACGGGATGCCGAAGGCGTTGCGGACGAAATTGTTCAGCTTCTGGTCCGCCAGCAACTGATCAACGTTTGAGATGCCGGCGATGGTTGCCTGGTAATAGACCGCCGCATCGCTGGCCTTGCTGGTGGTGCTGGCACTTTGCGTCGCACTTTGCGAGGCGTAAAGGGTCGGGACCGAACCATCCGATTTGAAATTGAAGAGATCGTGAACGTCGCTGTAGCCCTGGGCGCTGGCAGCCGTACGGTCGACGAGGAAAGTCCTCAACGTCGCATCGGAGACGCTATCGGCGATCTGCATGCTGTTTCTGATATAGCTGACCGCAACAGCATCGGACATGATGTCATCGACATTGGTGACATTGCCGATCATGCTGTTGAAGTGCGCTGCGTTCGCCGCCGACTTGTCGGTGGTCGATTTCCGCTGCGCCGCAGTCTGAATCACGGAACCGTTGATCGAGCCATCCGCCTGGAAGTTGAAGTCGGCATTGAGATCGGCATGGCCCTGGGCCGCGGCATAGGTCGAATCGGTCAGGATGCTCTTCAGGTCGGCATTGCTGAAACTCGTGCCGAGACCATAGGCATCCTTAATGTAGCGGGCCAGCACATTGTCAGCCAGCAGGGCGTCGACATTGGTGATGCCGCTCGACTGCGAGGTGACGGTATAATAGTTCTTCGTGCCCGATGCGGCCGCCTGCAGACTGTTTGCCTGATCGACCGTCTGGACGCGCGCCGTGCTGGAGGTCGACCCGTCAGCCTTGAAGTTGAAAGCATTGTAGACATTGGTAAAGCCCATCAGCTGGGCATAACCGGGGTCGGTCAGCACCGTGCGCAGTGCTGCGGCGGTGAAGTCGGCGCCCATGCTGTAGGCCGTCGTGATGTAGGATGTCAGGCGCTTGTCGGCGACCAGATCGTCGACATTGGTGATCGTGCCGATCTTCGCCGTGTAATAGGCCTTGTTGTAGTCTGCCGCCGTCTTGCCGACATAGTAGACATCCGAGCCGACCGAATTGTCGATGATGACAGACTGGGAATTCAGGGTGTAGGTCTCGATGACCGAGGCCTTCTGCGCAGCGGTCTGCGCCGTGCCGTTGACGGTGCCGTCGGCGTTGAAACCGAACTGGGCGGCAAGCGCCTTGTACTTGTCGCCGCCCTGCGTATTGACGACGCTGGTGGGGTCACTGAGATCGCTTGTCAGCACCTGCCGCAGAAAATCCTTCGACGCATAGGTCGGATCGATCTTGAAGGTCTTCAGCACATAGGTGCGCAGCCGCGTGTTGTTGACCAGATCGTCGACGGTCGTCACGCCGTCGATCGCCGTGCCGTAATAGCTGCTCTCGGCGCTGGCGGCTTTGTCGGCATCGATGAAGGACTGTTTGTAGAGGCCGATGAGATCGTCCTCCTGAGCGTCCGTCTGCACGTCCTTGGCCGGCTCGTTGAAATTGAAGGCGGCGGCGAACTCGCGGTAGCGTGTATCGGAAAGCTTGTTGGCGTAGCTGTTGGGATCGGTGAGATCGCTCTCGAGCACCTTCTTCATGAAGGCCTTGGCGTAGGTCATGTCCTCGAGGCCATAGGCCTTCATCGCATAGCTGTAGAGCTTGTAGTCGCCGAGGAAGTCGTCGACGGATGTGACCTTGTTGATATGGTCGGCGTAATATTGGGCATCCTTCTTGACCGTCGCCTGCGACGCAACCTTGTTGAGGCTCGACGTCATATCCCGCGACAGGATCGTGTAAGCGAGGGAAGCCGTGATCATGAAAAGCGCCCTTTTTGGCAAAATCTCTAAAAGAACGACGAAATGCTGGTGAGCACATTTTGCCACGGAAAGCTTACCTGAGGCTTACCTCCGGATGCATCGTTCCAGCACACCACACCGTTCACCTTCCGGAAACCCTGCCGGATTCGGTTTTGATAACCATCAGAGGAGGCAAAGTTTTCTTAACCGCAATTTTTAAGCTGTACGGAAGGGCGGCTGCCTATTGTCGGCCATAGAGGACGAAAAGTCCCAAGGAGAAGACCGGAAATCGGCTCTCAGGTAAGACAAGGGTAGAATGAAATGAACAATCCCGTTATGAAGCCCGCTTGGGCTGGCACGACGTTACGTCTCGATCCGTCCCGCTTTCCCCAACAGGTCAGCTACGCCATCCATGATTGTTCGGATGACGTCAATATCACCATAGACGAACGCGGCGCGGTCCTGCGCAAGGTCCTCCCCTCCAGCGGCCTGCCGCTCTCGATTGCGCTGCCCAAGCGCGTCTTCAAAGGTGTCGCCGCCCGCGCCATCGACCATGGCGACGGCGAAGTCACCGTGACGCTGGAGCTTCACCACACCGATCCGGAGCTCTGCATTCCGCTGCTCGTCGCCCATGATCTCAGCGATATCGCCGCCGACTGGCGCAGTTGGTCGGAAGCCTTCCGCATTCCGATGCTGATGGTCGAGGCCGACGGCGTTGCCCGGCCGCTCGAAGACCACATCGGCGCCTTACGCACCAGCGATCTCAAGCCGCGCCGCCGTCATTCCTACTTCGCCAATCGCCGTCCGCGCTTCCTCGTGCGCCGCACCACCGGCCGGCTGGGCGTCGCCATGAAGATCGAGGGCAAGGAAATCATCGCCCGCAACTGACCGAAATCGCGACACCGGACGCTCATTGGCGGGCATTCTGCGCACTCATCTGTCGCGGAATGCCCGTTTTGCGACGCTGTCGAACTCGGCCGCAAACTGTCGCTTCAATCTCAATCGGCACCGCGGGATGAATTTTGACAGGATCACTGCGTAGCCAGTAAAAATCCCCTCATTCAAGGACGGAAAGTCCCAATCCGTGCTTGACCGTTTTGAGTGCGATCAGGCTCTTGTATTTTCGCACGAGCGCCTGTTGCTCGCCCATAAGCCGCTCAATGAAGATATTATATTCCTCAAGATTGCGGACGGCCACGAGCAGGACATAGTCCATGTCGCCGGTGACATACCAGCATGACTGAACTTCAGGCGCATGGTCCAACCACCGCTGGAATTGCTCCAGCGTGTGTCGATGTTCGTTCTGGATTTCAAGCTCAACCAGAACGGACAGTGTGCGATCGACGGCTTTCGGACTGACCACCGCAACGATCCTCTCGATGATCCCATCCTGCTTCAGTTTGCTGATCCGCCGTTCGACGGCCGAAGGTGAGAGATTGACCGCGTCAGCAATGACCTTGCCGGGAATGTCGGCATTCTCCTGCAGCATCGACAGAATAGTTCGATCAATATCATCCACAGCGTATAACCAAGCCCATAAGCAGAAATTCCGCTATAAATTTGTCACGAGCGCGGTTTTTCCGCGCCGAAAATTCCTATCATCTGCCCATGACAAAACAAACACCTCTTTCAGCCGCCAAAATCGACGATGCACGCAAAAAAATCGATCCGATTTTCCTGAACACCAACTTGTTGCGTGCCGATAGGCTCGCGCTGTCACTCGTCGCCAAGGACGAAACGGAAAATCCCATCCGCAGCTTCAAGGGGCGCGGGACGGGGTATTTTCTCGCCGACGTCGTTGGAGACAGAACTCCTCTGGTCACGGCATCAGCCGGGAATTTCGGCCAGGGGCTTGCTTACAATGCCGCGCGGCATGGGCGATCTCTGGTCGTGTTCGCCAGTGTCAACGCCAATCCGTTGAAGATCGAAGCCATGCGCCGGTTTGGGGCAGAAGTCTTTCTCGCCGGAGAAGATTTTGACGCTGCAAAGGAGGCCGCCAAAATCTACGCCGCCGAACGGAAGCTGCAGTTCGTCGAGGATGGAGCGAGCGCAGCCATTGCCGAAGGAGCAGGAACGATTGCGGCGGAGCTGACTGAAGAGGTCGAAGATATCGACGCCGTTTTCATACCGCTCGGCAACGGTGCTCTGGCGGCCGGAATAGGATGCTGGTTCAAATCACGATCACCGCGAACAAGGGTCGTCGCAGTCGCCGCAAAGGGCGCACCTTGCATGGCACTGTCCTACAATGCGGGTGACGTGATCTCAACGCCGGAGGCACGCACGATTGCCGATGGAATTGCTGTGCGGATTCCCGTCCCGTCGGCCGTCGGCTGGCTTAAAGACACGATCGATGACGTCGTTCTCGTGGATGACGATCAGCTTCTCGATGCAATGCGATTTGCTCATGACACATGGAAGCGTCTCGTCGAACCAGCCGGAGCAGCCGGGCTCGCTGCTATTCTTGAGCAGGCATCTGCCCTGAAAGGCTGCCGTGTAGCGACTATGTTGTGTGGTGCTAACCTCACGGATCAACAGATCAAGGCATGGCTTCCATCTGCCATAAAGCACAACACGAATGCCTGCTAGACCAATCCTCCTATCTGGGGACAGGCGCCCGCGCCCGGTTCGTCCCAATCAGGGAATGGCAAACAGCAGCGAGACGAAGAGGCCGAAGAAGATGATCAGGCCGACGCGGTTGTTTGACTTGAAGAGCGCCAGGCACTGGTCGGCATCATCGATATCGAGCCGGACGATCTGCCAGGCGAACATGCCGGCCGCACCGAGCAGACCCAGAAAGGCGATGAGATTGGCGCCGGCGAGAACGAAAGCAATAAACATCAGCGCCAGCGTCAGTCCGTAAAGACCGATCAGCCACTGCCGCGTCCTGTCGCCGAATAGGCGCGCGGTGGAGCGGACGCCGATCAACTCGTCATCTTCCTTGTCCTGATGCGCATAGATCGTGTCATAGCCGATCGTCCAGGCGACGGAGGCGGCGTAGAGCAGGATGGCGGCAAAGGAGAGGCCGCCCAAAATCCCGGCCCAACCCATCAACGCGCCCCAGGAGAAGGCAAGCCCGAGGTAGAATTGCGGCCAGTCGGTGAAGCGTTTGGCAAAGGGATAAAATGCCACGATCCCGAGCGAGAGCACGCCGAGGAAGACGTTGAGCCAGTTGAACTGCAACAGCACGAACAGGCCGACCAGCGCCTGCAAGCCGATGAAGATCTTCGCCCGGCGGCGGGTGACGCGGCCGGAGGGCAGCGGACGTGACCGCGTGCGCGCCACTTCCATGTCGATCTCGTGGTCGACGAGATCGTTATAGGTGCAGCCGGCGCCGCGCATGGCGACCGCGCCGATGAAATAAAGGAACAGGTGAGACACCAGCAGGCTGCCGGAATAGAGCCCCTCGCCGATCGCCGCATTGGCGGCAAGTGTCGCCGACCAGAAGCACGGCCACATCAAGAGCTGCCAGCCGATCGGGCGATCCCAGCGCGCCAGCTGCGCATAGGGCCAAAGCCATGGCGGCAGGATCCGGTAGACCCAGTTATCGGAAGGTGCGTCGGAGACGCGATCGTTGAAGTCGCCGGTATCGTGCATGCCGCTCATCTAGCGGCGGGCCGCCGATCCGGTCAAGAAGCGATCATTGCGCTGCCACTTGCATCATCCCTAGATCAGAATCGATCCCGGGATGAAATTATCCTGCAATTCAAAGTGTTACAGCGCTGCGCATCTGAGAGGGATGCGCAGCCGCGTCAATCACTGCAGGGAAAAATTGAACTTGTAGGTCGCCGAGACGCCGATCAGGACCTGGTTCTTCGAGCCGCGCTCGCGCACGAGGCTGCTGTCGGCGGCGGGACCCGCCAGCCGCTTATATTCGAGGAAGGAACTTGCCGAAAGGTTTTCCGTCGCCTTCCAGGTCAGCGCCGCGCCTGCGCCATAGGATTGGATGCCCGACGACGGCTTATAGGGATCAAGCCCGCCTGCGGCCGCCTGCTTGGCGTTGACGCCGTAATAGGCGTCGTAATAGCCGCTGGTGGCGAAGGTCGCGCGCGGGCCGCCTGATAGCTGCAGGTCGGGGGCGATATCGGTGAAGGCATCGACCGCGAGATCGGCGACGATGCCGTCATGCGAGCGGATGCCCTGGCGGACTTCGGCGCGGGCGCGAAGGAAGTCGGTCGGGTAAACCTCGACGAAACCGCCGGCTTCCGCCCCCCATTTGACCTTCTTCAAGCCCTTCAGCTCGCTGCCGTCGCCGTCATCGCGCGACGGCACGAACTTGCCGACGATGCCGGCGCGGAAGGCGCCCTTGTCGATGAGGGCGAAGGACGGATTGTCGTTGCGCGAGGAAAAACGCGGGCCAGCACCCTGGCGGCCGACCGAGATCAGCGGGCTGAACTTGAATTCATTGTGCGACGAGCCCTCGAATTTCGGGGCGGAGAAGCCGGCGACGCCAACGCTCAGGTACCAGTCGCCGGACCAGAAGTGCTGGCCGCTTTCCTGGGCGACCGCCGATCCTGCAGAGAAAAGGGCAATAGCCAGAGAGATCGATACGACTGATCGATGAGACACATCCGCACTCCAGAAAACGCAAAAACAAAGCCGCGGAGGGCGGCGTTCGCTACATTTATCCTGATCTCGTTACCCCAGTGTTAACCACGGCAGCGAGATGACACAGGCAAAAATGACGGATGCCAGCGCTATCTCTGGTTCCAGCGGCGGATGACCGGCTCGGTCAGATCGTGCTCGTAGCCGAGCACGCTGATGCTGGCCGTATCGAGCACGAAACGGGAGCCGTCTTCGGGCGGCAGGCCAAGCCAGCGGGCGGCGAGGACGCGCAGGAAATGCGAGCTCGAAAAGATCAGGATGGTGCCGGCCGTTTGGCGAAGCGCATGGATGACGGCGTCCGCGCGGGCGCCGACATTGGCGGCGAACTCGCCCTTCGGGCAGCCGTCGCGGAAGAGCTGCCAGCCGGGGCGATCGGCAAGGATCGCCTTGGTGGTGATGCCTTCGTAAGCGCCGTAGTCCCACTCGGCGAGATCGTCCTTCATCACCGCGCCCGATCCGAATCCGGCGAGCGTGCAGGTCTTGCGGGCCCGCTCGGACGGGCTCGACCAGACGGCGGAGAAGCTAAGGCCCGCCAGCCGGTCGGCGAGTTTGCGGGCGGCGGCCTCGCCGTTCGCCGTCAAGGGAATATCGCTGCGTCCGGTATGGCGCCCGGACAGGCTCCATTCGGTTTCACCGTGGCGGACCAGGTAGATCTCGGGAAACGCACTGCTCATCGGCACGTCCTTTCATGAGAATCTGTCCCTTGGCAAAACTGCCAGCGGAAGCGGCACTTCCGCGGGATCAGAACGTCACCTTTTCGAGCGGAGCGCGCCCCGCCTCGAATTCCTTCAGCTTTGCTTCATTGCGGGCGATGTAATTGCGATTGTCGGGAACGGCGAACTGGTTCTTGGCGATCTGGATCTGCAGGATGAAGAGCTCGTCCCAGCGGAACCCTATTTCGGAACCGGCCAGATAGAACTCCCACATGCGGAAGAACTGCTCGTCGTAAAGCGCCACCGCTTCGGCCTTGCGCGCCACGAAACGCTCGCGCCAATGGCGCAGCGTATAGGCATAATGCAGCGGCAGGATTTCGATATCCTTGACCAGCAGTCCGGCCTTCTCAAGTGGCGGCACGACCTCGCCGACGGAAGGGATGTAGCCGCCCGGGAAGATGTATTTCTCGATGAACGCATTGGTGCCGAAGCTCGGCTTCGGGCGGCCGATCGAATGCAGCACCATGACGCCGTTGTCGTCGAGGAGATCCGATACCTTGCGGAAGAAATTGCCGTAGTGGCCGATGCCGACATGTTCGAACATGCCGACCGAGACGATACGGTCGAACTTCCTGCCCGTCATGGTGCGGTAGTCCTGCAGTTCGAACCGCACCCGGTCGGCAAGGCCGCGCTTTTCGGCGCGCGTACGCGAGACCTTGAGCTGCTCCTCACTCAGTGTGATGCCGGTGAACTCGGCACCGTCGGTCGCCTCCGTCAGGTACATGCCCATGCCGCCCCAGCCGGAGCCGATCTCCAGGATACGCTGGTTCGGCTCGAGCAGAAGCTTGGCGGCGATATGGCGTTTCTTGGCGAGCTGTGCCTCGTCGAGACCAATGCCCGGCGGCTCGAAATAGGCGCAGGAATATTGCCAGTCCTCGTCGAGGAAAAGATCGAAGAGCTTGGCCGACAGATCGTAATGGTGGGCGACATTGTGCTTGTTGCGATTGACCGGCACACGGCTCTTCAGCTGCTGCTTGGCAATGCGGCCGAGGAGCAGTGCCGCCATCTTGAAATCGAAGATCTCGTTGGTGGTGTTCTGTTTCACCAGCGACAGGAAATCGTAAATGTTGCCCTGTTCGAGAATGAACCGGCCTTGCATGTACATTTCGCCGAGTTTCATGGCCGGGTCGCGCCGGATGGCGTCCTCGGCCTCCTGATCGGCAAGGCGGGCGACAACGGTTTCACCGGTGCCGTCGCCGATAGTGTGGGTTTCGCCGTTGGCGATGGTAAGTTTCAACGAACCCTTGCGGATGATTTTTTCGACGATCGATAAGAATGCCGACGCCATGGACGCCTCGCAAATGTGACAGGATGGTCACATCAACTTAGTAGCTCTCTTTCGCCTTACAAGCGCCGGATTTAGCACTCTGTTCAGAACGCTGCCAAACTGTTGCATTTTTGCCGAAATGCCGGCTAAACCCTTATTTTCGCTTCATCGCTTCGGCAAGTGCCGCGCCGAAAGCGCCCTGGCTCTCGGGTTTCGCGGCCGCGGGCCGGCTCTCGTTCTGCGGCCGGGAACCCTGGTTCGCGCGAGAATCACCCCGCGGCGGCGGCGCTGAAGAACCGTCATCGCGTTTCATAGAAAGAGCGATGCGCTTGCGCTTGGCGTCGACTTCTACAACCCGCACCTTGACGACATCACCCGCCTTGACGACCTCGTGGGGATCCTTGACGAAGCGATCGGCAAGCTGGGACACATGCACCAGGCCATCCTGGTGCACGCCGATATCGACGAAGGCGCCGAAGGCCGCGACATTGGTCACCGTGCCTTCGAGCACCATGCCGGGCTTGAGGTCGGAAATTTCGTTGACGCCCTCGGCGAAGGTCGCGGTCTTGAAGCTCGGACGCGGGTCGCGGCCGGGCTTTTCCAGCTCCGCAATGATGTCCCTGACCGTCGGCAGGCCGAATTTCTCGTCGATGAACTGGCGCGGATCAACCGATTTCAACACCGCGCTATCGCCCATCAACGCGCGCAGATCGCGGCCGCAGGCAGCGACGATCTTCTTTGCGACGCCATAGGCCTCCGGGTGGACCGAGGAGGAATCGAGCGGCTCCTTGCCGTTCGGAATGCGCAGGAAGCCGGCGCACTGCTCGAAAGTGCGGCCGCCGAGGCGGGCGACCTTCAGAAGATCCTTTCGCGTCTCGAAACGGCCTTCGCTGTCGCGGTGGCGGACAATGGCGTCGGCGATCGACGGGCCGAGGCCGGAGACGCGCGACAGCAGCGGCGCAGACGCGGTATTGAGATCGACCCCGACGGCATTCACTGCGTCTTCCACCACGGCATCGAGCGAACGCGACAGCTTCTGCTGGTCGACGTCGTGCTGATATTGGCCGACGCCGATCGACTTCGGCTCGATCTTGACGAGTTCGGCCAGCGGATCCTGCAGGCGGCGTGCGATGGAGACGGCGCCGCGCAGTGATACGTCGAGATCGGGGAATTCAGCCGCTGCGGTCGCCGAGGCGGAATAGACCGAGGCGCCGGCTTCCGACACGATGACCTTGGTCGGCTTCGGCGCCGGCAACTCGGCCAGCATGTCGGCCACCAGCTTTTCGGTTTCGCGGCTGCCGGTGCCGTTGCCGATCGAGATCAGCTCGACATTGTGCTTGCGGATCAGCGATGCGAGCTCGACCTGGGCGCCGCGCACATCGTTCCTCGGCTGGAAGGGATAGACGGTCGATGTCGCCACCACCTTGCCGGTGCCGTCGACGACGGCGACCTTGACGCCGGTGCGGATGCCGGGATCAAGACCCATCGTCGCGCGCGAGCCGGCGGGTGCAGCCAAAAGCAGATCCTTGAGATTGCGGGCGAAGACATGGATCGCCTCCTCTTCGGCCCTTTCGCGCAGTTCCCGCATCAGGTCGAGCGAGAGCGACATGGAAAGCTTGACGCGCCAGGTCCAGCTTGCGACCTCCATCAGCCAGCGGTCGCCGGGACGGCTGGTACCGATCTCGTAGGCGGCCACGATCATGCGCTCGACCGGCTTGTTCGGAGAGGTCGTCTCGGCGTCGGCCTCGATCGTCAGCGTCAGCACCTCCTCGTTCCAGCCGCGCAGCATGGCGAGCGCGCGGTGGCCGGGGGCGGTCGCCCAGCGTTCGGAATGGTCGAAATAATCGGAAAACTTCTCGCCGGTCGCCTGCTTGCCATCAACGACTTTCGCCTTCAGCAGCGCGGCCTGGCGCATATGGGCGCGCAACCTGCCGAGCAGGTCGGCATTTTCGGCAATGCCTTCGGCGATGATGTCGCGCGCGCCTTCGAGCGCCGTCTTCACATCGGGCACATCCGCGGTGACGAAGCCTTCGGCCAATACCGCCGGTTCCCTGGCGCGGTCGGCGAGGATCGTCTCGGCGAGCGGGCCGAGGCCACGTTCACGGGCGATTTCGGCGCGCGTGCGGCGCTTCGGCTTGTAGGGCAGATAGAGATCCTCAAGCTCGGCCTTGGTTTCGGCGCCTGCGACCTTGGTCATCAGCTCGTCGGTCATCTTGCCCTGGCCGGTGATCGATTCGACGATCGCGTCGCGCCGAGCTTCTAGTTCGCGCAGATAGACCAGCCGCTCGGCGAGATTGCGCAGCTGCGTATCATCCAGCCCGCCCGTCACTTCCTTGCGGTAGCGGGCGATGAAGGGCACGGTAGAGCCTTCGTCGAGCAGCTCGATTGCAGCTTTGGCCTGTTCGGGCCGGGCGTTGATTTCGGCGGAGATGCGGGCTGCGAGAAAACGGAGGTCTGCGGCCATGGGATTTCCTGTTTCGTCAGAGGTGGCGGGACCATAGCCGCGAAAAGCGGCAAGGCAATGTTGGAGTTTACGGCCGAGCGCCGATCCACAGGATAAGCATGCCGGAAAGGCGGCGATTTTGCGGTTGTGCAGATGCGCCATTCTTTGCTAGCAGAAGCAACGTTTTGACCCGGCGCCCATGCCATCCCTCCCCTGTCGCGGGAGGCAAGGAAATTCGACATGCCAAACCTTCTTCTCGAACTCCGCTCCGAAGAGATTCCGGCCCGCATGCAGCGCAAGGCTGCCGGCGACCTGAAGAAGCTCGTCACCGATGCGCTTGTCGAAGCGGGTCTGTCCTACGAGGGCGCGCGCGAATATTGGACGCCCCGGCGGCTCGCCCTCGACATTCACGGACTGACGGCGCGCTCGGCCGATGTGCGCGAGGAGCGCAAGGGACCGCGCACCGACGCCAACGAGAAGGCGATCGAAGGCTTCCTGCGCGGCGCCGGCCTTTCCTCCGTCTCCGAAGCGCAGGTGGTCAGCGATCCGAAGAAGGGCGATTTCTACGTCGCGGTCATCTCCAAGCCCGGCCGCGCAACGGAAGAGATCGTCAGCGATGTCATGCCCGGCATCATCCGCGATTTTCCCTGGCCGAAATCGATGCGCTGGGGCAAGGCCTCGTCGAAGCCCGGCGCGCTGCGCTGGGTGCGGCCGCTGCAGTCGATCGTCTGCACCTTCGGCCCGGAGCATGAAGAGACCACCGTGATCCCCTTCGAGATCGACGGCATCACCGCCTCCAACATCACCTACGGCCATCGTTTCCACGCGCCCGAGGCGATCACCGTCCGGCGCTTCGACGATTATGCGGCGAACCTGGAAAAGGCCAAGGTCATCCTCGATGCCGAGCGGCGCAAGGACATCATCCTGCACGACGCCCGCGATATCGCCTTTGCCAACGGGCTGGAGCTGGTGGAAGACGAAGGCCTGCTGGAGGAAGTCTCCGGCCTCGTCGAATGGCCGCAGGTGCTGATGGGCAGCTTCGAGGAGGATTACCTCTCGATCCCCTCCGAGATCATCCGGCTGACGATCAAGACCAACCAGAAGTGTTTCGTGACGCGGCCGCAGGGTGGCGAAACACTGTCGAACAAGTTCATCCTCGTCTCCAATATCCAGGCAAGCGACGGCGGCAAGGAAATCGTCCACGGCAACGGCAAGGTGGTGCGGGCCCGGCTTTCGGATGCGCTGCATTTCTGGAAGCGCGACCAGGGCAACTTGCCCGATCTCGAGACGCTGGAAGCTTCGGCAGCAAAGTTCGGCCTCGACCTGAAGAAGCCGCTCGACCAGCGCATGGCCAAGCTCGATGCGCTTGATGTGACCTTCCATGCCAAGCTCGGCACACAGGGCGCGCGTGTTGCGCGCATCCGCACGCTGGCCAAGGAATTGGCTGATATCACCGGCGCCGACGCGGCTCTCATCGATCGCGCCGCCGTGCTCGCCAAGGCCGATCTGCGCACCGAAGCCGTTGGCGAATTCCCGGAACTGCAGGGATTGATGGGCCGCAAATATGCGGTGCTGCAGGGTGAGGACGCCTCCGTTGCCGCAGCGATAGAGGACCACTACAAGCCCCAGGGTCCGTCGGACCGCGTGCCGGAGGACAGAGTGGCGATCACCATCGCCCTTGCCGACAAGCTCGATACGCTGATCGGTTTCTGGGCGATCGACGAAAAGCCGACGGGGTCGAAGGATCCGTTCGCCCTGCGGCGTGCGGCACTCGGTGTCGTCAGGATCCTGCTGGAGCGAAGGATCCGCCTGCCGCTGCTGGCAACGACCAAGGATGGCGACCTGCTCTCCTTCTTCCACGACCGTCTCAAGGTCTATCTGCGCGACCAGGGCGCCCGCCACGATCTGATCGACGCCGTGCTGACTTCAGATGCCGACGACCTGTTGATGGTGGCGCGCCGCGTCGAAGCGCTGACGGCCTTCATCACCTCGGAAGACGGCAAGAACCTGCTTTCCGGCACCAAGCGGGCGACGCAGCTGCTTGCCGCCGAGGAAAAGAAGGGCACCGTGATCGCCGATGGCGTTTCGCCAGCGCTTCTGACGCTCGATGCCGAGAAGGAGCTATTCGCCGCAATCTCCGGCGCATCGAAGGACGCCTCGGACGCCGTCGCCGGGGAGGATTTCCGCTCGGCGATGGAAGCGCTTTCCAAACTGCGCGGCCCGGTCGACCGCTTCTTCGAAGACGTGCTCGTCAACGACGAGGACGCCGCCATCCGCGCCAACCGTCTCGCCCTGCTGCGGCTGATCCGCGAGGCGACGGGAACGGTTGCCGATTTCTCGAAGATCTCGGGCTAATATTCGGCCGCCATCGGCGGTCTGGCATTGCCGCGGCTCCGGCTGTATTCAAGCAGACATGCAGAGCAAGATTCTCGTCAGCGCCTGTCTCATGGGCCAAGCCGTCCGCTATGACGGGCGGGCGAAGCCGTTGCTTCATCCGGTTATCGAGACATGGCGGGCCGAGGGCCGGTTGGTGACGATCTGTCCGGAGATGTCGGCGGGCATGACGGTGCCGCGGCCGCCGGCGGAGATCGCAGAAGCGGCGACCGGCGAGGATGTGCTGGCCGGCACGGCGCGGGTTGTCGAGCTGACGGGCGCCGACGTAACGGAAGAGTTCCTGCTGGCGGCGGAAAATGCCGTGGCGCTCGCGCGGCAAGCCGGCTGCCACTATGCGCTGCTCATCGACGGCAGCCCGTCCTGCGGCTCCGGTTTCATCTATGACGGCACGTTTTCCGGCCGCAAGGAGGCCGGCAACGGCGTGACGGCGGCTGCGCTGAAAGCAGCCGGCGTTGAAGTGTTTTCCGATCGCGAGATCGAGCGGCTGATCGAACGCATCGGGCAATGAGCCTCAAAAGGCACGGCCGCCGGAGAACCGACGGCCGCTAAAAATTTGGTGATAAAAACGCTTTTGTCCCCGCGCCGTTTATGCGGCGCGGCGACCCTGATGCATGGCCGGGGCAGCGCTTTCGCCACTGACGCGGAAGCCGCGGATGAGGTCGATCAGCTCGTCGGTATCGGTGGCCAGCGTCTCGGCCGATGCCGTGGTCTCTTCGGCCATGGCGGCATTCTGCTGGGTGGCGGCGTCGAGCTGGTTCATCGACGAGGAGATCGAACGCAGCGTCGTATCCTGTTCGGAAGCGCTGTGGGCGATCTTGGCGACGATCTCGTTGGCAGCCTTGATCTGGTCGGAGATCCGCTTCAGCGCCTCGCCTGCCTCGCCGACCAGACGGACGCCATGGTCGACCTGGCTGGAGGAGCGGGCGATCTGGTCCTTGATCTCCTTGGCCGCAGCGGCGGAGCGCTGGGCAAGTTCACGGACTTCCTGGGCGACAACCGCAAAACCCTTGCCGGATTCACCGGCACGGGCTGCCTCGACGCCGGCGTTCAGCGCCAAGAGGTTGGTCTGGAAGGCGATCTCGTCGATGACGCCGATGATCTTGGTGATCTCCGAGGACGACTTCTCGATGCCGCTCATCGCCTCGATCGCCTGGGTGACGATCGCATCGCTATGAGTGGCTTCGGTGCTGACCGAATGGACGCGCTTGCTCGCCTCATGGGCGCCATCGGCCGTCTGACGGACGGCGACGGTGAGCTCATCGAGAGCGGCCGAGGTTTCTTCCAGGCTGGCGGCCTGGCGCTCGGTGCGCTGCGACAGTTCGTTGGAGGCGCGGCGGATCTCTTCCTTGCTGGTGCCGATATCGGTGCCCTTGGCGCTGACCTTGGCCATGGCGGCCTCGAGATGCGACAGCGCATCGTTGAAGTTGTCGCGAAGGGCGGCGTATTTCTGGCCTAGATCGGCGCAGCGGACGGTAAGATCACCGCGGGCAATCATCTCCAGCGCCTGGCCGATCGTCGTCACCACGCGTGCCTGGAGCGTTGCTTCATCCTGCTGCTGGCGCAGATTGTTTTCGCGCTCGCTTTCCAGCGCCAGTTGCTGGGCCGCCTCGCGATCGGACATCGCATGACGCTCCCTGATCTTTTCCTGCAGTGACTGCGTCGCCTTCGCCATCATGCCGACTTCGTTGTTCATGCCGGTATGCGGGATGGCAATGGAGACATCCTCTTCGGCGACAGCCTTCAGGGCGGCATGGACGTTGTTGAGAGGTCCCGATATGCCGCGGATGACGACGTAGGCGGCGGCCATGGCAAGGAAGAACAGGACGATGCTGCCGGAGAGCGCGGTCAGGATCGTGCTGTTTATCTGAGCATCGAGATCGTCCATGTAGACGCCGGTGACGACGACGACCTTCCAAGGATCGAAGGCCTGTGCATAGGCCGTCTTGCGAAAATCGCCGGCGGGCTGGCCTGGTTTGGCTGTGGAATAATATTCGACGAGACCGCCGCCCTGCTGCCCGAGCTTGACCAGCTCTTCTCGATAGAGCTTTCCTTTGCTGTCCGGCTGACCCTTGTTGACCTGACCGATTTTCGCGGCATCGTAGTGGAACATCATCTGGATGTCGTAGCTATAGCCGAAGAAATAACCATCGGGGTCGTATTTCATTGCATTGACCGTGGCGTAGGCCTGCTTCTGGGCATCTTCCAGCGTCATTTCGCCGGCAGTCACCTTTGCCTGGTAGATTTTGAGAACAGAGACCGCAGACTGTACCTCCGCCCGCAGCATGTCATAGCGTTCGTTGTAGATCGCATTGACCGAGGAGCGGATCTGCAGGGAGGTGGCGATTGCAAACGCCACCATCAGGCCGACGACCAGCAATATGAGCTGCTTCGATATCTTCAAATTTTTCATGACGCCTCGCAACGGGAATGGGTGAATACATTCCGGTGCGGTTTTCTACCGCCTGTGCGAGCGCGCCGAAAAAGAAGACGCGTCTACCGCTGCTAAAATAAACATGCTGCGACCGGGTAAAGTAACAATTGATGCCCACCCTATAAAAAAGCTTTAATTTTATTATTCGCGACGTGCATTTCCCTAAAAATCCGGGGGTGCTTACAAAGCAAAACCGCCGGATTTTCATCCGGCGGTCGAATATCGCTTGTTTTCAAATTTTCAGCTGGCTCGGCGCATCGGTTCGGCCTGGCGGTGCTGTGGTGCACTGACGCGGAAGCCGCGGATGAGGTCGATCAGCTCGTCGGTATCGGTGGCCAGCGTCTCGGCCGATGCCGTGGTCTCTTCGGCCATGGCGGCATTCTGCTGGGTGGCGGCGTCGAGCTGGTTCATCGACGAGGAGATCGAGCGCAGCGTCGTATCCTGTTCGGAAGCGCTGTGGGCGATCTTGGCGACGATCTCGTTGGCAGCCTTGATCTGGTCGGAGATCCGCTTCAGCGCCTCGCCTGCCTCGCCGACCAGACGGACGCCATGATCCACCTGGCTGGAGGAGCGGGCGATCTGGTCCTTGATCTCCTTGGCCGCAGCGGCAGAGCGCTGGGCAAGTTCACGCACTTCCTGGGCGACAACCGCAAAACCCTTGCCGGATTCACCGGCACGGGCTGCCTCGACGCCTGCGTTGAGAGCAAGCAGGTTGGTCTGGAAGGCGATCTCGTCGATGACGCCGATGATCTTGGTGATCTCCGACGACGATTTCTCGATGCCGCTCATCGCCTCGATCGCCTGGGTGACGATCGCATCGCTATGGGTCGCTTCGGTGCTGACCGAATGGACACGCTTGCTCGCCTCATGGGCGCCGTCAGCCGTCTGACGGACGGCGACGGTGAGTTCGTCGAGAGCGGCCGAGGTTTCTTCCAGGCTGGCGGCCTGGCGCTCGGTGCGCTGCGACAGTTCGTTGGAGGCGCGGCGGATCTCTTCCTTGCTGGTGCCGATATCGGTGCCCTTGGCGCTGACCTTGGCCATGGCGGCCTCGAGATGCGACAGCGCATCGTTGAAGTTGTCGCGAAGGGCGGCATACTTCTGGCCGAGATCGGCGCAGCGGACGGTGAGATCACCACGGGCAATCATCTCCAGCGCCTGGCCGATCGTCGCCACCACCCTCGCCTGCAGCGTCGTCTCATCCTGCTGCTGGCGCAGATTGTTTTCGCGCTCGCTTTCCAGCGCCAGTTGCTGGGCCGCCTCGCGATCGGACATCGCATGACGCTCCCTGATCTTTTCCTGCAGTGACTGCGTCGCCTTCGCCATCATGCCGACTTCGTTGTTCATGCCGGTATGCGGGATGCTGATCGAAACATCCTCTTCGGCGACCGACTGCAGGGCATTGTGGATGTCCTTCAGCGGATGGGAGATGCCACGGATGAAGAAGACGGCGGCGGCGATGCCGCAGACGAAGACGATCAGCGAAGCGGTCAGCGCCTTCCAGATCGTCGCATTGACCTTCTGCTGCAAGTCATCGAGATAGACGCCGGTGCCGACGACGATCTTCCAGGGCTCGAAGGCCTTGGAATAACCGCCCTTGAGGAAGACCTGGTCTTCCGGCTGGCCCGGTTTGGTCCAATAGTAGAAGGTGCGGCCGCCGCCGGCCTTGCCGTTGTCGACCAGCGCCTGGCTGAATTTCGCGCCGGTCTTGTCGACCTGGCCGCTCATGTCCTTGCCGAGATTGACCGGGCTCGGATGAAAAAGCTGAACGACGTTGTAGTCGAAACCGAAGAGGTAACCGGATGGCTGGAAGCTGACGCGCTTCAGGATCTCGAAGGCTTCCGTCTGGGCGGCCTCATGCGTCATCTGGCCGGCCTTCTCGCGCTCATAGAAGGTATTGAGAACGGAGATGCCCGATTCGACCTGTGTGCGCAGCATGTCGAAACGCTCGTCGTAAATTGCCTGTTCGGAGGTGCGGATTTCGAAATAGGTGGCGACTGCAAAAGCAGCCATTAGGACGCCGATCAGCGCAAAAAGTTGATGCGCAATCTTGAGCTTTTTCATGATTTGCCTCGCAAAGCAGCTGAATTAGAAACAATTCCGGATCGGGCAACTCCCGACCTGCGGACGTCTCATATCGCCCGCGCAGCTAGCGCAATCATGCGTCCTCCGGCCTTTCGATTGGTAAAATTAGAGTGGATGGCTGAATTATGTTTTAACGGGTCATGGCATCTATTTGCATGACTTGTGACGATTGAAATATAACTTCTCGAATAATTTCGTAAGTTGCATTTCTTCTATCCAACTTCAATAATTCAGCTTGTGATTGCGCATAAACAAGAATGCACCCTCGCTGCTCATCGAGGGTGCATTCGGTCCACCGGTGGTGGGACCCCAATCGATCGAAACCTTGATCAGGCAGGGGCAGGGAACTTATTTGTTTTGGGCAATTCCGGACGGAAATCGCTTCGCACTTTTCCTGGAGGTTGCTCCTAGAAACGCAGCTTGAATTCGGAAGCGTTAAGAGCTGCCGGTTGTTCCGTCATGCCTGCTTCAACAGGCCTGGCGTCGTCGCCAATGACGGCCGCCGTCGTCGCATTCATGTCGATGCCGTCTACCGGCGCCGCCGGCGGCGCGGCCGCAATCATGGATTCAGGCGTCGCCTTGCTGACGAAGACGACCGGCGAGCCGCCCATCCAGCCTTCGGTGCGATAGATCTTCTTTTCGCCGCCGACATCGCGGACTTCACTCGCCTGGAGGACGCCGGGTTTCAGCTCCGGCACCGTATAGTCCTTCTTGGTGAGCTCGGCCTGGAGCGGCGGGCAATGGGCGCAGCTTTCGGTGACGATGCTGCTTTCAGCGCGCGGCGCGGTCTTGCCGACCACCTCTATCGAGGACGCCATCACAGGGCCTGCCATCAGCAGGATTGCCGCACCGAGGAAAATCTGACGCATCAATGCCACTCCGTCTCATCTTGGGAGCAAATTAGCGCAGCTTTGTTTCCATCCCGTCAGGGGAAAGGGTAAAAATTTAAAGAACGCGGCGGTTTATACTCATTCCGAGCCCATTTCGCGCTCGATCGCGCGCCAGCCGATGTCGCGCCGGCAGAAGCCGTTTTCCCATCTCACCCTGTCGAGCAGCGCGTAGGCGCGGCTCTTCGCCTCGGCGACCGTGCCGCCTGACGCGGTGACATTCAGCACACGGCCGCCGGTCGCAACCAGCGCGCCGTCCTTCAGACCCGTGCCGGCATGAAACACCTTCTCGCCCTTGCCTGCGTCCGGCAGGGAAAGGATCGGCGTGTTCTTGTCGTAGGCGCCCGGATAACCCTTCGAGGCCATGACCACCGTCAGTGCCGGATCCTCGTTCCATTCGGCCTTGACCTGATCGAGCGTGCCGTTGGCGGTGGCGAGCAGCAGCGGCAGGAGATCGCTCTTCAACCGCATCATCATCACCTGGCATTCGGGATCGCCGAAGCGGACATTGTATTCGATCAGCTCCGGCCCCTTCTTGGTGATCATCAGCCCGGCGAAAAAGACACCGGAGAAAGGATGACCACTCTCGGCCATGCCGCGCATCGTCGGTTCGATGATCTCTTTCATAGTGCGCTCGACCATTTCGGCGGTCATCACAGGCGCCGGCGAATAGGCGCCCATGCCGCCGGTATTGACGCCGGTATCGCCCTCGCCCACCCGCTTGTGATCCTGGGCGGTTGCAAGCGGCAGCGCATGTTTGCCATCGCAGAGGCAGAAGAAGCTCGCTTCCTCGCCATCGAGATAAGCTTCGACGACGACTTCGGCGCCGGCAGCACCAAAGGCGCCCTCGAAGCAGTCGTCGACCGCGGCCAAAGCTTCATCGAGCGTCATCGCAACCGTCACGCCCTTGCCGGCGGCAAGACCATCGGCCTTGACGACGATCGGCACGCCCTCGGCGCGGATATAGGCTTTGGCCTTCGGTCCATTGTTGAAGCGCTGGTAGGCGCCTGTCGGAATGCCGTAGCGGGCGCAGATATCCTTGGTGAAACCTTTGGAACCCTCGAGCTGGGCTGCGGCAGCGGAGGGACCGAAGACCGCCAGGCCATCGGCGCGCAGCCGGTCGGCGAGGCCGGCAACCAGCGGCGCTTCCGGGCCGACGACGACGAAATCGATCGCCTTGTCCTTGCAGAAGGCCACGACCGCTTCGTGATCCTCGATGTCAACCGGCACGAGCACGGCGTGTTCGGCAATGCCGGGATTGCCGGGTGCGGCGTAGAATTCGCTCATCAGCGGCGATTGCGCCAGCTTCCAGGCGAGCGCGTGCTCGCGTCCGCCCGATCCGATCAACAGAACCTTCATGCGCGACCCTTTCCTTTTCTGTCTGGCGGTTAAGGGCCAAGGGCCGAAAGGTCAAGCGGGAAAGCTTACCAGCCCCCGCCTCCCCCACCTCCGCCACCGCCGCCGGACGAGCCGCCGCCGGAAAAACCGGAGGATGAACTTGAGGGCGGCGGCGCGGGTATCGTCGACGCGATGGTCGAGGCCATGGACGAGGAAAAACCACCGATACGATCGGAAAAGCTGCCGCTGTTGAAATTGCCGGCATACCAGGCGGGCGCATAGGCTGCAGCCGCACCGGCAGCGGCTGCAGCAAGCCAGGTCTCGAAGGTGCGTGACCAGGGTTTTTCGACGCCGAGCGCCACCGCATAGGGCAGCAGCGTCTCGAAATGCCGTGGCGACATTTCCGGGGCGCCGGCCGTGTTCATCCGGTCCTTCTCGGCAAGCGTCAGATATTGGCGCAGGCCGTCTATGCCATCCATCATCTTGGCGCCGAGCGGGGTCGGTGCACCCATGATGAAGACATAGAGGATGTTGAGCAGCACGATGCCGCCGACGGCAAACAGCATCGGCGTTTCGTGCAGTTCCACCAGCGACGAGGCAAGCGCCAGCACCATGGTCGCCAGGATGCTGATGCCGACGAAGACGCCGATCGCGGCGGAGATGATGGCGATGATCTTACCGAACAGCGACTTGCCGCGATGCAGCGACCTGACGAGGCCGGCGGCGAACACCGCAACGAAGACCGAAATGGCGATCGGGATCAGCATCAGCGCGATGGTATCCGGCGCCAGCGAACCGAAGACGAACAGGATCACTAGGGCTGCGGCGCTGAGCACGATGCCGCCGGCGGTATAGCCGAGGTTGGAATTGTAATATTTGCCGCGATGTTCTTTCTCGATCGCCGAGCGAAAGGCCTGGCCGACGGACTTCACCCGCTCGCCATTGGCCTTGTCGATCGTCAGCGTCGAACCGGCGCCGCCGGCGACCTTCAGCAATTCGATTTCGCCGGCCTGGAATTTCTCCTTGCCGAGTGGCTTGCCGGTGCCTTGAATGACAATCGAATTCTTCAGGTCTTCGAGCTTGACGTAACCGCGGACGGCAAGATTGAGCGCGGTGGCGGACAGCGCCGTCCAGCCCTCGCCGGAGAAGCCCTTATTGTCGATATAGTTGACCAGCGCCGGCGAGATACCATCAGGCGCGTCCCAGCGCGGCACGACGACGCCACGGGCAGGATCGCGGCCGACCTTCAGCCAGGAGCGCGTGTAATATGCCAAAACCAGGAGCAGACCGCCGAAGCCGATGAAATAATTGCGGTTGTCCTTCAGCCACCAGGTGCTTTCCATATCCGCGCTCGGCGGATCGATAGACCCCTTCGGCATGCGAATCGCAAAGGTCAGGCCTTCGTAGGCATCAAGCGGCGCGGTGGTGGAAAAGACCAAGCCAGCGCCGCTCTCGCTGACGCGGGCATTCTTTCCGGTGGCTCCCTCAGGGCCGGTGAAGAAGGTCGTCTCCGTCGCGCCGACATCAGGCGGCAGCTTCACCGTCGCCGTGGCCGAGCGGATCGGGAAGATCCAGCCGTTGCCGGTGACGTTCCAATAGAGTTCGTCATGATCGTCGAAATAGCGGATCTGGCGATTGGTCCTGTAGGTGAAGACGTATCGATGACGGCCCGGCGTCACGGTCACGTCGGCAGAACCGGCATAGATGCGGATGCCGCCTGATATCGATTCAGTGTGCCAGGGCTCGTTATCGCCGTCGCGCTGGACCGACACCATATCGAAATCGACGCTGCGGCGGCGACCCGCGGCATCGGTGAAATAGAGCGGGAAATCACGGAAGATGCCGTGGTTGATCTGATTGCCTTCGGCATTGACGGTGATCGTTTCCGTCACCGTCATCGCACCGCTTTTTTCGAGCGTAATGTCGGAGGCAAAACTGTCGATCACCTCGGCGGCAAAGGCCGCCGGGGCGGCGAGCATCAACAGCAGTGCAAAGCAAAATCCGAAAAACCGACGCCCCATCCCTGTCTCCCCGCCGGCAGCCTCGGCTGCGCGTTTCGTCAATCTTTGTCCTGATAGGTCACGCCGAGGGCGGCCAGCGTCCGCCAATAGGCGGGGAAGGTCTTGCCGACGCAATCGGGATCGAGAATGGTGATGCCGTCGATCTTCAGGCCGGCCAGCGCGAAACTCATAGCTATGCGGTGGTCGGCGAAGCTGTCGATCTCCGCCGGCAGATGTTGGCCCACAAGTGCGGGATCCGACTGCACGATCAGATCGTCACCCTCCTCGCGGGCAAGGCCTGAAACAATGCGGTTGAGGCCGGTCGAGAGCGCCTGGATGCGGTCGCATTCCTTGACGCGCAGGTTGGCGATGCCGACGAAGCGAACCGGCGTCTCGTTGAAGGCGGCAAGCACGGCAAGGGTGGGAACGGCATCCTGCATCTGCGAGCCGTCGATCTCCGACGGCAGATGCGGGAATTTGGCGATCATGTCATAGGCGCGCGCATCCGGCTGCGAAAAGGCGTCGGAGGGAACACCGAGATCGATCGCGCCGCCTGTGAGGACTTCGGCGGCCCAGAGATAGGTCGCGGCCGAGGCATCCGGCTCGACGATGAAGTCGGCAGCGTGGTAGCCGGTCGGCTCGACGCGCCATGTGACCGGGCTGGTCTTCTCGACCTTGGCGCCGAAAGCCTTCATCGCCGCCGTGGTCAGATCGATATAGCCGAGCGCGCCGATGTCCTCGCCGACGAGTTCGATGTCGATCGGCCGGTCGCCGCCGGCCGCCATCATCAGCAGCGCCGAAACATACTGGCTGGACAGGCCGCCATCGATGCGGATGCGGTCGGCCTGGAAGCGGCCGGTGCCCTTGACGGTGACCGGCGGGCAGCCGGTCTCGGCACTCACGTCGATGCCGAGCGTTCGCATCGCCTCGACCAGCGGCCCGATCGGGCGCTTGCGCATATGTTCGTCGCCATCGACGATGACCGTGCCGTCGACCAAAGCCGCAGCCGCCGTCAGGAAACGTGTCGCCGTGCCGGCATTGCCGAGGAAGAGCGGCGCCTTCGGCGGCAGTAGCCTGCCGCTGCCGGTGACGACGAAGGTGGTATCGTCAGGCTCGTCGATCGTAACACCCATGGCACGCAGCGCTTCGGCCATATAACGCGTATCGTCGCTCTTCAGCGCCCCGGTCAGCCGGCTCGTGCCCTTCGCAAGGCCGGCAAGCAGCAGCGCGCGATTGGTGATCGACTTGGAGCCGGGCGGCATGGCGCGGCCCGAAAGCGGCCTGCCCGGCGGAATGATCGTGAGTTTGGCTGTGCGTGTCATGCTGTTCTTCCGTCCCTGGGGCGACCCTGAAGCGCGTCGCGATCTTTCAGATTCGCTTGGCCCACCCTTCAGGTCTTTGGTTTTGCGCGACATGCTCTAGCCGGCCGCGATCCGCCCCCTGCTCTTAATCGCTTTCTCGCAAAGGCAAAATGCCGGATCGTCAGAATTTCACGGTGGGAACGGCACGATCGGCCTCATTCGTGATCTCGAAATATTCCCGCTTGGCAAAACCGAACTGACCGGCAACGAGATTGGACGGGAAGCTTTCAACCTTGACGTTCAGGTCGCGGGCAGCACCATTGTAATAACGCCGGGCCATCTGCAGCTCGCCTTCCATGGTTTCCAGCGAGGCCTGCAGCTCGGCAAAATTCTGGTTGGCCTTGAGATCCGGATAGGCTTCGGCGAGCGCGATGACGCGACCGAGCGCCTGGCCGAGCAGACCTTCCGCCTGCGCCCTGCCGGCGACATCGCCTGATGGTACGGCCTGCGCCTTGTTGCGGAGCTCAACCACCTCTTCGAGCGTCGATTTTTCGTGGGCGGCATAACCCTTGACCGTCTCGATAAGGTTCGGGATCAGGTCGGCGCGGCGCTTGAGCTGGACGTCGATGCCCGACCAGGCTTCTTCCGCCATCTGTCGCGCGCGAACCAGGCCGTTGTAAATGAAGACGAGATAGAGAGCGATGACAACGATAATAGCGAGTATCACATACATGCAGATGAGCTCCCCCGATTTGATGATCGCACGTTAGTGATTCGGCATAACAAAGTCATCTTGGCGCAGTCATTCTTTGACTGATTTCGATCAGACTTTGAAAATACCGCTCGTCTAAGAACTTATTCGCCAATCCGGAGCATAGGCATCCATCTTCTCGCTCTCTCGCCAGAGGTTGAAACGTTCGGTCCAGCGTTGCTCGACACCAAGCGCGACGGCGAAGGGCAGATGGTGCTCGTAGCATTCGATCGACATTGGCGGGCCATCGATCTCACCGTGGAAATAACGATGCAAACTGAGGATGTGATTGCGGATCTGCCGCTGCTTCGACGTTGGCATGCGCAGCATCGCCAAAACGGCGATAATGCCGGCAATGTGCAGCAAGATCGCCACCAGATATGGCTGCTGTTCGCCGATCACCTCGGTCGTGCCGATATAGCAAAGTGCAACAATCAGTATCGCCGGAAGACCCACAAACAAACTAATCGCCTGTTTGAACTGCTCGGAGGTGCCGGTGGCCACGGGAAACCGCTCTGGATGGCGGAACATTGTTACCACCAGAAAAACAATGAGCAATATCCCGCAGATGGCCGCGGAAAAAATCAAGAGGCCCGACAAATAGGCAGTGGCAATGCCAAGAACTAGAATTGTAGCCGAAGTCGTCAACGCTGCTCGATCTGCGCCGCCTCTAACTTTCCAATATTCCTCGGCGACTATCTGGTGCAAGTCACGTTCGAAACCATACAGGGCATATACGACGGTGCGCCGATCATTGACGGGCCGCTCTCCTTCAATTCGACCAAATACCGAACGTGTCACAGCTGGAAGACCATACCATCTGGCGCGCGCCACCTTGCCCTTCTTGCGCACCTGCCTGGCAGACAAATCCGAAGCTTCAGCATTCTCCCCAAGGCCAGAAATGCGAAGCAGTCTCTTCGTTGCGAGATGGCAGACAGACGCCATGAAGGCCGCCTTTGCAGTATCCGGCTTCCAGTTCCAAAACACATAGGCGGCTAAAGCAGGCGAGATGCTCTCCGTCTTTTTGCTATCGCCAGCAATTGAAGGTGCAGGCAATCGCCAGCCCTGCCCCAATCTCATGAGGACAAACAGACCGGCGATGAGCGGTCCCAAAATGCTTATGAATGGGAGAAAGTGATCGGAAAGCCACCACTGCACCCGCTCGCCGCTCGTTACGGTCACAAAGGTCCCTGCGGGATATTCGATCTCGATGTCCGGCAGCTTTCGATCCGCTTTACCTACTGGAATAGATACCAAGATCTCATTCGGTGCGCTCCGCGTAATGTCATAGCCCGCCGCCCGATCCTGTTGCGAGGGGCGTACCGTTCCGCCCGGCGGCAGCTTCAGAGTAAGCGTTTTTTTCGCTCCCTGGCCGTGCACGCGGCCCATATAGGCCGGCAGGAAGAGAACCTCGTGATCGCCTTCCTGACGAACCAGGCGTCCGAGCCAGTAAGCGATCTGGATCTTTGTAACACCGGTGAGCAGATCTGCAGAACAGCTTTTGCAGTGCTCCGCTCCTATGTAAACCGAATAGCCCGGCACATTGTTTTCTTTGAAATAATATTCGTCGATTCCGTCACGCCGGGCTGCGGCCAGTTCGAAATCGCGCCAGTGAACACCACCTGACGCATCCGTGAAACGTTGAGGGATATCAACGTAGACGCCGCCGTAATTTTCCGCCTTTTTGACCAAAATGTCGAAGTGTTCCGACACAAACGCACTGCCGTCGGTATAGACTTCGATCGTAGTGTTTGCCGAATAGACGGTGAATTCTTTGTCGAAATTGCTGCACGAAGTCAGGACGAACAGCATGGCGCATAAGATGGGCCATGCTAAAAGGCGCAACATCCTGGGGGCGGAATTTTCATACAAAAGTTTAAAGTAAAGAATACCGCTCTTCAAAAGAGATACCGAAGCCATACGTGATCGCAACACCCACAAGACATGTGGGGGCGGTTTGCGCAATACAAAAGAAGCGGAGCGACGGAAGCGACGGAAATTTTCGAGACGGCTTTTACGCCGCCTCTTTCGAGAGATTGACGCCGCCGGCGTCGGTCAGCAGAAAGGCTTCGCCGCAGGCCTTGGCAAGCGTGCGAACGCGCAGGATATAGCTTTGGCGCTCGGTGACCGAGATGACGCCGCGGGCGTCGAGCAGGTTGAAGACATGGCTTGCCTTGATGCACTGGTCATAGGCCGGGAAGACGCATTTGTGCAGGCGCTGGTTGGCGTTGTCGCCGGGGGCGCCGGCATCGAGCAGCGCCCGGCATTCCTTCTCGGCATCGACGAAATGGCGGTGCAGCATCTCGGTATTGGCGAACTCGAAATTATGACGCGAATATTCCTGCTCGGCCTGCAGGAAGACATCGCCATAGCTGATCTTTTCGTCGCCGTCGCGGCCGTTGAAGTTCAGGTCGTAGACATTGTCGACGCCCTGGACATACATGGCGAGCCGTTCGAGACCATAGGTCAATTCGCCAGCGACCGGCGAGCATTCGATACCGCAGACCTGCTGGAAATAGGTGAATTGCGAGACTTCCATGCCGTCGCACCAGCATTCCCAGCCGAGGCCCCAGGCGCCGAGCGTCGGGCTTTCCCAGTCATCCTCGACGAAGCGGATGTCATGCAGCAGCGGATCGAGACCGATCGCCGCCAGCGAGCCGAGATAAAGCTCCTGCAGGTTTGGCGGGTTCGGCTTCAGGATGACCTGGTATTGGTAATAATGCTGCAGCCGGTTCGGGTTTTCGCCATAGCGGCCGTCGGACGGGCGCCGCGACGGCTGGACGTAAGCGGCCTTCCAGGGCTTGGGGCCGAGGGCGCGCAGCGTGGTGGCAGGGTGGAAGGTGCCGGCGCCGACTTCCATGTCATAGGGCTGCAGCACCGCGCAACCCTTGTCCGCCCAGTAATTATGCAGGGTCAGGATCAGCGCCTGGAAGGAGCGCTTCGGGTTCATATGGTCTGGGATAGCTGACATCGAACGGCACCGATTGCTTGGGATTTATCGGCGCGACAGGTGCCATGGAGGGCGGCGGGGGTCAAGACTTTTGCAGCGGCGGAGAGCCATCGAATGCCGATATGGAAGAGGAATTCTTTCTTGTGCTGTGGGGGGTGCCCCCCTCTGTCCTGCCGGACATCTCCCCCACAAAGGGGGAGATCGGCTGGGGGGAATGTGCCGGCTTTCATAACGGCTCCGCGCAGGCGTTCCGTTGTTTGGGGAAGCCTTAGCCACTTGCCGATCTCCCACCTGTGGGGGAGATGCCCGGCAGGGCAGAGGGGGGCTTCCACCTGCAGAGCGCCCGGAGCCATTGCCGGATGAGAGGCAAATGAGTGGCGACGCCTCTTATTCTCCCTCGCGCTTCAGCCGGTACTCTCCCGTCGCCGGGTCCTTGACCAGCGTGCCGATCGCGCCGGTCTGGCGCTCTTTTTCAGCACGGCGCGACTTTTCGGCGAGCTTGCGGGCATCGGAGACGAAGCGGCGGTAAAGCCACCAGGCTGAGAAGACCAGGATCAGAATAGTAATTAACTGCGGCATGCCCCTCTCTTGCTCCCTTCAAAGCCCGAAACGGCTCCACAATGCTCTTTCTTCCGCCGCTTCGACAAGCCCTGTCGCGAGACCGGATGCAGCGTCCTCGAGCGAAACCGGCGACACACCTGGAATCCGGCGGCCGAACAGGCCGCGGCCGGCGGTGACGAGCTCCAGTTTGGTCTTCTGGCCGTAGCGCCTCTTCAATTCCTGGCGCATATCGCCGAGGCCATCGATGAGGCCGAGTTCGAGGCCGCGCGTGCCGCTCCAGAACAGGCCGGAAAATACCGTCGCATCGTCCCTCAGCTTGCTGGCGCGACGTTCGCGCACCATGGAGATGAAGACCTGGTGGATTTCGAGCTGCAGGCTCTTCAGATACTCGATATCCTTTTCCTTTTCCGGCTGGAAGGGATCGAGGATCACCTTGTTTTCGCCCGCCGTATAGACGCGGCGTTCGACGCCGATCTTCTTCAAGAGTTCGGGAAAGCCGAAACCGCCGGAAACGACGCCGATCGAGCCGACGATGGAGGTGGCGTCGGCAATGATCTCGTCGCCGGCAAGCGCGATCATGTAACCGCCGGAGGCAGCGACATCCTCGACGAAGACCAGAACCTTCTTCTGTTTCTCACGGGCGAGCTCGCGAATGCGGGTGAAGATCAGGCGCGACTGGACGGGCGAGCCGCCCGGCGAATTGATGGAGATGGCGATCGCCGGCGCGTCCTTCATGGCGAAGGCCTTTTCCAGAACCGGAGAGACATTGGCGAGATTGAGGGTCGGTCGGAACTGGCCGCCGCCGCTGATAATCGCCCCTTGCAGCCGGACGACCGGAATGGTGATGCCGTCCTTGCGGAACCGTTTCGGCAGCAGTTTTCTCAAGAATCCGGCCATTTTCCATCCTTCGCTTCGGGTCGCACGATCGCCTCCATGTATGCGCTGGAACGGCAAACGCAATGGCCGCGTTCCTGAAAATAGCGGGTTTGAATTTGTTATTGCGAATGACTTGCATTATCATTCTAATTCGTCATAGTGCGCTGACGATAAAACAGGTGGAAATCGCATGGACGCCCTCAATCCGAATGCAAAGAACGGCTGGCGGCACGAACGCGGAGAAGCGTCGCTGTCGGATGTTTACCGCACCGTCGGTACTGGGCGTCACAGCTCGAGATGGCGAAGGGCGGCAGCCTTCGCCGGACCGGGCTACATGGTCGCCGTTGGCTATATGGACCCCGGCAACTGGGCGACCTCGCTCGCCGGCGGCTCGAAATTCGGCTATGCGCTGCTCACCGTCGCTCTGCTTTCCAACCTGATGGCGATCGTGCTGCAATCGCTCTGCGCGCGCCTGGCGATCGCCTCCGGCCGCGACCTCGCCCAGGCCTGCCGCGACGCCTTTCCGAAATATGTCTCGCTGCCGCTCTGGGCCTTTGCGGAAATCGCCATCATCGCCACCGATATCGCCGAGGTGATCGGCACGGCGATCGGCCTCAACCTGTTGATGGGCATCCCGCTCGAACTCGGCGTGCTGATCACCGCGCTCGACGTCTTCGTGATCCTCTTCCTGCAGAAGCTCGGCTTCCGCTGGGTGGAAGCCTTCATCATCGCGCTGCTCGGCGTTATCGCCGTCTGCTTCGGCGTGCAGATACTGCTGGCCGACCCGCAATGGGGCGCGGTCCTCACCGGCTTCTTCCCGACGACGGAGATCGTCACCAATCCCGAGATGCTCTATCTGGCGCTCGGCATTCTCGGCGCGACCGTCATGCCGCACAATCTCTACCTCCACTCCGGTATCGTGCAGACGCGGGCCTATGGCCATACGGTTCCCGAAAAGAGGGAGGCGCTCACCTTTGCGACGATCGACTCGACCGTCGCGCTCTGTTTCGCGCTGCTGATCAACGCCTCGATCCTGATCCTGGCTGCCGCCGCCTTCAATGCGCACGGCAAGACTGACGTCGTCGAACTCGGCGATGCCTATTCGCTGCTGTCGCCGCTGCTCGGCCTCGCCATCGCGCCGACGCTGTTCGGCATCGCGCTTCTCTGCTGCGGTCTCAACTCGACGGTGACGGCGACGCTTGCCGGCCAGATCGTCATGGAAGGCTTCCTCAAGATTCGGCTGAAGCCGTGGGTGCGCCGCCTGATTACCCGGGCCATCGCCATCGTGCCGGCAGCGATCGTCACCATCTGGTATGGCGACCAGGGCACGGCAGAGCTTTTGATCCTGACCCAGGTGGTGCTCAGCCTGCAGCTTTCCTTCGCCGTCTTCCCGCTGGTGATGTTCACCGCCAACAAAGCCAAGATGGGTGAACTCGTGGCACCGCGCTGGCTGAGTGGGGTTGCGTATCTGATCGCGATCGTCATCGCCGGGCTGAACGTCAAGCTGCTCTTCGACTTCGTCACCGGCTGAAGCATTTTTCAGGAAAAGTGTGGCGCCAGTCTAAAGCCTGGCATAGGCCGCCCGGCCATTATTGAAATCATCAACGAGAGGGGAGAACTTGTGGCTCCCCTCTTCGTGCATGATGAGGGCCGCACGCAGCGACAGCCGCGCCCGCGATCCCTTGATACCAGTCACCAGTATCCGCACGGCGTTTTCACCCTGACGCGGATGGATGGCGGTGATCTCGATGCCGCCGAAGCGCCGGCCGCAGGCGGCGACGATCTCGGCGATCGACTGTGGCCTGGCGATCAGCGACAATTGCCCGCCTGGGATTATGATGGCGCCGGCGGTGCGGATCCAGCTTTCGAACAGGCCGTCGGTCATCGCATGGGCTTCGGCCTTCAGCGCGTCCGGTGTGCGCCGGTCGCCGGCGTCGTTGAAGGGCGGGTTCATGATGACGTGGTGGAAGCTCTCATCGGTGAGCCCGGCATCGTTGCGCGCCTTGGCGGTCAGCGTCACATCGGCCTCGACGACGCTGACGCGGCCGGCGAGATGGGCATTGTCGGGCAAGAGGATGCTGCGGCGGGCATAATCGGCCATCTCGGCCGAGCGCTCGAAAAGCACGACTTGCGTATTGGCAAGCCGCGAGGCGACGGCAAGGCCGGCAGCGCCGGCGCCGGCGCCGAGATCGGCGACCCTGACCGGACGATCGTCGGCGACGAGCGCCGCAAGCAGCATCGCATCCATGCCGGAGCGATGACCCCTGCCCTTCGGCTGCACCACATGGAAGCCGCCGCGATGAAAGGCATCGACAGTGTCAGTGGCGGTCATCGGAGCTCACTTCCGCTCGCGCAGCTCGCCGCCGAGACCGGCATCGGTGAGGATGCGGCGCGCCTGATCGGCCATCTCCTCATCCACCAGCAGGCGGCGCGACAGCATGCCGAGCGAGCCTTCCAGCACGCTCATGCCCTGATCGGCGATGAAGCAGTGAATTCCGGCATCCTTCATCAAACTCTCGGCAAAGGAGAGCAGAACGGGGTCGTTGGCGCGGATAAGCTCATGCATTTGCCGTCGTTTTCCTTCCAATTTCGCTCAGCGCGACAATTCACCCCTTGCCGCGTCCATCGCCCCTTTCTATTGTCAGGTGCAATGAATGAATAGGAGTCCGGGTCGTTGGGCGTGGTCATACCGCTTGAAGAAAGCAAAAACAAACTGGCATCCATAAAGCCGCTGGTCGATCTCACCAGGGCGGATATGGAGCGAGTAAACCAGCTCATTCTGTCTAAGGCCGGCTCCGACGTGCAGATGATCCCCGAAGTGGCGAACCATCTGATCTCGTCCGGCGGCAAGCGGCTACGGCCGATGCTGACGCTGGCTTCCGCCTCGCTGTTCGACTACAGGGGCGAAAACCACGTCAAGCTCGCCACATCGGTCGAGTTCATGCACACGGCAACGCTGCTGCACGACGATGTCGTCGACGAAAGCGATCTGCGCCGCGGCAAATCGACGGCGCGGATGATCTGGGGCAACCAGGCAAGCGTGCTGGTCGGCGACTTCCTGCTCGGCCAGGCCTTCCGGATGATGGTCGATGTCGGCTCGCTCGATGCGCTGGATGTCTTGTCTTCCGCCGCCTGCGTGATCGCCGAAGGCGAGGTGCTGCAGCTTTCCGTCGCCAAGAACATGGAGACGACGGAGGACGATTATCTCTCCGTCATCCGCGCCAAGACGGCGGCTCTCTTTGCCGCCGCCGCCGAAGTCGGGCCAATCGTCGCCGAGGCCGGCCGGTCCGGCCGCAATGCGCTGAAATCCTACGGCATGAATCTCGGGCTCGCCTTCCAGCTGGTCGACGACGCGCTCGACTATGGCGGCAAGGCGGCCGATCTCGGCAAGAATGTCGGCGACGATTTCCGCGAGGGCAAGATCACCCTGCCGGTCATTCTCGCCTATCGCCGCGGCACCGAGGACGAGCGCGCCTTCTGGCGCGATGCGATCGAAGCCGGCAACAGCACTGACGCAAACCTCGAAAAAGCGCTGGGGCTGATCACCAAATATGGCACGCTGAGCGACACGATCGGCCGCGCGATCCATTACGGCACGATCGCACGGGATGCGCTTGCGCCCCTTCCCGATACGGTCTGGAAATCCGCCCTGATGGAAGTGATCGACTTCTGCATCGAGCGCGTCAATTGATCAAACGTCCTTGATCGCAGGCTGATTTTCTTGCGGCGCCGCTTCAAAAAAGCCATCCTGTTATGAATCAGTGATCGCAACTTGTTTTGCGACCGGCACATTGTCCGGGACGCTGTCGAAGAAAGGTTTCCTAATGCGGCAGAGACTTGCCATCCGTCTTCTTACGAGCGCAGCGCTTGCCGCTGTCCTTTCGCTCAGCGGTGTCGGCGGCGCGAACGCCGAGGATGCGGCCAAGACAGACGATGCCGGCACGGCCGTTCACTTTGATGCGGACAGCGTCACCACTTTCTCCGGCGCCTTCCTCGCCGCGCGCACGGCCGATGTCGATCATGACTACGAAACCGCGATCGAACTCTACAAGAAGGCGCTGCAGATCGAGCCCGGCAATCCCGAGATTCGCCAGCGGCTGATGATCTCGCTGCTGCTAAATGGCGATATCAAGGACGGCGTCAAATATGCCAACGACCTGAAGGGCGATCCTTCCGTCGAGCGCATCACCACGATCGTGCGCGGCATGGATGCCGTGCGCCGCGACGACTACAAGTCCGCCGAGGCCATCCTGAAATATAAGGGGCCAAACGATCTCGACCGGATGATGAACGACCTGCTGCTCGCCTGGGCCCGCGTCGGCGCCGGCCGCGGTAAGGAAGCGCTCACCATGGTCGAGAAGATGAAGGGCCCGGACTGGTTCCGCATCTTCCAGAATTACAATGCCGGCGCGATCGCCATCGTCACCGGCGACGTGAAATCCGCCCGCCAGCATCTGAACGATGCCGTGCTCGACAAGGAAGGCGGCGCGACGGCGCCCGACACCTTCATGCGCGCCGTGATGGCGCTTGCCCGCCTCGAAGCAACACAAGGCAATAAGCAGAAGGCGCTCGACGCCGTTTCCGTCGGCGACAACCTGCTGCCGAATTATGCGCCGCTGAACGCGTTGCGCGACAGTATCGAGAAGAACGAGAAGCAGGACCAGCAGGTCAAGACGGCCGAAGAGGGTGCTGCCGGCGTGCTCTTTTCGGTCGGCG
The DNA here is from genome assembly GCA_000023185.1 of Rhizobium leguminosarum bv. trifolii WSM1325. Classification (NCBI taxonomy): domain Bacteria; kingdom Pseudomonadati; phylum Pseudomonadota; class Alphaproteobacteria; order Hyphomicrobiales; family Rhizobiaceae; genus Rhizobium; species Rhizobium leguminosarum. The sequence goes on along the minus strand of CP001622.1, from coordinate 588,784 downwards.
GCGCGCTGAACCGCGACGGCGCCGAAGACATCGTCTCGCTGTATCTGCAGACGGCCAATGCGCTCGATCCGAACAGCGCCGATACGCTGGTGCTGCTTGGCGGCATTGCCGAGAAGCAGAACCAGATGGACCGCGCCATCGCGCTCTACAAGAAGGTGCCGGAGAATTCGCCGATGCGGCGCATCTCCGAGCTGCAGCTCGGCCTTGCGCTTGCCCAGGGCGGCAAGGTGGATGAGGCGCGCAAGCACCTGCAGGCGCTTATCACCTCCGACCCGAAGGACATCCGCAGTTACCTCGCTTATGGCAGCGTGCTCTCCGACGCCAAGGACTACCAGGCGATGGCCACGAATTACGACAAGGCCGTCGAAACGATCGGCCCCATTCCCGGCCGCGCCAACTGGAGCGTCTTCTTCCAGCGCGGCATCGCCTATGAGCGGCTGAAGAAGTGGGACCAGGCGGAACCGAACTTCCGCAAGGCGCTGGAGCTCAATCCCGACCAGCCGCAGGTGCTGAATTATCTCGGCTATTCCTGGATCGACATGAACCGGAACCTCGATGAAGGTCTCGGCATGATCAAGAAGGCCGTCGACCTTCGCCCTGACGACGGCTACATCATCGATTCGCTCGGCTGGGCCTATTTCCGCCTCAACCGCTTCGACGATGCCGTCGACGAGCTGGAGCGGGCCGCACAGATCAAGGCCGGCGACGCGACGATCAACGACCATCTCGGCGATGCCTATTGGCGCGTCGGGCGCAAGCTCGAGGCCGTCTACCAGTGGAACCGGGCGCTCGCCTCCGAGCCCGAAGCTGCCGAGATCCCGAAGATCAAGGACAAGGTCGCCAACGGCCTGCCTCCCGCCAGTGACGATGCCAAGGCGGCCGACAAGAAGCAGCCGGATCCGGCGCCCGTCACCCCGCCGCCGGTCGACAAGAAATCCTGACGGACCATGCCTGATGAGGGCGTGGCCGGCGTGAGATCAAAGAAATAGAGCATGATGTCGTCCGAAAACCGCTCACACTTTTCGGCATCATGCTCTAGCTTTTCCGAGGAAGCACGCGCGAAAATCAACCTCGCCCTGCATGTGACGGGCCAACGGCCGGATGGCTATCATCTGCTCGATATGCTGGTGACCTTCGCAGATCACGGCGATCGGCTGGACTTCATGCGGTCGCCGACCGACGCATTGACCCTGTCCGGCCGTTTTGGCGAAACGCTTGCCGGCGACGGCGGCACCAACCTGGTGCTGAAGGCCCGCGACCTTCTGCGTGAGGTGGTCGGTCCCCTCGCCTTTCCCGTCCGCATCCATTTGGAAAAGAACCTGCCGATCGCCTCCGGCATCGGCGGCGGCTCGGCCGATGCGGCCGCGACGCTGCGCGGGCTGATGCGGCTCTGGGGCACGACGTTATCTGCGGAGACGCTCGCAGCATTGGCTCTGAAGCTCGGCGCCGACGTGCCGATGTGCCTGGAGAGCCGGCCGCTGATTGCCCGCGGCATCGGCGAAAAGATCGAACCGGTGCCTGATCTGCCGGCCTTTGCCATGGTGCTTGCCAATCCGCTGAAGGGCGTCGCGACGCCTGAGGTTTTCCGCCGGCTGGCGACAAAGAACAATCCGGCCCTGAGCCTGGCTTTGAGCGGGTCTCAGGCTGCCGACTGGCTCGCGGCGATTGCTGCTGCCCGCAACGACCTGGAGCCGCCGGCGCGCGGACTCGTGCCCGAGATTGCGGCGATCTCGGCGATGCTGCAGGCTCGCGGCGCCCTGTTGACCCGCATGTCCGGTTCCGGCGCCACCTGTTTCGGCATCTTTGCGAGCATGACTGCTGCCGAAGGTGCGGCGGCAGCTCTTCACGACAAGCGCCCTGACTGGTATTTCCAGGCGACAGAAACGGTTTCGGGAGGCGCGTGATGGCAGGTCTGGACGAAAAGCGACCCTTCATCGCGGTCGGCATTGCGGTTTTGACGATCTCGGATACCCGCACGCCGGAGACGGACAAATCAGGCGACACGCTGGCGGCGCGGATCAGGGAGGCGGGGCACAGGCTGGTCGACCGGGGCATCGTGCCCGATGATCGCGAAAAGATTGCCGCGCGGGTGAAGGCCTGGACTGAGAACCAAGACATAGACGTCGTCATCACCACAGGCGGCACCGGCTTTACCGGCCGTGACGTGACGCCAGAGGCGCTGGAGCCTTTGTTCGAAAAGCGCATGGACGGCTTTTCCGCCATCTTCCACCGGATCTCCTACGAGAAGATCGGCACGGCGACGATCCAGTCGCGCGCCACGGCAGGTGTTGCCAACGCCACCTTCATCTTCGTGCTGCCGGGTTCGCCCGGCGCCTGCCGGGATGCCTGGGACGGCATTCTGAAAGGACAGCTCGACTATCGCAGCGCGCCGTGCAATTTCGTCGAGATCATGCCGCGGCTGGACGAGCACCTGAAACGCGGCGCGACGAAGTAGGGCATGGTTGCCCCTGGCGCACAGGGGCCTTCACTATGTGGCCAGGCCTGGCAGGACGGGCATCGTGTCCCAGCTGTCACCCGACAGCAGAACACAGCTTATGCCGTGAACATCCGTGACGATGAGGGTCCAGGTGCCGCTTTCGGCGGCATAGACCTCAAGAATGGCGTTCTCGTTGATTAGTCCGACTGCCGTGAGCTTTTCGGCGAAGTTCTTGTCCAGGAAATTGACGATTTCGGGTCGGCCTGCGCAACTGCGCATCATCTGCGATGCAGCCGAATGCGGATGCGCGATCACCAATGTCGGCAATATGACGGCTATGAGGCCGTAGATCATACTGCGTACGCCGTAGATCCTACCGCGTGCCATGACGCACCTCCTTTCGCCGGGAGCCCGGCAGAATAGGAGATTTTCGCTGACCTGTTCTGCCGTTCACCGGCATTCCATGGCCATTCCGTTGCGAAGCGAGGCGCTTCGACGGCGCCATGTTGAATTATAGCGCGAAATCCTATTGGGCGCCATCTTTTGCTCATGGAGAGAGTTGTGGCACCTATCGCGCAGCGCGGGCAACCCAGGACGGAATCAATTCGCTCGCGAGCTTGCGCGGCTTCTGGCCCTTGACGAATTCGGTAAGCCGCATCCCGCTTTTGGCGATAGCGAGCGCCTGCTTCTTCGGCAGGAGAAAGCCGAGTTCCAGCGGCGGCACGGCCCGGCCGACACGCTGGAAGAAAGGGCGCCTATAGGCACGCGATGCGGTGAAGCGCGCCGGCAATTTGTTCAGCGCGACATATTCAGCGATCTCATCGATCCAGCCGGCCTGGGGTCTGGCGCCCGGCTCGACGAAGAGCAGCCATTCGCCGCGCGCCGAGCGGACGATGTCCTTGATATCCCACTGCGAATGGAAGCGGCAGCCGGCGGCGTCGGCCACCCGCGAGGTGCCGTCGCGTGAGCCGTGATCGAGCACGACCACATCGCTCACCAGCCCCTCCACCGCGCCTGCCACCAATACCGATAAAGTCTGTGCCAGCTCAGATTCCTGATCCTGACATTCGAGAACAACCGTCAACATTGACCATTTATAATGCGCCGCACAAATTTTTGCCAGCACCGTTTTCCTCATTTTGTTCTTGCATTGTTCTCGTTTTGCGGATAGGAATTTAATCAGCAAAACGGGCGAAGGTGATGGCTTTTCGCCGCGGGAGAATCCGATGAGAGAGCAGTCCCTGGCAGGGCAGGCCGCATTCGCGCCTGCCAATACGGCAGATATTGCCGATGCGATGATCGTTTCCTCCGGTCTGAGAGTCGAGGTCGATCGGCGGCGTGGACGTGGAGCGGGACTGAACCCGACAGGTCGGTTCGAGGCGCAGCAACGCGAAACCGTCGACGATGGCTGGCAGACGTGGGAAGAGCTGCCGCCATTCAAGACCGAAGTGCAGGTCGAGAAGCCGCGCACGGCCATCACCCGCAACGAATCGCCGGACATTCCCTTCGACCGCTCGATCAATCCCTATCGCGGCTGCGAGCACGGCTGCATCTATTGTTTCGCCCGACCGACACACGCCTATATGGGGCTTTCTGCAGGGCTCGATTTCGAGACGAAGCTGTTTGCCAAGCCCGATGCGGCAAAACTCCTGGAGCGGGAACTCGCCAAGCCCGGCTACAAGGTGCGGGTGATCGCGATCGGCACCAATACCGATCCCTATCAGCCGATCGAGAAGGAATGGCGCATCATGCGTGGCATTCTCGAGGTGTTGAACAAGGCGAACCATCCGGTATCGATCGTCACCAAGTCGGCGATGATCCTGCGTGATCTCGACATTCTGCAGGAGATGGCAGCTAAGAACCTGGTGCGCGTCGGCATCTCGGTGACCACGCTGGATCGCAAGCTTGCCCGGACGATGGAGCCGCGAGCCGCCACGCCGCCGCGGCGGCTGGAGACGATCCACACGCTTGCCGAAGCAGGCATCCAGACGGCTGTGCTGGCCGCCCCGCTCATCCCGGCGTTGAACGACCACGAACTGGAGCGCATCCTCGAATCGGCTAAGGCTGCCGGAGCCGCCGAGGCGAGCTACGTCATCCTCAGGCTACCACTCGAGGTCAGCCCGCTGTTTCGCGACTGGCTGCTGCAGCATTACCCCGATCGTTACCGGCATGTGATGTCGCTGGTGCGCTCGATGCGCGGCGGTAAGGATTACGATGCCGAATTCGGCAAGCGCATGAAGGGCGCCGGCCCCTATGCCTGGCAGATTGCCCGGCGCTTTGAAATGGCCGCCCGACGTTTCCAGCTGACGCGCCGCAGCATGCCGCTGCGCGACGATCTGTTCGTGCCGCCCGATGGCAGCGGCGTGCAGCTGTCGCTTCTTTGATTTTTGAGCTTGCGCATCGGCTCTCGAGAAACCGCCTGTTTTCGAGCCCGAGCGCAATTCCCGCGGATGGCCCTGACCGCCACCATCCGCCGGAGCGTCCCCGGCCGCCGCCCTGATCCGGGGACTTGCGGGCAATCGGGTTGGCGTGCGAGGTTCAGCCGCATGAAACCTCGCACGTCACCCGATTCTCCCCTGCTTTTCGACACGGCTCCGCTCGTGCCGGATTTCCGACTGGAACTCAAAGCCCGCAAGGCTGGCCACTGGCCGGTCGCCGGCGCCGACGAGGCAGGCCGCGGGCCGCTGGCGGGACCCGTCGTGGCGGCCGCCGTTATTCTCGATCCGAGGCGCATCCCTGAGGGTCTCAACGATTCCAAGCAGCTTTCGGCGCAACGGCGCGAGGAACTGTTCGTGCAGATTCTGGCGACTGCGACCGTCTCCATCGCCTCCTCCAGCTCGACGCGCATCGACGAGACGGATATCCGCAAGGCAAGCCTCGACGCCATGCGCCGGGCCATCTGCAGCCTCGCCATTCCGGCAAGTTACGTGCTGACCGACGGGCTCGACGTGCCGCCCGGCCTCGATTGCCCCGGACAGGCGGTGGTCAAGGGCGATGCCCGCTCGGTCTCGATCGCCGCCGCCTCGATCGTCGCCAAGGTGACGCGTGACCGAATGATGGCGCGGGCCCACAGCGTGTTTCCGGATTACGGCTTTGCCGCGCATGTGGGCTACGGCACGGCGCAACACCGCGCCGGCATCGAGAGACACGGCCCCTGCTCGCTGCACCGGATGAGCTTCAGGCCATTGCGTAAGACCGAGGGCGCTCCTGAGACGGACGAGCTGCTTTCCGAGTAGGTTATTCAAAAGACCGGGATATGCCCGAGCTTGTCCCAATGCTGTCCGGTTCACGCCGAAGGCTGCCCCTCACCCTAACCCTCATATGCGCTAGGTTTAGCCCTGGACATAAGGAATCTGGTTGTGATTCAAGCTTTGGATGAAGATTCGTCCTGAGGTTTTGGATCATTGGCCGGAAGTGCGCGAGCGGCTTCCGGCGGGTTTTGACTTGGAAGCAACGGCGCGGTTGCGCGGTGCTTTTACGCGGGTGCGGGAAATCAAGAATGCCGAGACGCTGTTGCGGCTGGCACTTGCCTATGGCGGCCTTGGCATGTCGCTACGCGAGACCTGTGCATGGGCCGAAGCGGGCGGGATCGCCCGTTTGTCAGACCCATCGCTGCTCGAGCGGCTGTGCAAAGCGGCGCCTTGGCTTGGCGACATCGTGGCCGCGCTGATTGCCGAACAGGCCAAAGTGCCGACGGGGCGCTTTGCGGGATATCGCTTGCGTGTGCTCGATGGAACGTCGATCTGCCATCCGGGCGCTGACCGCACGACATGGCGGTTGCATGTCGGCTACGATCTGGCAACGGCTCAGGTCGATCAGCTTGAGTTGACCGACATCCATGGTGCCGAGAACCTTCAGCGCCTTACCTACGCACCCGGCGATATCGTGCTGGCCGATCGCTACTATGCAAGACCGCGCGACCTGCGGCCGGTGATCGACGCCGGTGCAGACTTCATCGTGCGGACCGGCTGGAACTCGTTGCGCCTGTTGCAGACGAATGGCGAGCCCTTTGATCTGTTTGCCGCACTCGCCGCTCAGCAAGAGCAGGAAGGCGAGGTGCAGGTTCGTGTCCACGAAGGCATGACGGGGACGCCGCCACCACCGCCGCTGGCCCTGCGCCTCATTGTCCGACGCAAGGATCCGCAACAGGCCCAAGCCGAGCAGGAGCGTCTGCTCAAAGCCGCCCGCAAGCACGGCAAAAAACCCGATCCGCGCAGTCTCGAGGCGGCGAAGTACATTCTGCTGCTGACCTCGCTGCCGGCCACCACCTTCCCGCCGGCCGATATCCTCACCCTCTATCGCTTCCGCTGGCAAATCGAGCTGGCGTTCAAACGGTTCAAGAGCCTGGCCGGCCTCGACAGCTTGCCGGCCAAGAAGCCGGAACTGGCCCGGGCATGGCTCTACGCCAGACTGATCGTCGCCATCATCGCCGAACAGATTGCCGGGCAAGTCCCGGACTCTCCCCCCTCTGGATGTGGCAACCCCACTGGCTAGCCCCCCATTGGCAAGCCCATCGCGCTGGCGTCTCATGAAGATCGCCCTGGCCACCATTTGCGCCGCCATCCGCGGACCACTTCTGTGGCAGGCCGTCTGTAATCTCGTCACGCGAAGTCGTCGCCACCTCTGTGAGCCGCCGCGACGACGCCGAAAACAATGCGACGATCTACACGCTCGCTTAACCTAGCGCATATGACCCTAACCCTCTCCCCGTAAACGGGGCGAGGGGACGTGCCCTGCGAGAGATAGGCGGGGGACGGAGAAGGCCGCGGCATATCCCTTCTCCCCGCCTGCGGGGAGAAGGTGGCGGCAGCCGGATGAGGGGCTGGCGCCGGGTGAGAGCAGCGGACCGCAGCGGGTTTGCCCGAACGTCTGCAGTCGGTTTATCTGCGGCAGATACCCGGCACGAGACCGAGTAATCGACAAGAGAAAAGGCCGGGACATGCCCGGCCTCCTCTCAAATCTTTTCGAAACCGCTCAGTTCAGCCGGGTCTTGACCTGGCCGACGGCATTGCCGAAGAGTTCGGACTGGATTTTGGTATCGGCCCGCTTGGCAAGCACGGTTTCAGCGGCCGCGATTGCGAGATCGACAGCAGCGGAACGCACCGCCTTCATCGCCTCAACCTCGGCCTGCTTGATCTTCTGCTCGGACAGCGCCGTGCGGTTGGCGACGAATTCTTCCGTCTTCTTCTTCGCTTCGGCGGTCAGCATTTCGGCTTCGCGCTCAGCGGCGGCAACGATGTGGGCCGCTTCGGCTTCCGCTTCCTTGCGCTTGCGCTGATATTCGGCAAGCAGGTGCTGGGCCTCTTCGCGCAGACGCTTGGCTTCGGCCAATTCGTTGCGGATCTGATCGGCGCGGTCATCGAGCGACCGTGCCATCATTCCCGGAACCTTCAGATAAACGACCAGCGCCAGGAAGAGGACGAGGCCGACAAAGGCGAAGAAAGTCGCGTCAAAGGCAAATTCCATCGATCAAGCCTCCTTCTTGGCAGCCGCGACGGCGGCGGCGACATCGGCCTTGGCGACGGTGCCGCCGATCAGCTGATCGACCACGGCAGCCGCCGTTTCCTCGGCAATGGTGCCGACGTCGGCGAAAGCCTTGGCCTTGATCTCGCCGATACGCAGCTCGGCAGCCTTGATCTTTTCCGAAAGGCTCGCCTCGACAGCGCGGCGTTCCTCTTCGGCCTTGGCCTTGGCGGCGTCGCGTGCGGCGGAGCCGATCGCGTTGGATTTAGCGCGGGCAGCGGCCAGTTCACCTTCATAGGTCCGGACGGCGGCGTCGGCTTCGGCCTTCAGGCGGCCTGCTTCTTCCAGATCCTGGGAAATGCGCGTGTGACGCTGATCGAGGATGGTCCCGATGCGCGGCGCGATGACCTTTTGCATGAGCAAATAGAAGACGCCGAACGTGATCACCAGCCAGAGCAGCTGGGACGCGAAGGTCGTCGAATCGAAAGGCGGGAAAGGGCCGCGGGCGTGTTCGCCTTCGGCGACACCAGTCTCGGTATGGACCTCGCCTGCGGCCGGAGCGGCGTGCGCATCCGTACCCGTCGCTGCCGCCGGTGCTTCCTCAGCGTAAGCCGGGGTCACAAAAAACATGCTCACCTCCAGGTGGACTGCAAATGCAAAGGATCACGGCTTGCGGTCGCAGGCCGTGATCCATCTATTCGCCGATATCAGACGGCGAAGAGGAGGAGGAGAGCGACGAGCAGCGAGAAGATGCCCAGAGCTTCCGTAACGGCGAAGCCGAATACCAGACGGCCGAACTGGCTGTCAGCGGCAGACGGATTGCGCAGTGCGCCGGAGAGGTAGCTGCCGAAAATATTGCCGAGGCCGAGAGCCGTACCGGCCATACCAAAGCAAGCCAGGCCTGCACCGATGTACTTTGCTGCTTCCGCTTCCATGTTGAACTCCTTTGAAATGGTTGTTGCGGCGAATGACTGACGCCCTTTGACGTCGATGTCGTTATCCTTAGTGCCCGCCCGGATGGATTGCGTCGTTGAGGTACATGCAAGTCAGCACCGCAAAGACGTAAGCCTGGAGGAAGGCGACGAGGAACTCGAGACCGGTCAGGGCGACGGTCATGATGAGGGGAAGAACGGCGCCACCGATACCGAGAGCACCCATGGTTCCGAGCGAGGCGACGAAACCTGCGAACACTTTGAGCGTGATGTGACCGGCGAGCATGTTGGCGAAAAGACGAACCGAGAGTGAAATCGGACGCGACAGGAAGGAGATGATTTCGATCGTGACGACCAGCGGCAGCAGAAGGCCCGGCACGCCGGAGGGCACGAAGACATTCAGGAAGTGGAAGCCGTGCTTATAGAAACCGTAGACGAGAACCGTACCGATAACCAGAATCGCCAGAGCGAAGGTGACGATGATCTGGCTGGTGACAGTGAAGAAATACGGGAACATGCCGAGCAGGTTCGCCGTCAGGACGAACATGAAGAGCGAGAAGACCAGCGGGAAGAACTTCATTCCCTGCTTGCCCGCGCCTTCCTTCAGCATGTTGGCGATGAATTCATAGGACATTTCCGCAACCGACTGCGAACGGCCCGGCACGATGGCCCGGTTCGAGGTCGCGAAATAGAGGAAGCCTGCGGCAGCGGCAGCCGAAACGGCCATGAAAAGCGATGCATTGGTAAACGAAAAATCAATTCCGCCGATTTCGATCGGCACAATCTTCTGGATCAGGAACTGATGAGTCGGATCGTTAGACACCGCTTGTTCTCTCTCTTTGGCCCGCAGGACGCGGGGTCATTGCACTGGACCGGAACCGGTCCTTATTTCTTGTCGTCCTTGTCGTCCAGGGGATGGGCAACCACCCCCGCAGAACGCAGCACGTTCAGAACGCCGGCACAAAATCCAAGAAGCAGAAGAACAATCAAACCCCAAGGCGCCGTGCCAACAAAACGGTCGAGGAGATAGCCAAGCAGAGCACCGACGACGATTGCGGAAATGAACTCGCTGGAAAGCTTCATCGCCTGGGCATAACCTTTGCGGCTTACCTCGGCGCGGGCTTCCCTAGCCTCGTCTTCTCCCGTCTCGACGCCCTTGGTCGCGAGTTTCGCTCCCAATTGCGCACGGCGCTTTTCTAGACTTTCCTCGCGGTCGTCCGCCATGGATCTCTCCTCGCCTGCCCGTCGCCCGCACTCCCGCTACCCCGGTCATTCGGACCCCGGACGCGAAGGTTGAGACCCTTCCGGCCCGTTCTGAAGTCGCGCGCAACATAGTTTTAGGGATTAGCATAGTCAAGGCGTAGACAGCTTCTGTCCAGCGAGAAAATAATTCTATCAAATCAAAGAGATAAATCGACTCTGGGTCGATCGCGCAAATTCGACGGAAAGAATCCGCTTTTCCGGGCCGAAAATCGGCTTGCCCTGGGGATTTATCTCAGCTCCAGCCGCCACCATAGGTGCGATAGAAGACGTGAAGACCGATGCGGCCGACCTTTTCCATGGTCTTTGCCCATTTCGGTCTGACATAGACGGCATGATAATGCGTCGCCGAACCCACCTGCAGCAGCCAGATCTTGCCTGATGTCACCGCCATCGCCACGTCGCGGGCGACTCGCCAGTGATATTCCGAATTCACCCTGTCCTTGATGCTGTCGCAGGCGAAGGAAAACTGGCAGCGGTTGCGCCAATCCTCGTTCTGGTAGACGACGCCGCAGATGGTCTTCGGATAGGAAGGGTTGCGGACGCGGTTGAGGATGACCTGGGCGACGGCCGCCTGGCCCTTCACCGATTCCCCCCGCGCCTCGAAATAGATACCGGAGGCAAGGCACTGCTGTTCGCGAGCGGAAAAGACGCTGGGCGCCAGCACGCTTGCGGCCCAGGCATGGTCGCGCGGGCCGATCTCCGGAACGAAGCGGCCGCTGTCCGGCTCGGCCAGGATCGAATCGAAGGGCGATTGGCGGGCATAGTCAGGTGCTGCCGGTGCATAGGCGGTGGCCAGCACATCGGCCTTGTTGTTGGTGACGAGGCTTGCAAGCATTGCCGGCACGCCATTATCGGTCACAACGGGCTGCTTCTTATAGAAAGATGTGGCGATCTCGATTTCCTTGCCCTGGATCTTCGGCTTGACGAAGGCCGACCGGTCCTTGAGATCGAAGCTCGGGGTGAAGAGCATCTTGGTGCGCTCGAGGATCGAGCCGGCGGAAAAATCCTTCGGCGGCTGCATCTTCTCGACTGCGACGACGCGGCCCTTCTTGGCGCTGCGATTGACGCGATCCTCGTCCGGGGTGTCCTCATGGCCCCTATCCTTGGCAGTGCCCTTGTCCTTGGCATTGAAGGCGACCTTGCGGCCATCGGGCAGCACCATGCCGGCATCGGCTGCGATCGAACCCGTCACCATCGGCTCGGCAAAGGCGAGTTCGGCCTGGTGGATGGAGCCGGCCGGAGAATTGGTCAGTACCATACGCCAGTTCCCACCCTCATGATCGAGGCCGGCGAGCATGGCGGCGAGATCGGCATGGGATGCGACGCTCGGGAAAATCAGCCAGCCGGCAAGACCGAAGATTACGGGGGACACCCAATTCTCGGGAAAAAGACGCAGCTTGCTACGGGAAGGGCTCTTTCGACGCAACACGGACTCCGGGCATGGAACGCTGGAACATTCCATTGAAAATCCCGCATTAACCTTGATGTCCGGTTAACAGGCCGTGCCGAAATGTGTCCATGAGAACTTTTGGATGTTCTAATGTGATGGATAGTTCGAGGGATGAGATGTGTCGTAGCCTCGCGAAAGGACCCTCCCCACAAGCGGGAGGGACTTATTGCGGCACCGCCTCGCTTATCTGAAATGTCGAAAAGTTGGCAGACGGCCCAACAGGTTAAACCCCTCCCCCTTGTGGGGAGGGATTTGGGGCGGGGTCTTTGCCCACCCTCAAATAATAACGTGCGAGCCCAGTTCCACCACCCGGTTCGCCGGCAGGCGGAAGTAGTCCGAAGGGTTGGCGGCGGCGTTGGCGAGCGCGATGTAAAGCCGGTCCTGCCAGTAAGGCATGCCCGACTTGGCGTCCGGCACCAGTTTGCGGCGGCCGAGATAGAAGGAGGTCGACATGATGTCGAACTTCAATCCTGTCTTGCGCAGCGTCGCCAAAGCCTGCGAGACGTTCTGCGATTCCATGAAGCCGAAGAGCAGTTCGACGCGGGAGAAACGCTCGGAAATCTGCTCTATCTTGTAACGGTCGTGGCTCGGTACACGCGGTTTGTTGATCGTGCGGATCGTCAGGATGACGTTGCGGTCGTGAAGCACATGGTTGTGCTTGAGATTATGCAGCAAGGCGGCGGGGGCCGATTCCGGATCGCTGGTCAGGAAGATCGCGGTGCCCGGAACCTGGGCCGGCGAATGTTCGCTCTTGCGCTCGATCGAGCTGACGAAGGAGGCGAGCGGAATATCGGTATGACGGGTCTTCTCCATCAGGATCGCCGTGCCGCGACGCCAAGTCCACATGACGACGGTAAAGGCGGTGGCGATCATGATCGGGATATAGCCGCCGTCGTGGATCTTCAAAAGATTGGCACCGAGGAAGATCATTTCCAGCACCACCAGCGGCGCGAGCGCGATCACCGCGACGGGAAGCGACCAGTTCCAGCGGGCGCGGACGAATTCGAAGGCCATGATCGAAGTGACGACCATGGCGCCGGTGACGGAGATGCCATAGGCGGTCGCCAGCGCATCCGAAGTCTTGAAACTCAAGACCAGGAAGATGACGCCAATGAACAGCACTGCGTTGACCGAAGGCACGAAGATCTGCCCGGTATTGGTTTCCGAGGTGAAGAGGATTTCCATGCGCGGCAGGAAGCCGAGGTTGATGCCCTGGCGCACCATCGAGAAGGCGCCGGTGATGACCGCCTGGCTGGCGATGATCGTCGCGGCGGTCGCCAGGATGACGACCGGCAGCAACGCCCATTTCGGAAACATCAGATAGAAGGGATCGGACATCGTCGCCGGATTGCCGAGAACGAGGGCCCCCTGCCCGAGATAATTCAGCGTCAGCGCCGGGAAAACCAGCATGAACCAGGCCCACTGGATGGGACGACGGCCGAAATGGCCGAGATCGGCATAGAGCGCCTCCGCACCCGTCACCGTCAGGAAGACGGCGCCGAGCACGACGACGCCGTAGAAGCCCTCATGCAGCAGGAAGCTGACGGCATAATAGGGATTGAAGGCGGCCAGAATGCCGTAATCGTCAGAGATATGGGAAATGCCGGCGGCGGCCATGACGAGGAACCAGACAGCGGTGATCGGGCCGAAGAACCTCGCGACGGCGCCAGTGCCGCGCGATTGCACGACGAAGAGCAGCGCCAGGATCACCACCGAGATCGGCACGATATAGTCCGCGAGTCTGGGTGTGACGAGTTTCAGGCCCTCGACGGCCGACAGCACGGACAGAGCCGGGGTGATCATCGCATCGCCGAGGAAGAGGGCAGCGCCCATCAGGCCAAGCAGCATCAGGATGGCGGTATGGCCGTTGGCGGTCTTCATCAGAAGGGCCAGCAGCGACAGCGTGCCGCCCTCGCCGTCGTTGTCGGCGCGTAGCAGGAAGAGCACATATTTGATGGTGACGATGATCGTCAGCGCCCAGATCATCAGCGAGATCAGGCTGATGACTTCAAAACGGGTAACGCCGTCATGGGCCACCGGCTTCAGCGCTTCGCGAAAGGCATAGAGCGGGCTGGTACCGATATCGCCGTAGACGACGCCGACGGAACCCAGCGCGAGATAGAACAGCTTTCGCGGCGTCATATGGCGTTCGTTCGGATGGCTCTCTTCGGACATGAAGTTGCAACAGGCTCCTTAGAGCCAGCCTTTCCAGCGGAAAAAGAAAAAGGGGATGACGGCGGATATCACCATCAAGGCCAGCGAATAGGGATAACCCGCGGCCCAGGTCAGCTCCGGCATGACCTGAAAATTCATACCATAGACGGAGGCGACCAATGTCGGCGGCAAGAACACCACCGAGGCAATCGAGAAAATCTTGATGATCGAGTTCTGCTCGATGTTGATCAGCCCGAGCGAAGCATCGAGCAGGAAGGTGATGTTGGCGGCGACGAAGGAAGCATGCTCCGACAGCGACTGGATATCGCGCGAGACGGTGCGGCAAAGCTCCTTCGCCTCGCGGTCCTGCTGGATCGCCGGAATCGTGTGAAAGAACGTCAGCAAGCGGGCAAGCGAACCGAGACTGTCGCGCACCTTGCTGATCATCCGGTGATGGCCGGCAATATCGCGCAGCTTCTCCTCGAGATAGTTCGAGGGCTTACGCACCTTCCTTGCCCGCTCGCCGAAGACATGCATCGACAGGATGTCGAGGCGCGAGACGGCGATCTCGAGGATCTCGGCGGTGCGGTCGACGATCGTCTCCAAGAGCTTGGCAAGAAGGGCAGCGCCGCTGCGCCAGTTTTCCGGCAGCCGGTGGAGGGCGGCGATGAACAGCGCAAAGGATTTGGGATGGGCGTAGCGAATGGTGACCAGGCGGTTTCCAGCCAGGATGAAGGCAACATCGGTCAGCGTCGGTACGTCGGTGTCAGCCTTCCAGAGCAGCGAGGCGGTCATGAAGACGGCGTCGTTTTCGACATAGAGACGGGCGGAAGGCTCGATATCCTTGAGATCGTCGCGGGTCGGGACCTCGATGCCAAGAACCTTCTCAACATAGAGTTCCTCATCGCGGGTCGGCTCGATCATGTCGATCCAGACGACATCCTCGGGAAAGGACGCAGCATGCGACAGATCGCCGATCTCGACCGACTTGCAATTGGAACAGTAGGCGGTAATCACCGGTCGTCTCTCCGGCTGCATCCAACCTTAAAGGCCGGCATGCGCGTTGTGCTCAACCGCATCGCAGTTCCCAATCCTTCGATCGACAAGACAACTCCGAACTTGCAGGCGGGCCGGCATCTTCGATACGAAGACGACCGTCATTGAGCATCTGCAGCAAAATGCCATCATGGCGCCGCGGCATATGAAGCAAAGCCGTGAAATAATCAAGACATCTTCCGTGAAGCGCGGCTTTTCACCACGTTTCCCCCACAATTTGGGGTATCCGCTGCGGCGATTCGGGCCGCTAAAGCGCCGCGCTTTAGCGGCTGCACACGTCCCGGTGACATGCATTTTGTTTTATGCATGCCGTTATCCCGGAACCGCTGCACTTCCGGGCGACATGCATTTGTTGTGATGCGTGCCTTTATCCCGGAACCGCTGCACACTTCCGGGCGGCATGCATTATTCGAAGACGATCGTCGGTGCCGGACGCTGGGGCTGGCCGGCGACCTGCTCCCAGACCTTGGCGGCGATGCCGCGATAGATGCCGGCGACGACGCCGTTCGGCTCGGAGGCGACAAGCGGCGTGCCGGCGTCGGAGGTTTCGCGGATGTTCATCGTCAGCGGCACTTCGCCGAGGAAGGGCACGCCAATGCGCTCGGCCTCCTTGCGGGCGCCGCCATGGCCGAAGATGTCGTAGCGGGTGCCGGTATCCGGGGCGATGAAATAGCTCATATTCTCGACGATTCCGAGCACCGGCACCTCAACCTTGCGGAACATGTTGAGGCCCTTGCGGGCATCGATCAGCGCGAGATCCTGCGGCGTCGAGACGATGACGGCGCCGGCAAGCGGCACTTGCTGGGCCATGGTCAATTGGACGTCGCCGGTGCCGGGCGGCATGTCGACGACGAGGACATCCAGTTCGCCCCAGGCGACTTCGCGCAGCATTTGCAGCAGCGCCGACTGGACCATCGGCCCGCGCCAGATCATCGCCGTCTCCTCGTCGACAAGAAAACCCATCGACATGACCTTGAGGCCATAATTCTCCATCGGATTGATGATGCGGCCGTCGATCTGCGTCGGGCGGCCGGATATCTTCAGCAGCCGCGGCATCGAGGGACCATAGATATCGGCATCGAGAATGCCGACACGAAGGCCGTTGGCGAGCAGGCCGAGTGCGAGATTGACGGCGGTGGTCGACTTGCCAACCCCACCCTTGCCCGAGGCGACGGCGATGATCGCGCCGATGCCGGGCACACCGATCTTGCCGGCGCGCGGCGGTTGTTGAGGAGCGTGAGCATGACTCCCATGATCGTGCCCGGCATGACCGTGAGGCGGGTTCGCCGCAGGGCGGGCAGCCGGAGCGGCGGCGGCGGCCTTCTTGTCCGCCGTCAGTGTGACGAGGGCACCCTTGACGCCTGGCATTTCCTTGATGACGCGTTCGGCGGCGAGCCGCATCGGCTCCAGCTCCTTGGCGCGATCGGCCGGGACGGTGATGGAGAAATAAACCTTGCCGTCGGAGATGAAGACGTCGGAAACCATGCCGAGCTCGACGATATCGTGCTCGAGATCCGGTCCACGCACTGTCTTCAGCGTTTCGAGAACTTGTTCCTTGGTGACGTCGGCCATTCCACCCTCACTGCTTCTTGCAGATCACAGATAGTGGAGACGGAAGCCTTCGCCAAACAAAATCATCGGGAGGAAAATCCGGTGCGCCAAAAGAGCGCCGGGGAGAATTGGCAATCCGTTGCGGCCATCAAGTCCGCCGGGCTTTCGCCCTGATGGCCGCAACGGTCTCCCCGAGAACCGGCGCAATCCGGGGCGAACTAGAGCAAGCCGAAGAAAAGACCAGCGAAAAGTGAACGCGGAAGATGAAATCGCCAACAGCCGGGAAAGAAGCGGTGCCAAAACGCAACAACCGCCGCCGACACCGAAGGGCCGGAAGAAAAGCGGCATCGGCGTCGGGCAGCGGTGTGTCGGCCGCGCCATTTTCTGGCGCTGGTCTCAAAGTCCCCTCTGGACCTCTCGCAGAAGAGATGCAGAAAGCGTGCCAGATGGAAAATCAGGAAAAACAGGGCAAAAGCGCTCGGGACAGGCTTCCAACGGGAAGGACTTGCCTATGCGCTGGGCGGCTTCGAAAGCACTCGGTTGTTTTTTGCAACTTATTTGATCAGGCCGATGCGCAACGCCTTGGCGACCGCCTGGGTACGGTTGACCGTGTCGAGCTTCTTGGTGGCACGGTTGAGGTAGTGATTGACCGTATGCTCGGACAGGGTGAGGATTTCGGCGATTTCAGCACTGGTCTTGCCGGCCGCCGTCCAGTTGAGGCAATCGATCTCGCGGTCGGTCAGCGTATCCGTCATGCGCGTATCGAGGTTGCGGATCTCGGCAAGCCTGTCAAAGATATGGATGGAAATGTAGCAGAGCTCACGCATCTCGGCCGGACTGAAGGGCTCGCGGTCGCCGGCGAAAGAGATGGCGCCGCGCAGGCCGGAGGGCTCATGCGTCGGGAAATAGGCGCAGCGCATCATCTTGAAACGTTCGAACAGGGAGGCGACGAGAATGGACTTACCGTCGTCCCGCGACAAGTTCTGCCGTGACATGTCGTAGAAGAAGGGCCGCGCCGATGTTCTGAGGCGTCTGAGGACCGGGCTGTTCACCATCAGGCCTTCCTGGTCGTAGAGCGCCAGAAGCTCGGCCGGCCAGCTGGTGATGACGGTGCTGCCCTGAAGATCGAAGGAGGTGATCGGCGGCAGGTTGAGAACCATGAAGGCACGGCTGCGATAGGCTTCCGTCACCCGTTTCATGAAACGGAAAATATCGAACTGGGTCTTCAGGCCCGCTATTTCCTGAACGTAGTCGTCTTCTTCCGTGGATGTTTGCGACAAGGGTGCCATCACATTTCTTCATCTTCGGCACAGCGGCCGGCAAACCGTTTGCGAAACCTGCCCGCCGTGGCCGGCTCGATTGCATCGGGAAACGACGATCGCTGGTTGGAATCGGCTTCAGCGTCGAGCGTTCGGCCGGTGAATGGTTGTAGATTTCGCGGACCGTTCTAGTTGTGGTGATTCGCCGGAAAATCTCAATATCGCGCTTATCATAAGCATGCTCTGCGATTACGTCCAGCAGCAGCAGCCGACGGCGATTTTTTCTGTCAGCGGCGCGGACCGAGCCGGACGCGCATGCCTTCCATGATCCTGACAGCCGCCAGTTGAACGGGAACGGTCCATTGATGCAGAAGTTCCATCGACAACCGATAGGCCGGGCCGGTAATCGAAATGCCCCCCATAAAGGTCCGATCCTCCGACCAAACGGGTGCGGCAACGCAGCGGATGCCGGCCTCATGCTCCTCGCGGTCGAAGGCATAACCCTGATCGGCAATCTCGCGGATTTCGGCAAGCAACGTTTCGGCCGAGACATGGGTCGAGGCGGTAAAGCTGGTGAAGCTCAGGCCGGCGATGAGATCGACGAGGCTTTCGGCCGGCAGCAGCGACAGGGCGGCCTTGCCGACGCCAGTGCAATAACAGGGCGAGGCATTGCCGATCTGCGAATACATGCGCACTGGCTGACGGCCCTCGACCTTATCGAGATAGATGATCGACTGGCCCCTGAGGACGCCGAGATGGACCGTCTCGCCGGTCGCCTGCTGCAGATCTCTAAGGTGTGGTTCGGCAATCAGACGAAATTCGTTGCGCGCCCAGCTGCGCGCGGCGAAATCGAGCAAGCGCAGGCCGGGCGCATAACGGCCGTCGCCATCGAGCTCGAGCAGCCCCTCCTCCACCAAGTGGCTCAGCTGGCGATGCAGCGTGCCGCGCGGCTGGCCGGCAAGGGCCAGGATGTCGGTGAAACGCAGGGGCGCATCGGCATGGGTGACGAGATCGAGCAGAACCATCAGTTTGCCGAGCGTGCCGGTTTCGCGTGCCTGTGCTGCGCCGTCGCCGTTTGAATTCATCGCGTCACTCACCCTTGACAGAAAGGGCACTGTAATTCGATAATTCCATATAGTCAAATTAAGTTCCATATAATGGAACAACGATAAGGTCGGGAGGCGACGGTGACCATGATGCCAGCAGCACAATTTCCCGAGTTCAAAAACCGAGCCGTGCTGGTGACCGGCGGCGGATCGGGCATCGGTGCTGCGATCGTCGAAGGTTTCGCGCGCCAAGGCGCCAAGGTTTCGTTCATCGATATCGCCGAGGCCGCCGGCCGCGAGCTCGCCGAAAGGCTGTCGCGGGAGACCACGCATCCGGTCTCCTTTCACCATGCCGACCTGCGCGACATCGCGGCGATCCGGCGCACGGTCGATAGCGTCATTGCCAGCTCAGGGCCGATCCGCGTGCTGGTCAACAATGCCGCCTGGGACGACCGCCATGAATTCGACGCGGTGACCGAGGCCTATTGGGACAACAACCAGGCGGTCAACCTCAAACATGTGTTCTTCACCTCGCAGGCAGTCGTGCCGTCGATGCGAGCGGCCGGCGGCGGGGCGATCATCAATATGTCGTCAATCGCCTTCAAGCTGAACATGGGCGGCTTTCCCGCCTATGCGGCAGCCAAGGCGGCGGTCGTCGGGCTGACGAAGAGCATGGCGGGCAGGCTCGGGCCGGAGAACATTCGGGTCAACTGCATCCTGCCCGGCATGGTCGTCACCGAGCGGCAGATGCAGCACTGGCTCACCGAAGAGAGCATTGCGCGCTCAGTCGAGGACCAGTGCCTGAAAGTCGCGCTCAAACCCGATGCGATCGTCGGTCCCTGCCTGTTTCTTGCATCCGACTGCGCGGCGGCGATGACCGCCCAGTCTCTGATTGTCGATGGAGGTGTTCTGTAATGGCAAATCCCGCTTATGTCGCGGTGGACTGGGGCACCAGCAGCTTTCGGCTCTGGCTGATCAGCAGAGACGGCACCGTCCTTGCCGAACGCCGCAGCGGCGAAGGCATGACGAGCGCGGCAAAGATCGGCTTTTCCGCGGTGCTTGCCGGCCATCTCGCCGCCATCGAGGCACCCGAAAACCTGCCGGTGATCGTCTGTGGCATGGCCGGCGCCAGGCAGGGCTGGGTCGAGGCCGGTTATATCGACGTGCCGGCGCCGCTTGCCTCGATCCTGACCGGAGCGGTCTCCGTGCCCGGCGAAAGCCGCGACATCCGCATTCTGCCGGGCCTTGCCCAGCGGGACATCGCGAGGCCCGACGTCATGCGCGGCGAGGAAACCCAGCTTCTCGGCGCGCTCGGCCGCGCAAGCGCGGGCGCGCAGGCGGTCTGCATGCCCGGCACCCATTCGAAATGGGTGCATGTGACGGATAGCAAGGTGACCGGCTTTTCGACCTTCATGACCGGCGAGCTTTTCGACGTCATCAGCAAACACACGATCCTTTCGCATGCCGTTGCCGGTGCGGAAGAGCAGCCGGCGGATGCGGCGGCCTTCGAGGCCGCGGTCTCGGCCGCTTTCGCACGTCCGGCCCTTGCCTCCAACCTGCTCTTTGCCGCCCGCTCCGGTCAGCTCCTGCACGGGATTTCTGCGGCTGCCGCGCAAGCCCGGCTTTCCGGTACGCTGATCGGCCTTGAAATCGCCGGGGCGCTGCAGGATGCGGCAAACGGCACCACCATCACCCTCGTCGCCTCCGGGCGCCTGCAGGCGCTCTACGAACAGGCCGTCAAAACCCTCTCCCTTGCCTTCACCGCCATTGACGCCGACGCCGCCGTGCGCCGCGGGCTTTCGGCTGCCGCCGAAGCCATCTGGCCGAATTGAGAAAGCTGACACGATGAACCGTATCCCCTTCCCCGACATGAAGCGCCCGCTGATCGCCATCCTTCGCGGCATCAGGCCCGACGAGACCGAAAGCGTCGTCGGTGCTCTGATCGACAATGGCCTGACGGCGATCGAGATCCCGCTCAACTCGCCGGAACCGTTCAAATCCATCGAGATCGCCGCGAAGATGGCGCCGGCCGAAGTGCTGATCGGCGCCGGCACGGTGCTGACCGTCGAGGCGGTCGACAGCCTACATGCGGCCGGCGGCAAGCTGCTGGTCACGCCAAATGTCGAGCCCGAGGTGATCATCCGGGCGCGCGACTACGGCATGGTGACGATGCCGGGCGTCTTTACACCGACCGAGGCGTTGGCGGCAGCGCGCGCCGGGGCCACCGGTCTCAAATTCTTTCCGGCCAGCGTGCTCGGCCCTTCCGGCATCACGGCGATCCGGGCGATCCTACCGCCGGAACTGACGATTGCCGCCGTCGGCGGTGTCTCGGACAAGAATTTCGGCGATTATACCAAGGCCGGCATCTTCGCCTTCGGTCTCGGCACCAGCATCTACAAGCCAGGAATGACTGCATCAGAGGTTGCCGAGCGCGCCAAGGCGACCATTTACGCCTATGATGCAGCCATTGGGAGCGTGAACGTATGACCGATATTTATGAGTTCGAGGGCAAAACACTTTGCAATACCAATTCCGTTCTCGGTGAAGGTCCGACCTATGATCCGGACAGCAATACCGTTTGGTGGTTCAACATCCTCGGCAAGGAACTGCACGAGCTCAATCTCTCGACGGCCGCGAAAAAGGTGCATCCGCTGCCTGTGATGGCGAGCGTGCTTGCCCGCATCGATGCCGGGCGGCAGCTGATCGCGACGGAGGAAGGGCTTTTCGTGCGCGATGTGGCAAGCGGCAACCTCACCTTCTACGCCGCCCTCGAAAACGACAGGCCGGAAAACCGTTCGAACGACGGCCGCACCCACCCGTCCGGCGCGCTCTGGATCGGCACGATGAGCAAGCGGGCGGAAAACCAGGCCGGCGCCATCTATCATGTCGCGAGCGGCAAGGTGACGAAGATCTTCAACGGCATCAGCATCCCGAATTCGATCTGCTTCTCGCCTGACGGCACGGTTGGCTATTATACGGATTCCCGCATCAACCGGCTGATGCGCGTTATGGTCGATCCGTTGACCGGCCTGCCCTCGGGCGAGCCGATCGTGCTCGTCGACAGCATGGACGACCCCGGCAGCATCGACGGCTCGGTCGTCGATGCCGACGGCTATCTGTGGAATGCGCGCTGGGGCGCCGGCGTCGTCGACCGCTATAGTCCGGACGGTCTGCGCATCTCGCGCTATATGGTTCCTGCCGTCCAGCCGTCCTGCCCTGCCTTCATCGGCGTCAATGCCGACCGGCTGGCGGTGACGACTGCCTGGGAAGGGCTCGACGAGGATGCGCGGTCGGCGCAGCCGAGCGCCGGCGCGCTGCTGGAACTCGGCATCGACGTCAAAGGCGTGTTCGATCCCGTCTATGTAATCTGATTTTTGCTTGCCAGCGGCGATCAGAGGCGCTCCCCATCGGGGCGCCTTTTTCTCGTTTTGGCCGCAGCTCTTCGATAAATGTTCCGTGAAAATCGAGAAATTTTCCGTGTTTTCAACCGGAACCAATCGCGCCACCAGCCATTTTCCTTTCGAACCGGCGCGGCAAAGAGACCTGGGAAACAGGTGTTGCCGGGTCAGCGATCACTCTAGGGAAAAACGAAGGTAGGTTCGAAATGACACGCAAACTCTTGACGACCGTTGCCGCTGGCGCACTGTTTGCCACGGCTTTCGCACCGGCGGCATTCTCGCAGGCGGCACCGCAGCCTGCGGATCCGGCCGCGCCGACCCAGGCGGCTCCCGCCGATCCGGCAGCACCGAAGCCGATGACGCCCGACGTCACCAAACCCGCAGGCGATGCCGCACAGGCTCCGGCCGCAGCACCGACAGCAGACACGGCACAGGCCGGCTATCTGACCGAGCAGTCTCCCGACCAGGTCAGCGCCAACACCTATATCGGCCAGTCGGTCTATAACGGCAACAATGAAAGCATCGGCAGCGTCAACGACCTTATCCTGAAGAAGGACGGCGGCTTTGTTGCTGCAATCGTTGGTGTCGGCGGCTTCCTCGGCATCGGCGAGAAGAACGTCGCCGTGCCAATGGAAAAGATTACCGTCGCCCAAAACACCCAGGACGGCAGCGTCAAGCTGACGACCAGTGAAACGGCTGAATCGCTGAAGGCCGCACCTGAGTTCAAGACGCTGGCAATGCAGTCGGCCGAAAAGGCTCCGGCTGCGACCGGTACAGATACCACGGCGACAGGCTCGACCACGCCTAAGTAATCCGTGCGCGGTAGTATAGCGTAGGCGATGGCGCTCCTAGGGGCGCCATCGCTTTATGCTGCGCCATGGCTTTATGCGCTGACACGCTCCACCATAGTCGGATCGTAATAATTCTCGTGCAGGAAGCGCAACGTGGCGATACCGTCGGCCGGACGGCCGAAATGATAACCCTGGCCCATGCCGCAGCCAAGCGTGCGCAACTTCACCGCCTCGGCATAATCCTCGATGCCTTCCGCCACGACCTCCAGCTCCAGGCCTTCGCACATGGTGAGGATCGCCTTGATGATATGTTCGGAGGCGCGATCGGAATTGATGCGTGAGACGAAGGCGCGGTCGATCTTGATCTTGTCGAAGATGAAGTCGCGCAGGCGCCCGAGGCTCGACTGGCCGGTGCCGAAATCGTCGAGCGAGATGCGCACACCGGCGGCACGCAGATCGGCGATGATGCGGTGAGCGGTATCGGCCGAACTCATCACCGCGGTCTCGGTGATTTCCAGCTCCAGGCGATGCGGATCGAAGCCGACGCGGCCGAGGATCGACAGGACGCTGCTGCTCGTACCCGGATCCATCAGCTGGGCCGAGGAGAGATTGAACGACAGGAAGAGTTCGCGCGGCCAGGAAAGTGCGGCTTCGGCGGCTTTGCGCAGCAGCGCCTCCGACAGCGCATCGATGAAGCCGCGCTCTTCGGCCAGCGGCACGAAGACGCCGGGCGACACGAAGCCGAGATCGGGATCGTTCCAGCGGGCGAGCGCCTCGAAGCCGACGACCTGATTGTTGGACAGCGAGACGATCGGCTGGAAATGCACATCGATAGCATCCGAGATGATGGCGTTTCTGAGCGCCTGCTCCAGCTGCGTGGCGCGCTTCATCTCCTGGGCGATCTCGCGCGAATAGACGGTGATCTGGCCGCGGCCGCGGCGCTTGGAACGGTAGAGCGCGGTTTCGGCGCTCTTCAGCAGTTCCTCGCAATCCTCTCCGGCGAAGGGATAGATGGAAAAGCCGAGGGAGGCGGAGAGACGGACATTGCGGTCCCCGAGGTCATACGGCGCCGACAGCACCTCGCGGATCATCTGGCCGAATTTCTCGGCACTCGCCCGCTCGAAGATCAACGGCAGCACGAAGGCGAATTCGTCGCCATCGTGGCGGGTAACCAGCGCGCCATCCGGAATACAGGCCCTGAGACGATGGGCGACCTGGCAGAGGATTTCATCGCCGGCTGTCGAGCCGAATAGATCGTTGATCGGCTTGAAACTGTCGAGGTTGACGATACCGATGGTGAAGGGGGCCGGATCGCTGGCGCGCTCAGCGGAGATCTGCAAGACCTTGTCCCGCATGCGATTGCGATTGCCCAATCCGGTCAGCGGATCGGTATAGGCCATCGCCTGAAGCTCATTCTGACCGACGGTCAAGAAAGCTATGTCCGCCGATTTCATCATCCAAACCCGAGCTTTCCTCCGGAGCCATGCAGAAGAATGACCGGCAGGTCTTAACAATTCGATAGTAAATCAGCGGCATAGCCGCCTGAACCTCCCCAAAATCTAGGGAGTTGACGGGTATTTTGGCGCCTGCACACTTTTCCGCGACATGCTTCAGTTTTGCGCCCGCATGGCCTCATTCATTAGGTATTTCTGAAATATGGTCTCCAGCATGTCGGGGCTGACGGGTTTCATGATGACGTCGTCCATGCCTGACTTGACGCATTCGGCGCGGTCGCGCTCGAAGGCCTGGGTGAGCACGCCGATGATCGGGGTGCGGATGCTGCCGCCGGTTTCCTCCATCTGCCGGATGAGGCGCGCGGCCTCGAAGCCGTTAAAGCCCGGCAGGGAAATATCCATCAGCACGATCTGCGGCCGGTGCTCGGCCCAGAGGCGCACGGCCTCGTCGCCGGTCGCCGCCAGCATATGGCGATAGCCGAGACCTTCGAGGATCTGCGAAAAGACGATCTGGTTGATATCGTTGTCTTCGGCGACGAGAACTTGCAGGCCAATCGCGTCGTCGGAAGTGCTGATTTCCCAATCCGCATCCGAACCGGCGGCGTTGCGGCTGTTGCGATTGAAATGGCGGGCGATCTGGAAGGTGAGCTCGTTGGCGATCTGGAAACCGTCCATGACGAGCGCCGGAATACCGTATTGTTCGGCAAGTTCGAGGCAACGCATGCCCATCTGGTTGTCGATGATCAAGAGATCGAGCGAAATGCCGGAGGAGGTGGCGATTTCCAGGAACCGCTCCTCTTCGTCCTCACCGCGGACCGAGCAGGATTCGAAGCCGTATTTCGTCAGCGTCCGCAGCGCGGCGGTCTCGGCGGCGAGGTCGGCAGTGACGACGAGGACCTTGCGGCCGGAGAAATTCTCCGGAACGATCGCTTCCATCGCCGCCGGCTCGCGCCGTTCGATGCCGCTTGGCACCGGCACATAGGCCCGGCGATAGCTTTGATTGCTGGAGGCGGTGATCGCGGACGCTTGGCCGAATTCGTCGAGATCGGCGCCGTCGCGCGGCAGATCCTGCATGGTCGACACCAGGAAATAGCGGCCGGGCTTGCCGATGCGGTGCTTGCGGCTGACGATGTCGCGCTCGATGCCGTCGCGGGAGATCTGCCGCTGGCGGGAGACGGACATCTCGCCGGTCTCCAGCACATGGCGGTCGCTTTCTTCGAAGCGCTTGGCGATCTCTTCTGAAAAAAGATCACCGCTCTTGCGCCCGAGCACCTCGTCGGCGCTCGTCTGATATTTCTCGCAGAAGGCAAGGTTCACCGCGACATAGGTGAGGTTGCGATCCTTGACGAATAGCGGGAACGGCAGATTGTCGAGAATGTCCTCGGTGAGCTGCACCCGCTCCAGATCGGAGCGCCATTGCTCTTCGCGCTTCTTGCTCTCGGAAATGTCGGAGATGATGCTGACGCCGTAACCGCCCGGCAGCCTGCGCTTGACGAAGCGGACCCAGCGGTCGGCGCCGTGGCGCTCGACGGCATCGAAGCGCTCGCGCCAATGCGAGGCGATTTTCTGTGACAGCCAGTCTTCGCGGCTCAGCGAGCCGCCCTGCCTGACATCATACTGCTGGCGAATGCCGGTGTCGTACATCGCGCCGAGGAAATCGCGAAGCCGCGTGCCGGGCTTCAGCATTTCGGACGGCAGCGGAAAGAATTCAAGTATCTGGCGGCTTGCGAAGACCAGATGATCATTCTTGTCGTAGATGATGAAAGCTGCGGAAAGGCTGTCGCACACCACATCGAAAAGCGCCGTCTGCAGATCGGCCTCGGCGGGAGCTCCATCGATTTCTGATGATGTGTCCGCCTTTTCGAAGCCGGCACTCATTCTGTTGCGTCCCACATCTGTTCGATTTCGCAGCTTCCGGAGGTATGTGATTAGAAATGCCATTTTTATGTTAAAACCGGCTTAACATTACCTATTCCCAAATTTGGGGGAGCTCCGGATCACGTTTCGGGAAAGCCTGTCGAAACCCCTTCCCTCCGGCCCGCGAATCCCCGAAAATAGCCCATGGCCATCAGACAGCTTTCCGAAACGCTCATCAACCAGATCGCCGCCGGCGAAGTCATCGAACGGCCGGCGAGCGCTGCCAAGGAACTGATCGAAAACGCGCTCGACGCGGGTGCGACGCGCATCGAGATCGCCACATCAGGCGGCGGCAAGGCGCTGCTGCGCGTCAGCGACAACGGCTCGGGCATGGACGCGGCCGATCTGGAACTGGCGGTCAGGCGCCACTGCACCTCGAAGATCTCAGAGACGCTTGAGGATATCCGCACGCTCGGCTTCCGCGGCGAGGCGCTGCCCTCGATCGGCTCGGTCGCAAGGCTCAGCATTGCAAGCCGCAGGCGCGACAGCACAGGCGGCCACGAGATTGCCGTTGCCGGCGGCAAGATCGCGCATATGCGCCCGGCTGCCGCCAATCCCGGGACGATCGTCGAAGTGCGCGACCTGTTCTTCGCGACACCCGCCCGGCTCAAATTCCTGAAGACGGAGAAAGCCGAGGCCGGCGCCATTACCGAGATCGTCAAGCGCATGGCGATCGCCTTTCCGGCGGTACGCTTCGTGCTGTCGGGTTCGGACCGCACGACACTGGAATTTCCGGCGACCGGCGACGACCATCTGGCGCGCATGGCGCAGGTGCTCGGCAAGGAGTTCCGCGACAACGCCATTGCGCTCGACGCGGTGCGCGAGGAGATCGCGCTTACCGGCTTTGCCGGCGTGCCGACCTTCAATCGCGGCAACTCCGCCCACCAATACGCTTTCGTCAACGGCCGGCCGGTGCAGGACAAGCTGATCCTCTCGGCGATCCGCGGCGCCTATGCCGAGACGATCCCATCCGGACGCTATCCGGTGGCGGTGCTGGCGATCACGCTCGATCCCGCTCTGGTCGACGTCAACGTGCATCCGGCAAAATCCGACGTGCGGTTCCGCGATCCTAGCCTGGTGCGCGGCCTGATCGTCGGCGCCATCCGCGAGGCCCTGGCGCGCGACGGCAGCCGGGCGGCAACCACCGGCGCGAGCGACATGCTGCGCTCCTTCCGCCCCGGTTTCCAGCCGAATAACCAGCGGCCGCAAACGGCATGGTCGGCCGAAACCTCGCCCTCCCAGCCCTATCAGCCGGCAACGGGATTCGGCGAGCGGCCACAGGCGTCCTTCGACGGACTTTCGATGCCGACGGCGCGGGCCGAGCCGCAGTTTTCGCCGCAGCCGGCAGTCGCCGAACCAAACACGCGGTATCCGCTCGGCGCGGCGCGGGCGCAGATCCACGCAAACTACATCGTCGCCCAGACCGAGGATGGGCTCGTCATCGTCGACCAGCATGCCGCGCATGAGCGGCTGGTTTTCGAGGCGATGCGCAAGGCGCTGCATTCGAAGCGGCTGGCCTCGCAGGTGCTGCTCATCCCCGAGATCGTCGATATTCCGGAAGAGGACTGCGACCGGCTGATGCAGCATGCGGCCGAGCTTTCCGAACTCGGCCTGGCGATCGAGCGTTTCGGCCCAGGCGCGATCGCCGTGCGCGAGACGCCGGCGATGCTCGGCGAGGTCGATGCGCATGGGCTGATCCGCCAGCTTGCCGACGAGATCGCCGAATGGGACACGGCGTCGGGCCTATCGGCCAAGCTCGAATATGTGGCAGCGACCATGGCCTGCCACGGGTCGGTGCGCTCGGGACGGCGGCTGCGGCCGGAGGAAATGAACGCGCTGCTGCGGGAGATGGAAGTGACCCCCGGCTCCGGCCAGTGCAATCACGGCCGGCCGACCTATATCGAATTGAAGCTCAGCGATATCGAGCGGCTTTTCGGCAGAAGCTAAAAAAGCTGGAAAAGCGGCCCTTGCGGGAGTATGGCAAACTAAAGCGTGTCGTGATCGCAAAACCGCGGCACACTTCTGTGAGACATGCTCTAATGACAGTCGGCAGGGAACGGAGCGCATGAATTTGTTCGAAGGGCACGGAAACCGCGAGGCGAAGATCCGGTATCTCGATGGCGATTTCCAGATTCTCTCGCCCGGCTCCTATGTCGTCTGCGCGATGACGGGGAAACAGATCCCGCTCGACGAATTGCGCTACTGGAGCGTCGCCCGGCAGGAGCCCTATGCCGACGTGATCTCGGCCATCGATGCCGACAAACGCGCCGGCGTGCTGCCGAACCAGCGGCGCTAGAGCAATTCCAGCAAAAGTGCGCAGCGGTTTTGCGTCCGGATTTGCGTGAAAACAAAAAGATAGAGCATTTCCGTGATTCGGAGAAAAACGGAAATGCTCTAACTGTGAGCTTGTCCATCGGAGCTTATTTAGAAGACTGGAATTCCCACCTCAGTTTTCCAGGAGAGGTCCGAATGGACGCAAACCGCTGCGGACTTTTGCTGGAACTACCCTAGATAGCCGAGGCTCGGCTTCGCTCAAGGTAGAGCTGCCGAAGTCGGGCTGCCATTGGTCCCGGCGTTCCCTTTCCGACCACCCGCTCGTTGATCCTGACGACTGGACTGACCAGGCCGGATGAGGAGGTCGAAAACGCCTCGGCGGCGTTCTCGACCTCCTCGACGGTAAACGGACGCTCCTCGATTCTCAGCTGAAGATCCTGTGCGCATTGCAAAACAGCCTCACGCGTGATCCCGCGCAGGATATCGGTTGAGAGATCCCTTGTCACAACCGTGCCCTCCAGGGTCACCATATAGGCATTGTTCGATGAGCCTTCGGTCACAAAGCCATCTCTGACCATCCACGCGTCGTCGGCGCCGCGCGACTTGGCTTCCATCTTTGCCATGGAGGGGTAGAGGAGTTGCACCGTCTTGATATCGCAACGTCGCCACCGCAAATCTTCCACCGTGATGACATGGAGCCCGCGCTCCGCCAATGGGCTATCAACGAGCGATTTTTTCTGCGTGAAAACCACGACCGTTCTGGGCGTCGCATCGGCGGGAAAGAGAAAGTCGCGATCGGCGGCCCCCCGGGTCACTTGCAGATAGACCAGCCCTTCCTCGATATCGTTCCGCCGGATCAGTTCCCGATGGATATCCAGCAGTTTCTCGTTGGTCAGTGCGAAAGCCATGTCGAGTTCGCCGAGCGAGTGGCGCAGGCGGCGCATATGGCCCGCAAAATCAACAAGCTTACGGTCGAGTACGAGCGTTACCTCATAGACCCCGTCGGCAAACAGAAAGCCCCGATCAAAGACAGAAATCCGGGCCTCGGTTTCAGGCAGATAGTCCCCATTAACATAGACTTGGCGCATGAGATCAATCCCAAAGAAATACAGGTGGCGGCTGCATCAACGAGCCATCTTAAGAGGCATTTTGCGGACAATGTTTCTCGTCCTTTGAGAGCGAGGCTGACAGGCAGGCTCCGTTGCGGCAAATGCCGTTTTCCGATAACTTATGCAAAATTTGCATAAGGTTTGTGATGGAACTCGGTTGGCTAGAAGACTTCATGGAACTCGCGGCCGTGCGGAACTTTTCTACCGCCGCAGCGGCCCGACATGTGACGCAGCCCGCCTTCAGCCGCAGAATAAGGGCGCTGGAAAACTGGATCGGCGCCGCGCTGATCGATCGCAGCTCCTATCCGGTCAGGCTAACGAACGCCGGGGAGACGTTTCTCGAGTCGAGCCGTGAGTTGATGCGCGAAATCTACCGCGTCCGCGATGAATGCCGGCAACAGGCACGCGCCGGCATCGAGGTGCTCACCTTCAGCGCGCTGCACACCATCGCTCTTAGTATCTTTCCCGATCTTCTTACGAGCGTCGAACAACGCACCGGTCCCTTCATAACCCGGATGCATGCGACGGACTTCTACGACTGCGTAGAATCGCTTGCGCTCGGCCGCTGCGACATCGCCTTTTGCTATTCCCACGAGTTCGGGCCACCGGTCCTGCAGACCGGGCAGTTCTCCTCGAAGGTTATCAGAATCGATCCTTTCCACCTCGTCAGCAAGGCAGATCAACGAGGAAACCCGGTCATCGACTTGGCAACTTGGCCCGGAAACGAAGATATGCCTCTCGTCGCCTATTCATCCGACTGCTTTCTCGGAAAAGTGCAAACTCAGCTCATGCTCGACATGCAGAAGACAGGGCGGAGCTTTCGAGTAACCTATGAAAACTCGATGTCGGAGTCGGTCAAGCGCATGATTCTCGCGGGGAAAGGCATCGGCTGGCTGCCGGAAAGCTCTGCGACCCGCGAGATAGAGCGGAACGAACTCTGTATCGTCGACGCGCGACAGGCTGAGGTCACCCTGAACGTCCTCGCTATCCGCAAGCAGGGCAGCGGCTCAGCCGCCCTCGAACGCTTCTGGTCAAATCTGCAGGGTTTGTGACGATGCGTATTACGCGCTGATATCGTGATGCGATGACGACAGCAGCAAGTTCCGATGAATTCCGACATACCGGCTATGGAGCTCTAAGCCCCAGCCTTCATTTCCCGCAGCCGCCGCTCGCGGCAGGCGACGATCGCCCGGTCGATGATCAGGCTGGGGGCGAGGTGATCCTCGAAGACCATGTCGACCTCGATCACCCGGCTCTTTTCGACGAGCCGTGCCGCCTTGCCCTGATGGCCGGACAGGCGGACGAAATCCTTGGAGGTGGTGACGATCAAGAGACCTTGACGCTCGGCGGTTGTCAGGATGTCGTCGATCTCCTCCTCGGTCAGGTGCTCGTGATCGCCGAAGGACTTGGCGACGACGATCTCGGCGCCGCGGGATTCGACCGTGCGGAAGAATTTGGCGGGATCGGCGATGCCGGCAAAGGCGAGCACCTTGGTGCCGGCCAGCGTGTTGTCGCCCCGGACTTTCAGCGATGCGGTGAAATAGGGCTTTGCCGCGCGCGCCGCCATGCGGACGATCCTGTCGGCGGCATTGCCGCCGCCAACCTTCAGCAGAGCGGTCGCGGACCGCAGCTGCTGGCGGATCGGCGCGCGGACCGGGCCACCCGGCACGATATGGCCGTTGCCGAGGCCGCGCGTCGCGTCGATGACGAGCAGGGCATAGTCGATCGCCAGCCGGGCACTCTGGAAACCGTCATCCATGATGATGAGATCGGCGCCCTCCGCCACCAGCCGTGCAGCTCCTTCGACGCGCCGGCGCGAAATCACCGTCAGCGCTTCCTGGGCAAGCAACAACGGCTCGTCGCCGACGGCAATCGCCCGGTGATGATCGGGATCGACCACGGTGGTCACATCGAGCGAGCCGCCGTAACCCCTGCTGAGAAAGCCGGGCTTCAGCCCCTTCGCCTTGGCGGCGCGAGCGATCGTCAGCGCCGTCGGCGTCTTGCCGGCGCCGCCGACGGTGAAATTGCCGACGCAGATGACCGGGATGGGAACGGAAGCGCGGCGCGCATGGGCCATGCGGTGGCTGGCGATACGGCCATAGAGAAAAGAAAGCGGCAGCAGCAGCCAGGCCCGCCAATCGGCTTTCCTCCACCAGAACGGTGGCGCTTCGGATATCATCTTGCCGTCCCGCTCCCCTGTCCGGCTTGTTCTCACGCAATCCCTTGGGAAAGTCGCTGCGCGCTTTTCCCGGCAAAACCGCCGTGCACTTTTGCTGGAATTGCTTTAGCGACAGCCAGTCCCCTGCTTTTCGACCGGTCGGATTGAGAAGCCAAAACCTGAAAAAATGCAAGCCCTTACCGGTCAGGCCGGCTGCAAGTCGGGCAGCAGCGTCTCGATGGCGGTGATATCGTCGAGCACATGATCGGCCGCGGCGGCAAGCGTCTCCCGCGAACCGGTGCCGGTCAGCACCGCGATCCTGAGACCCGTGCCGGCATTCAGACCCATGTGCAGATCGTGATTGTTATCGCCGACCATGGCGACCTCTTCAGGCAAAAGACCGGTCGCAGCGCAGAAGCCGAGCACCATGCCGGGCTCCGGCTTGACGCCGAAACCGCTGTCGTAGCCGGCGATGTAATCGATATAGCGGGCAAAACCGAAACGTTCCGCCGTCTGGCGGATCGACCGCTCATTGTCGCTGGAGGCGACACCGAGCTTGAAGCCGCGCCGATGCAGCCGCTCGAAGAAGCCGGCGAGGTCGGTCACCGGCACGGAAAATTCGGCGGCACTGGAAAACAGGTCGTCGAGGCGGACCGTCAGTTCGTCGACATCCACCATCGAACCCGCGGCAACAAGGCCTGAGGCGATCTGACGGGTATTGCCGGCGGCAAGCAGGCTGTCGGGAACGATATGGCCGGTCACCGGATCCATGCCGCAGGCCGACAGCAGCCGGTTGGCGAGAAGCTCATCCCCTCTGGCGGCGATGCGGGCAAGCTCGCGGTTGACCGGCAGCCAGCTCTCGTCATAGTCGAGCAGCGTGCCGTCCTTGTCGAAGAGAATGCCTTTGATAGAGGCCACTGCCGACATCGTCGCTCCTCAGACCTGGGCCACGGCCTTGGGCAGCAGCCGCGCCTTCACCGTCAGCGGATTGATATAGGGTTCCAGCCCCTTTACCGTTGCCGTCAGCGCGCCGCGCATCTCGTGCACGGCGGTGATGCCGGCCTCGATCATGTTGCGGCGGGCGTCGTCGTTGATCAGCAGATAATGCACACCCTTGGCCAGCATTTCAGTATCGCGCACCATGCGGGCGCTGCCGCTGCGGGCAAGCTTCTGATAGGCATCGCGGAAATTCTGCACATGGCCGCCGGAGAGAATGGCGCAGCCGAGCATGGCTGGCTCCAGCGGGTTCTGGCCGCCTTCGGCAAAGAGCGAGCGGCCGACGAAGGCGATTTCCGTCAGACGGAGATAAAGACCCATTTCGCCGATCGTATCGCCGAGGAAAATATCGACATCGGCGGACAAGACATCGTCGCGGGTGCGGCGGGCGACCTTCAGCCCCTGCTTGACGAGGGCCGCCTCGATCTCGTCGCTGCGCTCGGGATGGCGCGGCACAATAATCGTCAACTGGCGGTCGCGCTCCCTGAGCGCCCGGTGAACGATGGCGGCAGCGTTCTCCTCTCCGTCGAAGGTCGAGATCGCCGCCCAGGTCTTGCGCTCGCCGATCTGCTTCTTGTAGCGGGCGAAGACAGCGCTGTCATAGGGCGGTGCGTCGGTATCGACCTTCAGATTGCCCGAGGTGATGACGGGCACAGCGCCGAGATCGCGGAAACGTTCGGCATCGACATCCGACTGGGCGATGACGAGGGCAAGATTCTCGAACAAGGCTTCGGCGATCGCCGGGCGGCGGCGCCAGCGGGCAAAGGAGCGGTCCGACATGCGGGCATTGATCAGGATCTGCGGAATGCGGCGGCGGCCGAGTTCCAGCACCGTTGCCGGCCAGATCTCGGATTCGGCGATGATGGCGCAATCGGGCTGCCAATAATCGAGGAAGCGGCTGACGGAGGGCTTCAGGTCGAGCGGCACATATTGATGGATCGCTTCCAGGCCGAGGCGCTCGGCGGCGAGCTTGGCCGAGGTGATGGTGCCGGTCGTCAGGATGACATGGATGTCGCGGCGGCGGATTTCGCGGATCAGCGGGATGACGGCGTTGGTTTCACCGACGCTTGCGGCGTGAAACCAGATGAGCGGGCCCTGCGGCCGGTTGGCGCTCGGATAGCCGAAGCGCTCCAGGCGGCGGGCCCGGTCTTCCTTGCCCTTGGCCGTGCGGTAGGTGATATAGAGGCCGACGACTGGAGAGGCCACGGTTCCCGCCAGACGGTATGCGTTCAGACCGAACCGCGCCATCCGGGAACTCATCGCGCCAGCCTCCGATCAAAACCGATCGACATCAAACCCATTCCCTAATTATCGTTGCGGCCGCAATGGCCGATTAATTTGTTCAGAATGCGTCCAACAATCCGGATCGACGGGCGCGCCCGGTGCACCAAAGCTCCGCTCGACGAGCGGCCGGCCGGCGGAACTTGCTAAGCTCAGCCCTTGGGCTTTTCCTGCGGATCGAGCAAACGATGCATGTGGACGATGAAGTAGCGCATATGCGCATTGTCGACCGTCTGCTGCGCCTTCGACTTCCAGGCCGTCAGCGCCGTGGCATAATCCGGGAAAATGCCGACGATATCGAGACCCTGCAGATCACGGAACTGGACGTCATCGAGGCTTTCCAGTTCGCCGCCAAAAACGAGATGCAGAAGCTGCTTCTTGTCACCGGAGTCAGTCATTTTTTCTTCTCTTTCTGCCTATTCTCCTCCGCCACCCATCTGCGGGATTTTGACGGAAACGTCAACTGTCTCGTCGCCCCGCAAAGGCCGCGAGGAACTCACTGATGCGGGGCGTTGGGGCCGCGCAGAGGACATTGTGGGTGACTTCGGCGCGATTGTAGACAATCGGCCGGCCTTCGATGTCGACGAGGCCGCCGCCGGCACAGACGAGGATCAGATCGGCAGCGGCAAGGTCCCAATCATGTGAATTGCCCTTGACGAAGGTGCCGTCGAGACGACCGTCCGCCACCATGGCGATGCGATAGGCCAGCGAGGGAATGTATTTCTCGCGCGTCACCCGATCGCGGAATTCCGTCGGAAAGGTCTTCAGCAGGTCTTCGCCGATTGCAAGGCGGCTCATCTCTTCCGGTCCGGCCGCCGAGACGGTGAAGGGGACGCCGTTCTTCAGCGCCACGCCGCCCTCGACCGCCTCATAGAACTCCTCGAGCGCCGGGGCATAGAGCACGCCAGCGACCGGCCGGCCACGATGAACCACCGCGACGCTGACGCACCAGACCTTCTGCCCGCCGAGGAAGGCGCGCGTGCCGTCGATCGGATCGATGATGAACAGCGTTTCGCGTGAAAGGCGGTCGGCATCGTCGTCGGTTTCTTCCGACAGCCAGCCATAATCCGGCCGGGCCTTGCGCAGGATGGTCTCGAGCGTCTTGTTGGCGGCGAAATCGGCGGCGCTGACGGGCGAACGGTCCTCGTTCTTCCACCAGACCTCAGGCGACTGGTTGAAGAAGCCGAAAGCGACGGCGCCCGCCTCTTTCGCAGCATCGGCGATCAGCGTGAGATCGCTCTGCCAGCGGGCTTTCTCCATGTCGCTCATCAGATCAATCCATTTCTCAATTCAATAGTGAGAGCATGATTTCGCCCGAAAACCGCTCACACTTTTCGGCATCATGCTCTAAAGCGCGTCGCGATCTTTCAGATTCGCTTGCCACGCTTTAGGTCTTTGCTTTTCCGCATGTCTTTATCGCAAAACCGCTGCACACTTTTGCGAGACATGCTCTAGCGCCCCGCGAGCGTCATGCCTTCGATGGCAAACGTGGGAGCCGCGACGCCGAATTTGCGATCGATGTCGTTTGCCAGCGTCAGGCGCATGAACATCTCCTTGAGGTTCGAGGCGATCGTCACCTCGGAGACCGGGAAGGTGAGTTCGCCGTTCTCGATCCAGAAGCCGGTGGCGCCGCGGCTGTATTCGCCGGTGATCATGTTGACGCCGTGGCCGATCAATTCGGTCACATAAAAACCGTTGCCAACGCTGCGGATCAGATCCTCCGGCGAGATGTCGCCGGGTTCCAGCGCAAGATTGGTGGAAGAAGGCGAGACGGCGGTGCCGCCGCGCACGCCGCGGCCGTTGGTTTCGAGGTCGAGCTCGCGCGCGGTCGAGGTCGAGAGGAACCAGTGCTTCAAAACACCATCCTCGATCATCACCAGCCGCTCGCCGGACACTCCCTCGCCGTCGAAGGGCCGCGAGGAAGGGCCGCGCACGATCAGCGGATCGTCGGTGATCGACAGGCCTGACTTCAGGATCTGCTGACCCATCTTGTCGCGCAGGAAGCTGGACTTGCGGGCGACGGCGGCACCATTGATCGCACCGGCGATATGGCCGACGAAGCCGCGGGCGACACGCGGATCGAAGATGACGGTGATGTCCTTGCCGGTCGGCACCTGGCGCGGATTGATCCGTTTGATCACCCGTTCGCCGGCGCGACGGCCGATTTCAGCGGGATCGTCGAGCTCGGCATAATAGAGACGGCTGTCATAATCATAGTCGCGCTCCATGCCGGTGCCTTCACCTGCGATGACGCTGACGGAATGGCCGAAACGCGAGGCCATGTAACTGCCTTCGAAACCGTGCGAGGTGGCAAGAACGAGGCCGCCCATGCCGGCCGACGCGCCGGCGCCGGAGGAATTGGTAACCCCCTTGACCGCAAGGGCTGCTGCTTCAGCGGCAAGACCCGCCTCGCGCAGCATCTCGGAGGAGACCTCGGTGGTATCGAGCAATTGCAGGTCGGGATAGGATCTCGAAAGACTCGCCTCATCCGCCAGGCAGGCGAAGGGGTCTTCCGGAGAAACCTTGGCCATGGCGACGGCGCGTTCGGCCAGCGCCTGAAGATCGAAGCCCGGATTGGCCGAGACGCTGGCGACACGCTTGCCGATGAAGACACGCAGCGAGAAATCGTCGCTTTCGGAGGATTCCGTGCCCTCGACCTTGCCGAGGCGGACGCTCACCGATTGCGAGCGCGACCGGACGACGACGGCGTCGGCGGCATCGGCCCCTGCCTTCCTTGCCAGATCGATCAATTGACTTGCGCGGGAAAGAAGTGTCGAGGAATCAATTTCAGAGGACATGATTTGGCCTTTCCTTCGGCTTCCATTTATTGTGCACTCTCCCAAGCATCAAGGCCGCCGTCACCGATTCTTTATCGGGGCTGCCTGCTTGCTCCCCGCCGTCGAGAGAAATTGCCAGCATGTCAGCGTCCAATGCCTTTTTTTCCGAAACGATCCTGCTGCTTGGCGGGGCGGTGGTCGCCGCGCCGATCTTCAAGAAACTCGGGCTCGGCACGGTGCTCGGCTATCTCGCCGCCGGCATCGTCATCGGCCCGGTCTTCCACGGCATCACCGATGGCGAACAGATCCTCGCCGTCGCCGAACTCGGCGTCGTCTTCCTGCTCTTCATCATCGGACTGGAGTTGAAACCCACCCGCCTCTGGCAGATGCGGCGCGACATCTTCGGCCTCGGCGCGGCGCAGGTGGTGCTGACGGGGCTAGCGCTGACCGCGCTTGCCTGGTTTTCCCAGGTTCTCGACTGGCGCGGCAGCATCGTTGCCGGATTTGGCCTGGCGCTGTCTTCAACCGCCTTCGCCATGCAGATCCTCGAGGGCGACGGCGACGTCAATACCAGATACGGGCAACGCTCCTTTTCGATGCTGCTGTTCCAGGACCTGGCGATCGTGCCGCTGCTGGCGCTGATCACCATCCTCGACGGCGGCGATAAGGGCAGCAACGCGCCACTGTTCGATTTCGCTATCGCCGTCGGCGCGGTTGCGGCGATGATCGTCATGGGACGTTACCTGCTGACGCCGCTCTTCCAGATCATCGCCCGGACCGGCGCGCGCGAAGCAATGATCGCGGCTGCCCTCTTCGTCGTCATGGGATCGGCGAGCTTGATGCAGCTGGCCGGGCTTTCGATGGCGATGGGCGCCTTCCTATCCGGCGTGATGCTGGCCGAATCCTCCTACCGGCACGAGTTGGAGGCAGATATCGAGCCGTTCCGCGGCGTGCTGCTCGCTATCTTCTTTATCGCCGTCGGCCTGTCGCTGGAGCTCGACGTTCTCGCCGACAACGCGCTTTTCGTCATCGTCGCCGTGCCGATCGTCATGGCCGTCAAGGCGATCGTCATCTACGGGATCTGCCGGATCTCCGGCTCTTCGCACGACGATGCGATCCGCATCGCTTTCCTGCTGCCGCAGGGCGGCGAATTCGGCTTCGTGCTGTTTACCACGGCGGGTGCGGCCGGGCTGATGTCGACGAGCACAGCCTCGCTGCTGGTCGCGATCGTCACGCTGTCCATGGCGCTGACGCCGATCGGCTCGGCCCTTTCGAAGCGGCTGCTCAACGGCGACGAACAGGAGGAACTGGACGAGGATTTCGAGGGCGCGGGCGCCGACGTGCTGATGGTCGGCTTCTCGCGTTTCGGCCAGATCGCCGCCCAGATCCTGCTTGCCGGCGGGCGTAGCGTCACCGTCATCGATTTTTCCGCCGACCGCATCCGCCAGGCCTCCTCCTTCGGCTTCCGCATCTATTTCGGCGACGGCGCCCGCAAGGACGTGCTGCGCTCGGCCGGCATCGACCGGGCGAAGATCGTGCTGGTCTGCACGCAGAAGAAGGAAATCACCGACAAGGTGGTGGAGCTGGTGCAGGCCGACTATCCGCACACCCGGCTCTACGTGCGCTCCTACGACCGCATCCATTCGATCGAACTGCGCAACAAGGGTATCGACTACGAGCTGCGCGAAACGCTGGAATCGGGCCTACTCTTCGGACGGCGAACATTGGAGGCGCTCGGCGTTTCCGAGGTCGACGCCTACGAAATCGGCGAGGATATCCGCAAGCGCGACGAGGCACGCCTGGTGCTGCAGGTGTCCGAAGGACTGCAGGCCGGGCGCGACATGC
This sequence comes from Rhizobium leguminosarum bv. trifolii WSM1325, assembly GCA_000023185.1. Lineage (NCBI taxonomy): Bacteria > Pseudomonadati > Pseudomonadota > Alphaproteobacteria > Hyphomicrobiales > Rhizobiaceae > Rhizobium > Rhizobium leguminosarum. Next base: position 550,173 of record CP001622.1, on the reverse strand, counting down.
TGTTTTCCCACCCTGTCCGCCCCGAACCGCTGGTCAAGCCGAAACGCGCCGCCGATCCCTTCGAGCACGATCCGCTGGCCGGAACCGCCGATGCGACGGCGGATGCCTGATCGCCCCTGACCGGCTTGCGAAATTGACGCATTGAATATCGAGGGGGCGGCGTTTATCAAACGTCCGATCGGAGCGATCCAAGAGGGAATCTTGATCAGACGGACGAGACAGATCGAACAATGGGCGCTGCGCATCCTGTGCGCGGTCGCACTGGTGTTCGTCGGCTTCGCCCATCAGGTTCCCCTCGCAGCAGCCGGCGAATTCGATCCGGCTGAACTCGCGCAATATGTGCTTCCGGACGGGACGCTGCCGACGCTTTGCGTCACCACGACAGACACATCCGGTCAGGAGCAGCACGACAAGGCGCATTCGCATGGTTGCGAAGCCTGCCGGATCAGCGCTTCCATCCTCCTGCCGGCGCCGACGGACATCGCCGGTTCCGCCATACACTTTGCGGCTACGGTTGAACTGCCGATTCGGGCCGAGGCCTTCCATCGCCAGCTTTTCCCGCCCAATACCGGCCCTCGGGCGCCTCCTTCCGATCCGATCCCTGCCTGAACTTCGCGTTGCGGCAGGCGCCGTAGCGCGCCTTTAAACGCCGGTCGACCTGCATGCGTGCCGTCGGCCGTGGATACGGATCCATTCTCATGTCGACCATTACTGCTGCCGAACCGGCGGAGCATGCCGCAGACGGCGTTTCGCTCTACCGTGCCATCTGGCGCTGGCATTTCTTCGCCGGGCTTCTCGTCATACCCTTCCTGCTCAATCTGGCCGTTACCGGATCGCTCTATCTCTTCAAGGACGAGATCAACAGCACCTTCTTCGGCTACCGCTACAGTGTCCAGCCGGCTGGCGAAGCGCTGTCGCCGGAGCGGATCGCAGAGATAGCCGCCTCCGCCGTGCCGGGCTCAACCGCGACATCCTACAAAGACCCGGTCCTGCCCGAGCGATCGGCCATCGTCACCCTCTCCAGCGATGCCGGCTCGATGCTGGTCTTTGTCAACCCCTATGACGGCAAGGTGCTCGATGTGGTCGGATCGACCGACGAGTTCAATTATGTCGTCAAGCGCATCCACAGCCTCGCCTATTTCGGCACCATAACGAACCGGCTGATCGAAATTGCCGGCGGCTTTGCCATGGTGCTCGTCGTCACCGGCATCTATCTCTGGTGGCCGCGACGCCAGACGGGCGGCGTTATCAGCGTGCGGGGAACGCCCGGCCGCCGCGTTTTCTGGCGCGACCTGCATGCGGTGACCGGTGCCTTCGCCGGCATCCTGATCTTCTTCCTTGCGATGTCAGGCATGCCATGGTCGGGCTATTGGGGGGCGAACGCCAATGCCTGGCTGACCGAACATGGCCTCGGCTATCCGGTCCAGCTCTGGGGCGACGTGCCGAAGTCGCGGAAAGTCACCGAGGATATCCTTCCGAACAGCGGCTGGATCGTCGAGAAGGCGCCCGTTCCGCTTTCCGATATCGCCGCAGCGCAATCAGCCAGGCCAATCGGCCTCGAAAAAGCCGTGGAGACCGCCAAACGGCTGGGCATGGCGCCGGGCTTCGACCTAGCGATCCCCTCCGACGAGACGGGCGTCTATACCGCCTCGCTCTTTCCCGACGATCTTGCCGACGAACGCACGCTCCATATCGACCAGTATTCCGGCAAACCACTGATCGATATCGGCTTCGATCAATATCCGTTCCTCGGCAAAGCGATCGAATGGGGCATCAATGTCCACCAAGGACAGGAATGGGGGCGTTTCAACCAGTTGCTGATGCTCGCAACATGCCTCGCAATTGTGCTCAGTTGCGTGACCGCTATCGTCATGTGGTGGAAACGGCGCCCGATCGGCCGCCTCGGCGTGCCACCCATGCCGCCGAAGCCTTCGATCTATTACGGCCTGTGGGTGATCGTCGGGATCTTCGCCGTCACCTTCCCGATGAGCGGGCTCGCGATTGTCGCCATGATCGCCTTCGACCAGATCGTCGTGCGGTTCGTACCGTTGCTGAAACGTGTTCTCGCTTGAGGAAGGCCATCAGATGAAGAAGATCATCGCTATTGTTGCCGGCGTGCTGCTTGCATCCATGGCATCTGCGGACGATGATCCGCAACAGGCGATCCCGGCGAGGCTGAAGGTGATGTTCGAACGGCCAGACAAGCCGCTCGATATCGCGCCGGTCGTCGTTCAGGGCGATTGGGCGATCGTCGGCTGGCGGCAGGACGGACGCGGCGGACGGGCCCTGATGAAAAAGACGCATCACGGCTGGAGCATCTATCTCTGCAGCGGCGACAGCCTGAAGGATACCGCGACGCTGGAGACGATCGGGCTCTCCGCAGTTGACGCCGCCGGGCTGGCTGCGAAACTGAAGAATGCCGAGGCCGGCCTCGATTCTTCCGCGCTTGCGCTGTTCTCAAGCTTCGAGGGCACGATGATGATGAATGAGGCTTCAAACGGCGCGGGTCATGCCGGCCATGAGGGCCATGCCCAGTGAAGCAAAGAAAAGCTAGCGCTTCAGCCGAGCCTCGATTTCCCGGTCAAGGGCGAATTTCAGGTCGTCCTTGACGCCGACGGACATGGCAAGGACTTCACGGGCCTTGAGGAAATCCATGACGCCGGTGCGGCCGACGGTCGGGCGCAGGAAGATATGCGGCGGGCGAAGCTTCAGCTTCAGCGAGATCGCCGTCTGCATCATCAGCTGACCGGAACCGAAGATGCTCTCCATGCGGTTCGGAATATGCGTGCCGTCACCTTCCGGCGCGCCGACGACATCGATGCCGACGACGATGTCGGCAAGATCCATCAGGCATTCATAGGGCACCGGATTGCTGATGCCGCCGTCGATCATCACGCGGTCGCGCAGGCGCACCGGCATGAAGACGGCGGGGATGGCGGAAGAGGCCGCGAGCGCCGGGAACAGCTCACCCTGTTCGATGATGACTTCGCACTGCCCGTAATAATCCGTGGTGATCACCTTCATCGGGACCAGCAGATCCTCGAAGCGGGCCGGCAGCTCGGACGGCAGGAAGGCTTTCAGGATCCGCTCCAGATTGAACTGGCCGATGCGGATACCCTTGGCCACCGCATCGCGCACCGTCGCCGGCCTCAGGCCCCAGATGCGGGCGACGACGGCCGTCTTGTTGCCGACGGTCGTCAGCGCATGTTCGCGGATTTCGGCGCCGGACATGCCGGCCGCCATGCCGGCCGCCATGATCGCGCCGATCGACGAGCCTGATACCGCCACCGGGCGGATGCCGAGTTCATCGAGCGTCTCGATGACATGGATATGGGCAAGTCCGCGCGCACCGCCGCCGCCAAAAGCGACGGCGACCGTCGGCACATCGCTGATCGCAGGCAATTTCGGGCTGATGATCTCTGCCTGCTGCACGCCCGCCCCCGCTTATTGCGGCTGATATCGGAAGAAATGCACCCTCGTATCGCCAAAGATGCGGCTTTCGAGGAAGACATAGGAAGGATGGACGGAAACGACAATATCGGCCCGTTCTTCGAGCACGGCGATTGCGCCTGGCCGCAGCCAGCCGCCCTCGACCGCTGCCGCCATCGCCTTTTCGCCGAGACCCTTGCCATAGGGTGGGTCGGCAAAGAGCACGTCGAAGGGGTCGAGATTGCCGACGCTGCCGAGATCGGTCGCATCCCGGCGCAGGATGCGCGTGCGGCCATGCAGGCCGAGCGCATCGATGTTCTCCCAGAGCAGCGCCCTGCCCTCGACACTGTTTTCGACGAAGAGCGCATGGCGACAGCCGCGTGAAACCGCTTCGAGGCCGACGGCGCCGGTGCCGGCAAAAAGGTCGAGAATCCGGGTGCCATCGACGCATTCCGGATAGGCATGGCTCAATATATTGAACAGACTCTCGCGCGTCCGGTCGGCAGTCGGCCGGATCTCGTTGGATTTTGGCACGGCGAGAGGCCGTCCGCGAAACTCACCGCCGACGATCCGCACCGCGCGTCATTCCTTTTCCTTTAGCACCACCTCTGGACGGCCCGCCCGCAGGCCTGTCGCCGCCCGGTCTGTCCCCGCCCGGCTTGGTGCCTTTCGGCTTGCCGGAAAAACTCTTGGCCCCACCAGGTTTCGCCCCGCTGGGCTTGGCCGCAAAGCCCTTGCCGCGCGGCCTGTCTCCAGAAGGCCTGTCACCCGAAGGCTTGTCACCGCGCGGACGCTCGGAGCGGCCCTCGCCGGCAAAGCTTCTGGCTGCCCGCGGACGCTCATCACCGTCCTCGCGCGGCCTGCGATCGCCACGCGGCTTATCACCGAAGGGCCGGTCTCCACGTGAAGGACGATCACCGGAGGGGCGGTCGCTGCGCGGACGCTCAGAACGGCCCTCACCGGGGGAGGTTCTGGCGGCACGAGGACGCTCGTCGCCATCCGCACGCGGCTTGCGATCACCGCGCGGCTTGTCGCCGAAGGGGCGGTCTCCACGCGAAGGACGGTCGCCGAAGGGGCGGTCGCCGCGCGGACGCTCAGAACGGCCCTCACCGGCAGGGCTTCTCGCGGCACGAGGACGCTCGTCGCCATCCGCACGCGGCTTGCGATCGCCGCGCGGCTTGTCGCCGAAGGGCCGATCACCACGCGGGGGACGATCACCGAACGGCCGGTCGCCGCGCGCCGGGCGGTCGCCAGAACCGCGGTCTTCGCGGGCGGGGCGATCACCAAAGCCGCGCTTGCGGCCGAAGCCTTCGCCCTCATCCTTGCCGCGGGGCTGCTCGCTCGAGCGGATCCATTCGCCATCCTCTTCGCGCACGCGGTTCACCTGCGTGCGCGGGCGATCCTCGATGCGATCATTCTTTGCCGGCGCCTGCTCGCCGCGCCGGCGCGCAGTCTGCGCATTCTTGGCGGCTTTCGCCGCTGCCTTTTCGCCGAGCGGCCGGGCGCCCGGCGCCATCCAGACATTGGCGCTGCGGCGCTGGCCGAGCGGCTGGGGACGCTTCGGCTTCTCGTCGTCCCTGCGGCCGCCGTCGCGGCGATCGTCCTCTTTGCGCGCCCCACCGTGGCGGTCGTCGCGCTTCGTATCGAGACGGCTCAGCGCCCGTTCGCGCTTGTCCTCGTCGCGACGCGGACGCTCGCGCTTTTCCGGTGCTGCCGGCTCTGCCTCTTCCTCGGCAGCGACCGCCGTCGTATTGTAGATCGGCGCGTCGAAATTCGCCTTGGCTTCCTCGATGAGGCGCGGGCCGAGCTGGTCGCGCAGTGTGCGGCCGCGCACTTCGACGACATGGCTTTCCGGCAGGTCGCCAAGCTGGAACGGGCCATAGGAAATGCGGATCAGGCGATTGACGTCGAGGCCGAGCGCACCGAGAACGTTCTTGATTTCGCGGTTCTTGCCTTCGCGAAGACCCATGGTGATCCAGACGTTCGAGCCCTGCGTGCGGTCGAGCGTCGCCTCGATCGAGCCGTAGAGCACGCCGTCGACGGCAATGCCGTCCTTCAGCTTGTCGAGCGCGTCCTGATCGATCTCGCCATGGGCGCGGACACGGTAACGCCGCAGCCAGCCGGTCGCCGGCAGCTCGAGCGCGCGGGCGAGACCGCCGTCATTGGTCAAGAGCAGCAGGCCCTCGGTGTTGATATCGAGGCGGCCGATCGACATGACGCGCGGCAATTCTTCCGGCAGGTTGTCGAAGACGGTCGAGCGGCCTTCCGGATCGGCATTGGTGGTCACCAGGCCGGTGGGCTTATGATAGAGCCACAGTCTGGTGCGCTCGATGCCGCGGATCGGCACGCCGTCGACTTCGATGCGATCGGCGAGCGTGACGTTGACGACGGGGGTGTCGAGCACCCTGCCGTTCAGCGTCACACGGCCTTCCATGATCATGCGTTCGATGTCACGGCGGGAGGCGACGCCGGCACGCGCCATCACCTTGGAAATGCGTTCGGCCTTGGCGTCACTATCGGTTTCGGCGGCGATTGCGCGTGCGACCGCAGGCTTTGCCGGCTTGTCGCCGTCCGCCTTCGGGCCGGCTTTCGACCTGATATCCCGTGAAAGGGGCTTTGCGCCCGGGCGTTTTGGCTTGTCTTTGGGTGTCATTTGTTGTTTGCCTGCCTTTTGGGCCTGTCTATCAGGTCACGCATCTGCGGTTAAGTGGAAATTCTTGCGATCGTGAAGACAAATCGTTTCATGGAGATGGCGCTCGAAGAAGCGCGTGCCGCCGGAGAACGCGGAGAGGTGCCGATCGGCGCCGTCGTCGTTATCGACGATATTGCCGTTTCACGCTCTGGAAACCGCACGCGCGAGCTCAAAGACGTCACCGCACACGCCGAAATCGCCGCGATTCGGCTCGCCTGCGAAGCGCTCGGACAGGAACGTCTTGCCGGCGCCGATCTCTACGTGACGCTGGAGCCTTGCACCATGTGCGCGGCAGCCATCTCGTTTGCGCGCATCCGCAGGCTCTACTACGGCGCCGAGGACCCGAAGGGCGGCGGCGTCGACAATGGCGTGCGATTCTATGGGCAGCCGACCTGCCACCACGCCCCGGAGGTCTATTCCGGCTTCAACGAGGTCCAATCGGCCAATCTGCTGCGAAGGTTCTTTTCGCAAAGGAGAGAGGCACCGTAATCCCAGCGCCTCTGCGCGGCGCCGTCATCCTTGCCGGCGCGCCGAAAAAGCCGCTATTGCAGGAGGTTCCACCACTGCTTGCCGGTGTTGGCGACGGCTGCATCCTTCTTGCGCTTCTTCTGCTTCTTGAGTTCGGGCTCGCCGACATCATCGAGTTTTGCCGGATCGTCGACAGTGCGGTAGCCGGGCGGCGGATCGGATATATAGCGGCGCTGATCGACATAGGAGCCCTTCTGCAGGGCGCGGGCTTCACGGTAGGCCTTGGTCTGAGCTTCCGTCGTGCGCCGGCCGCCTTCGATCGCAGAGCTTGCGAGCGGCGAGCGGTAATTCGGATTGTCCTCGTTCGCGTCGGCTTCCGAAACGAGACGAGCACGGGTCTCCTCCGGCGATTCAAGCCACTGCGGATTGTCCTTGTTGGCGACCGTCTGCTGCGGCGCAACGAGGGTCTCTTTCTGCGCCTGAGCCGGCAGCACCAGCGTTGGACGCGGCGTGTACTTGACGCCTTTGTTCTTCGGGTCTGGACCGGTCAAAGACACCGACTGGCCGAGATCGTCGGTCAGCTGCTCCATGGCGGTCTTGTCGGTGCCGTAGGTCGGGCTGCTGGCGCAACCGGACACCAGGGAGCATCCCGCCACTACAACAGACAGGCAGGCGCCCATACGGAACCAATGCGTTGCTAACATGAAAACCCTTCCAGCCCTGCCGGTGCAATCATCGCCCAACCGGACAACCGTCCCCCTGACGCAAAAATCCGGCCATTTTCAGGCAGCTTTTACCGGATGAACCGCGAAAACGCAATTCATCCGGCAATATTCTTCACGTAAGTGCGGCAAGCTCACGAAGGGCAGCAGCGTCGCGGGCCGAAACATCGGGATATTCGGGATCGGAACCGACATCCCTGGTGATGCGCCAGGAGCGGGCACATTTCTCACCCTCTGCAAGCTTCGGCACGACGCTGACCTGAGGCACCTCCGCCAGGCGGAAAGCATCCCCTGGTCCTTCGCCGACCTTGATCTCGATTGCCGAGGTGATGCAGACCTCGGTGAAGTCCTGGCCTTCCAACGCCTTCAGCAGTTCCGGATCGGCGATATGAACGACGGGAGCCGCTTCCAGCGAGGAGCCGATGCGCTTGTCCTTGCGCTCGATCTCCAGAGCGCCTGTCACAACCGAGCGGACGGTGCGGATCTTCTTCCACTTCTCGGCCAGGGCATCGTTGCGCCATTCCTTTGCGACCGGGGCAAACTGCTCCAGATGCACCGAAACGGCGGACGGGTTGCGCGACAGCCAGGCCTCCTCGGTGGTGAAGGGCAGCATCGGGGCAAGCCACGTCACCATGCAATCGAAGATCTGGCGGATGACGTGCAAGCTGGCGCGCCGGCGCAGGCTCGACGGCGCGTCGCAATAGAGCGCATCCTTGCGGACATCGAAATAGAAGGCCGAAAGCTCGACATTGGCGAAATCGATCAGCGCGCGGGCGATCTTCTTGAAGTCGAAGGCATCGTAGTTCTCGCGCACCAGCTCGTCGAGCTCGGCCAGCCGGTGCAGCATCAGCTGCTCCAGCTCCGGCAGGTCGGCAAGCGCGATCTCCTCGCCCTTGTCGTGGGCGAGCGTGCCGAGCATCCAGCGGATGGTGTTGCGCAGCTTGCGATAGGCATCGACATTGGTCTGGATGATCGTCTTGCCGACGCGCAGGTCGTCGGCATAATCCGAGGTCATCACCCAGAGGCGCAGGATATCGGCACCGGCGTCCTTCATCACTTCCTGAGGTGCTGTGACGTTGCCCTTCGACTTCGACATCTTCTCGCCCTTCTCGTCCATGGTGAAGCCATGGGTGAGGACGGCGTTATAAGGCGCGCGGCCGCGAGTGGCCGCCGATTCCAGCAGCGACGAATGGAACCAGCCGCGATGCTGGTCGGATCCCTCGAGATAAAGATCGGCCGGCCACTTCAGGTCCGGGCGGTCTTCGAGCGTGAAGGTGTGCGTCGAGCCAGAGTCGAACCAGACGTCGAGGATATCCATGACCTGGGTCCAGCGGGAATGGTCGTGGTCATTGCCGAGGAAACGCTCCTTGGCGCCTTCGGCAAACCAGGCGTCGGCGCCCTCATGTTCGAAGGCTTCGAGGATGCGGGCGTTGACGGCTTCGTCGACCAGGACATCGCCATCATCGTCTGCAAAGACGGCGATCGGCACGCCCCAGGCGCGCTGGCGCGAGAGCACCCAGTCAGGACGGCCTTCGATCATGGCGCGCAGGCGGTTCTGGCCGGCGGCGGGCACGAAGCGCGTATCATCGATCGCACCCAGCGCGCGCGAACGCAGCGTCGTGCCGTCGGCAAGGGTCTTGTCCATATAGACGAACCATTGCGGCGTGTTGCGGAAGATGACCGGCTTCTTCGAGCGCCAGGAATGCGGATACTGGTGCTTCAGCCGGCCGCGGGCAAAGAGCGCGCCGCGGGCGATCAGTTCCCTGATGACACGGTCGTTGGCATCGCCCTTCTTGCCGTTGTCGTCGATGACGCGGGCGCCCTCGAAGCCGGGGGCGTCTGATGTGTAGAAGCCGCCGTCGTCGACCGGAAACGGGATCTTGGTGTCGATGCCGCGGGCCTCAAGCGCGCGGACAGCCGACATCCAGGCATCGAAGTCTTCCCGACCGTGGCTGGGTGCGGTGTGCACGAAGCCGGTGCCGGCGTCATCGGTGACGTGATCGCCATCGAGCAGCGGCACGCGGAATTCATAGCCACCGCCGAGACCCTTGAAGGGATGGGCACAGGTCATCGCTGCGAAGTCGGCTGCAGAGACATCGCTCAAGCGCTTATACTGCAGCTTGGCCTTGGCGAAGGATTCCTCGGCCAGCTTGTCGGCAAAGATCAGCTTTTCGCCGGGACGCGGACCAAAATCGTTCTCGGCGGCCGTCACTTCATAGAGGCCGTAGGAGATGCGCGGCGAAAAGGAGACCGCGCGGTTGCCGGGGATCGTCCAGGGCGTGGTCGTCCAGATGACCACGAACGCATCCTTGAGCGCGACCGGACCTTCGACGACTGGGAATTTCACCCAGATCGTGTCGCTCTCATAGTCCTGGTATTCGACCTCGGCCTCTGCCAGCGCCGTGCGCTCGACGACCGACCACATGATCGGCTTGGAGCCGCGATAAAGCTGACCGCTTGCGGCGATCTTCAAGAGTTCGCCGGCGATGCGCGATTCCGCGTGAAAATTCATCGTCGTATAGGGATTGTCGAAGTCGCCCTCGATGCCGAGGCGCTTGAACTCTTCCGCCTGGACTTTGATCCAGCCGGCGGCGAATTCACGGCATTCCCGGCGGAATTCGTTGACCGGGACCTCGTCCTTGTTCTTGCCCTTCTCGCGGTACTTCTCTTCGATCTTCCATTCGATCGGCAGGCCGTGGCAATCCCAGCCGGGCACGTAATTGGCGTCGTAGCCGCGCATCTGGAACGAACGGTTGATGACGTCCTTGAGGATCTTGTTCAGCGCATGGCCGATATGGATGTTGCCGTTGGCATAGGGAGGGCCATCGTGAAGGACGAATTTCTCGCGGCCGGCGGCGGAAGCGCGCAGTTTCTTGTAGAGACCCATCTCCTGCCAGCGCTTGACGAGTTCCGGTTCCTTCTGCGGCAGGCCGGCGCGCATGGGAAAATCGGTCTCGGGCAAATAGAGGGTCTTCGAATAGTCGATCTTTTCGGCTGTATCGGTCATGTCTGACAATCGTTTTCTGGCGGCCCAGGAAGGGGCGCAACGGGCGTGAAATAGCTGGTGACGGAAGCGCTCTTACCAAGCGCCAAAAACCCGGACCTTCCGGCCGCTTAGCGCGCGCGGAAGGCCGGGCCGATAATTCGCATCATCATTGCCAGCCGATATTTCGTCATCGCGCCGGTTCATAGGCGTTTTTGCCGGGAAAAGGAAGAGAAGAATTCGCGGTTGGCAATCCGCTTCAACGGCTGGAATCGCCGGTGGCCGCAGCGACAGCCGCACTCAAGGCGACCTCAGGAAAAGCACAGTTTCCGATCAAGCGCGCCGAGTGGCTTGACACCCGCAAGCAGCGCCCTCGCCTCTTCCTCATCGCGCTTGATCTGGGCGACGAGCGGATCGAGGCCGTCGAATTTCAGCTCGGGGCGGAGATAACCAAAGAAGGAGACGGAGCAGAGCTGGCCGTAGAGATCGCCGCTGAAATCGAAAAGATAGGTTTCCAGCAGCGGCGCGCCGTTTTCCGTGACCGTCGGGCGGCGGCCATAGCTTGCAACGGCATCGTGGAGCGTGCCGTCCTGGCGGCGGAAGCGGACGGCGTAGATCCCGGCGGCAAGATCGACCTCCGGCGGCAGGCGCATGTTGGCCGTCGGAAAACCGAGTTGGCGGCCGAGCTTTTCGCCATCGATCACCTCGGCTTCCACCGTATAGCGGTAACCGAGCATGCCGGCGACTTCACTGACATTGCCCTCCTTCAGGAGCGCGCGGATATGGCTCGAAGAGACGACATCGGCGTTTTCGTCACGGAAGGCATCGATCAGGGTGACGCCGAAGCCGTAGGTATGGCCGGCATTCATCAGGAAGGCCGGACCGCCCTCGCGGCCACGGCCGAAATGGAAATCGAAGCCGGTGACCACTTCGGAAGCGCCGAGCCAATCCTTCAGGATCGAATGGATGAAATCATCGGCCGAGCGCTGCGAGAATTCGTAGTCGAAGGGATATTCGATGACGGCGCTGAAGCCCAGCGTTTCCAGGATACGGGCTTTCAGCGGCGCCGGCGTCAGGCGGAAGACCGGTGTCTGCGGCCGGAAGACCGTGCGCGGATGCGGCTCGAATGTCAGCACCAAAGCGGGGATACCGCGCGCCTTGGAGATCTCGAGCGCCCGGCTCAGCACCGATTGATGGCCGCGGTGCACGCCATCGAAATTGCCGATGGCAATGACGCCGCCCTTTAGATGGGCGGGTAGGGGTTCCCGGGTTTCATTGCGGTGGAAGACGGTCATCGGCTGGCTTCTCTTCATGCAAGGCGTGTCTTCATGCAAGGCGGGGCATCCACCACTTCGGCGCGGCGTTTTCCCGTTCGAGATAGGCGTTGAGGATCGCCTCGTCGGTCTCGCCGTTGAGAGTATATTCCTTAGCGTGGATACCGCCGCTGATGTAGAGGAGGTCGAGGCCGTAATTCAAGGCGCCGCGCACGTCGGTCGGCATGCCGTCGCCGATCGCCAGCACGCGATCGACCGGGAAATCGCCGCGAAGCTCGCGGGCAGCCGCAAGCGTCGCCTCGTAGATCGGCCGGTGCGGCTTGCCGGCGATGCGGGTTTTGCCGCCGAGCTGCTCGTAATAGGCGGCCATGGCGCCGGCGCAAGGGATGATGCGATGGCCGCGCTCGACGATGAGGTCGGGATTGGCGCAGATCATCGGCACGTCGCGGGCTTTGAAATCGAGAAGCATGTCGGTGTAATCCTCCGGCTTCTCGGTCTCGTCGTCGAAAAAGCCGGTGCAGACCAGCGATTGCGCTTCGCCCGCCGGCCGGCGCTCGACGCCAATGCCTTCGAGCAGCGCCTTGTCGCGCTCGGGGCCGAGCAGAAAGACGGTCTTCGGCCCTTCGGCGATCAGCCCGCGCGTGACGTCGCCAGAGGTGACGATCCTGTCATAGGCACTGTCGGGAACGCCGATCTGGCGCAACTGATCGACCACCTGCCAGGAAAGGCGCGGCGAATTGGTGATGAGGACAACGGCGAGGCCGTTTTCGCGTGCCGCTTCAAGGGCTGCGGCCGCCTTCGGGAACGGATCGACGCCGTTGTGAACGACGCCCCAGACATCGCAGAGCACCACATCATAGCGACCTGATATCTCCGAGAAGTTTTCTATCCGCTTAGCCATTCCGATTTCCCGATTTGCTTCAGTCACCGGTGACATTGCAAAGGCGCAAGACGATGGCAAGGCATTTTCTTCGCCGCCGGGCCAATGCGTAGAGCTCGAACGGCGATCCGGAGGAGCGGAAGGGCAAAGGGTTTTGACGATTATCGCGAAGCGGCAGATCGCCGAGCGCGGACGAGTTCGGCAAAGTTCAGCTGCGCCGAGGTTTTGGCCGCAATCTCCGACTATTCTCCGGCATCTTCACAATTCCGGCACAAAAATTCGTGATTGCTCTCATTGACTCCTCTCGGAGCCATCCCTAAATGCTCGTCGCTAGCACTCACCGCAAGGGAGTGCTAACATCTATCCATGTGGGCCAATCCGGCCCGCGAATGTCATTCGATCGAGGGATTAGACAATGGCAAGCACCAACTTCCGCCCCCTTCACGACCGCGTCGTTGTTCGCCGCGTTGAGTCCGAAGCCAAGACCAAGGGCGGCATCATCATTCCCGATACCGCCAAGGAAAAGCCGCAGGAAGGCGAAATCGTCGCCGTCGGCTCCGGCGCGCGCGATGAGTCCGGCAAGGTCGTCGCACTCGACGTCAAGGCTGGCGACCGCATCCTGTTCGGCAAGTGGTCCGGCACCGAAGTCAAGATCGACGGCGAAGACCTTCTGATCATGAAGGAAGCCGACATTATGGGCATCATCGGCTGATCGGCCGACCTGCTTTCCCGAAATGGCTGACGGGCTCTTTGCCCGAACAACTCGAATTCAGGAGTTAAGAATATGGCATCTAAAGAAATCAAGTTTGGCCGCACCGCGCGCGAAAAGATGCTGCGCGGCGTCGACATTCTCGCCGATGCAGTGAAGGTCACGCTCGGCCCGAAGGGCCGTAACGTCATCATCGACAAGTCCTTCGGCGCGCCGCGCATCACCAAGGACGGCGTTTCCGTCGCCAAGGAAATCGAACTCGAAGACAAGTTCGAAAACATGGGCGCCCAGATGGTCCGCGAAGTTGCTTCGAAGACCAACGACATCGCCGGCGACGGCACCACGACGGCTACCGTTCTTGCCCAGGCGATCGTTCGCGAAGGCAACAAGGCCGTTGCAGCCGGCATGAACCCGATGGACCTGAAGCGCGGCATCGACCTTGCTGTTGCCGACGTCGTGAAGGATCTCCAGGCCAAGGCCAAGAAGATCTCGACTTCGGAAGAAGTTGCACAGGTCGGCACGATTTCGGCCAATGGCGACAAGCAGGTCGGTCTCGACATTGCTGAAGCCATGCAGAAGGTCGGCAACGAAGGCGTCATCACGGTTGAAGAAGCCAAGACCGCCGAAACCGAACTCGAAGTCGTCGAAGGCATGCAGTTCGACCGCGGCTACCTCAGCCCCTACTTCGTGACCAATCCGGAAAAGATGATCGCCGACCTCGAAGACGTCTTCATTCTCCTTCACGAGAAGAAGCTCTCGAACCTGCAGTCGATGCTCCCGGTTCTCGAAGCCGTCGTTCAGACCGGCAAGCCGCTCCTCATCGTCGCTGAAGACGTCGAAGGCGAAGCCCTCGCTACGCTCGTCGTCAACAAGCTGCGCGGCGGCCTGAAGATTGCTGCCGTCAAGGCACCTGGCTTCGGCGATCGCCGCAAGGCCATGCTCGAAGACATCGCCATCCTGACGGGCGGCACTGTCATCTCCGAAGATCTCGGCATCAAGCTCGAATCCGTCACGCTCGACATGCTCGGCCGTGCCAAGAAGGTTTCGATCTCCAAGGAAAACACCACGATCGTCGACGGTTCGGGCGCTAAGACCGACATCGAAGGCCGTGTTGCCCAGATCAAGGCCCAGATCGAAGAAACCACCTCCGACTACGACCGCGAGAAGCTGCAGGAACGTCTTGCCAAGCTCGCTGGCGGCGTTGCCGTCATCCGCGTCGGCGGCTCGACGGAAGTCGAAGTGAAGGAAAAGAAGGACCGCATCGACGACGCGCTCAACGCGACCCGCGCTGCCGTTCAGGAAGGTATCGTCCCCGGCGGCGGTATCGCTCTGCTCCGCTCCTCCACGAAGATCACCGTCAAGGGTGCAAACGACGACCAGGAAGCCGGCATCAACATCGTTCGCCGCGCCCTGCAGTCGCTCGTTCGTCAGATCGCTGAAAACGCAGGCGACGAAGCCTCGATCGTTGTCGGCAAGGTCCTCGACAAGAACGAAGACAACTACGGCTACAACGCCCAGACGTCCGAATATGGCGACATGATCGCCATGGGTATCGTCGACCCGCTCAAGGTCGTTCGCACGGCGCTGCAGAACGCTGCTTCTGTCGCATCGCTGCTGATCACCACCGAAGCCATGATTGCCGAACTGCCGAAGAAAGAATCGGCTGGCGGCGGCATGCCGGGCGGAATGGGCGGAATGGGCGGAATGGACATGATGTGATAGGCCAACGGCCTTTCACAGCATCGTTCATGAAACCGCCCATCATCTAAGATGGTTCAGCGCGTCAAGCGCGCTGAACTGGCGGAATGGATATGATGTGATAGGCGAAAGCCATCACTGACCACCATTCCGGCATCCGGAACAGGAAGGGCGGCCCTCGGGTCGCCCTTTTCTTTTGCCCAAAGCGATTCGACGTGCGGCACAGTGATTTGCATAGCCGACGAACGCCCGCCCGGCTCCCTCTTACAGGCCCCGGGCACGAAGCTTGCGCGAGGCTTGCGCTGCCTGCGTCTTTCTCAGCCCACCGACATGCGAGAGATCATTGAGTTGCGGCACGATTTCCGGCCTGACGCAGAGTGAAAACGTTTGCAACGCTCGCAAAGATGATCTTCCCATGCCAATTCTGGCGAAATAGGCCGAAGATGCGGGCACCCCCAGAATGAAGCCGATCCGAATACCCCTTAAAAAGCCGTTGCCGTTTGTCCAAAAGCCCCTATAAATCCGCGCTGCAATTAAAGTGCGCCCGGCGATAATTTTTCGCCAATAGACGAGGCCGGGGCGCGGAAGGCGATGCATGAACGTTCGGCTTCGAAGGGCCCCGGTTACGGAGGCCAGATGGCCGTGGCAATCATCGCCGGATGAAGCGCGGGCATCATGCCCGCTGCTGCGTGATCCTGTTTCTTTGTGTTTGCCGAGCGTGCGGCGGGAGCCGCATCCGAACGGGGGAACGCCTTGTTTAAGATCGCCAGAGCCAATGCAGCCGTACCTTTGACACCCGGCTCGTTTGATGACGCCAATCAAAATCACGAGATGTTGGCGCAGTTTTCCGTTTCCGAAGCTTGGACTGGAGATTTTTCGAGCGGCATGCTCCGTCTCGGCGAATGGAGCGCGATGCTGCACGGCCTTGCCGCACGGGAATGCGGACTGCTCAGCCTGATCCGCTGCTATGATGCCAAGGACCGCAGCCACATATTGGAGCTGTTCGAGCAGGCGGCGACGCTCTGCTCCTCCTTCTGTTTTTCGACGACGATCATCATGCCGAACGGCTTGCGCCAGCCGCTGTTCTGCATGGGCGAGTCCAACGGTCTCGAGCAGAAATACAGCGGCAGCATGGTCGGCGTCTTCGTCTTTCCGCGCTTCAAGCTGGAAGGCACAAAGCAGATCACAAGCCGGCGATAGGCCGGACATCAAGATAAAAGGCCGCCTCGAGGGCGGCCTTTCTACTTTGCAGCGATCCGTCCGTTACTCCGGCTTGACCGGTATGTTGAGTCCCCTGGCACTTGCCGGGCGGGCGATGCAGCGCTCCAGCCAATCCGAGACGGCGGGGAATTTTGCGTATTCGAGCACCTCGCGGCCGCCATAGAAAATATCGGCGCCGCGAACCCAGGTGAAGGTGGTGATGTCGGCGATCGTGTATTGATCGCCCATGATCCATTGACGACCCTTCAGCCGGTCATCGAGCACGCCGAGCAGCCGTTTGGATTCATCGCGATAACGCTCGACCGGATAGGAATTGTTGGCGACCTTGTCGGCGGCGAATTTATGGAAATGCCCGAACTGGCCGAACATCGGGCCGATACCCGCCATCTGGAAAAACACCCACTGGATGGTTTCGTAGCGACCGGCGGCATCAGCAGGGATGAGCTTGCCGGTTTTTTCGGCGAGATAAAGCAGGATCGCGCCGGACTCGAAAAGGCCGATCGGCTTCCCGTCCGGACCGTTCGGATCGATGATCGCCGGAATGCGGCCGTTCGGGTTGAGAGATTCGAATTCCGGCGACTTCTGATCGTTGGCGGCGAAGGAAATGTAATGCGGCTCATAGGCGAGGCCGAGCTCTTCGAGGGCGACCGAGACCTTCACCCCATTCGGCGTCTGCAGGGAATAGAGCTGGATGATGTCGGGATTTTTTGCCGGCCAGCGCGTCGTGATCGGAAATGCGGAAAGATCTGCCATCGGAGTCTCCATGTTGGGCGTCGACCATAAGAGACCCGGCTTGGCAAAGGCAAGCGGGGGCAGCTAATGCATGTCGCCCAAAAGTGTGCTGCGGTTTTGGGCCAACGACACGCATGACCACAAAAGATCCAACCGCGTCGCATGAATCCGGTCGAACGCGACGCGCTTTGGAGATCGTTCCATATTAGTGAACGAAGTGTCCCCTTTCGTTTATCTTTCCACAACGCAAGAAAAGAGCGACATAGAGGCATCCGAGGTCGAACCGGTGCTGGGGCACCAAGATCTCCAAAGTCCTTGAAACGGAGACAACGTCCATGTCGAACAACGTCATCATCCTGATTGCCCGTATTCTTCTTTCCTTCATGTTCATCCTTTCCGGCTTCATGAAGCTCACCGATCCTGCCGGTACTGCGGGCATGATCGCCGGTGCCGGCCTGCCGGCAGCAACCCTGCTGGCCTATGTCGCAGGCCTTTTCGAACTGCTGGCCGGCCTTGCGGTTCTCACAGGCCTCCAGGTCCGCATTGCCGGCTGGCTGCTCGCCGCCTTCTGTGTCTTCACGGGCATTGCCTTCCACCTGCCCTACGCGAGTGGCACGGAACTCGTGAACATTCTCAACCAGATCATGGTCATGAAGAATATCACGCTGGCCGGCGCGTACATACTGCTCGCCACCGTCGGTGCCGGCGCCTACTCGCTCGACGCCCGGCGCGGCGCCTACGCAACCGCCTGACACCAGCAGACATCCTCCCGGACATACAAAACCCGCCGTCATCCGACGGCGGGTTTTTCTTTTGCCTTCATGACTGAGATCAGAGGGCGGCACGCACCGCATCGATGATCGCCTGCACAGCGGGTTCGCCGGCGTGGCTTTCCTTGCGGGCGCGCACGAGGCAGGCCTGCGAATGCAGGATGACGCCGTCCTGGAGCACCTTCAGATGGTTGGCGCGCAGCGTCGAGCCGGTGGAGGTGATATCGACGATGATATCGGCCGAGCCGGAGGCGGGAGCGCCCTCGGTGGCGCCCAGGCTTTCGACGATGCGATACAGCTGGATGCCGTGCTGGCTCGAAAAGAACTGCTGGGTCAGCCGCCAGTATTTGGTGGCGATGGCAAGGCGCCTGGAGTGGCGGGCGCGAAAATCGGCCGCGACGTCGACGAGATCGGCCATGGTGTCGACATCGAGCCAGATCTCCGGCACGGCGACGACGACATCGGCGTGGCCGAAGCCGAGGCGGGCGCAGAATTCGACGCGCTTGTCGACCTCGGCAAAACCTTCCCGCATCAGATCCTCGCCGGTAACGCCGAAATCGACCGTGCCGTTGCCGATTTCGCGGGAGATTTCGGACGCCGAAAGGAAGGCGATTTCCACATCGTCCCAGCCTTCGACGCGGCCGCGATAGGAGCGATCGTTGCCAACAGCCGAGATCGTCATGCCGGCACGTTCGAAGATCGCCGAAGCGTCCTCCTTCATCCGGCCCTTGGAGGGAAGCGCGATGGTGATGGTCATGCGGCTGCCCTTTCGGTTTCGATGCGGTCGAGCCAGAAGGAGAAGCCGACGGCCGGAATACGGTCCGTCGCACCCAGGAAGGTCAGGAGCCGGTCGAAGCGGCCGCCGCCGGCGAGCACCGCGGTCGAGCCTTCCACCGTCACCTCGAAGACGAGGCCGGTGTAATAGTCGAGCGGCCGTCCGAAGGCGGCGCGGTAGTCGAGGCAGGAAAGATCGACGCCGGCATTGGAAAGTGCTGCAACGCGGCCATTGAAGCGGGCGAGCGCGTTGCCGAGTTTCAGGCCGGCAGCATCGGCAAAACCGGAAAGGGCTGCGGAAGCATTGATAAGCGGCACGTCGAGCGACAGGAACTCTTCCAAAACACGGAAGGCCGCATCGTCGAGGCGCGTTTCGGACAGGATGAGCTTTTCCTTGAGCCTTCGGGCGATCTCCAGGGCCGAGCGGCCGGCATTCGTCGAATAGCCGGTCTTCTGCATCTCCCGCTCGAGATAGGCGACCAGCGCCTGCTCGTCGTCTGATGCGACAAGCCTGGCGATATCGTCGTCCAGCCCGGTGACGAATTGCGGGCTGACGAGGCTGGCAAGCAGGGCTTCCAGCTGCGTCATATTGCCGAAGGCGTGGATCAGGCGCTTCTGCCAGCCGAGCGGCAGGCCGAGCGCCTGGACGACAGCCTCGAACACTGCCTGGTCGCCCAATGTCACGGCTAAGCGGCGGCCCGGCAGCAGGCGGGCGAGAATGCCGGTGGCATCGCCGATGGCGCGGGCGTCGGCGTTTGACAGGTCGATATCGCCAAGATCCTCGATGCCGGCCTGATAGAATTCATTGGCGCCGTCGCGGCGCTGGCGGAAAACCTCGCCGAGATAGGCATAACGCTTCGGCGTGCCGGTCGCCGTCTCGATGTGGCGCAGACAGACGGGGATGGTGAATTCGGGACGTAGGCAGAGGCTGGCGCCGGTTTCGCTCTCCGTCATGAAGATGCGGCGGCGCAGATCCTCGCCGGCGATATCAAGGAAAGGTTCGGCCGGCTGGATGACAGGCGTATCGATGCGCTCGGCGTTGCGCGCGTCGAATTCGGCGATGAGGTCGTTGGCAAATTCGGGGAGATTGATCAGGGGCATGCTGCGCTCCGTATAATAGGCGACGGGCGTGCCGGAAATGCCTCAGACATTCGCCGCTCGCTTCCGATCCTCGGCCTGCGCAGCAAGGATCTCCCTGACCTTGGCGACGAGGTCGGCTTCCGGGACCGTCTCCTGCGCCACGCGCGCCTCGCGCCAGCTGGCATTGTCTTCAATCTCGCCGGAGAGCCGCTTGCCTTCGATCAAATCCTTGATCTGCACGACGCTTGTCGCGCGCTCGTCGCCGCCCTGGATGATGGCGACTGGGCAGCCGCGGCGATCGGCATATTTCAGCTGATTGCCGAACTTCTTCCAGTTGCCCTGGAACATCTCGGCGCGGATGCCGGCGGCGCGCAGTTCCTGCGTCATCTTCTGATAGCGGCCCATCGCCTCGACATCGCCGTCCATGACGGTCACCAGCACCGGCTCGATGACCTCACTGGCGCCGAGCTTGCCGAGGTTCTTCAGGGCTGTCATCAGCCTGGAGACGCCGATCGAAAAGCCGGTCGCCGGAACCGGCTGGCCCATGAAGCGGGAGACGAGGCCATCATAACGGCCGCCGCCGCCGACCGAACCGAAGACGACTTTTTCGCCCTTTTCATTGGTGACGTCGAAGGTCAGTTCGGCCTCATAGACCGGGCCGGTATAATACTCGAGGCCACGGACAACCGAGGGATCGATCTTGATGCGGTCAGGGCCATAACCGGCGCTGGTAACCAGCGCACCGATGAAATTCAGCTCGTCGACGCCCTCGCCACCCCTGGCGGTTCCCGCAACCAGCTCGGCGAGGCGGGCAACGCTTTCGGCATAGTCCGTGATGCCGACGAAGAACAGCACCTTGTCGATCTGCTCCTTGTCGAGACCAGCACCCTTGGTGAAGTCGCCGGATTCATCCTTGCGGCCGGGACCGAGCAGCAGGGCCACGCCCTCCGGGCCGAACTTGTCGAGCTTGTCGATGGCGCGCAGCACGTTGAGCCGCTGGCCGGCCTTGTCGTCGCCGCCGAGACCGATCGCTTCGAGCACGCCATCCAGAACCTTGCGGTTATTGACGCGAATGAGGTAATCGCCGCGCTTGATACCGAGGGCTTCCAGCGTATCGGCCATCATCATGCACATTTCGGCATCGGCCTGCACGCCCGGCGCACCGACGGTATCGGCATCGAACTGCATGAACTGGCGGAAGCGGCCGGGGCCAGGCTTCTCGTTGCGGAAGACGTAACCGGCGCGATAGGTGCGATAGGGCAGCTGGATTTCGTTGAAATTCTCGGCGACATGACGGGCGAGCGGCGCGGTCAGGTCGTAACGCAGCGACATCCACTGCTCGTCATCGTCCTGCAGCGAGAAGACGCCCTCGTTCGGCCGGTCGCTGTCAGGCAGGAACTTGCCGAGCGCATCGGTATATTCGAACAGCGGCGTTTCGAGCGGATCGAAACCATAATGCTCATAGACTTCCCGGATCTTTGCCGTCATCTCGTTGACGGCGCGGATATCGCCGGCCGTCCGGTCGACGAAGCCGCGCGGCAGGCGGGCCTTGAGCTTTTGCGGTTTCTTCTGCTTGTCGTTCATTTCCGGGGATTCCACTGACTGTGACAGTGGCGGTTTCCTAGCGGATTGGGCGGGGAGCGGCAAGGGCGAAGGGCCTTGATCTCAAGACCGGAATCGATTGAACGAAGAGGCATCCATCAGAAATGCGGATATGTTCATGATCACTGAGGCGCTTCTCTATGCCGCAACCTTGCCGCTGACCGGCAAGCCGCATCGAAAGTTCATCCGCTATTCCGTCAATCTCTGGTCGCGGGCCGGGCGCTGCGCGGCGGATTGGGCCGAACATGAGGAGATGAGCCGGAAGGCGATCCTGGCGGCGACGGCCGATCTCAGACAGAAGCGGACCGCCGTCGTCCTCGGCTCCGGCCTGTTGCGCGATGTACCGATCGAAGTGCTGGCGCGAGATTTCGACACCGTCGTCCTGGTCGATCTCGTTCATCTCGCCTCGGTGCGCCTGTGGCTGTCGGCCAAGTTCCATCGCAATGTCCAACTGATCGAGCGCGATCTTTCCGGCTACGACGACCTCGCCGCCGGCCGCGAGCCCGAACCGCTCGGCTTTTTGCGTGCTGTGCCCTATCTCGATTTGGTGGTATCCGCCAACCTGTTGTCGCAGATCGGCCGCGGTGTGAAACGGCGCCATGGGGCCGAGGCGGGGCGAATGCCTGAAGACACGGTGGAAAGGCTGATCGCGGCGCACCTGACCGGGCTTTCGGGGCTTCCCTGCCGCAACTGCCTGGTAACCGACATCGCCTATGCCGTCATCGACCGCAACGGCAAGACGCATGAAGAGGCCGACCTGCTGCATGGCGTTTTGCCGCCGCCGGCAAAAGCCGCCTGGACATGGCCGGTCGCGCCGCTCGGCGAAGAGAGCAAGGATTATAGGATCGAGCACAATGTCATGGCTGCTTGGTGACCAGGATGTGACCGCCGATTGCCTTGGCTTGTATCCAGCATTCGCCTATAAAACAGCATGCGCATGCTCGCCCTCATCACGATGTTTCTCGGCTGGCTGGTCTACAGCGCCATGTCCGCATGGGCCGGCTGCCCGACCTGTGCGTCGATGAATGCGCCGGTCGTCGTCGAAAACGGCATGCACCATCAGATGGCTGGCATGGATAGGCATGAGGCGGCTGATACGGCCGATCCGTTGAAAGACCCTTGCGCCACCGGCAACTCCGCGCATATGCCGCTTTGCGTCGCCTGTCTTTTGCTGCCAGCGACGGTGACGGTCATGGATGGCGGAAAGTCCATTTTCGGCTATCCCGCCCCGGCGCTTGCCCGCGCCCTGGACGACGACAAGCCGACGCCGCAGCCGCCCCCTCCCCGACTGTCCTGACACGACGACTATCCATGCCAATCGGGTGGCCCAGCCGCCCGGCAAACCTATTGTCAGACAGAGGAAGGAACTCTCATGTCTTTGAAAATCATCACCCTCACCGCAATGCTCGCCATCATTGCCGCTCCCGTCCTTGCCAAAGACAAGCCGATGGACATGAGCAAGCCGATGGGCAACCACGATGCGGCGAGCCACGCCTTCAGCGAGGCGAACGCCAAGATGCACAAGGATATGATGATCGACTATAGCGGCGATGCCGATGCGGATTTCGTCCGCGGCATGATCCCGCATCATCAGGGTGCGATCGATATGGCCAGGATCGAGCTGCAATACGGAAAAGATCCCGATATCCGCAAACTCGCCGAAGCCGTCATCAGGGCGCAGGAAGCCGAAATCGCCGAGATGAACGCCTGGCTTAAGGCCCACGGCAAGTAGTCGATCGTTGAGGAAAAGGGGAACGCCGGATGTCCGGCGTTCCCCAAGACTTATGTTGGCGAGGTCAGTCCTTCGGCTCGAAATCGGCCGGGCGGCGGCCGGCGCCCTGTCGCGCCAGCATCCAGCCCGGATATTCGGGCGCAAGCGCGCTCACCTCGTCGAGCTTCTTGATATCCCCTTCATCGAGCTTCAGCTTGACGGCGGCAAGGTTCTGGTCGAGCTGATCGACACGCTTGGCGCCGATGATGACTGTCGTGACGAAGGGCTTGGCCAGGATATAGGCGAGCGCGACGGTGGCGACGCTGACGCCGTGCTTTTCGGCGACTTCGCGCATGACGGCGACACAGGCCCAGGCCTTGTCCTTGTCGACGGGCGGGAAATCGAAACTGGCGCGGCGGCCTTCACCATTGCCGGGCGCGCCGGGACCGTACTTGCCGGAGAGCAGACCGCCGGCGAGCGGGGACCAGACCATCAGGCCAAGCTTTTCCTCCTGCATCATCGGCACGATGTCGCGTTCGAGATCGCGGCCGGCGATGGAGTAATAGGCCTGCACGGTTTCGAAACGGGCAAAGCCGCGGCGCTCCGACAGGCCGAGTGCCTTGGAAATGCGCCAGGCCTGCCAGTTGGAGACGCCGATGTAGCGCACGAGACCACGGGACACGAGATCGTCGAAAGCGCGTAGCGTCTCCTCGATCGGCGTCACCGTATCGGTCGCATGGATCTGATAGAGATCGATATGATCGGTCTGCAGCCGCTTGAGGCTCGCCTCGACCGAGTCCATGATGTGACCGCGCGAGGCGCCGCGGTCGTTCGGCTTGTCGCCCATGACGCCGTAGACCTTGGTGGCGATGACGACGTCCTTGCGTTGGATGTCGAGGTTCTTCAGCGCCTGGCCGAGCAACCTTTCGGACTCGCCGGTCGAATAGACGTCGGCCGTGTCGATGAAATTGACGCCTGATGCAAGCGAGCGCTCGACGATCCGGTCGGCGGCATTCTGATCGACGTCGGCGATGGCGCCCCAGGCAGTGCCTTGCTTGGCTTCGCCGAAGGTCATCGTGCCCAGGCAGATTTCCGAGACGAAAAGTCCGGTATTTCCGAGTTGATTGTAACGCATGGTCGAAAAATTCCTTTGTGTCTGCCGCAAGAGGGGCTTGCGAACTACTGAACTTCATTTTTTGATTATTGGCCTGCATATGACAGGCACAGCCGTGGCTGGCTGCAAGGTGAGGCGATTTTCATGGAGTGCGGCGTCGGCGCTTTTCAACGCCGTAGCTTGGCTCTGCGGAGGCTATGCCCTTGTCTCGACACAGGCCGCCGATAGATTGCCGGCCATATTTTAAGAGGTGCGCATATGACGACGCGACCACTGACCACGATCGGCTTCGATGCCGACGATACACTCTGGCAGAACGAACAATATTACCGGCTGACGGAAGCCCATTTCACCGGGCTTCTTGCCGATTTCGCCGAAGGACCGAAGATTTCCGAACGGCTGCTGGAGGCCGAAAAACGCAACCTTCGCCACTACGGCTTCGGCATCAAGGGTTTTACGTTGTCGATGATCGAGACGGCGATCGAGATCACCGAGGGCAAGATTCCGGCCGGCGTGATCGCCAAGATTCTCGATACCGGCCGCGAGCTCCTCTCCCATCCTGTCGAGACCATGCCGCATGTGCGCGACACGCTGGAGGCGCTTGCCGGCAAATACCTGCTTGTCATGATCACCAAGGGCGATCTCTTCGACCAGGAGCGCAAGCTCGCCCAATCGGGGCTCGGCGACTTCTTCGATGCCGTCGAGATCGTCTCCGACAAGACGGCGGTCACCTATCGCCGCATCTTCGCCAAGGTCGGCGACGGGCCGGAGCGGGCAATGATGGTCGGCAATTCGCTGAAATCGGACATCGTGCCGGCGATCGCCGCCGGCAGCTACGGCGTCTTCGTGCCACACGAACTGACCTGGGTGCTGGAACATGTGGACGAGCCGAAAGAGGCGCCGCGTTTCCGCAAGATCGACCACCTCGGCGAATTGCGCGACCTGATCGACCGGCTCGGCTAAGCCGGGCGCCACCTCTGCCTCATTGCGGCTTGGGCGGGGCCTTCGGGAACAGCGAGGGGCGCTCCGGCTCGGCCGGCGGTTTCGGCTGCTGCGGGGCAGCCGCCAACGGCTCGATCAGGATGCTGAAGGGAGCGCCGAGGCCGCGGCGCGGCGAGACCTTGGAATAATAGGGGCGCAGCAGCCAGGTGGCGTTTTCCTTGATCGTCGTCTCGAAGCTCATGCCGTCCTCGTCGGTGCCGAAGAAGGCCTCGTCATCGGGTTTCGACAGGTCGAAAATCGCCAGGAAGGCAAATTTGCTTTTGGTCGAAAAGCTGATCTTCATATGCTGACCGGCTCGCACCGGCAGCGTATAGACATGGCCATTGCCGAACTTCGTCCAGCCCTTCAACTGCATGGTGACGGCCGGGAATTGCAGCTTCTCCAGCTTCTCACCGGGATCGAGCTGCGGCGTCTGCGCCATGGCGGAGACGGTCAGGAGGAAAAGGGCAGCGGCGGCGATCAGTGTTCTCACGGCGTGATCTTTCATGGGCGAACCAGAGCAGTGCGCATCGCCTCGACCTCGGGCCGGCAGAAGCAGCCTTCCAGATGATCGTTGACGAGACCCATCGCCTGCATGAAAGCATAAACTGTGGTCGGGCCGACAAAGGTCCAGCCGCGTTTCTTCAGATCCTTCGAAATGACCACCGATGTCGGCGTCGTCGGATTGGCGACGATGTGCTCGCGGTCGACCACCGCCGGCCGCTCGTTATGGCCGGGCTCGTAGCGCCAGAAATAATGGGCGAGCGAGCCGAATTCGCCGCGGAGTTCGATGGCGCGCTTGGCATTGTTGATGGTCGAGACGATCTTGCCGCGATGGCGGATGATGCCGGCATCGCCAAGGCAGCGAGCGACATCCTCTTCGCCGAAAAGGGCGACCTTGTCGAAATCGAAACCTGAAAAGGCGGCGCGGAAATTCTCGCGTTTGCGCAGGATCGTCAGCCAGGAAAGGCCCGACTGGAAGCCTTCGAGGCAGATCTTCTCGAAGAGGCGGATATCATCGGTGACAGGGCGGCCCCATTCCTCGTCATGATAGCGGAGATAGTCGGGCAGATTGGCGTGCCAGTGGCAGCGGCTCCTGCCGTCCTCGCCGATGATGATGCCTGTCGCGCTCATGATCCTTCATTCTGCGGGGATCCGCTTCGTTCTCTGCTCATGATTCCGGCTTTACCATTTGCAAACCGTCTTTCCAAACCGAACGGTAACCCTGACGAAAAGTTTATCCGATCGGTCGGCTTTTCGTGAATCGATCTTTACCATTCGCTGGCGGATTGGGTGGCAGCGTCTTTCCCGGGCGGAACATCTCCGCCCGGGCGGACATGTCCCGCCAGCGCATTTTCGGTCATTTGTAGAGAGTTCGTCCGATGATGAAACAGCTTGTTCTTGCCGCAGCCCTCTTCGGGATTTTCTCCACGGCCGCCATTGCAGACGACCGCTACGCCACCCGCCCGCCCGTTGTGCTCAGCCCCGATCTGACCGCACCGTGGATCAACCAACTGGGCGGCGGCAGGGTTCGTCCCGTCGTCTATCAGCGGCCGGTCGTCCAGCCGCAGCAGCGCGGCCTTTTCCAGCGCCGGATCATCCGACGGGCGCCGCAGGTGTCACCGCAGACCGTTTCGGCGATCAATCCCGGCATCCCGTCGATCCGTCGTCCGATCGAACCGCAATACCTGCCGCAGGTGGTCGACTACGATACCACGGAAAAGCCCGGCACGATCGTCATCGATACCAACAACCGCTTCCTCTATCTGGTGATGCAAGGCGGCAAGGCGCGGCGCTACGGCGTCGGCGTCGGCAAGCCGGGCTTCGAATGGGCCGGCGCCCACAAAATCACCCGCAAGACCGAATGGCCGGATTGGACGCCGCCTTCCGAGATGATCAGCCGCGAAGCCGCCAAGGGCCATTACCTGCCGGCGCGCATGGACGGCGGGGCGGAAAACCCGCTTGGCGCCCGCGCCATGTATCTCGGCTCGACGCTTTACCGCATCCACGGCACCAACGCCCCCTGGTCGATCGGCAGCGCCGTCTCCTCCGGCTGCATCCGCCTGCGCAACGAAGACGTCGTCGACCTCTACGACCGCGTCAATGTCGGAACCCGCGTCATCGTCATGTAACGGCGGCGCAATACTTACAGTGCTGCGCGTCTTTTCGAGAGGCGCAAGGGGCGCTGTAATCCTTTAAATTGCTGCATAATTTTTCCTTAAGTCGATTCCGATTTGAGGATAAATTATGCAGTAGGAGCCGCAAGAACAGCCGGCTCCCCTTCTCCAAAATTGCTGTATCCGGCCACACCGATCTTGAATCAGGCAGAAGTTCATGTAGCTTCGAGCGGATTTGCTTGAGGGGAATCGATCATGATCAAACTAATGCCGGGTCTGGCTGCTGCCGGACTTGTCCTGTCCTTGATGTCTACATCCGCCTTTGCAGCACCTGCGGGCTCCGCGCCCGACAATGCACGGGCACCGGCACAGATCGTGCGCGTCGCGCAGATGCCGAAATATGTGAAGCCGCAGTTCAAGCGCAAGAAAGTGCGCCTGGCAACGACGGAAGCCGCCGGCACCGTCATCATCGATACCAACAACAAATATCTCTACCTCGTCGAAGGCAACAATCGCGCCACCCGATACGGCATCGGCGTCGGCCGCGACGGCTTCGGCTGGTCGGGGGTCGTCAAGATCGGCCGCAAGGCCGAATGGCCGGGCTGGACGCCGCCGGCCGAGATGCGCCGCCGCGAAGCCGCCAAAGGACATATGATTCCTGCTTTCCAGGAGGGCGGTGAGGACAATCCGCTCGGCGCCCGCGCAATGTATCTCTACCAGGGCGGCCGCGACACCATCTTCCGCATCCACGGCACCAATCAGCCCTGGACGATCGGCCTCAACATGTCTTCCGGCTGCATCCGGATGATGAACGAGGATGTGTCGCATCTCTACGATCGCGCGCCCGTCGGCACCAAGGTGATCGTCATCGGCCCCGGCAACAGGCAGGGCAAGGTGGCATTCGAGGACAGGGGCATCGACGTGCTGCGTACGATGTTCGGCGGCTGAGCAACACTTAGCAAAAAAACGAAAGGCGCAGTCTGATGCGCCTTTCGTTTTGCTTAGACTTTGCGGCCAAAAGCTGGCACACGTGCCTAAGAGTCGACATATTTATTTCGGGGCTATTCAATGACATCTGCGCTGCGTTCTTCCGCTTCCCTGCTTGCGGGCATCGCGTTTTTGACAATCTGTTCAGCAGTTTCCGCCTCGGCGGAAGACCTGCAATTCTCTATCTACGGCGGCTACCAGACCGCGCCGCATAGCGGCGTCGATCTTTCCGACGGCACGCACTTCACCGCCGGCTGGGAAGGCAAGTCCTTCGGCAGCCCGCCTTATTACGGCGGTCGCGTCACCTGGTGGCTCGAGAACTTCAACAAGCCGAACTGGGGTATTTCGCTCGATTATACCCATGACAAGGTCTATGCCGACGACGATACGCTGGCAAAGGCCGGCTGGTCGCATTTCGAATTCACCGACGGCCTGAACCTCCTCACGGTGAACGGTCTCTACCGTTTCCAGGATCCGACCCGCCGCTGGACCCCCTATCTCGGCGCCGGTATCGGCGTGAACATTCCGCATGTCGAAGTGATTCGTCCCGAGGGCAAGACCTGGGCTTATGAATTCGGCGGCGTGACGCTGCAGGCCCAGGCCGGCGTCGACTTCAAGGTGACCGAGCGCTGGTCGACCTTCGTCGAATACAAGGGCACCTATTCGCGCGTCGACGTTCCGATCGACAGCGGCGTGGACCTGAAGACCAACATCTTCACGAACGCCGTCAACGTCGGCGTATCGTTCCACTGGTAATTGAGTTGTTGAATTTCGGCTGTGGCGCTATTTCGTGCCGCAGCTGACCTTACCCTCGACGGCATAGGGTTTTTCACCGCCTTCGATAGTCAGGGAATAGCTGCCGCTAAAATTTGCCGCCGGCTTGCCGCGCTCGCCGGCGATAACCACCAGATCCAGCGTTGCGCCGCCAGTGTCATCTTCGCCACCGTCGAAGACTTCCATGAGCAGTTCGCCGTTACGCGACCAATGGTTGGTCAGGTGCTGCGATTCGAAAACACGCTTTCCGAACACGGCCTCTTGGGCCGGATCCTTGACGATCAGCGCGCCGCGGAAGTGGTTGAGCTTGTGGCCGGCGGCGCTTTCGAAACCGCTTTCGAGCGTGAAGCGCGCTTCCTTGTCGTCGGCGGAACAGAAATAACGGCTATTTGCATGGGCGGTGCCTGCCGCACCGAGCAGTCCCGCAAGCACAATCATTCCCCGCCACATCGTCTAAACTCCCGAGACCGGCCCGACGGGCCTTCGCAAGCTTCAGCCTAACGGCAAACCTGTTAATTTTTCCGGCACAGCGCCGCCGTAGGCCCAATCGAGCAGTTCGACCGTATGCAGGATTGGAATGCCGGTGCCGGTAGCGATCTGGGTGATGCAGCCGATATTGCCGGTGGCAATGATATCGGCCTTGGTCGCCTCGAGGTTCTTGACCTTGCGCGCCTTCAGCACGGCCGAGATCTCCGGCTGCATGATGTTGTAGATGCCGGCGGAGCCGCAGCAAAAATGGCCTTCCGCCGGATCGCGCACAGTAAAGCCCGCCGCTTTCAATAATTGCTTCGGCGCGAGCGTGATGCGCTGGCCGTGCTGCATGGAACAGGCGGAATGATAGGCGACGGTGATACCCTTCGGCATGTGTGCCGGCAGGTCGAGGGTTGCGAGATATTCGGTGACGTCCTTGGCCAGCGCCGAGACCCTGGCCGCCTTTGCGGCATAGGCGGGATCGAGGCGCAGCATGTGGCCGTAATCCTTGATCGTCGTGCCGCAGCCCGAAGCAGTGATGATGATCGCATCGAGGCCCTGCCCCTCGATCTCGCGCGTCCAGATATCGACATTGGCGCGCGCACTTTCGAGCGCCTGCTCGGCGCGACCCATGTGATGCACCAGCGAGCCGCAGCAGACCTCGCTTTCCGGCACCACGACCTCGACGCCGAGCCGCGTCAACAGCCGGATCGCCGCCGCGTTGATGCCGGGATCGAGCACCGGCTGGGCGCAGCCGGAAAGGATCGCCACCCGGCCGCGCCGTTCCGTTTCGGGCCGATGCGTGCCGGGTTTTGCGAAGTCCGAAGCAGCGGGGATGCGGCGCGGCGCAAGTGCCAGCATGGCGGCGAAGGGTTTCAACGCGCCACCCCGCATCAGACCGGCGAAGGGCCGGCCGAGACGGGCGAGATTGAGCGCCAGGCGAAAGCGACCGGGATAGGGCAGCACAGCGGCAAGGATGGCGCGCGTCAGCCTGTTCATGAACGGGCGCTTGTAGGTCTTTTCGATATGGGCGCGGGCGTGATCGACCAGATGCATGTAATCGACGCCGGAGGGACAGGTGGTAACGCAGGCAAGGCAGGAGAGACAGCGGTCGATATGGGTGACGACTTCGGTATCGGCGGGGCGGCCGTTTTCCAGCATGTCCTTGATCAGGTAGATGCGGCCGCGCGGGCTGTCGAGCTCGTTGCCGAGCGTCACATAGGTGGGACAGGTGGCGGTGCAGAAACCGCAGTGAACGCATTTGCGCAGAATCTGCTCGGATTCGGCGACATCGGGATCGAGGAGCTGGGTCGGGGTGAAGTTGGTTTGCATCTAACGCGACCGCCGCTTTGGGAGGATATCGGGCGTTGTGCATGCAATACCCCCCTCTGTCCTGCCGGACATCTCCCCCACAAGGGGGGAGATCAACAAGAGGTTGGACCATCGCTTCCTATCTGCCGTGTCGGAGTCGCAGTGCCCGAATTGTTTGGGGAAGTCATAGCCCTCAGCCAATCTCCCCCCTTGTGGGGGAGATGTCCGGCAGGACAGAGGGGGGTAACCCAAGCACAAACTCATCTTATCCCTCACCCCATCTTCCCCGGATTGAAGATTCCCGCCGGATCGAATTTCTCCTTCACCCGCTGCGACAGCATCGTCACCGCCTCGGGCTCGGGATGAAAGGCAGCAGTTGTCGCCCTCGCCTCACCCGATGCACGGATCAGCGTCGCGTGGCCGCCGCCGAGCGCCTTGATGTAGCGACGGACCAGTTCCGCTTCGGGGCCGGCCTCCATGCGCATCCAGACGAGGCCGCCCTGCCAGTCGTAGAAGGCGTCGACGCCTGCCTCGAGGCGGAGCGCTGCGACCAGCTGAGGGCCGGTGCCGGGGGCGACCGAGACGCGCCAGATCGGCCGCATGCTGCCGTCGGCATAGGGCAGCACGTCGCGGATTTCCTGCCAGAGCTTTTGGCTCTCCGGCTGTTCCAGCCGCGTGACCGTGGCGAAACCCGACATTGCCGCGGCAAGCTTCTCGATGCGTACGTCGACCGAGCCCGGCAGGCCTTCGATGCGCAGAGCGGTCGCCTCGCCCTCCGGCAATTTGCCGGCGAGGAATTTCCACGTCACCGTCAGCGGCAGGTGGGCGGCGCCTGAGACTTCCACCGGCAGGGCCATTGCCGCCGCCATGGCGTTTGCCGCCTCGGCGTCGTTGAGGCCTGATAGCAGCACCGTCCGCTCCGTCTTCGGGCGCGGCGGCACGCGGAAGGTGACTTCGGTGAGGAAAGCCAGCGTGCCATGCGAGCCGGCAACCAGCTTGGCGAGATCGAGGCCGGTGACATTCTTCATCACTCGGCCGCCGGCCTTGATGATCTCACCCTTGCCGTTGACGAAGCGCACCCCGAGCAGGCTGTCGCGGGCGGCACCCGCGATCAGCCGACGCGGACCGGAGACATTGGCGGCAAAGACGCCGCCGATGGTCGGCTCGCCGGATGTGCCCATCACCGGGCGATGATCCATCGGCTCGAAGGCGAGCATCTGGCCGCTCTCCTGAAGTGCCGCCTCGACCTCGGCAAGCGACGTTCCGGATCGGACGGTCATGACCATTTCGCCGGGATTATAGGCGACGATGCCGGAAAGTCCGGTCGAGCGCAGCCGGCCCTCGGCGGCAACGGTATTGCCGAAGCCCGAGCGGCTATTGCCGCCGCAGATCGCCAGCGGCCGGCCGCTTTCCGCATGGGCGCGGACGATCACTGCTGCCTCTTCCTCGCTCGTCGGCGTCAGGTCGATCATGCGGCGGGGCGCCCTTCGAGCGGGAAGACCTTCGACGGATTGAGGAGCCAGCCGGGATCGAAGGCGGCACGCGCCGCCATCTGCTGGGTGAGATCGACCTCGGAATATTGGTGCCGCATCAGGTCGCGCTTCTCGATGCCGACGCCATGTTCGCCGGTGAGGCAGCCGCCGGCATCGACGCAGAGCCGAAGGATATCGTTGCCGGCGGCCTCGGCACGGGCGGCATCCTCCGGATCGTTGGCATTGAAGAGGATCAGCGGATGCATGTTGCCGTCGCCGGCATGGAAGACGTTGGCGACGCGCAAGCCGTAATGATCGACGATCTCGGCGGTCCTTTGCAACACGTAGGAAAGCTGGCTGAGCGGCACGGTGCCGTCCATGCAGATATAGTCGGCGATGCGGCCGGTGGCGCCGAAGGCGGATTTGCGGCCCTTCCAGATCAGCGCCGCCTCGGTCGCCGACTGGCATTCGCGCACGGTCTTGACAGCGTGCCGGCGGGCGATCTCGACGATGTCCTTCAGCGCGGCGTCCATCTCCGCTTCCGACCCCTCGACCTCGACGATCAATAGCGCGCCGACATCGAGCGGATATCCGGCATGGGCGAAGGCCTCGCAGATCTCGATCGCCGGCTTGTCCATAAATTCGATTGCGACCGGGATAATGCCGGCGGCAATGACATCGGCAACGCAGGCGCCGGCCTCCTCCGATCTCTCGAAGCCAAAGAGCACCGGGCGCGCGCCTTCCGGCTTGGCGATCAGCCGCACCGTTGCCTCGGTGACGATGCCGAGCTGGCCTTCGTGGCCGCAGACGAGGCCGAGCAGGTCGTAGCCTGCCGCATCCAGCGCCTTGCCGCCGAGCTCGATCACGGTGCCGTCGACCAGTACCATCCTGACGCCGAGCAGATTGTTGGTGGTGACGCCATATTTCAGACAGTGGGCGCCGCCGGAATTCATGCCGATATTGCCGCCGATGGTGCAGGCAAGCTGCGAGCTCGGATCGGGCGCATAGAAAAAGCCGTCCGCGGAGACGGATTCGGAGATATTGAGATTGGTGACACCGGCCTGGACCACGGCGACCCGGTTCGGCAGATCGATTTCGAGGATGCTGTTCATCTTCGACAGGCCAAGTACGACGGCATCCTCCTGCGGAATGGCGCCGCCGGAGAGCGAAGTGCCGGCGCCGCGCGGCACGACGGGAATGCCGTAGCGATTGCAGTAACGCATGACGGCCGAAACCTCAGCCGTGGTGCGCGGGAGGGCGACGGCGAGCGGCAGGCGGCGGTAGGACACGAAGGCGTCGGTCTCGAACGGCACCAGCTCGCGCGCCTCATGCACCAGGCATTCCAGCGGCAGAAGATCGGTGAGATCGGCAACGATCTGGGCGCGGCGCGCCAGCACGTCGGCGCGCGGCTCGAGAAACGAAATGGCGTCGGACATGGCGTTCTCCCTGGCCCTGACGACGGGAATGACAGCGGGAAGATGACAGCGGAAACCGGCCGCGAACCTCCCTGCCGCCGATAAACCGGCTTAGCACTTTCCCGAAAGTGGCGCAAATGCTAAGCACTTATGCCAAAAGGGAAAAAGTTACGAAACCTTATGACCAATCTGGGTGATCTCGAAATCTTTGCCAAGGTCGTTTCGACCGGAAGCATGTCGCTCGCCGGCCGGGCACTCGGCTTTTCTCCGGCCGTCGTCTCCAAACGGATCAAGCGGCTGGAGGACCGGCTCGGCACCCGGCTTCTGCAACGCACGACGCGGCAGATCTCGCTGACGGAGGCCGGGCAGGGCTTCTACGACCGGGTTCTCGGTATTCTCGCCGGGCTCGAGGAGGCAGAATTTTATATCTCAGGCCGCTCGGCGCAGATGCACGGCACGCTGAAGATCTCTGCCCCGACCTCCTTCGGGCGCATGCATATCGCGCCGCATCTGAAGGATTTCATGGAGGCGCATCCGGAGCTTGCGATCAACCTGGTGCTGACCGACGAATTCAGCGACATCGTCGGCGGCGGCTTCGATCTGGCGATCCGCATTGCCGAACTCACCGATTCGAGCCTCGTTGCCCGAAGGCTGGCGCCGGTGCGCCGGCTGCTCTGCGCCTCGCCGGATTACCTTGCGTCGCATGGCGAGCCGAAGCACATCGACGAGCTGAAACGCCATCGCTGCCTGCCGGCCCACAATAACGACACCTGGCGGCTGAACGGGCCGGACGGGGCGCTGAGTCTCAGGCCGGAAGGCTTGCTCGTCACCAATTCCAGCGAGGTGATCCGCGAGGCGGTCATCGCCGGGCTCGGGATCGCGCTGCGCTCCACCTGGGATATCGGTGAAGAGCTCAAGGCCGGCCGGCTGGTGCAGGTGCTGCCGGCCTATGAGAGCTCGCACAATGTCGCGCTGTCGGCCGTTTATCCCAGCCGGCAGTTCCTGCCGGCCAAGGTGCGGCTGTTCATCGACTATCTGGCAGAGCTTTATGGTCCCGTCCCCTATTGGGAGCGCTGACGGCATCACCGATTCAGCGCGCCAGCCTCTCGATGACAAGGTCCAGCAGGGCGCGCAGCCGCGCTAACCGCTTCATGTCGCGGTGATAGCCGACCCAGGTGTCGCGGCCGGGTGGCGGTTCACCGAGATCGACCAGTTCGATGGCCGCAAGAGAATCGCCGAGCGGCCGCGGCAGGACGGCGAGCCCGGCTCCGTTGGCGCAGAGCGCAGCCTGCACGTCGCGGCTGTTGCTGCGCGTGACGATGTCGGCCTGCGGCAACAGGCGCCGCAGCCAGCCGACATCCGGCATCTCGCCGAAAGCCTCGTCCATGGTGACAAGGCGGGCGCCCGCGCCGTCGCCGGCTTCGGGGTGCGGTGCGCCGCGACTGATGTAAAGGCCGTATTCGATACGGATAAGCTTGCGCGATACGATCTCCGCTTCCGTAAAAGGCTGGATGCGAAAGACGAGGTCGGCTTCGCGTCGCGACAGACTGAGAAGCCGGCTGTCAGTCAGCAATTCGACCACCACCTTCGGATGAACTTGCGAGAATTCCGCCAACACAGGCGAAAGCACGTGCGCGCCGAACCAATCGGATGAGGACAGCCTGAGTAAACCATCGAGCTGACGGCTGCCGCCGGCAAGGCTCCGCTCCATGGCGAGCGCCTCCTCCTCGATGCGTTCGGCGCCGGCGAACACGGCTGCGCCTTCGTCGGTCAGGACGAAGCCATCGGTCGTGCGCTGAAAAAGCGTCTGGCCGAGAGAGGCTTCAAGGGCACGCAGCCGCCTGCCCATCGTCGGCTGCGTCAGTCCGAGGCGGCGGGCTGCTGCCCCCAGCGTGCCGAACCGCGCGATCGCCAGAAACAGCTTGAGGTCACTCCATTCCATCGCTCGCATCCGCCAAACAAAAATGCATGGACTTCAGTCGTTATCTTTCATTTTCATTCGAGTTTCAATGAAGCATCTTTCTTCCACGCCAATTGCGGTGTCCCTATAGACGCCGCTCCGCGAACGAAGGAGAGTTCCATGTCTGTACAATCAACGATGAAAGCGCTGTTGGCTGAAGCACCGAATTCACCATTGCGCATCGCCGATATTTCAAAACCGGTGCCCGGCGAAGGCCAGGTCCTTGTGCGCATCAAGGCAAGCGGCGTCAATCCGCTCGACCTCAAGATCCGGGCCGGCAATGCGGCCCATGCCCGCCATCCGCTTCCCGCCATTGTCGGTATCGATATGGCCGGTGTTGTCGAAGAGGTCGGAACTGGCGTCAGCGGTTTTCGCCGCGGCGACGCGGTCTACGGCATGACCGGCGGGGTCGGCGGCATTCAGGGATCGCTTGCCGAATTTGCAGCTGTTGACGCCGCGCTGCTGGCGCCAAAGCCGCAGAATCTGTCGATGCGCGAGGCAGCCGCCTTGCCGCTGATCTCGATCACCGCCTGGGAGGGGCTGGTCGACCGCGCCGGGGTCAAGGCCGGCCAGAAGGTTCTGGTGATTGGCGGCGGCGGTGTCGGCCATATCGTCGCGCAGATCGCCAAGGCTGCCGGAGCCGAGGTCTATGTGGTCGACGGCACGTCGAAAGCAGACTATCTCGCCGGCCTTGGCGCAACGCCGATCGATCGTGACGCGGAAACGGTGGAAACCTATGTCGCAAGACACACCGGCGGCAAGGGTTTCGAACTGGTCTACGATACCGTCGGCGGCCAGGGGCTCGATACGGCATTCCGAGCCGTCAGCCAGTTCGGCCACGTCGTCAGCTGCCTTGGCTGGGGAAGCCACGCGCTGGCACCGCTCTCCTTCAAGGCCGCCACCTATTCAGGCGTCTTCACGCTGCTGCCGCTGCTGACCGGCGAAGGACGCGCCCATCATGGTGAGATCATGCGAGAGATGACGAAGCTTGCCGAAGCCGGCAAGGTGATGCCGAAGCTCGACCCGCGCCGCTTCACCCTTGCCGATACAGATGAGGCGCATCGGCTGATCGAAAACCGGCAGGCGGACGGGAAGCTCGTCGTCGAGATCGACTGATCTAATCCGTCCGCGGAATTAACGCGCCAGATCGAGGTAGGCGTTCGCCACCATGGCATCGATATCCGCGGGCACAGGCACGACGCAGGATTGGGGGCCGGCCTCGCCCTTGGCGATGCGTTCCAGGCAGCGGGCCTGAAGGGTGAAGCCGAGATCCATCGACTCGACGGTATTGCCGAGCGGCCGCGGGCCGGCGAGATTGGCCATATGGCCGCCACCGAGCAGATGGAAAGAGCGGCCGTCGCTGAGATGGAAGGTCTCGATATGGTCGGCCTCGTAGCGATCGATGCCAATGACATCGGGGTGGCGACGGAAGGCTTCGACATCGATCTCATGCGGGAAATGGCCGCCATTCATCAGGATCGCGCCATCCTTGACGAGCGGCAGGTCGGCCGCCGTCACGATGCCGGCAAAACCCGTGACGGTAACGATGATATCGGCCGAGCGGATCGCCGCGTCGCGCAGCGGTGTGGTGAAACCGTCGAGATGAGCTTCGAGCGTCGTCACCGGATCGATATCGATGACGCTGACGGTGGAAAAGGCATTGCGGAAACAGGCGGCCGTGCCCTTGCCGCAGGCGCCGTAGCCGAACACCGTCACGCGCTTGCCGTTGGTGGAGCGGTTGGTGAAGCGCAGGTAGCTTTCGAACAGGCTCTGACCGACGGCATGCCTGTTTTCGGCGAACTGCTTGATCGGGCTGTCGTTGATGACGAGGATCGGCATGTTCAGGCGCGCGCGCAGCGGCAGCAGGCGGATGCGGCCCGAGGTGGTTTCCTCTGTGCCGCCGCGGAGATTGGCGTAGGGTTTTTCCGCCGCGATGGCGAAAAGATCGCCGCCATTGTCGAGCAGCAGATTCGGCTTTTCGGCAATCACCGCTTCGAGGCTCTGATGGTGAGCGGCGGGATCGGTCGTCTGCGTCGCGAAGACCGAGATGCCTTGGGTACGCAAGAACTCGACCGTCGAAGGCTGGGTGCTGTTGAGATTGCCGGTGCAGACAAGACGCGCCCCACCGGCGCGAAGCGTCGTCAGCAGCGCCACCGTCTTCGGCTCCAGATGGATGCCGGTGCCGATCGACAGGCCCTCGAAGGGACGCGTCCGCTCGAATTCGGCCGCCGTCGCCTTGAGCAGCCGGCAGCTGTTGCCGATCCAGTCGATGCGGGTTGCGCTCTTTTCCATCAACTCTTTCCTATTTGCGTGTTGGTGCTGTTTCTAGCGGACCAACAGGGTTGCGAATATGGAAGTAATTCTGGCGAAAGGGCAGAAAATCTGCCCTTTTCAGGCTGGTGTCCCGCAACGAAGCAACCAACCGGACAAGGCCGCAAAGGCCGGCCGTTTCACATCCGGCGTGCGGCAGCAGAAGTTGTAGCCCGATGGCCGAGAGATGAAGCCGTAGGGCGCGACCAGATGCCCGCGCTCGAGATCGTCCTCGATCGAGGCACGTGGGGCAAGTGCGATGCCAAGCCCGGAACGGGCGGCACCCAGCGCCAGCAGCAGATCCGCGAATTCCTGGGTGCGGGAAAAGACGACCGGCGGCGTGCCGCTTTCGGCAAACCATTCGTCCCAGAGCTTCGGAACGCTGCGGCTGATAAGCATCGTCTGCGTGCCCATCGCCGCCGGGTCGCTCGATAGTGTCGCGCCAAGCGAAGGCGTTGCGACCGGACCGAACTCATCCGCCATGAATCGCAGGGCGGTAATGCCTGCGGCCGGCCGGTATTCGCCGCCCATGATCACGGCGTCCAATTCCAGGTGCATCTGCAGCGGTTCGACCGTGGCCATCGGCACGATGTCGACGGTATCGCCGAGGCTCGCCTGCATGTCTGCTGCGCGCGGCATCAGCCACCAGACCGCGAAGGCGGAGGGTACGCCAAGGCGGATGCGGCGCGGCACGGCGCCTTCGAGTTCCGACGCGGCGCGCTGCAGAATGTCGAAAGCCGCGCTCGCGGCGGCCGCAAAAGCGCTGGCCTGCAAGGTCGGGACCAGCCTGCGGCCGTCGCGCAGGAAGAGCTTGCTACCGA
Source organism: Rhizobium leguminosarum bv. trifolii WSM1325 (assembly GCA_000023185.1). Taxonomy (NCBI): domain Bacteria; kingdom Pseudomonadati; phylum Pseudomonadota; class Alphaproteobacteria; order Hyphomicrobiales; family Rhizobiaceae; genus Rhizobium; species Rhizobium leguminosarum. Next base: position 511,695 of record CP001622.1, on the reverse strand, counting down.
AGTGATTCTCCAGCGTGTCGATCTGCTGGCGCACGGCGGCGCGCACCACATTCAGCTCTTCGGCAGCCTTCAGAATGCTGCCATGACGGCAGACGGCCTCGAAGGCGCGGATGGCATTGAGCGGGGGAAGACGCATGGGGACGACATTCACAAAATCATGGTGGATCACTAGATCTCGGCATTGAACGAAAGGCAAGATCACGCCATGTTGTACAGCTGTGCAATGTGACGCATTCGAGACAGGATGCGACGGATTTTCCGAGCCTGTCCGGCCTCGATTTCCCTATGAACGGCGATCAAATCGCGTTTCGAATCGTCCTGCGGCCTTTTGGATTGCGTAAGCTTTCCGTGATATACGTATATGAGTGATTCCTAACGACGACTGCGAAGGTGACCCGACCATTGACTCTTTTCGCCCGACTGGCTTCCGATGTGCAACTGATGTTCCGGCGTCCGCCGCGACAGCAATATGGTGCGCTCTGCTATCGGGTAAAGAAGAAGAGCGGTGAGGTCGAGGTGCTGTTGATGACGAGCCGCGATACCGGCCGCTGGGTCATTCCCAAGGGCTGGCCGATGACGCGCAAATGCGCCCATGAGGTCGCGATGCAGGAAGCCTTCGAGGAAGCCGGCGTCCGCGGCGCGGTCGAAACGGAGACGCTCGGCGCCTACACCTATTCGAAGGCGTTGCGCGACGGGGTGCAGGTGATCTGCAAAGTGCAGGTCTATGCGCTCGAGGTCACCGACATGGCGAAGAACTTCAAGGAAAAAGGCGAGCGCCGCATCGAATGGGTCTCGTTCGACGAGGCGGCGGCGCGCGTGCGCGAACCGGAGCTCCGCCACCTTTTCCTCGCCTTCAAGCAAAAGATGACCGACAGGCTTTCGGCCAAGGCGGCGAAGCAAATTCCAGACGTGAAACAAATTCCGGCGGAATGAATCCTGCCATCTTGCACTGCTAGGAAAGCAGCGTAGAAGCAGATTCATCCTCAGGAAAAAGAATGCCGCCACGTCCCGCAGTCCTCACGAAACGCACGCTCGACAAGGACCTCGACAAGATCACCCATGCCGAGGACGTGGCGAAGCATGTTTTGCGGCGGCTGGTGGCGCCTGGTCTCGGGCTGATCTTCGTCGGTCTGGCCATGCTCTTTGCCGGCGTCTATGTATTCGACCGGCCGGGAGCGATGCTCGTCATCGCGGCCGCCGCCCTTGCCGGCTATATGGCGATGAACATCGGCGCCAACGACGTGACCAACAATGTCGGTGCCGCCGTCGGGGCGCGCGCCATGACGATGGGCCAGGCATTGGTCATCGCTGCGATTTTCGAAGTTCTTGGCGCCACGATCGCCGGCGGCGAGGTCGTCAAGACGATTTCCTCAAACATCGTCGACGCCGTCCAGGTACCGCCGGCGCTGCTCGGCTGGATCATGATGGCGGCGCTGATGGCGGCGGCTCTCTGGATCAACCTCGCAACCTGGATGAACGCGCCGGTTTCCACCACCCATGCTATCGTCGGCGCGGTGATCGGCGCCGGCATCTCAGCCGTCGGGCCGGAACCGGTGAACTGGCAGGTAATGCTGGAGATCACCTCGAGCTGGATCACCTCCCCGCTGATCGGCGGGCTGATCGCCGCCGGGCTGCTTTATCTCGTCAAGACGCTCATTATCTATCGCGATGACAAGGTCGCGGCGGCCCAACGCTGGGTGCCGGTGCTGGTCGCGGTGATGGCCGGCGGCTTCATGGCCTATATGGTGCTGCAGCTGTCGCCCCCGGGCAGGTTCCCGCCGCTGACCGTCCTCCTCATCGGAATCGGCATCGGGCTGGTGAGCTGGCTTGCCGCCCGGCCACTCGTTCTCGCCCAAGCGCGGGAGCTCGAAAACCGCAACAGCTCGCTGCGAACGCTGTTCCGGCTGCCGCTGATCGGCTCTGCGGCGCTGCTGTCCTTCGCGCATGGCGCAAACGACGTTTCGAACGCGGTCGGGCCGCTGTCGGCGATTGTCCATTCGGTCGGCATCGGCGGCGGCGGCGGCATCGGGCATCCGCCGCTCTGGGTGATGCTGATCGGCGCCCTAGGCATCTCCGTCGGTCTGCTGCTCTTCGGGCCGCGCCTGATCCGCCTCGTCGGCGAGGAAATTACCAAGCTCAATCCGATGCGGGCCTATTGCGTGGCGCTGTCGACAGCTTTTACCGTCATCGTCGCCTCCTGGCTCGGTCTGCCGGTCAGCACCACACATATCGCCGTCGGCGCCGTCTTCGGCGTCGGATTCTTCCGCGAATGGTATACGCGCCATTCGAAGCGTCGCATCGCCTATATCAGGCGCAAGGCCGAGAGCTTTGATATCGACGAGCCGGAAGAGCCGAATATCCACGAGACCCGGCGGCGCTATCTCGTGCGCCGTTCGCATTTCATGACGATCGTCGCCGCCTGGATCGTCACCGTGCCGGTTTCGGCAGCGCTTGCGGCAATGATTTATTGGGTTATGTTCGCGCTCTTCGTCTAAAGCACGTCACGATCTTGCAGATCCGTGCTGCGCTTTAGGTCTTTATTTTCTAGCCTGCACAGTTTTGCGAGGCATGCTTCGAGGCCCCGAGTTTTTTAATGCGCGCCAATTTCCGCATGCAACGGCTTTTCGTCGATGCGCCGCTCACGCGCGGTGCCGGCGTGGAGGCGAATGCCGATCAGTTCAACTATCTCGCCAATGTGCTGCGGATGGAGGACGGTGGGGAGATCCTGCTCTTCAACGGCCGCGACGGCGAGTGGAAGGCAACCCTTACCTTCCCCACGCGCAAACGCATCCTTTTGACGGCAACCGAAGAGACGCGGCCGCAGCCGCAGCCTTGCGACCTGCATTATCTCTTTGCGCCGCTCAAGGTCGGCCGCATGGACTATCTCGTGCAGAAGGCGGTCGAAATGGGAGCCGGCCTGCTGCAGCCGGTCATGACCCAGCACGTTCAGGGCAAGGTCACCAATCTCGACAAGCTGCGCGCCAATGTCATCGAGGCGGCGGAGCAATGCGGCATTCTCGGCATCCCCGACGTGGCCGAGCCGGTGAGGCTTCTCGACCTGCTCGACCGCTGGCCGAGCGAGCGCCGCATCATCTATTGCGACGAGGGCGATGCCGGGCAGAACCCGCTGCCGGTGCTCTCGGCGATCAGGGAAAGACATCTCGCTCTGCTCGTCGGGCCGGAAGGCGGCTTTTCGGAAGAAGAGCGGGCGCGGCTTCGAAGCCTCGATTTCGTCACGGCCATCCCACTCGGACCGCGCATCCTGCGGGCCGATACGGCAGCCGTTGCTGCCTTGGCGGTGGTCCAGGCGGCGATCGGCGACTGGAACTAAGGTCGAAAACGGGTTGACATGGAAATCGCTGTTATTTTTTTGATGCGTCGTTGAAAGAATTTCACTTGCAACATGGGTGGCTTGGGTCCTAATCAGCCTTCCAACCGCCCGGCCCCCTGGGCGCCTTTTTGAATACAGGTATCCCGCATGGCCCGCGACACTACCGACCAGACACCGCTCTCTTCGGTCCAGGATCTGACCGATTATATCGCCGCGGGCAACAAGCCGCGGGAGCACTTCCGGATCGGCACCGAACACGAGAAATTCGCCTTCTTCCGCGCCGACAACAGCCCGGTTCCCTATTTCGGCGATGCCAGCATTTCGGCCCTCTTGACCGGCCTGCAGAAGAAAAGCGGCTGGGAGCCGATCACCGACGGCGGCAACATCATCGGCCTTGCCGAGCAGCATGGCATGGGCGCGATCTCGATCGAGCCCGGCGGCCAGTTCGAACTCTCCGGTGCACCGCTGGAGACGATCCACGAGACCTGCAAGGAATCGAACCAGCATCTGGCGACGCTGCGCGAAATCGCCGAGCCGATGGGCATCCGCTTCCTCGGTATCGGCGGCAGTCCGAAATGGACCTACGCGGAAACGCCGCAGATGCCGAAATCACGCTACGAGATCATGACCCGCTATATGCCGAAGGTCGGTACCCAGGGTCTCGACATGATGTACCGCACCTGCACGATCCAGGTGAACCTCGATTTTTCCTCGGAAGCCGACATGCGCAAGAAAATGCGCGTTTCGATGAAGCTGCAATCGCTGGCGACCGCGCTTTTCGCATCCTCGCCCTTCACCGAGGGCAAGCCGAACGGGCTGCTCTCCTGGCGCGGTGACATCTGGCGCGATGTCGACAATCGGCGCGCCGGCCTGCTCGATTTCAGCTTCCGCGACGATTTCGGCTTCCGCGACTATGCCGAATGGGCCCTCGACGCGCCGATGTATTTCATCGTCCGCGAAGGCCGCTATCACGACTGCACCCATGTCACCTTCCGCCAGTTCATGAACGGCGCATTGAAGGGCGAGGTCGCCGATCCGGCGCCGACGATGGGGGACTGGACGAACCATCTTTCGACACTTTTCCCCGACGTGCGGCTGAAGCGTTTCCTCGAAATGCGCGGCGCCGACGGCGGCCCGTGGCGGCGCATCTGTGCGCTGCCGGCCTTCTGGGTCGGCCTGCTCTACGATGATGCAGCACTCGATGCTGCCGACGAGTTGACGAAGGATTGGACCTTTGCCGAGATCAGCGCCCTGCGCAATGCGGTTCCCGCCGAAGGGTTGAAGGCGCAATTCCGCGGGCACCCGCTCTTCGACATGGCGCGCGAAGTGGTCGGCATATCAAGGGCCGGTCTCAAGGCGCGCGGCAAGCTCAACCGGGAAGGCCAGGACGAGACGATCTTCCTGGCGCCGCTCGACGAGGTGCTCGCCAAGAAGGCGACGCTCGCCGAGGATTTGCTGTCGCTCTATCACGGCCGCTGGCACGGCTCCGTGGAGCCGGTCTTTGAGGACTATCAGTACTGAGTCCGACCCCGGTTCCCCTTTTCCTGGAATCGCTCTGACAGCCGCTGTTTTCGCCTGTTTCCGAGCAGCGGAAGTGAAGGCCGGCGACCTAGCGCATCGTGCTTTCCGAAAATCGGAATCGATTTTCGGAAAGCACGATGCGAGGATCGAAAGAGTTGGAGCGTCCTTTGTGCGTCAGAAAGCACGCACGGCGCTCGCGTGCTCCACCGACCCGCCGCTGGAGCCTCGGCCGCATGCTCTCGCTAAATTCCTCCCTAAGTTCTTATGGCAAAAAGCAGTTTGCTCATTGCCATTTCCGGTTATAGTGGCGTTACAACGCGTCACGACCCGGGGAAAGGGACTTCCATGCTGCCACTCTTCGACATGATGATGCAGGCGCAGAACGGCGCGGCGATGGAGGCGATCGCCCGGCAGTTCAACCTCGCGCAGGAACAAGCGACGAAGGCAATGGCGGCGCTGATGCCGGCCTTTTCCGCCGGGCTGAAGCGCAGCACCAGCAATCCCTATGATTTCGTCGGGCTGATGCAGGCGGTCTCCTCCGGCAACTATGCGCGATATTTCGAGGATATGAACCGGGCGTTCACGCCAGAGGGTATTTCCGACGGCAACAACATCCTTGCCCAGCTCTTCGGCTCGAAGGAGGTTTCGCGCGCGGTCGCCGCCCAGGCGGCACAGATGACCGGTATCGGCCAGGATATTTATAAGCGGATGCTGCCGGTGCTGGCCGATACGCTGATGGGCGGGCTCTTTAAACAGACGACCGGCCAGATGGCCTCGCCGGTCAACCCCTTCGTCAACACGGCGATGGGCGAGACCATGCAGAAATGGCTGGAAAGCACCGGCTTTGCGCCGAAGCCGAAGACGACCCCGGACCCCAGCATCTTCGACAATCCCTTCACCCAGGCGATGCAGCTGATGTTTTCGGTACCGAAGCCGGAAGCGACATCTCAGCCGAACCCCTTCCTCGACAATCCCTTCGCCAAGGCCTTCCAGGAGATGATGGGCGGGCTCGGCCAGCAGCCGGCGGCGCAGACTAAGACCAAGACGCCGGAGGCGCCGAAGGAAGAGGCGAAGCTCAATGCCGACAGCTATACCGAGATGCTGAACGCCATGTTCGACAGCGGACTGGAAGTGCAGAAGAACTACCAGAGGAACCTGGAAGCGATCTTCGAAACCTATCGGCCTAAGCCCTCCTCGGACAAGAGTGAATAGCACTGTAGATTTTTACGCATGTCGCTATCGCCAAACCGCGGCACACTTTGCGCGACATGGTTTAGCGCATAAAAAAACCCGGAGATGGCTTGGGAAAGCCGATCACCGGGTCAAGCGGCAGGGCTATTGGCTATCACCCTGCGGGGAAACTCGCCGCTCCTACTGTTCGTAGGAGCGGAAGAGGGACAGGCGCCAGCGATTGCGCGCCGAGCGCGTCAGATGTTCCGACGGGTCCTCGAAAAAGGTCGATGCCAGGAACGCGGAGGTCAGGTCGGCTCTGTTAAGGCCGATATCCCTCAGCTGAGCGTCGCTCAGATCGTGCAGCGTGTTGATCTCCATGCGATTGCGGAACCCGCGAAAGAGGGAGGTCAACGGTGCGAGGCCTGCTGCCAGACGCTGGGGAAACGTCGGGGTGAGCTTGCCGCAGTCGAGTTCTATTGTTCTGTCTGTCATCCGCATGGGACTCTCCTTTCTTTCGATTTCTTTCAGGCGCGCAACAACCCACCCCCTCCACGCGAGGTCGCACGGGAAGGAGCAAGGCTGAATTGGCTCGGACAGGCAGGGTGTCTGTCCTTCACTTTGCTTGATTTGCATCCCGAAGATGCCAAAGACCTATTGATCAGTCCAACGAATGTTTCTAATGATTATCATCAGCTATCTTTATGGGTGACAACATGTCCGCGCCTCTTGATCTCGACCAATTGCAGACTTTCATCGCCATCGTCGATTCCGGCAGCTTCACCAAGGCCGCCGACAGGGTCTACAAGACCCAATCGGCCGTCTCCATGCAGATGCGCCGTCTCGAGGAACGCATCGGCAAGCAGCTGTTCATCAAGGACGGGCGGGGAAACCGGCTGACGGTCGAGGGCGAAAAGCTGCTCAACTATGCGCGGCGGATCATCCGCCTCAACAATGAGGCTATCGCCGCCTTCGACGACAACAGGCTGGAGGGGACGCTGCGCATCGGCACGCCCGATGATTATGCCGACCGCTACATGCCCGAAATCATCGGCCGCTTCGCCAAGACGCACCCGAATGTCGAGCTCTATATCGTCTGCGAGCCCTCGGTGGATCTTGCCGAACGCATGCATAAGGGCGAGCTCGACATCGCGCTCGTCACCCATAATCCGCGGGAGCGCATGTCCGATGTGGTGAGAACCGAGCCGCTCTGCTGGGTGGGCTCGGCCAACCATCCGATCCGCGACGACGCGCCGGTACCGCTTGCCGTCGGTCGGCGTGACTGCCAGTGGCGCCAGCTCGCCTGCTCGGCGCTCGATGCCGTGGGACGCGAGCACCAGATCCTGTTTACCAGCTGGTCCTGCACCGTCGTTGCCGCCGCCGTGCTGGCCGGCATGGCGGTTTCGGTGATGCCGGAATCGGCGCTGCGGACGGGCATGAAGGTGCTGAGCCAGGCGGACGGTTTTCCAGCGCTGCCGCCGGTGCAGATCGGCATCATGAAGCGGCCGGGCGTTTCGCTTTCGCTGATGAACGCGATCACCGCGCATATCACCGCCTGCCTCGACAATATCACGCCCACTGTCGTCGACGACAGCCTGGAGGCGGACGTTAAATCCGCCCAGGCGCGCCTTTATCCGCGGTTGAAGGCGGCCAATATGGTGCCAAGCTGGTAAGAGTTCTCAGGCAGCAGCCGGCACGGTCACGGTGAAAAGAGAGGCGCGGATGACGCGCTTCCACTCATCGAGCATACGCCGTGCCAAGGCCTCCTCGCTGACGGCGGCAAGTCGGATCACGGCGCCGATCAGGTGGCTGAACAGGTAAGTGCGCGCATACATTTCTTCGTCGCAAAGGTCAGGGGCCAGCTGACGCACGGCGTCACGGAAGATGCCGGCGACGTGACCGCTATGCTCAATATTCAGCTGCAACAGATCCTGATCGGTCTCCGTTCCCATCCAGACACCGAGATAGACGGGATCGTCGTGGTAGGAATCGTAATACCAGTCGATGGTGGCGCAGACCACGTCCAGCGCCTGGTCGAGTGACCGTACGTCGGCAAACATCGCCGCCATCTTCGTCTGGATCGCCGAGGCATGCTGGTCGAACAGGGCTTTGACGATCGCCGCCTTCTCCGGGAAATACTGGTAGACCGAACCGATCGGCACCTTGGCTGCAGCGGCGAGCTCCGTCATCCGCATGGCGCTGACGCCCTTTTCGGCGATGATCTTGGCGGCGGCGGCGAGAATGAGGTCCAGCCTCTGGATGCTGCGCTCCTGCTTCGGCTTCCTGCGCAAGCCGATCCGATCCATGCTTTCCGCGCCCATGTCGTTCCCATTCTTTTTGTTCGCGGCGGAAGGCATGACATGCAGGTCTTCATCGGCCGTAAAGGGAAACACTCGCATTTTAACGACCGGCAAAAGCGTATGAAAAACGGGGCTCTACGGCATTATGCTGCAACTCAAAGTGTTGCAATGTTCTTGCGCGTCTGAAAAGACGCGGGAGCGCTGCAATGCATCTCGTATTTAAATCGGGACGTTTTTAGAATTTCACCGACAGCGTCGCTTTGGCCCCATGCTGCTGCGCGTTGTCGGCAATCTGGCCGGAATAGGCGATGCCGAGGATGGCGCTTTCGGTGAGGTCGAAGTCGAGCCCGGCGTCAAGAACGAAGGCGTTCTCTGCCACCGGCACTCCGGCGACGGTGAACGCGTCGCCTCCGGCAAAAGCATGCGTCGACACCGGAACGATGTCGCCGGCGGCATGCCGCCAGCCTGACATGCCGCGCAGGGTGGCGTTCGTCTCGCCCAAGCGAACCTCCATTTCGGCATGCAGGCCAAGCGTGGTGATGGTGGTGTTGGTCATGCGGCTGGAGCTGTCGAGCGCTGCCGCCCCGCCCCCTTCGGTGAAACCCGCCGTTCGAATGCCGATATGGGCGAGATTGACGAAAGGCTCGAAAGTGGCCGCCGCCGTATCAAACCGATAGCCCAGCTCCGCAAATGCCTGCAGCGTGCCGGCATTATAGCTTGCTTCCAGCCTGTCCTCGAAGCTTCCAATAGCGACGCTGCGGTTGGTCTCGATCTCGTGCCACGTATGAGCGAGACCGGTGCGGAAGGCGAGACCGCCCCATTGCGTGCCCGCGTAAAGGCCGAGGTGATAATCGTCGCTCGATCCCGATGAGCTTCGGTGCCGCGGGTCGAATTGGGAGTTGCTGTAACCGGCCATCAGGCCGAGCCTGACGTCATCGAACATGGCGTCGACGCCAGCGAGAAGCCCGCCGGTCTGGTGGTTGAGGGTGGCGGCATTGCCGTCCGTGCGTGTCTCGCTTGCGCCGCCAAAAGCCGTGCTCCAGAAAACCGGCGCGTCCGAAGGATTGGCAGCGATGAGTTCCGGACCGCCCGGCCAGAAAGCCTGTATCGGGATTACGCCAGCACTGGCGTCGCTAAACGCGGAACGCAGACGTTCGTTGGCGGCCTGGCGGACAACGAGGCTTTGCGTAATCAGCGCCGTTTTGATCGAGCCATGGATTTCACCGGAAAGCGCGTCGTAACTGGCCTGAATCAGCGGCTCGTCATCGGGCAATGTGACGATGGCGTCGTAGATATCGTTGCCAGTTCCGAGATTCTCTGCAGCCTCTGCCGCGGCCATCTGGTTGCGCGTCCGTGCCATGTCGCTGAAACGCACGTTGTTGCGTTCGATCTCCAGATAGACGTTGTTCAGATCATAGGAGAGCTCCGCCGCCAGGAAGGCATAATCGGAGGTGACGGCGCCGAATGTTCCGTTGATCCCGCCAGCGGCGGTAAGGATCGTATAGGTGGAGAAAGGCTGGTAGTCGCCATTCATCCCAACATGGGTAACGCTGGCGCCGTTGAGGAACGCGGTCCCCGTGACCGAGATCAAATCGCTGGCAGTGCCAGCCGGATCGACCTCGACCTCATAGGTGGAACTGGGATCGAGGGTGAGGTTGCCGCCGATGGTCAATGTCCCGATGGAGTTGCCCGGCGCGATGGTGACGCCTGCGCCGGCGGTCACCGTACCGATATGACCCGACCCGGCCAGCGTGCCGCCCGTCATCATCAAGATGCCGCCAAGGCTGCCATTGACGATCAGGCGTCCGTCCGAAACCGTGGTCGTGCCGGCAAAGCCCGAACTGTTGCCGGTCAGGCGCAAGGTGCCGCTGCCCAGCATCGTGAAGTCGCCGCTGCCGGAGAGTATGCCGCCATAGGTGGTGTTGTTCGCCTGATCGAGCGTGAGTTCGGCGCTGCCGATGACGATCTCGCCGCCGCTTCCCGAAAGCTGCGCCATCGTCAGGTCGAAGCCGCCGAGATCGAATATGCCGCCATTGACCGCATAGGCGCCATTCTGCACGAAGGCACCGGCGCTGCCCGCCTGCAACGTGCCGGCCTCGACCGTCGTCACACCGGTAAAACTGCTGGTGCCCGAAAGCGTCAGTGTGCCGCTGCCCTTTTTGGTCAAGCCACCGGCGCCTTGCAAATCCGTGGCAATGCCGACGGCAAAGCCGTTCGTATCGATAAAGGCGCCGCCAGCATCAATCGTTACCTCGCCGGCGTTGAAACCGCGCAGGAAATTCGCCTCGTTGCCCGTTGCGCTGAGAATACCGCCATCGAAAACGAGGTCCGCGTCACCACCGCCTCTCTCGATATAACCGGTCTCCAGGACGCCGCGCCCGTTTGCGGCGCTTCCGGCGATCCGCACAGTTCCCGTGGCGCCCGAATCGTCGGCGATGATAACCTCGGAAGCCGAAACCGTGCCGCCATTCTCGACGCTCATACTGCCTGAACCGAATTCGCCCACGAACAGCGCGCCGGAATTGATCCAGCTCGACCCCGTATCGGTCACGCTCACCACGCCGTTGCCGTTCGAACTATAGCCGACATAACCTTCACTCGCAGTGACCGAGCCGCCATTCGAAATGGTCAGCGTTCCCGCTCCCGCCTCGCCGACCGAGATATAGCTGGAATTGCTCCAGATCGAGTTCGTGCCTGTGACGATGACCTCGCCGATGGCAGTCGTGTCGTTGCTGATAAGCCCGGCAGTGCTGCTGACCGTGCCGCCATTCGAAATGGTCAGAGTGCCGGTGCCGCTGTCGCCGATATAAAGATCCTGGGCGTTGGTCCAGGTCGAGCCGGTGCCGGTGACCGTCACCGTGCCGCTGGCGCCAGAGAAATAGCCGATACGGCCGAATATATTGTCGACAACGCCGCCATCTTCGATATTGAGCACGCCGACACCCCGATGGCCGACGTAGAGGTCGTCGGAATTGGTCCAGGCCGAGCCCGTCCCCGTAACCGTTACCGTTCCTGCAGCGCCGGGATCGACACCGAGCACGCCGATGTCATTGCTGACTATGCCGCCATTCCGGATGACAAGGGCTGCATCGTCACCATTCTGATCGCCCACGATGAGGTTGGTATTGATTGTCCATGGACTCGGTTGCGTGCCCGCGCCGGTACCGCCCGGGTCGTTGCCATCGACGATCTCCGTGTCGTTGCCGGTGATGACCTGCGCCCATCCCGGCCCTACAGCCAGCACCAGCGCCGCAGTGCTCGCCAATCCCGTAAGTCGCAGCATGACCATCCCTTGGATTGCCGCTCCAGATATCCTTTCGCCCATGCTCGCTCGCAAATCGTCCCCACCATCATTCGCTCGCGCAGAAATAGGCCAATCAATTTAAATATTAGTAACCATGTTATTGAAATATTCATCGACAGCGGGAACAACAGCCTTACGCCGCACGCGTTAGGCGCATGTTTTGACTGGTCTTCCAGCCTTTTCACTTTGGTGAAAACAATATCGTTGGGAATGGCTCAACGTCCGGCGGCCATATTGCCGCCGATGCCGGCAACTTGCGTCGTCGGCCTGCAACACTTACGGGCAAATAATAGGGCGGCGGCGCCTGTCGCCTCAGCTCATCAGCATCCATGCGGCAAGCCAGATCCACATGGCGGCAAGCACCAGGTAACCGGCGGCGAAGATCGGGCTGCGATAACGCAGGTCGTTGCTGGTGACGTGGATGGCGGCATGGGCGTAACGCAGGGCGACGAAGGCCCAGGCGAGGCCGAGGGCGACGAGATTGTCTGCCTCGGTGATATAGAGAAGAATGCAGCAGGCGTAGAAGAGCACCGGCAGTTCGAACTGGTTGGCGAGGCAGTTCTTGACGACAAGGCTTTCGGCCGGCTCGCCGCGGTTTTCGCGATAATCCGATTTCACGATGCTGCCGGCGCGGACCATTTTTGCGCGCCGAAGCCCAAGAAGCGCATAAAGACCATAGACCAGGGCCACATGGGCGAGCAGTGGCCAGAAGATTTGATAGCCGGTCATATGTTGGTCGTTTCCTTTCCGCTTCCGCGTTCGACGCGAGCATTAGCCGAAAGGGGAGCTGGATACCAGCATAGGGCAACGCCCCATCGACACCTGCGTCGCTAAGGCACGTCGCCGCAGGTGTCCCGGCTTTTCGACATGGAGCTGGATGGAATAACGGCGCCTCAGTCCGGGCGCGACGAGAGCCAGCGCATGACGGCGAGCCGGGCGATGAGGATGAAGCAGATGGCAAGGCTTGCGAATTTCAGCCGTGTCATCCACGGCAGCAGCTGCGTTGCAAGACCTGCAGACGCACCGTTGCCGAAGGCGATGAGGCTCGAGATGTTCTCGCCGTAGTCGGCGATGCCGTAGATGAACGGCAGCAGGTAGATCGCCTTGCCAACGAGCGGATGCGCCGATCGGCCGAACCATGCACCGCCGGGACCGAGTTTGAGGAAGGCGAGGAACAGCAGCGCCGTCAGCAAGGCCGGAAAGATCAGCTCCGGCCCGAAATACATGGCGCGCAGCAGCCTGGTCGCCGTCTCGTTCTCATCAAGCAGCTTCTGCATGTGGAAGACCGCCGACTCGTCGTAACCGGCGAAATAGGTATCGAGCACCGCCTGGCCAGTTTCATGCTTGAACGGGACGACGAAGCCGAAGGTCGTCCAGGCGAGCACGGCAAGGCAGAGGGCTGCGAGCAGCGCGACGATCCAGAGAGGAATCCCGCTGCCCGCCTTCATGATCAGAGGCCGGCGCCCGGATAGTTCGGGCTCTCGCGGGTGATCGTCACGTCATGGGCGTGGCTTTCGCGAAGACCGGCACCGGAGATGCGCACGAACGTGGCCCGCTCCTGGAAATCCTTGAGATCCTTGCCGCCGACATAACCCATGGCCGCCTTGAGGCCGCCGGCGAGCTGATGGATGACGCCCGAAACCGGCCCCTTGTACGGCACCTGACCTTCGATGCCCTCAGGCACGAGCTTCAGCGTGTCGCGCACCTCGGCCTGGAAGTAACGGTCGGCCGAGCCGCGGGCCATGGCGCCGACGGAGCCCATGCCGCGATAGGCCTTGAAGGAGCGTCCCTGGTAGAGATAGACCTCGCCCGGGCTCTCATCGGTGCCGGCAAGCAGCGAGCCGATCATGACGGCGGAAGCGCCGGCAGCGATCGCCTTGGCAAGATCGCCGGAGAACTTGATACCGCCATCGGCGATGACGGGCACGTCCTGATCATTCGCGGCCTGCACCGCCGACATGATGGCGGCCAACTGCGGCACGCCGACGCCGGCGACGATGCGCGTCGTGCAGATCGAACCCGGACCGATGCCGACCTTGACGGCGTCCGCGCCGGCATCGATCAGCGCCCTGGTGCCGTCATAGGTGGCGACGTTGCCGGCCATGATGCGCACCGAGTTGGAAAGCTTCTTGACGCGGCTGACGGCATCGAGGACGCGCTGCGAGTGGCCATGGGCTGTATCGACGACCAGAAGGTCGACGCCGGCCTCTATCAGACGCTCGGCGCGCTCGAAGCCGTCGTCACCGACGCTGATGGCGGCGGCCGCGCGAAGCCTGCCCTGCGCATCCTTGGAAGCGTTCGGGTTCAGCTGCGACTTCTCGATGTCCTTGACGGTGATGAGACCGACGCAACGGCCTTCGGTATCGACCACCAGCAGCTTCTCGATGCGATGCGAATGCAGCAGGCGCTTGGCCTCCTGCTGATCGACGTTTTCCTTGACGGTGACCAGTTTGTCCTTGGTCATCAGCTCATGGATCTTCTGTTCCTGATCGGTAGCGAAACGGACGTCGCGGTTGGTCAGGATCCCGACGAGGCGGCCGGACTTCTCCACGACAGGGATGCCGGAAATGCTGTAGGACTTCATGAGCCCGAGCGCATCGGCAAGTGTTTCATCCGGGCCGATCGTCACCGGATTGACGACCATGCCGCTTTCAAACTTCTTCACTTGCCGGACCTGCTCGGCCTGCTCGATCGGCGTCAGGTTGCGATGGATGACGCCGAGGCCGCCGGCCTGGGCCATGGCGATCGCCAGGCGGCTCTCAGTGACGGTATCCATGGCGGATGAGATGATCGGGATGTTGAGTTCGAAATCCCGAGCGATACGGGTAGAGATATTCGTCTGGCCGGGCATGACCTCGGAATGTCCCGGCTGCAGCAGCACGTCGTCGAAGGTAAGCGCATCTGCGCCGGTTGCCGTTTCAATGATGCGTGCCATGGCCAAATTCCTTCGTTTAATAAAAATGCGACCCTGTCCGGAAACGAATCGTCCGCCCCGGCGGTCTGCATTAAGTTGCTTGGAAGTTGGCGAGGGCTGGTAACACGTCTATGACAGGAAGGAAATAGCAAAAAGCCCGGCATGTCCGCCAGGCTCGTCATGGGTGCCATGCGCCAGGAGCATTGCGGGAAAAGCGCTCAGCACTTTTCCGTCCGGAATTGCATAAAAACAAGAAGTTAGAGCGGCCCAGCGCTTCCGCGAAAGGCGGAACCGCTCCCGATCAGATGTCGAACTGATAGCTCTTCGGCACGAAGCGATAACCGCCATCCTGCCTTTCGACGAAGCCGACCGCCGGGAAGGGCATGTGGTAGCCAAGGAAGGCGATCTTCTCGCTCGCAATCATCTCGAAGACCTTGCGGCGGGTGGCGGCAGCCTGCGCCTTGTCCATGTCGAAGCGCACCTCCCAATCCGGCCGCAGCAGCGACAGGATATAATGGTTGGCGGTATCGCCGGTGAGCACAAGGCGTTTGCCCTCGGATTCGACGTGGAACACCATATGTCCCGGCGAGTGGCCGGCCGCCAGCACCGCAGTCACACCGGGCGCGACGCTATCACCTTCTTTGATAAAAGTAGTCTTCTCGGCGAACGGTACGACATTGGCGAGCACCGCCTTGTGGCCGCCCTCGGCAGGTGTGCCCTCACGTGCCTTGTCCGACCAGAAATCATATTCCGCCTGGCCGACGACATAGCGAGCATTCTTGAAGGCAGCCGCGCCGTCTTCCATCAGGCCGCCGATATGATCACCGTGCAGATGGGTCAGCGCTACCAGCGTGACGTCGTCGGCCGAATATCCCGCCGCCTTCAAGCCTTCGGTCAGTTGACCGGCGCCACGTGCGCGGCCGGCAGCGCCGAAGCCGGTATCGACGAGGATGACATCCGACCCGGTATCGATGAGAGCCGGCGTATAGCCATTCATGAACTTGTCGGCCGGCAGGAAGTTTGCGGTCAGCAATCCCTTGACGGTTTCGGGGTCCTGATTGGTGCCGAAGGTTTCATAGGGCTTTTCGACAATGCTGGTGCCGTCACGGACGACGGTGAACGTATAGGAACCGAGCTTGAATTGATTGATCTCGGGCAAAAGCGTTCCATCCATATGATTGCGTTCTCCAGTTGCGGCCGCTTCGGCCTTCTCTCGCAAAATGACCGGCGCCCCCAGCAGGCCAAGGCCTGCGGCAAAAAGGGTGCGCCGCTTTATTCCCGACGAAATTGTCATATGTCCATCCTTCATGACGTGCGAAGCGTCGCCGCACGGCCCCCAGTGTCGATTCCGGCCGGATTTCTTGCTCCCGCCAGGTAAACATATGTCAATCTTGACAAGCGACGTTAATGCGCAAGCCGTCTCACGCAGACGTGAAGCAAACGTGTCGTCGACCCGGATTTGGGGATTGGCAGAACCTGCAGCTGGGACTAAACAGCACCGGCCTTTCCAGCTCCATTCCGCGCCCATCAAGGCTCCCGCCTATGAATCGCATCGTCCCGCTGATCCTTGCCGTCGCCCTCTTCATGGAACAGATGGACTCGACTGTCATTGCGACGGCGCTGCCGGCGATCGCGGCGGATCTCAATGTCGGGCCGATCACGCTGAAGCTGGCGTTGACCTCCTACATGGTGGCGCTGGCGGTGTTCATCCCGGTCAGCGGCTGGATGGCCGACAGGTTCGGCGCCAAGAAAATCTTCCGCCTTGCCATCTCGGTCTTCGTCATCGGCTCGATCTTCTGCGCAATTTCGTCCAACCTCGTCGAATTCGTGTTTGCCCGCTTCCTGCAGGGCATGGGCGGCGCGATGATGACGCCGGTCGGCCGCCTCGTGCTGGTGCGCACGACGCAGCGTAGCGATCTTGTCTCGGCCATGGCGCTGCTCACCATACCCGCACTTGTCGGCCCGCTCACCGGACCGCCGCTCGGCGGTTTCATCACCACCTATTTCAGCTGGCACTGGATCTTCCTGATCAACGTGCCAGTCGGCATCATCGGCATCTCGCTTGCGACGATCTTCCTGCCGGAGGTGGAAGCGACGGCGCCGCCGCGGCTCGATTTCACCGGTTTCGTGCTGACTTCGCTATCGGCTGCGGGCGTCGTCTTCGGCCTGTCGGTGGTCAGTCTGCCGGCCCTGCCCCCGATCATCGGCGTCACCGCCACCTTGATCGGCCTCATCTGCGGCGTCCTCTACGTGCGCCATGCCAAGCGTCATCCGGCGCCGATCCTCAATCTCAACCTGTTCAAGAACCCGACGTTTCGGGCCTCCACCTTGGGCGGCATGCTCTTTCGCATTTGCGTCGGCGCCATGCCATTCCTGACGCCGCTGATGCTGCAGCTCGGCTTCGGGCTGACGCCGTTCCAATCCGGCCTCATCACCTTTGCAGGCGCGATCGGGGCGATCACCACCAAGTTCATGGCGAAGCGCGTCTTCGCCGCCGCCGGCTTCCGCACAACGCTTCTCGGCGCCGCCATGGTAACGACCCTGGTGACTGTCGTCACCGGCCTGTTCACGCCGTCGACGCCGCATCTCGTCATCATCGGCGTGCTGCTGCTCGGCGGCTTCTCCCGCTCCTTCATGTTCACCGGGGTGAATGCGCTTGCCTTCGCCGACATCGATGATGCCGAAGCTAGCCAGGCGACATCGATGAGCTCGGTGATGCAGCAGGTCAGCCTGGCGCTCGGTGTTGCGGTCGCCGCCGCGATCCTGGAGAGCTCGATCTATTTCCGCGGCGAAGCGCTGCAGGTGGCCGATTTCCACCTTGCCTTCTACATCATCGCCGGACTGACGGTCATTGCGACCATTCCCTTCATCCGAATGGACCGCAATGCCGGCGCACTCGTTTCCGGCCACCGCTTGAAGACGATGACGGCCGCAACTGTTGAAGCCGAACAGCACGCGGTGAAATAAAGCATGTCGCGCAAAAGTGTGCAGCAGTTTTGCGGGAACGACATGCGTGGAAACAAGACCTAAAGCGCGAGGAGCGAAGGCACCGCTACTGCGGGTTTTCGCAGACCGCAGAGAGCTTGTTACCGTCGAGATCACGCACATAGGCGGCATAGAATTGGGCATGGTAGGAGCGCAGGCCGGGCTCGCCCTCATCCACGGCGCCTGCCGCGATTGCCGCCGCATGGAAGGCATCGACATCAGCCCGCGTTTCGGCTGCAAGCGCCACCATGGCGCCATTGCCTGAGGTTGCCCGGCGGTGATTGAACGGCGTCACCACCCAGAAGCGGCAGCGCGTATCGCCCTCGGCGGAATAGCCGATTTCCTCTTCGGAAGAGCGCTGACGGCGATAGCCGAGGGGAGACAGCACGGCATCATAAAAATGCCCTGCGCGATAAAGGTCGTTGGTTCCGAGCGTGACGTAAAGAAGCATGGGATCAGCGGTTCAAATCCTGACAGCGCGGTGCGCCCTTCAGACACGCAAAGGACGCGGCAACGCTTTCCATTGCTGCATATCTTATCCTTAAATCGATACCGTTTTAAGGAGTTATGCAGTTGATCGCCATCATCCGTCGGGACCGGCCCGAAGATCAAGCTTCCTCTGCGTTGCCTTCGGCCTTGCGTCCCTTGAACCCCTTGGCCAGCAGGAACATCTCGACTGATTCGGCGCGCGACGAGTTCGGTTTGACATGGACGACCTGGCGGAAATTCTGCTTGAGCATGGCGAGCAGCTCACGCTCGGTGCCGCCCTGAAAGGTCTTGGTCAGGAAGTGCCCGCCCTCCCCCAGGACTTCGACGGCGAAATGGGCCGCGACTTCGCACAGATGCATGGTGCGCAGATGGTCGGTGCGGTGGTGGCCGGTGGTGGGCGCCGCCATGTCGGAGATGACGAGATCAGGCGTGCCCCCGACGGCCTCCAACAGCTTTTCCGGCGCTGTCGGATCGAGGAAATCGAGCTGCAGGATCTTGACCCCCGGCAGCTGGGTCATTTCGAGGAAATCGATCGCAGCCACACGAATATCATCATCCGTCGAGCCGGTGACCTTGGCGGCGATCTGCGACCAGCTGCCGGGAGCGGCCCCCAGATCGATGATGCGCCTGGCGCCGCGCAGGATGTGATGTTTCTCGTCGATCTCCAGCAGCTTGAAGGCGGCCCGGGCGCGATAGCCTTCAAGCTGGGCGCGTTGCACATAGGGATCGTTGATGTGGCGCTCCAGCCATTGGCGGGAGGAGGCCTTCATCTTCTTGTTCTTGACGCGCTGGCCGAGCTTGCGGCCGGTGCGGTTTCCCGCGATCGGTGCCTTGGTCATGCCTATTCCTTATCTCACGATCTCACGCGCTGGCCGCGGCGGTTACGATTGCGCCGCCACACGCCGTCATCGGCCATCATGTCGGTGAGCAGACCTTCCCTCAAGCCGCGATCGGCAACCCGCATGCGCGGGCTCGGCCAACGGCGGCGGATCGCCTCGAGAATGGCGCAGCCGGCGAGCACCAGATCGGCCCGATCGGGCCCAATGCAGGGATTGGCGGCGCGGCTTGCGAAATCCCAGGAGAGCAGCTTTGCCTGCATGGCGGAGACCTCGTCGTCGGACAGCCAGATGCCATCGACCTTGCGCCGGTCATAACGCGGCAGGTCGAGATGCACGCCGGCAAGCGTTGTCACCGTGCCCGATGTGCCGATCAGGTGAAAGTCGCCGGTCTGGGCGACCTCGATCTCCGGGCAATCGAAGCTTCCAAGCATGCCTTCGACTTCACGCACCATGCCTTCGAAGGCCTCCGGCGTGACGTCGTGCCCGCCATGGCGCTCCGACAGGGTCACGACGCCGACCGGCAACGAGGTCCAGTGGGTGATGTGATTGGCAAGGCGGCTGAAGCGATTGTCGCCGATGCGGATGACGGCAATCTCCGACGAGCCGCCGCCGATATCGAAGAGCACGACGGAGCGCGTCTCGCGACCGACCAGCGAGGAGCAGCCGGAGACGGCAAGCCGCGCCTCTGTCTCGCGATCGATGATCTCAAGCGCGAGGCCGGTTTCGGCAACGACCCGGCTGAGGAATTCCTCGCCATTGACGGCCTGGCGGCAGGCTTCGGTGGCGATCAGCCGCATGCGGCGGATCTCCCGGTTCCTGAGCTTGGAGGCGCAGATCCTCAGCGCCTCGATCGCCCTCTCCATCGCCTCATCGGACAGACGGCCGCTGGCCGCAAGACCTTCGCCGAGGCGCACGATGCGGGAAAAGGCGTCGACGACGCGAAATTGTCCCGGACGAGTCGGCTGGGCAATGAGGAGACGGCAATTGTTGGTGCCGAGATCGAGGGCAGCATAGAGCTCCTCCGGCCACACATGTTCGCCGGCCTGACGATCCCCCTGATGCCCGGGATGGGCATGGCTTTCCTGGCGACCCCTGCGGTTGGCGCTCGCGCCATTCAGTGTTTCACGCAGTTCGCCACCGAGCGCCGTCTCTTCCGCGCGGCGTTCCTGCTGCGGGGCACCTGATGGTTTTGCCGGTGTTAGCGGCCGGCCCTGCAGACCGCGCTTGCCGCGATGCTTGCGGCGGTTGCGACGGCTCGGCGCCGAATCGCCATCGGAGCGGGCGGCATGATCTGCCGCTCCGGCCTGTTCCATCATATGAGGTTGAGGTGAACCATCCTGCACAGCACCATGGCCGCCACGACGGCGACGCTTGCGCTTGCGGGCCGGATTGCCGGCTGCATCTTCCATCGGGCGCGCAGGCTGTCCGGCACCGCCGGAAGGCTCATGCGAAGCGGGATGAGCACCGTTGCGGGATTGCCCGCCACGTTTGCCCTTGCGGCGCCTGGACTTCTTGCCGTCCTTGCGCCCTGCCGCCGACGCCCCGTCAAATTGCAGCTTTGCGCCGCCTTCGGGGTCTTCCACGTTGTTTTTCCATCGCGCCGCGCAAGTCTTGAGATATGCAGCAGGCGCTCATTCGATTTTTGCGTTGCGGCAAGAATATCAGCGCCCGCCGAAATCGCCAAATTCTTTTTTGGACAGGGGATTTGCAGCGGTTTCACCTTTCCGCGGCAGCACCGATTTTTTTCAAATCGGGTATTTGCAATCCCCCGGCTTTTGGTTATAAGCGCCGCACACCAGCCGACCGCCCGCCGGTTCGCTTATGCTGGGGAATAGTTCAATGGTAGAACGACGGACTCTGACTCCGTTAATCTTGGTTCGAATCCAGGTTCCCCAGCCAATCTTCCGAAGACGAATGTAATTCTTTAACCGACCAGAGGTCGGTGAGTGATTTCGTGCTATATCATTCGCAACCTAATTCGCTTCGAACACGGAGGAATGAGTGGGGACGCGTACGAACGAGCCGACAGTTTGGGCTATCGATTGGCGCATTCTCGGTATTCAGTGGAAAAGATGCCGACCCTTGTTAGGCACCGTGAGTTGCTGGCCGAAGGCCACCGTATTGCGCTGCTTTGTCTTCCGTTCCGAATAGGCTTTCGGTTCTCGCACATCGCCTGCAGCTACGCTCTGCGCTGCGCAGGCTTGCGTACGTCTCGTGACCGCCCGAGCTGATCACCGCTGCCGCCGTCTCATCGATTAACTTCAATTAGGTCTGCAACGTCTGCGACGTACACTTCAATCGCCGCGCATTCCAGCCACCTCGATCGAGCTGGAAGGCGTAAGTTGTGACGTGAGTATCACTTGCCAACACTGCCCCGCGCTGAAACCAAGTAGCTTGGAGATCCGACAATCAGGCGGCAAATCAGCGGATGAGACGAGTTTGAACGTCGCGATCGAGCCATACCGCTGGCCGAGAAGTGTCTTGACGCTAAGTATGATTTTCTATCCAACATGAGGTGTTTGGGACGCCAACACGGACGCGTATGGAAATCGGTTTTGTTGCGGTCGCGGGTATAGCTGGCTTTGTCGTCGGAAGCGGGCAAGGCAGTTTGGTTGACGGGCTCGTCACGGCCGTAGCAGCCATGGCTGTGGTATTCATATTTGTCACCCTCACCTGAAGCCCATCCCACCCTCAGCATGAAGTGACTTTAGTGGCGTTCCACAATATCTCGAGGACGCTGTCGGGGAATGCCGCTGGATGATCCAATCAGTGATATAACGTTCGACTGTGGCCGTGCCCTCGCAAAATCGTTCCGCAGCATTGACGGCTTGGCCTTCATGCACATCTGTCCGATCGACATCTCGGCGCCCAGCCTGAAGCTTCTGCAGCGCGATTCGCGCCAAAACTGAACATCGTCAACGCGCTTTTAACGGCTGAGCACGGGGAGGTGCCGTTCAGGATGCCGAAGCTCTCTCGCTGGGACGCTTCCTCGACTGGGATTGATCGCGATTTTCATAATTCTCGCCGGAACGCCTCATCTATTGGCATCTCACGCCGCTCGTCGGTCTTAAACAAACTGATGCCAGGGTGCTTTGCGGGCAGCTCTCGAGCTTGTTTTTGGTTTTGTTACAACATAATATTGCAGCGAACTGCACTGACAGGAAAACTAGATGCGAAATGTTCGAAAGGTTTGCGTATGAACGCGCAGCCGCATCTAGAATTCGCCTGACGCAGATGTAGAGGATGTCATCGCTACCGCTCACTCACGTTATGCACCACACGGAAATAATATCACTGCACCGGCGCGACTTACGCGCGCTCAGGCGTCAGATCAGGAAAGAGTGTGGAAGCGTAATGGGGACCAGTGCGACAAGTGAAGCGATTTTGCCGTCTTCTAGCAGACCGTACGCCGGAGCGAGGATCCCGATATGCATTGTAAGAGCATTGAGACTTATTTTTGTGGAGTGCTACAGCCAAGATAATTTCGCTACGAAAGATGCCCGCCGCCGATGAAATCCAACCTCGACCACCTGCCCGAACGCAAACAGCGCGAGCTTGCCCGCGTTGTCGATATCCTGCATGAGGAATTTCAGGATGCACTCAAGGACAGCTCAGCGGAGTTCAAGAAAATGGGGCGGATCCTCAAGGTCATCTTGTTTGGATCATATGCTCGCGGTGACTGGGTTGACGAGCCGCACACGCTCAAGGGCTATCGTTCTGATTATGATCTGCTGGTAATCGTCAACAACAGGAAGCTGTCTGACTTCGCCACGTATTGGTATAAGGCGGCGGACCGCTTTCTCCACGATCCCGGCATCAAAACGCCGGTTAGCCTCATTGTTCACTCGCGGCGCGAGGTCAACACGGCGCTTCACGAGGGACAATACTTCTTCTCAGACATCCGCCGCGAGGGGATCGTTCTTTATGAACTCGATGATGAACCGCTGCCCGAACCGAAGCCACGCTCTAAGGCCGAGGAGTACCTAATCGCCAAGGAGCATTTTGAAGAGAGATTTCCATTCTCAACTGACTTGTTGGATGGATTCACGTTATACGTTGAAAGGCGGCGCTACAAACACGCAGCCTTTTTCCTCCATCAAGTTATTGAGCATGCTTACTCGGCTGCACTTTTGACGTTATCCAATTATAGCCCCGCCTCCCATAATCTGACTTTCCTGCGTAAGTTGGCGGAGGGCCGTGATCGTCGCCTCGTGGATGCCTGGCCGCGTGACCAGCAACGCTATCGCGCCTGGTTCAATACGATCAATGAAGCATACGTAAAGGCGCGTTATTCGAATCACTATGAAGTCAGCGAAGAGGCGTTGATCTGGCTCGGAGAACAGACAGCCGAACTGCATGTGCTGGTCAAAATTGTATGCAAGGAACATCTCACGAGACTTCGAACAGACGCTACAGATTATTGAACCTGCCGTTGTATTTCGAAGGTGACGCGCTCGTTTCGCTTCTTCAATGGTTTTAGAGATCGACGCCGCGGTTGGCGGTGCGCTGGCGCCGCTCCGAGATAATCCTGTCGCTGCTTTCAATACGAACGGCCTGCTGCAGGATTTTCAGCCTGTCCTGCATCGCCTCGAAGGCCGTGCGATGTGGCGGTGGAACACGGTTGATGCGATCCTTCGCTTGGCGGAGGATCGCATCACGACCAAAGCGCTCGTCGAGCGCCCTGCTGACAGCGGCAAATTCCTGGCGAATATTTGGATCGAGAAAAAAGGCCGATGCGTTCAGCTTGCGAGCGTTGCTCTTCGACTCGGCAGCTAGCCGCGTGAGTACCTCTTCCGCCGCCTTCGAGAGGCCGGGAATGGCGACTGCCATGCGCCGTCGTTCTTCGGCAATAGCCTGGCGTTCGGCATTGAGCACATTGACGTAGGCCGAACCGAGTGACCGCAGGCGAGCGGCGACTTCAGGCGTGGCCTGCACTGCCGCCTTCCGCTCCCGGCCAGAAGCCAGCATCCGGTCCATGAGGCGATTGGAGCCGCGGAGCGCACCATAGGCGGCCGGATCGTTGGTCACAGCCGCGGCGATGCGCTCGGCAGCAAAACCTTTCTGGAGCAGCTCTTCGATCTTGCCGACGGCGCCGGCCGGATCGCGCCAGATCGCGCTTGCCACGGCCGCCAGCGCTACGCGCTGCTGGCGATACAGCGGCGTGGCGAGAGCGCGCGATCTCGCCTCCTCGTCGATCGGGGTCTTGAATTCGGTGACTGCGGCGAGCATGGGGACATTCTCCCTCTCGGGATCGGCATTGGCGCCGGCAACAATCTTCGAACGATCCCGCCGCTCGACGAGATGCTGCTCGTCGGCAAAATGCTTCACGGCTTCAAACGGCCGGGTCAACTTCTCGCCTCTCATGCCTGTGAGGTCTTCCGGCATACGCTCGACCATGTTGCGTTCGGCAACTGCATCGGCTTTGGATGTGAAGGCGCTCCAGCCGAAGCGTTCCGTCAGCGCCTCGCTGATCGCCTTGACCTCCTGCACGAGCGAGCGGTCTTCGGTGGCAAGCGCAAAGGCGGTCTTGTAGGCGTCGTCACCACCCCTTTCTCGCACTGCTTCGATCTCTACGAGACGCGCCATCACCTGCCTGGAAAGAGCCGGGATCGGCAATGACATGTGAGCGCGGCGCTGTTGCTCACGGACACCAAACCGTTCAGCATTCCTGCGGAACTCCGTCGCATGGGCGCGGGCCAACGGTATCAGTTCCGTCAATGCCGCGGTCGCGATGCTGCGCTCGTCGCGTGCCGCACGGCCGTCGACGATCAGATCGGAACCACGCAGGCGGCCGAGCCGATCCGGCGCTGCGGCAAGATCGTCGGCAAGCCTGCGGGGTTCGATCTTCACATCCGATGCCATGGCGTTCAGGGCGACAAGTGCTGCATCCGGGTCACGATAGATCTTCTCCAACAGCGGCCGCAGGATGGCTTCCCGTTCCTTCCACGCCAGCGAAGAAAGCTGAGCCAGGCGCGCATCTTCCTCCGCGCTTCTGGCGAATTCCGTGGTGGGTGCGATCAGATACCGCACACCGCCAGCATCTGCATCCGAGACAGTTTGCGTTTCAATTCGCGCCTCATTGTACGAAACACGCCGTTCCCGCTCGATCGCAAATCCGAGCGCAACGCTGGCCCGCTCCCAGAGCTCAGCCACCTGCTCGCGCTTCTCGGCAATCCACGCCAACCGGCGGGAGACGCCTTCCTCCATGCCGGCCGCAGTTTGAGAAAGAGTGTCGATCCCACGACGCCGGGCGAAATCGTCGGCATGAGCCTGGTAGCTGGCCTCGCTCTCGAAATCGAGTGTCGTCGTCTTGGCACCGGAGCGCGACAGGCGCAGGACCAACTGCTTGAACACATGCGGCCGATGGCTTTCCTGCTCGATGCGTTCCAGGCGGGCTTCGGCGGTTTCGATGCGTTTGGCGGTCCAGACATTGCGGTCGACCTCACGTTCCTCGTAACGCTTCTGCCCGGTTTGTTCATCGACGACCGGAACCTGAACCTTGACCTTCTCGACACCGTCCTTGCGCAGGGTCACCGAGTCGCCTTCTGAGACACCACCTTCTTCGAGCGCCTTCGGCAAGCTCACACCCCAGAGACGATGGACGGTTCCGTCATCCGTTCTGACGTCGGCATAAGGACTGTCGTCGGCATCCTCGTCATTCGGCCGGAACTTGGCTTGTCCGCTTTCCACGAGCTCACCGGTCACGCCGGCGGCATGATCGGCACGCTGCTTTCGTCCCCATTCCGGCTTCGCTTCAAAGTCTTCCTTCGCGGCATAGAGGTCTGCGCGGCCGCGATGCCGGGTCATCGACACATAGGTCAGGTGCTGGTCCATCATGCCGGTGGCGAGCACGAAGGTTCGCTCGACGGTGGCACCTTGTGATTTGTGGATGGTCGCGGCGTAGCCATGATCGACATTGCGATAGCTGTCCTCACTGATGACGACATCGCGGCCATTGTCGAGACGGACCGACAGCAGTGTGTCGCCACGTTTGTCGCCGGTGGAAACGACCGTGCCGAGCATGCCGTTCTTCACATATTGCGGGCCGAGACGGGGAGCACGTGGCTCAAGGAAACGGGCATTCTCCAGGAAGATGATGCGGTCGCCGGCGGCGAATTCCCGCGCTCCGCGTTCGGTCCGGAAAGAGCGGTTCTCACCCAGCGCGCCCGCGTCCGATATCACCGATCGCAGTGCCTCGTTCAGACGCTTCACGTCTTGATTTGTGTGGGCGAGTACCAGCAGCTCATCGCCGCGAAGACGGCCACCATTGACTTTGAGGACCGACGTCTCGATCGCCTGTCGGCGCGCTTCGCTCCAATCGCCAACAATCCGCCCGATGACTTCGTCCCGTGTCCCAGCCTCGATGAGATGGCCCTGCTGCGCATAGACGTCGAGACCTTTCTCGATCTCGCCACGAGCAAAGAGCCGCGACGCCTCGCGCGCCCATTGCTGGCGCTGCCGTCGTACGCCGGCGAGTTCGGCAAAACCGATCCGCTCGGTGATCGCCCGGAACGCCGCACCCGCCTGGATCGGCTGCAGTTGCATCGCATCGCCGACCAGAACGACTTTGGTGCCTGCATCTTCAGCAATCTTCAACACACGCGCCATCTGCTGCGACGACACCATTCCGGCCTCGTCGACGACAAGCACATCACCACGACGGAGCGTCTCGTGTCCATTGGCCCATATAAGTTCCCAGGCGGCGAGCGTTCGCGACCTGATGCCGGAACTGTCTTCCAGCCCCTCAGCGGCCTTGCCCGCAAGGGCCGCGCCGATCACCCGGCGACCTTCGCCTTCCCAGGCGACACGTGCCGCGGCAAGCAGGGTCGACTTGCCGGCACCGGCAAGGCCGACCACCGCAGCAATGCCGCTGTCACCGGTGATATGACTGATGGCATTGATCTGTTCCGCATCGAGCTTGAAGGGTTTGTCGAGATCGCCAGCTTCGACGCTTTTGACGGCGGCCGCGATATACCGTGACGGAACGGCAAAACCTTTGTGCTCTGACAACACCTGTGCCGACCGCGCCATGTCATACTCGATGCGCAGTATCTCGCGCGTGGTGAAGACAGCGGGTTCCGACGCATTACCCGTTTCAGGATCGACCTCCTGCGGCTTCAACATGACCAGGTCGTCCGACGCCATCAGCCGCGCGCGGATATTAGCGAAGTCCGAAGGATCGTCGACATATCGATGCAGAGCCTTGGCAATATCGCGCTCATCGAAGGTGGAGCGTTCATTCCCGAGCCGCTTCAACAGAAACTCCGGTTCGGAGAGCAGCCGATCGACCACCCCTTGCCGCCGGGCAAGACCGGCCGACGCGTAATAAGGTTGCCTGCCCCTGCGGGAGTGTGCTGCCTTCTCCGGACCGAGATGTCTTTGCGCGATGCCATCGAGACCCTGCTCGGCATAGGAGCGGCCATCGAGCCGGATCTCGTGGCCGGCAAACGCCAGGTGCCGGTTGGCCGTGTCCGCCCAGGCGATCTTCCAGCCCTTCATGGTTTCCTTGTCGCCGGCCCAGGCCTTGCTAACGATCCTGCCCTTCGGCCGGTCGAGCGTGACCACGCGCAGCGGCTTACCGCCTTCGTCGAGCACTTGAACCGTCTTCGCGCCGAAGCCCTCCTCCTTCAAGGGCCTCAATGTCATCATCAAATGGATGTGTGGGTTGTCGTCCTTGTCGTGATAGACCCAGTCCGCAACCATCCCCCTCGAGGTCAGGTTGTCATGGACGAATTCGCGCACCAGCGCGATGTTTTCGGCTTGCGTCAACTCCTCTGGCAGCGCGATGATCAGTTCGCGGGCGAGCTGCGCGTCCGGCCGTTTTTCGAACGCCTCCACGGCATTCCACAGCGCCTCGCTCGCCGCTGCAACGGTGCGGCAATCGATTGCCGTGCGCAGCCATTCCGGTACCTGCGTCGGCAAAGCCAGCTCCTCATGCACCAGTTCGGCCCTCCCGCCTCGGTAGCTGAAGGACGTGCCGGCCTGTTCGTCCATCATCCGGGCGCGATGGCGATAGGCCGCGGCCGGGACAATCCTCCGTCCAGCCCCCCTACTGATCACCCGTGCTTTGACGAACATAATCGCCATTGACGTCTCCAACTCTTGGGGCACAAAGCGACGGCGGCTTGCTTTTCTCCATCAATGGCGTGACGCGGGCCGAATGCCACCTTTCCAGAAGCGACTGCCATCCAGATCGTGAACTGTGAGAACGGAAACGCCGCACCTCGCAAAGAAATTTCCGTTGTCAAGTGCCGCGATAGCTCGCTCTTCGAAGGGCGGGAATACGGCAACGCAGTGGCCCGCCGGAATTCTGAAGGCATAAAACAAAATGTGACTCCCACCGATGGTCCGAATTTTGATGTTTTAAAAAAATCAGTTTAATACATTTTATAAGACTCACATTTACAAAATTGACGCCAGATATCTTTGTTTTTCCTGCGCCTTCTCGTTATTCTATTCGATCGATTCGGTCACCGGATCGCATTATAGAGACTTATACACGATAGTCAAATTGTAGAGCAAACACGATCGAGGTAGTGGTCAGCCACTCGCTCTCTGGACTCATCTCTAAGAAGTTTGACCTTGCGCCGTTGAAATAATCCATTTTGAAGTAAGCTCTGGCCCATTGAGAGGACCAGAGAATGAAGCGCAATCGTTTCACAGACGAACAGATCATCGGCATATTGAAGGAGCACGAGGCAGGCACGCCGGTCTCGGAGCTTTGCCGCAAGCATGGCGTCAGCGATGCTAGCATCTATAAATGGAAGGCCAAATTCGGCGGCATGGAGGTATCCGAAGCCAAGCGACTGAAGACGCTGGAGGACGAGAACACGAAGCTGAAGCGGCTTCTGGCAGATGCCATGCTCGACAATGCCGCTTTGAAAGACCTTTTGGGAAAGAAGTGGTGACGCCCGCGGCCAAGCGGAAAGCTGTCGCGCATCTGATGAGCCATCATGAGATGAGCGAACGGCGGGCGTGTAAAACCATTGGTTTTTGCCGAATGACGGTCCGTTACGAGACCAGGCGCGACGATGATCATGAGCTTCGCGAGCGAATGAAGGCGTTGGCGCATGAACGTCGCCGCTTCGGATATCGACGCATTCATGTGCTGCTCCGGCGGGAGGGTCACCTCGTGAACCACAAGAGGCTCTTCCGGCTCTATCGGGAGGAGAAACTGACGGTGCGCAAGCGCGGTGGTCGCAAGCGAGCGATAGGCACGCGAGCGCCGATGCTGGTGCCGATGGTGGCCAATGATCGTTGGTCGCTGGACTTCGTGTCGGATCAGTTCACCGATGGGCGCAGGTTGCGGATTCTGACCGTCGTCGATGATTGCACGAGGGAGTGCCTGGCGCTCGTCGCCGATACATCGCTTTCCGGTCTTCGCGTCGCACGGGAGCTTGACCGGATTATCGAGGAGCGCGGCAAGCCGAGGATGATCGTCAGTGACAACGGCAGAGTTCACCAGCAACGCGATCCTGCAATGGGCGGACCGGACCAAGGTTGACTGGCATTACATTGCGCCTGGCATGCCTATCCAGAACGCTTTTATCGAAAGTTTCAACGGGCGGCTGCGAGACGAGTTCTTGAATGAAACTCTCTGTTCTCGTCGCTTGCTCACGCCCGGTCTGCGCTTTCAAACTGGCGTAGCGACTACAACGATCAACGCCCGCATTCAGGCCTTGGCTGGCTGACACCGGCCGAATTCGCTCAGACACTCAACCCGCGACGTGATGCGGTGCTGCGCAGCCGAAATGGCTCCGCACCGCAACCCGCCGCGAACCAACAACAGCAACCAAAAACCGCTGGAGCGAACTCAAAACTGGATAAAACTTGGGGGCAAGGTCAAACTGGATAAAACTTGGGGGCAAGGTCACCTAGGGCTAAGCTTCAGTGGCGCCAAGGCTCGCGCAGCGGCACGCTTCCGCTCTCGATTTCAATGGCATGCAGACGTGGATATTTTCGCCACCTTTTCGACGTTGATCTGGTGCTCTGAAGGCCCCATGACTCGATTGCGCGCTGCCATCAATATATTGGCGACGCACGGCGTCTTGCCGTTTTCATCGACCTCCCATGTAGCAGTATTGTCGGGGGACCAGTCCTTGATAATCTCGAGCTTGTCATCCTTAATTCTACGTAGGAAAGTATATTCGACATCGTTGCCGCCGCTGACCGAACCCACGAGCCTTATTGATTGGTTAGGATTGAGTGGTTCGTCTGCGTCGATCGAGAACGTGGCTGATTGAATGGGGCGCGCAAGGTAGGGAACTCCGGGGCGAGATAGCATCCCACCGTATTGCCATGCTGCCGAGTCAGCCACATTCCCGACTATGATGAACTGTTCATAAGGCGAGACCGACGTCGTGCCAGCACGGATGATACGACTCACGACGAAGCTCCGGTCTTTGGGAGCTGTCACGTTTGGAAGATTTGTACGCCCTGCGGTAGCATCGTTGATCAAGGAGAACGTGTTCAGATGGCTTGTTTGCACCGAAGAAACCCGTAGAGGCCCTGTAGCGCCAAGCGGCTTTATTAACAGTGTTGGACGTGCGTACCCAACTAACTGAGGGGAGGAATACTCAACGACAGAGGTTATCTTCGGATCGGCATTTTCAGTGGGTCGCACCATCCCAAGTCCAGTATCTGACTGGAAAATGATAACGCTGTTGTCGTATGCACCTAAGCGCTTAAGTGCCCGCAGGATACCGGCCATCTGCTTAACCGCACACGTAGCTTGCGGCAAATAGTTCGGCCAATCTTCCGTTCTGGCAACACCTATCCGACAGTCCTCGTCAAGAATAAAGGGTTTGTGCGGCGGATAGAAATGCAGAAATTTATACACTGGATTGTCATCTGTAACGGCGATGTCTTCCGTCAATATTTTCGCAAAGTCCATCGACAAGGCGATGTCGTTGGCAGTGCTGCTATCCGCGTTCGCTGGTCCTGTCGCATCAGACCAAAGCAGTTTCCCCTCATTATATACGAGCGGCTTCAGCAAGGTCGGCGCCAGGCGTAACAGCGCGAGATCGACAACAATCAACGGATTTGATTTGCGCTGCTTCCCAAGACGTTGTCCAATTGAATTAGAAAGAAACGGTAGTGTCGAGCAGTAATACTTGGTCCTGAAGCAGAAGGCATTCGATGGCTGGACGGCGCTGACATCCCAGCCCTTGTCGGCGAGGTGAGACATCATGCTGCTCGAGCGAAGCCATTCACCGATTTCTTCTATCGGATCCATACCGTCCTGATGCTGGTCGAAGAACAGCCGCCCAGTCTGAATGGCAGCGATGGAGAGCGTCGTCCAGTTCGCATAGCCCGCGTGGTCCGGATAATAGGCAAAACCATCAAATTCAGACAATAGATCCGGCTGTTGCTCAGCAATTTGTTTGAAAGCATCCGATTGAAGGCTATCGAACATAATGTGAATGACGTTGACGTCGCGAGAAAGGGTCATCAGGGGACCGAGAGAAGTCGATATCCGATCGCGGGCCGCCAAGTTGTAGATGGGAATTAATAGGGCTAGGAAAGTCAATCCGGAGAGGATCATCAATGCTTCGCGAAGCCGCAAGATTGCGAAGCCTGCCGTCAATAAGAAAATGACGAAAAGCAGGATGAATTCGACCACGCCCCTCCCGCTACTAACGATATAAGGATGGGTACCGCCATCGATAGGCGGTATAACGCTTGTCGTGACTCCTTGACTCGCTGCTATCACACAAGTAGCAGCCCCGAGCACCACCGACATCCCAACGGGCTTGAAGCCCGTAATGCCAGTGATCACAAAAGCCACACACCCTACAACGATGGATATGAGCACCGGCGGCAGGAGCTGTAAGATGGAGCTTCCAGCGAACTCACTGATGTTTCTGGAATAGACATCTAGCGCGACCGTAAACAGAGTTACAGCTAGAAGCGCTGAGGCAAGAGCGTGGCCTCTCCACGATCCGGTGTGGCCAGCCAAATTAGTCATCCATTTCTGGAATAGGATATCAACGTTCTTCCCGTGCTGGAAACAACGAGATTCTCCAACACACGAGCGCGTCGTCCAATTAGCGAGATAAAGTGATCATAATTGTAGTCAGGGAAAATATCCCTACGCAGCGCCAACATTGTCCGTACTGTGGGATCATCCTTCGGCACGAATTCCACGACCCCGGTGGGGGCGACGGAAATTAACCAGTCAACGACCTGCTCCAACGGGATGTTGTGCGCGATCGCTAAGTGATGCTCGAATGCGAGCGCCAGGGCGGCATCCGCTTTCGCTCTTGACGCGAAACCAGTTCGTTCTTCCTGAAGCCAACCCTGCGAAGGCGACTGATTTCGAGCATCGAGAAATAGCGGGAGGAGATTCAGCGATTTGTTTTTAGCACGATGATAGGCGCTGTCCAGCGCTTGCTGATCGAAATCGAAACCAAAGACGCGTTGAGCACCATTGTGCAAGGCTACCTCAGAATAGTCGCCCGTGTTGCAGCCAAGATCTATGACCGTTGTAGCGCCGCTACGTCTGATGAAATCGCCGACGAACTGTTTTTTTAGTGTTGCTTCCGTATTGCTATAAGTATTTGCCGTGGCGTAGTTGGCCCATGTCGTGGGATCGGTATCGCGAGGTGACAAGCCAGCGATCCAGTTGCGAAGTTGCTGCAGCGTCGCCGTATATGCGTTGCGGGGAAGCTGGCGATGTTGTGCTTTTTCGGCTTGTCCGGCAGAAGCGCTACGCTGAAATTTATCCTGGAGCACCAAATGAGCGAGGACGCGCCACGAAACCTTTTGCCGAAATCTCAGCATTTTTACGAAATCGGCAATCGAGATTCCCTCAAGCGCGCCACGGTACCAGGCGTTGTGAGAAATGCCGAAGAATGATCGAAGCAGTAGCGGAACAAGGAACTGTTCGCAAAACTGCCTGTGCCCTTCCCAATACTCTCCGTCGCGATAGCGACGAACGGAAAGGTGATCTATAAAAACCGGCGTCGGGCCAAGGAATTGCACATTATAGGCAGTAGCATCAGATAGCGTGAAACCTCGGCCAAGCAAATGCAGATGGAAATCTAGGTGTAAAAGAGCCGCATCTTTCAGCATTGAAAACGACCATTCGTACGGATACGAAATTAAGGGTATTCTCGGATGCTCCAGCAAGTAGCTTGCGGTCTTGGACGGTGATGGAGCCGTCGATTCGGTGGTTGAGACAATCATCGGTGATTCGAAAATGCCAGCGTTCCTGGCAGCCTCATAATCAGCAGCGGCCGATGACTCGACCGTCCGATATATATGTTCGGTGCCTTCGTAAACATGGCCTGACGGATCGCGAAATGAGCCCGAAACACGCGATAGCATCATTTCCGCTCGCGGCCGCTTTTCTGTCTCTGGTTGTCTCCGGTGCGACAGAGGAAGCTTTTTACCCTTTGCCAAAACAACGAAATTGAAGCCGCGCCAACGGCGAAAGCTCCAATGACAGATTGGATAATGATGCTCCCCGTGCCTGGATCGAGATATGCATAAGCTGGGGTGACTATGAGAGCAAAAAGCGGAGTTAAAACCAGAAGTCTTGCGACATGCATAGAAGCAACCTTTCAAAGACTAAAAATTGCATAGCACCTGTCACAAAACTGTCAAGATTGGATGGCGTTGCGTGTTTACTGCGTCGTGGTCGTTTCGGACATCATGACGCACGCGAACGGCCCGCCCAAAAAGCTGAGGAAACCTAATTGGTGCGAAAACCCAACGGCTTGCTGAAGATTATCACCTTGGTAGTTCCGTGACGAGTCGTCCCACTTTGCTTCGTGAAGCCGGAAGGCCCATGTTGCTTGAATTCTATTTGTCCACAGCTTCGCGCGTCCCGTTTTCCGCGCCGCTCGATCCAGCGACAAAGTTGTTGTCAGAACTCTTCCGGAGCCGCCGAGGCTCTAACCGCCGCTGGATGAAAGTTCAGTGGCAGCTCAAAACCTCGACACGCAACCAAACGCCCGACCCTGCGGCAACCTCGCCGTCGGCGAGGAAGGTTATGCCGGCAGATTCGAGAGCGCTCTGGATTGCGGTGAGGTTGTTGGAGATAGGCGTGCGCTTGCCCGTCTCAACGTCTCTGATGGTCGACACCGACGTGCCACTTAACGAGGCCAGTTCGGGCTGACGCGGTGATCGCGCCGGCCGGACTGGCGGTATAGGGCATCACCATCTTGCCGACGTTCAATGATGCCGCAGTTGCCGATCTCTCTATTATTTCGCCAGTCGAACTGGCCCTAAGTGCGCTGTTCAACCCGGCGAGCACGACGCCCGGCGCCAGTTCCTGGCCAAGCCGATTCCGATGGGATCACTCATCTTCTTCGGTGCCATGCTCGGCCTTCTGGCGACGCCGCCCTTCAGATGGGCGGGCAAGGGTTCGCGGGTTTCATTGCGGTGGAAGACAGTCATCGGCTGGCTTCTCTTCATGCAAGGCGTGTCTTCATGCAAGGCGGGGCATCCACCACTTCGGCGCGGCGTTTTCCCGTTCGAGATAGGCGTTGAGGATCGCCTCGTCGGTCTCGCCGTTGAGGGTATATTCCTTGGCGTGGATACCGCCGCTGATGTAGAGGAGGTCGAGGCCGTAATTCAAGGCGCCGCGCACATCGGTCGGCATGCCGTCGCCGATCGCCAGCACGCGATCGACGGGGAAATCGCCGCGAAGCTCGCGGGCAGCCGCAAGCGTTGCCTCGTAGATCGGCCGATGCGGCTTGCCGGCGATGCGGGTGCTGCCGCCGAGCTGCTCGTAATAGGCAGCTATGGCGCCGGCGCAGGGGATGATGCGATGGCCGCGCTCGACGATGAGGTCGGGATTGGCGCAGATCATCGGCACGTCTCGGGCTTTGAAATCGAGAAGCATGTCGGTGTAATCTTCCGGCTTCTCCGTCTCGTCGTCGAAAAAGCCGGTGCAGACCAGCGATTGCGCTTCGCCCGCCGGCCGGCGCTCGATGTCGAGGCCGTCGAGGAGCGGGCTATTTCTCTCGTGGCCGAGCAGAAAGACGGTCTTCGGCCCTTCGGCGATCAAGCCGCGCGTGACGTCGCCAGAGGTGACGATCCTGTCATAGGCGCTGTCGGGAACGCCGATCTGGCGCAGCTGCTCGACCACCTGCCAGGAAAGGCGCGGAGAATTGGTGATGAGGACGACGGCGAGGCCGGCCTCGCGTGCCGCTTCAAGGGCTGCGGCCGCCTTCGGGAACGGATCGACGCCGTTGTGAACGACGCCCCAGACATCGCAGAGCACCACATCATAGTGACCTGATATCTCCGAGAAGTTTTCTATCCGCTTGGCCATTCCGATTTCCCGATTTGCTTCAGTCACCGGTGACATTGCAAAGGCGTAAGGCGATGGCAAGGCATTTTCTTCGCTGCCGGGCCAACGCGAAGAGCTCGAAGTGCAATCCGACAGCAGCTTTCGAAGCTGCGAAGTTCGGCCACACTCGTCGCTCGGATACCTGACCCAGGCAGGCTACGCCGGGATCATCGTCGCATGCCGGATGAAACTTCAGTAGCAAGTGATTTAAGAATTTGCTTCACGTTTGGGGGATCAGGTCATCCTGCTTATGTCGGGCGTGCGGCCGAGATGCTTTGTGAAGTATCGCATCATGCTCGAGACATGCCATCGCATGTATTTCGCATCGGCGTGACTCGCGCGGCGAGCGTCGTGAACCACGGAGACTGTTGGCAGCAGAATGACCTTCCAGCCTGCCTTCCATAGCCTAGCACAGATGTCCACATCCTCGTAGTAGAGGAAAAAACCTTCATCAAACCCGCCGACTTCCGCGAATGCTTCGGACCGAAAAAGCATGAACATGCCTGCAGTCCAATCAACCGCTGAAGATCGGTTGGGATCTATCGGAAATCTTCCGTCACTCTTGCCCAACGCCTTCCTGAGAAGACCGAAAGGCGTCGGAAAGTATCGAGCGCTGTCTTCGATGGTTCCCCCGGGATTGACTATCAGAGGGGCCACAAGGCCGACCCTGGGGTCACTCATCGCCGCTTTGAGATGGCCAAACGGATCCGCCTGAAGCCGGATGTCAGGATTTGCGACGCAGAACAAACCACTGTCGCAGCGCCTAAATGCCTGGTTATGGTTTGCTGCGAAGCCCTTGGGAGAAGGGTTCTCGATTTGTAGGAACGGATACCGTCTGTCTCGAATAGGCAATTCTTCCGGAATGTTTTTGGTCAGGACAACATTGAGCCCGGAACAGCGACTGTCTAAATCGTCCAGCAGCAGGTTCGCAATCTCCCCCTGTCCGTGGCTCACGATGGACACGCATATATCGCTCATGCTCGCTTCAACCCTTCCAGGGTTTCCAATGTCAGTTGGGCCGTGCGTTCCCAGGAGAATGATTTTGCCCGCTCGCGGCCTTGGGCGGACAGGGCGCCAAGCAGCTCTGGTTCCGTCAGCAGCCTCACAAGTCCGCCACGGATGTCATCCACATTCGTCGGGTCGACAAGGATCGCCGCGCCTTCGGCGATCTCCGCGGTAGCGCCGGTATTGCTGGTCAACAGCGGTATTCCGCGCGCCATCGCTTCAACCACCGGCAAACCAAACCCCTCGTAGAGTGATGGATAGAGAAGGGCCCTAGCGCCTTGCATCAGTTCTGCTAGAGAAGAATCGCTGACGTGCCCCAGAAAATCTATGGTATCGTTCGTCTTGAGGCTTTGTAGCAAGTCGCTTACCATCCATCCCGTGGCGCCGACGATAACAAGCCGCGTGTTGCCCCGGGTGGCATCATCGAGCATCTGCCAGGCGGCCAGCAATCGTGGAAGATTCTTTCGTGGCTCTAAGGTTCCGACGAAGAGCAGGTAGTCGCCTGAGTTACGTTGGTCGCGGGGAGCCTGCGAATCCGAGCCCAGCTTGCGTGCAGCCAGCAGCGTGACGGTTGTCTTTCCTCTACTCTCTGGAATGATGCGTTTTAGGTCCGTTTCTGTGGTCCGAGACACCGCAAATACAGCCTGCGCCTTTGCCACTGAACGTTGCATAATAGCCGGAAAGTAAAAGCGCTTTAAGCGCTCGTGCACCTCGGGAAACAGTTGGAAGGTTAGGTCATGTATTGTAACGGCCATTGGCCTTTGCGAAGCCACCGGTAATACGAAGGCCGTCCCCCAATGCACATCGATTCCAAGTCGGCGCATATGCCACGGAATCATTAGCTGCTGCCAGATCACTCTGATATGGCGGTTGTTGGGCGCGCGGACGAAACGAAACCGATGGTCCAATCCGGCTTCCGAGCAGAGGGAAACGGCCTTCTCGCTCGCGAAGATCGTGAACTCGTGGTTGATGGACGTATTGCGGCTCCAGCGCGACAAAATCTCTATAAGATAGACTGATGTTCCTGTCTTGGGGCCGCCCAATCCGGTTGCGTCAATACTAATTCTCACGTCGCTCTCCGGTCTGAGGGCGCTCCCATGAGGTCCTCTGCGGGATAGATGAAGGGTGTCCCCGCGATGATGCCGTTGCAAACGATGTCGAGCCCGGGCGACTTGCCGGGTGCAAGGTCGTCCAGACTATCTATATGCACGGCGAATGGCGGCCAGCCCTTTCGCTCCTTAATACAATCCAGCGGGACCATGCGCCGAAAGAAGAAGTGATAAGCATATTTCTGCGCCCGTTCGATCGTGGCGTCATTCAGCCTTTCCCGCAGCGGCAGAGCATCGAGCAAGCGCAGATAATTTTCTTCCGAGGTTGCATCCATCGTAACGCCTTTGCCACGAATCCAGGCCTCACCGGCGACAATGACCGGTATTCCCATCGCCGAAAGCTCAACGCCCATTTTCGTGCCATAGATCAGGACGGCGTTGCAGTGAGACATGGCGACGTAGGTACTTGCTTTGCTTTCGGGCGGAATGATGAAGACATTTGCCGGCAGGTTAGGAAACTGGCGCCGAATTTCGTCGACGGCAGGCTGCCGGGATGGAAGCGTCCCTGTAAGTTCGGCCGGATGAACCCGTATCAGCAACTGCAGGTCGGGCCGCTTTTCGAAGTAGGCAATGGTCTTGATCAACCAGTCAACCATGTTCGGAAAGGCGTTTGCCTTGTAATGCAGCTGCGCGTCCCAAATCACGTTTGTGAGCAACCCGATGGTCGGACGTCGGAAATCAATGCCGATTTCCTCCTCAATCGAGCGGGTATCGAACTCCGGCTGATCGTGAAACTTCACCCAGTCTTGCTGGCCAACCCATCTGCTACGGAGATACTGCGTGATCTGCTGCTGCTGCATACCGTTCCAAGACATATCCTCCCAAGACGATACCGGTTCGGTCATCAAGCCATGATGATAGGTTTCATGGTGATTGAAGATAAAGCATCCCCGTCTGTAGGCTGGATGCCACGTCACCACGCGCACGCCGAGGTGTCGGGCTGTTTCCGATATGATGCCCTGGGGAACATATATCCCGTGATTTAACACCACGGCATCATAGTGACCTTCGGCAAGCAGGCGTCGGGTGCCGTAATAGGTCAGAATCGCCGCTTCCAGGTAACGCCTAAGGATCACGTCGGCTCCAGACACCTTCTCAAGGTCGCCTCTTGAAAAAAAACGGAGAGCGCCCGCCACGGCGTGCTCCCCGATGGGAATGCCGTCCTCTATATACGCCGCGATCTCGCTTTGCGGCATCTGCGTTGAAGTCGTCTTTGCCTTGAAGCGATCGGCGTCAGTGAGTTTCGAGTTGAGTCCGATCGCGTTGAGTCCGGCCCGGTCGAGCATTTCAGCGGATGGTCGATAGCAGGTCAGACAGCGGTCTTTTGGGCCATGCTTAGCCAGCTTGTCGACATCAGAATACCAACTGATCTCGCACATCATGCAGGCAGGCAGCGCCGCATCGCAAATGAGGAAGTCAATACTGGCGTCACGAATCGCCAATGCCATTCCAAGCAGGCTTTCCATCGTCATGGACGGCAGATGTCCGGCAGTGCCTGTTGCAACCAAGACGCGCTTGGCGCCGTCGATCAAAGGTGGGCGTACCGGCTCGAGTCCCGCTTGTGGTTGCCATGCCGCCCAGTCGGGCAGTCCACCATGGCGGGCACGCCATCTTACATATGCGAGATGAAAGCGGCGATACCAACCATGTCGGCTAAGCCTGTCGCGAATGCGAGACAACAGCGGCCTCGTAGGCACGGTTAAGGCAGCAATGGGGTGGCGATATTTCACTTGATCTCCGTTAACTCACCGATCGCCGCGCGGACTGGATGAACGGTTGCCCTGGCCTGCTCGTTTCAGGTGCCGGCGAAGCCGGAGTACTCTTGCGAACTAGCTCTCTCCTTCAAGTGCCTGCGGTAGATAGTAGTCTCTATTCCGTGTCCATTGGTTAGCGCAATCCCCTTCTCAAGTGACTGAACGCCAAAGTTCAGCCATGCATGCAGAATCAGAATGGCGCGCTACCACAGCGAAGTTCAGGCTGCGGCACGATGTTGCCTCACGCCCTCTTGGATGCTCAACAGCAGCCGGGGGAGCAGCTTCAAAACAAGTGTGTCCGGTTTCTACTTTAGAGTAGTTCACCCGGTCCTTCTTTTTTGGACGAGATGATAGTCCCTACCGAAGGTGAGGATTGGGTCCAGAATGCTGATGTACCGAGATGAGAGAATAATAAAACATGTCCGCACTGCTGCGCTGGTTCGGACATAATCGCTTGTCAGATAGCGCTTTGCCCCCGCCTTGACCCTGCGGGCGACCTTTGTCTTCATCCGGTACGAGCCAGACAACTCCTGGGTATTCTGATTGCCGTACCGTTCCTCATACAGCACCTTTGCGGCTTCGTGGCGCTGCTTGAGCCACTGATAGTTTTCGGAGGTCGGATCCTCGCTCCAGTTCCTATAGTGCTGTAGCGCAACCTTGCGGCTGTATACCACCTTGTACCCCGCAAACAGGACCTCTGCTGTCAACGCGTTGTCGATGCCGTAATCGCGAAACTCTTCAGAAAATCCCCCTATTTTCTTCAACAGAGCGGTGGGCAGCAGCCCTTGGTTGACATTCAATATGCCCGTCGAAGAAACGCCGCCAATAAAGGGCGCGTCGACGAAAGGCCCCTGAAGATCTTTGGTCTTAAGAGCCACCATGCCGATCGACGGATCCGTTCGAATGATAGAGACAGCACGGTCCAGGCCATGATCGATGACTTCGTTATCGTCGCTCAGCCAGCATACATAGGGCGTCGTCACAATGTTAAAAACATCGTTATACGCCTTGGCCTGGCCCAGCTTCTTGCCGACCAGCACGGGTATTATGTTTTCTCCAGCAATGCTTTGGAGGTACTCCACTGTGCCATCCGTCGAACCCGCGTCGGTTACGTAAAGACGAAAGACTGTCTTGGTCTGGCTGACGATGCTTTCGACACACCTCTGGAGTTGATCCAGCCGGTTATATGTGCCTAAAACAATCGATAGCTGATGCTCCATTGCGGAAATCTCTCCAGTATTTTCGAAAGGTAACGGTTCGCCAGGCAAACATCGACACGAGGAACCTGGCTTATTTTCGCTAATCTAATGGACGCAGTGCAGCGTTCATCCAAATATGATTTCTGGGAAGTTTTCGATTGATGGTCTTTTCACGTCTGCTCGTTTCAGTAAGCCGGAAGCCGGCTTGTTCCAGCAGATTTGTCGCTGCTGAGATTTCCGACGGGTCATTCGCGTCAAGCTCGACAAGCACGCTTTTTACTTGGTTTAACACGGTACGAGCACCGTCGAGGATGCCCAGTTCAAGCCCGTCGACGTCGATTTTCAGTAACGTCGGTGGCGGAAAATCATGATCAAGCACCATGGAGTCGATGGAGACTTTAACGCAAGGTTGCCGGAAGACTGGCTCGCTCTCTGCCCACGGACTCTTCGCCCCAACATGATGGATCGAGCTTCCCGCTTCTACCTTCGATAGATGAAGCTCATCAAAAGCCAAATTACCTTGGCCGAGAGCCACACTGAAGGGAACAATGTTGGTGAACCCGTTAATCACGATGTTATCGCAGAGGCTCGCATAGTTATGGGCCGCTGGCTCGAACGCAAGTATTTGAGCAGTCGGCTGAAGAATCGCGGCATAAAGTGAAAAGAGCCCCACATTGGCGCCGACATCCCAGAAAACGGTAGCTGGCACCATTTCCGCCTTGAGCCACCGAACCGTTTCAGGTTCCTTACTCAGGAAGGAGGCCGCTCGCCCCCGTTCTACGTCGTTGATGCATCGAACTAGGAATTGCTGGTCATCGACCGCAACTGGATACTCGTGCGAATTTGCTGTCACTTCGTCGCCTCCGGTCAAGATACGTCTTCCAGAAATCCAGCATCGCTTTTGGGCTCGAACTCGTCGGCATCCACACCATCAATATAAAGCACTAGACAGGTATTCCTGATCCTGAACAGCGAACGCTGGAGGCTGAGCTCCTGCAGGTACCCGAATACACCGGGGCTTTTCGGAGCATAATCATGCCATATAATGACACCACCGGGAGCGAGCATCTCCAGAGACTTCTCCGTGTCGTTCTTGACGGCGTCGTAGCTGTGATCCGCGTCGATGAAGATGTAATCCATGCTTTTGGCATAGGGTGTCGTGTCGAATTTTTTGGAGTCCGAAAATATTTGCGTAATTCGGTCGCGATAGGGGCTGTCCTTGATCAGTTTCCCTATGTACGGCCCGTATCGCGTGTCCTCAGCCGGATCGAGGTTCAATGTGGTGACAGTGGCATCCGCATCTATTGACGCAAGCCCTACGGTCGTGCGCCCCATATAAGTTCCGAATTCGAAGATCCGTTTTGCACCGCGATGCTTCGCTGCCGCCACCACGAACATCATGTCCATGTGGTTTTCGTGATGACTGGCCTCGTTGCTGATGCTCAACGGCAGCGAGATACGACTGATGCCGTCGAAGATCTCTTCTGCATACAGTTCCCTTATCTTGCTGATCTGGCGGGTTTTCTCGAAAGCCACAGCTGCCAGATGAGTGTTGAGTGCGATGCCGAATTCCTCTTCCAGCATTCCAGCGGCATGAAGTTCCGCCAGTCGCGCCTTAGGATGAACATCAAGGAGCAGAAGGCACTTGGCCAGAACGGAGTGCATCAGCAAATATGTCGGTATCCGCATCGACTGGAGGATACGTTCGATCCGTCCTATCATGGCACCCGAGGAGAAGAGCACTTCTACGAACTGCTTCAGCAGGATTCGCCCGGCTTTCATGTTCTCAAGGCCCTTCAAGGCCTTTTGGGCATCGAATTTCGCGACCTTGTTGTTGCCGTCGTTCCAATCATCTCGAAGGAGATAATCAAGCAGCCAAAGCTTCGTTCTATCAAAAATCTTGTTCACATTTACACCCGAGGCTCAGCGCCATTCATTGTCGAAACGCACCAGGAGATCACCTTGCTGAACCGGCGGAAGCTTTCCGGAGCCAAAAAAATCCGATTCGGTGACAATCAAGCGCTTGGCGGATACGATCTTGTCTGTTGTCGCACGGTTGATTATGCATCCCAGATCCAAGTCGTAGATGCCCGGAAGCAGCGGAAGGCTTGGGATCTTGACGAGATATTCTCCTGTTTCTGTCAAGCGCGGCGTCTCACCATGCGCAAGCACGTCGCTTGGCAAGCCAAACAGCCGGTGACCTTTATCATTCTTGAAAATGACCACCAAACTCATATCGCGGATATCCCCGATCATTTCCAGTTTAGCGCGATACTCCAGCCCGATGATGAGTTCTTGTCCGGTCGTCACCCGTTCGGAGGGCTGCATCGAAGAGTCATAGAAGGAGATCTTATTGAACATGAAATCGCCGGTGCCTGTCCGGTCGAAGCGGGTTTCGAGCGTCTGCGCCGTTGAAGGCATAGTCGCTTCATAATAGGCCGCGATACCCTCTTCGGTCGGACCAAAATACCGGACGCGCCCCTGATCCAGCCATAGTACCTTTGAACAGATGTTCGAGACGGCGCTAAGGTTGTGGCTGACGAACAGCACGGTTCGGTTGCCGCCCACCATCTCGGAAAAGCGGTTGAGGCATTTCTGCTGGAACGCCATGTCGCCCACGGCGAGCACTTCATCCACGAACAGAAGATCTGGGTCGAGGTGCGCTGCAACGGAGAAGGCCAGCCGGCTGTACATGCCACTCGAGTAGTGCTTGACCGGGGTGTCGATGAATTTGCCGACCCCGGAAAAGTCGACGATCTCGTCGAAACGTGCGGCGACTTCTTCACGTGACAGCCCATGCAACGACGCATTCAAGAAGACGTTTTCACGTCCGGAAAGATTGGCGTTGAAGCCGGTGCCCACTTCAATCAGCGAGCTGACGCGCCCTCGAATGGTCGCACTTCCCGATGTTGGAGTGACAATGCGGGATAATATCTTCAGAAGTGTGCTTTTACCGGCGCCATTCGCGCCGATAATTCCGACAACTTCGCCGCGATCCACAGAAAACGAGACGTCACGCAGCGGCCAGAAATTCTGCCTTTTCCTGTAGAGGGGCGGAACAGACTGGCCACGCATCTTGCGATACGGCCACAATGCTGTCTCACGAGCAAGTTTGCTCATACTCAGGCCTCCGCCTGAACCAATTTCATACTGCTTGGAAATATCGAAAACTTCGATGACCGACTCTGCCATGTTCTTAGATCGCCTCGATCATTTCATGTTCGAACCTGAGATAGAGATAGAGGCCGACAATGAGAGCCAGCACTGCAAAGGAGCAGGAATAAACCCAAGCTCCCCATGGGAATGAGGCCGATCCGAAGAGCGCTTCTCGCCAACCGATCAATGCACCGACCATCGGATTCATATGGTAGACCCAATGGAAGGCTTCGGGAATCATGCTGGGCGAGAAGATGACCGGCGAGATAAACATCGCGAGGTAGAGCGAAAACTCAAATATTTTCTGAAAGTCGCGCAGCCGCAGAGTGATCGTCGCTATAATAAGGCCGGTCCCCATGGCTGTGATCATCACAACCAAGAGCGTTGGAATGATCATCAAGATCTGCCATCCGGGATAGACCCCATAATAGATCATCATCAGGATCAGCGGTATCATGGATATTGCCAGGTCCATCAGATTGGCCAGCAACGGCACCGTGGGCGTGATCATCCGAGGAAGGTATATTTTCGTCACGAGAGCCGCATTGGCCTTGATATTCAACGATACGTCGATGGCGGTTTCGAGGAAGTAGTACCAAAGGATAAGCCCGCTATAAATATAAAGAACATATGGTATTTCCACCCCGGTCCGAGCCTGCGACCAGTGCTTGAAGAGCGAAAATATCATCACGTACAACAGAGGCTTGGCGCAAACCCAGATGAACCAGAAGTACATCTCCCCGAAAGAGGCGCGAATTTTCTTCCAGACCAGCATTGTGAACATGTAGCGCGCGCGCCAATGCTCCTCTAAATCTATTTTGGCGAAGCGCCCTGCGGGTTTGATATACGTTATTTTCTCTTGATTTTTCATTGCGTATCTGCCGGATCTGTTTCGCGCTGAGCTCAATTCACTCGCGATGAGCCTGTCTCATAATTGAAAGAAAGGTCCTCGCATACGCCAAACTGTTGAGGTTTGCCGCCTTGCGTGCGGCATCTTCCTGTTTGAAATCAGGCCCCGCCTCGGCGGTGAGCCAAGCTTTGCCGAGCTTATCCGCAAGATCTTTTTGATCCCCGACAACAAAATAGCTCGCGTTTGGGGGGGCCTGCTCCAGATGAACATCGATGTTCGACAACACGATCGGCCTCCCCAGGGCG
This sequence comes from Rhizobium leguminosarum bv. trifolii WSM1325, assembly GCA_000023185.1. Classification (NCBI taxonomy): domain Bacteria; kingdom Pseudomonadati; phylum Pseudomonadota; class Alphaproteobacteria; order Hyphomicrobiales; family Rhizobiaceae; genus Rhizobium; species Rhizobium leguminosarum. The sequence goes on along the minus strand of CP001622.1, from coordinate 467,164 downwards.
CGGGTATCTTCGACTGTCGTGCTCCACCCTTCGAACCGTGATGGCTGAAGAACAACGGCAGCGCGGCGGAAAAGCTGAAGTTGCTCGCTTCGCGGCAGGACGCCCAGACGGTAGATCTGATCCTGAAGGTCATATTCCGTCAGGATTTCTTCGAGTTGGCGAGCGTAGTCATTACTGCGATAATCCTCTGAGCTCCCCGTCAGGACAAGGGGGATGATAACCCCCGCGCGTTTCAGAATGCCCAGCGCACGAAAGGCGGCGTCGAAGCCCTTGTGTTGCCACATCTGATTGGGCAGATACACAAATTTTTCCGGCAAGCCATGTTTAGCACAGACCGCGACTGGATCCAGGGCATACTCCTCGTCATGAAGCGTGCTTGAAAAGTGGAGGATGCGCACCGGTTTTTGGGAATAGGTCGGGAAAAACCGTATGAAGTCGGCTTTCACCGCTTCACTGCTCAGGACAAGAATGCCGCTCTCATCAAACATCTTTCCGTAAAAGGCGTCACGGCTACGTCGCTCGTCTTCGGAGAAAAACTGTGGGAAATGCTTGTACTGAAAATCAGGAACCCAATAGACCTTCTGTGCCAAACCCGGAATGTTTGGACCTTTTGCAGGAAATGCGACGTCACACTCGTCGGAGTGCAGAAGCTTCTGACGTAGATCCTTGCCGGTCGACCTCTTCCATGCGCGCCGCGCGAGATCCAATATTCTTGACCGGATCGCCGAACCCCGCTCAAGTGGCCCATCGATGACCACCCCGGGATAGTGCGAGAATTCCTCCTCGTATCCTTGGCCAGCATTCTTCCGACCTATCTGAAGCACGAGCGCGGGGCGTTCCTGCGCTGGCAGCAGCGAAACAGCGCGCAACAGGTTGCGAGTGTACTGGACACCGCCAATCCAGTGGGTACCGCCGGTGAGATAGATCAATATCTTCATCGCAGTTTCTTGTACCAATCCACGTACTCGGCAACCCCCGCAACGAAATCGATCGTTGGCGAGAAACCGAGCGCCTCAAGCCTACTGACATCGGCGCGCCAGTTCTTGGGATCACCAACGCGGCTTGAGCCGCTGAATCCTAAACGGTCGAATGGAATGCCGTAGGCTGAGAGAACATGATGCGCGAGATCCGATATGGATGTCTCCACGCCGCTGGCGACGTTGTAGACTTCACCGTTGAAGGTGCCTCCGCGGACGACGCATGATATGGCTCGCGCGATGTCTTTCGCGTGAATGAAATCTCTCGTCTCACTCCCGTCGCCGCCGAGTTGAACTGGGCCATCGCTGCGGCACTTCTCACACAAATCCCACAGGATCTGCTTTCGAAGGCCGGCGCCATAGGCGGAAAATATCCGAATGGACGCAACTGAAACTTCGTAAAGCGAGCTATACTCGCGAGAAAGTTGCTCGCACATCCACTTGTGATAGCCATACGGTGATATGGGGGACGGCGCAAGCTCCTCCGTTATGGGCAAAACCTTCGGCTGTCCGTATACCGCAGCACTTGACGTGAAGAGAACCTTTGTTCCGAGCGACACCCGCCTGACCTGATCTAGCACGAGGGAGAAAAGATCGACGGAATTAACGAAGTCGTAGCGAGGGTCTTCAATCGAACGACCGACGTTGGCGTTGCCCGCGACGTGGACAAGGTACGTCGGTTGATGCCTGGCAAGCGCAGTCTCCAGAATCTCTTCCATCCGTTCGGACTGATAAAAATCACTGTAGATGTGCTTGTCCTGTGGCGGAACAACGTCGATACCCATCACCGGAATACCGAGCGACGAGAAATAGGTCGAAATGACTGTGCCCAGAAAACCGGACGCCCCGAGAACCAGCAGCCGTTCTGAAGTGTTCACCATTTCCGCAAGGCGAATCCAACGCCGTAACCAATATCGGCACAGCTCCACGAGGTGAACCGGTTGTCGTTGACGACCAGCTCTTTCCAGACATCTTCCAGATAGCGATGCTTCGGATGGCAGATATCGTCGAATACGACCGCGCCGCCGATCTTGAGACGGGGCAGCACGTCGCACAGGTCCTCGATTGCGCCGTTGCGTGTATGGTCGCCGTCGACGGTGATCATGTCGAAGGCGAGATCGCTATTTTGGCGGAAGAAGGTCTTTAGCGTGGAGTGGGAGTTGCCGTTGGTGAAAACGCGTTTTCCCGTGTGCGAAACCTTGTCCAGTTCGCTGGAGACAAGCGATTCGCCCGGGTTTTCCATGCCCGCATAATTCGCAACCCACATGTCGAACATATAGATGTCGCAAGTGGGTGCCTTCGACGCAACAGTGCAGACGCTGCGCCCGCGGCGCACGCCGATCTCCAGATAACTCTTCGGCTTCAAGTCGACTGCCAGAGCCAGCAAGACCGTGACGATGTCTGCATAGCGCCAATTCGCGCCAAAGCGCCTGATGCCTTCTGCATAATAGGCCGAGAGATATTCGGAGTAGTCATCAGGCTCCAGTTTCCGCAGCACTGCGAGTGCATCCTCCGCTGCGTCGGCACTGATCGCACGCTTCCCCAGGGATTCCGCGGATCTCATTAAGGGAGGGTACCACTGTGTCCGGTTTTCCGGCGCCCTGTAGCAGATCGACTCCACGAATTGATCCATAACCGAATATTGAGGCATCTGTTGAGTTGCTAGCATTTGGCAGACCTTTCCTAACCTTGCTTGTTCAGATCGATAAAAGTTGCCATCGAGGAGACAACCAGGGTGTCTGGTGGCACGTCTTTTGTCACAACACAGCCAGCGGCGACAATAGAACGATCACCGATTGTCACACCTTTCAGCACTGCCGAACCGAATCCCAGCCAGCAATGCTCCCCAATAGACACGGGCGCTGTAGGGATTTCGATACTTCCATCAACAGGTTGCCCCAGGATCCTTTTGAAATGGCGCTCGCGACCTCTCCAATCGATCGGATGAGAGGTATTGTCGAAAATCTGGACGCCATGCGCAATCAGCGTTCCCCGGCCGATGGTGACGGACTCCATGGCGCTGATGATGGCCTCATCGCCCAGATAGACCTCTTTGCCGATATCGACACGTGCGCCGCGCTCGACCCGGATGATCCCTCGGCACACTGTGTTCTCGCCAATACGGGCTGCATCCCTGGTGTGCTTGTTGATCAATCTAGCATTTCCGCCAAGTCTGACGCCCGGTTCCAGCAGCGCCGCCTTCTTCCAGGCAGCCCAGATCCGCCGCATGGAATATTGGCCGTAGAGCCTTTCTCCTACGCGGAAGACAGGATCCAGCAGTTTGGACCAATTGTCCGATTCCTGGTAGACGCCGCCACTTGCGAAGGCGTGATCCCAATGCGGTCTCACTGCGTTCTCCCGATATACTTTTCCGCCGGATACACGAACTCGCTTCCATCAAGAATGCCGTTGCATAGGACATCAAGGCCCGCATCCCTGCCCGGAAGCAGATCCTGCAGGTCGTTGATCCTAATTTCGTAGGGAGCGTCATTGCTCGATGGTTCCATGAACTCGATAGGGATGAAGCGTCGAAAAAAGAAATGGAATGCGTATTTTCTAGCCCGATTGATCGTATCGGCGTCCAACCGCTTGCCGACCGGCAGCCGGTCGAGCAAGTCAAAATAATTCTCCGGCGAGGTCGCATCCATGGTGAGGCCCTTATTACGTATCCACGCCTCACCTGCAACGACCACGGGAATTCCCATGGCGGTCAGCTCCACGCCGGTTTTTGTCCCATAGATAACTACAGTGTCACTGTTCTCACAGAGAACATAGGTACTGACCTGGCTGTCCGGCGGTATGACGTAAACATTGTCCGGCAGGGTCGGATAAACCTTGCGGATTTCATCCACAAGCGGCTGCCGTGAGGGGATGGCGCCACGGACTTCGGCAGGATGGATCCGAATAGCCAGTTGAAGATCGGGACGCCCCTTAAAATACTCAATACTCTGCAGCACCCAGTCGAGCATGTCCCTGAAGGCATTGGCCTTGAAATGGAGTTGCGCATCCCAAAAGACATTGGTCAGGAGACTGATGGTGGGCTTCGAAAAGTCGATGCCGGTCTCCTTGGCGATAAGTTCTGCGTCATGCTTCGGCTGATCATGAAACCATATCCAGTCATTGCTGCCGTACCAGCGGCTCTTGAGATAGGACATGATCTCGTTTTCCGTGGCCTCGCTCCAAGGAACGTCTGTCCAGCAGTCGGTAGACTCGTTTATCAGAGTATGGTGGTAGGTTTCCTTGTGCGAGAAAATGAAGGTCTTCTTGCGATAGCCGACCTGCCAGTTGGCGACTCGGGTGCCATGGGCACGACAGACTTCCCCGATTACCCCCTGAGGGACGTAGATACCATGGTGAAACACGGCGACTTCCGGCGAAAACTGCTCATGGTATCTCTGAATGACCGTCTCCGTGATCAGAGCCGCCTCAAAATAGCGCCGCAATACATCTTCGGCTTCCTGGGTTGCCGGGAGGTTTCCCGAAGCGAAGAAGCGCAAGGTGCCTGCCATCGCGTGCTCGCCCAGATTCATATCTTTCAGCCGAAAGCCGCGAATTTCCGAAACCGGCATCTCGCGGGCTGTCTTGCGCAATGCACGTCTCTCTTCTTCAGAAATGAAGTCGCTGTAGTAGGAGACCGGCAGTCCAAGAGAGCCGTAATGCGATCTACCCCTTCCGATGCAACCTGGACAGATTTCCTTGTTGAGCCTGTACTCTGTGATGACGGCCGGATCCCTGATTTTTCCGGCATGTATGTGAAGACAGGCCGGAAGAACTGCGTCACATAAGAGAAAGCGAACCCGCGCACCGCGCAAGGTAAGAGCGACGCCAAGCATTCCTTCGAGGATCGTCGCGGCCGACAGACCGCCGACGCTCGTCGCGATAAGAACCTCCTGGCCTTTCGAAACAGAGGATAAGGCCCTTTTCCAATCGATGGACGTGCCGAGATGGCGGCGCCAGTCCGAAAACTGCTGAGCCGCCGCGGGCGCAGAACTTTGTTGCAGCGACAGCTTCGAACTCACAACTCTCTTGGCAAATCTGATCGCCCTGCGAATAAAATGCATGCTCATCAGTCACGTGCCTCCGCGGCTAGCTGGCCGGTCGGCGAGCCACGACATGGCAAGACCAACCTGGCCACGACGCTTGCCGTGGCCACCCTCATAGAGAGCCCGTACGCGCGCGACACCCGCATCAACCGATTACCGACGCGACCGTCTCGGCGATCGCCGAGGCATCGAGGCCAACTGCGCCGAGGACTTGGACGTTGGTTCCGCTAGGAGGAACCCCTGTGATCCCGATGTGCTTGACGGGAATTCCGGTTCCGGCTTCGGCAAGCGCACGCGCGATCGTATCGCCTTGACCACCGATGACATAGTGGTTGTCGAGGCAAACAATTGCCTTGCAAGCTGAAACCGTCGATTGCAGCCACTCCGCATCCACGTGATTTAGCCAAGGTAGGTTGATGACCTTGGCACTGATACCGTGCTTCTCAGCGAGCACTTTTGAGGCGGCGATCGCATTGCTCAGGAGCACCGGTCCGTAAGCGATAATGGCGACATCCTCTCCTTCAGCCAAAGTGAGTCCTCGGCCGTTTGTTGGCCGGTAGTCGGCCGGAAGTGAATACGGGATTTCCCAAGGTAGTGAAATCAGCCGAATGTAGCTGCTGCCAGGAGCTTCGTTCACGCACCAATCCAGGAGCAGACCAACTTCCGCATCGCAAGACGGCTCGACCAGCGTCATTCCAGGCATGGCTGCCAGCGCAGAGATGTCTCGAACGGATTGATGCGAGTGGCCCGGGCCGCCGGGAACGACGCCTGCAAGGGAGCCGACATATATAATCTTCGTCTTTTCCGTGGCGTTGTTGTAGATCTGCTCATTTGGCCGCGTCGACAGGAAGCACGCGAATGAGTGGACGATCGGCAGCAGGCCGTTCAGCGCCATGCCGCCGGCTGTAGAAACCATATCCTGTTCTGCGATACCGCACTCGACAAATCGATCGGGAAACTGCTCGCGGAATGGGATGAGGCCGGTATCCAGCACCAGGTCTGCGTCAAGTGCAACGAGGTTCGAATGCTTCTTAGCCTGTGCGATCAGAGCCTTGCTGTAGGCGGCAACCAGGCGCTGAGCCTTTTCCGACGGGGCCGCGGATGCAGGCCGCTCGAGCGTTTCAAACTCCAGCTCGGTGATACCGGCGCTGCTCAGATTGGCTTGCAGACGATCCATGATTTCCTGCGCGGCGGCGCGATAATTACTCGCATCAGGCGCGCCGCTGTGGAAGCGGTACATGGCCACATCGGAATCCAGTGACGTGTGCTCCATGAAGGAGACGCCCTTGCCCTTGACGGTATCGGCAACGATAACCTTCGGACGCGGATCGTCTTGGATGGCGGCCAGGGTGGCGGCAAAAGCAGCGATATCGTTTCCATCACAGCGAGCGACACACCATCCAAACGCCCTGAGCTTTGCCTCAAGGTCACCAAGGTCAGACACGTTCTTCACGAAAGTGTCCGACTGCAGCTTGTTGTGATCGATGATGACCGTAATCTCCTGCAGCCCAGAATTGGCTGCCGAGACCAGGGATTCCCAGAACTGGCCTTCCTGAAGCTCGCCGTCGCCCGTCATCACGAAGATGCGCCCCGGGCGGTTGTTCAGCCTGTTCGCAATCACCATGCCCTTGGCCTTGGAGACGCCCATGCCGAGCGAGCCCGTATTTGTCACCATGCCCGGGGTGCCGACGTCGGGATGGCCGGGCAGACCATCAATCTGGCGAAGTTTGTGGGTAAGCTCGAAATCGAGCTTACCGGCGCCAATCAGTGCCGCGTAATAGCCTGGCGCATCGTGCCCCTTGGAGCTGAAATAGACATCATCGCCCGTCATTCCTTCGAGGAGAAGCCAGCTGACGATATCGAGACTGCTGAAACTGCTGCCGATATGACCGGAGCCGGCCCGACCGATCATGTAGAGCGCGTTCAGGCGACACATGTCAGAAAATAGAGCTGCTCTCTGCTCGCGAGGCGCGTTGATCGCACGTACCCGCTGGAATTCCTTATATGGCAGGTAATAAAGGGTGCCTTCTACCGCTTGTCCTACGAGATCGCCCACGATTTACTCCGGTCTATTCAATAGGTTATAGGGGTTGATTGAGATATTTGGGAGAACCGCCGATTGCGTTGCCAGCAATCGCTCGGCCATCCACCAGTCGTCCGGTTCGTTGATATCGAAGCCTTCATAGCCTTGGCTGACGAAAGGGATGATCGATTCGCCGGCGATGCTGTTGCTTTCGAGCGGGACACGCGACCACGCAATCTCAAGGCTGGCATCCTGCGCATAGACTTCGGGCAGAGCCGCATACTGACTGCTGTGCCATGGCGTCGTGCCGATGCTAAATGGCATTAGCGGGAGCATCCTGTTCTCGCGTATGACCCACATCTTGCCGGGATGCTGCTTGCATTTCTCGATTGCGCGAAGAGAATCTGCTCTTGGTTCGGCCGTGAACTGCTGCCATGCGCGCTGGATCGTCTCTGGAAGACGAAACGGGCTGGTGGGGCGCAGAATGCTGAATATGTCGAACTCGCGCCCTTCGGCACGAAGTTGTTCCAGCATCCAAACCACCCATTCGATATCCGGCGATTTGTCGGTGGAGATCTCCGCGGCGCGCAGAAACGGCACTTCGGCGCCATAGTGGCGGGCGATGTCCGCATAAATCTCGCTGTCCGTTGCACAGATAACCGCGTCAAAAACACCGCTGTCGATGGCGGCGCGGATCGAATAGGCGATCATGGGATGGTCGGCCAGCGGCCGGACATTCTTGTTGGGTACCCGCTTTGAACCAGAGCGTGCGGGAATAAAGGCAACAGAGCGCGGTTTCGTCGTCATGATCAAAGCATCCCCGGGCGGACAAGGAAGGAGATGTTTTTCAGTTCCGAATACACATCGAGCGCCTCGACTCCAGGCTCGCGCGTGCCATTCCCGGACGACCCGAAGCCGCCGAACGGCATGTGCGGCTCGCTGCCATACGTACCCATGTTGACATTGGCGACGCCGGCTTTGACCCTTTGGGCGAACCACATCGCGCGATCGACGTTGCGGGTATGCACAGCAGCGGTCAATCCGTATTCGGTGGCGTTTGCTACATCCAGCGCCTCGGTCATGCTGCCGACGGGATGGAGTGTCGTCACCGGACCGAAGACTTCCTTGCAACTGAGATCCGACGTGGTGGCAAGGCCATCGATAACTGTAGGCTCGACATAATAGCCTCCGGCCAACTCCGGTGCGTCCGGTGTGCGCCCCCCGCAAAGCACCTGGCCGCCTTGTTCTTTTGCGCGTTCGATGGCGGAAAGCACGGACTGCTGTTGGCGGAGGCTGACGAGCGGCCCGAGATCGCATCCGGCGGCAACACCTAGCTTGAGGCTTCTGGCCTTTGCGGTCAGTCGGTCCCGAAACTCCTCGTAGACCGATTTAAACACCAGCATGCGGCTACCTGCGGCGCAGCGCTGGCCGGCATTGCTGAAGGCCGACAGCGCCGCCCAGTGCACCGCCTGATCGAGATCGGCGTCATCACAGACGACGAAGGGGTTCTTGCCGCCCAGTTCGAGAGAAATACGTGCGAGACGCTTTCCAGCGACTTCCGCAATCCTGCGGCCTACTCCGGTCGAGCCCGTGAAGCTGATAATGTCGACCCGCTCGTCTGTGACCAACGTCGAGCCAGCCGGCTCGCCACGCCCATGTACGACGTTGAATACGCCGTCGGGCAATCCCGCCTCCTTGGTCAGCTCGGCAAAGAGTTGGGCTATGCGTGGAGAGTCCTCGGCAGCTTTCAGAACCACCGTGTTGCCGCAAATAAGCGCAGGAAAAGTCTTCCATGCGATATTGGCGATCGGCGTATTTGCCGGCACGATCAGACCGGCTACGCCACGAGGTTGGCGCACTGTGTGGCTGTATTTGCCGGGCGTGCCTGAGGTGAGCGACCGGGCGTATAGGCGCATACCCTCGCCGGCGAAATATTCCGCCTGCATGATCGCTCCGCCCGTCTCGCCTTTGGCGTCCTGGGGAGGTTTGCCGGTTTCAAGCGCAATGCATTCCGCCAGCTCATCGGAACGTCGCTTCATCAGGGCGACGATATCCATCAGAATCTGGCCGCGCTTTACGGGTGTAAGCTCCGCCCAGGCTGGGAACGCCGAACGCGCTGCCGTTATTGCTTGCTCAACATCATCCTGCGAGGAGTCAGCCACGTGATAAAGGAGTTCGCCACTGTGCGGATTGAATTTCTCAAGCCATCCTTCACTCGAGGCGTGGCTGGCCTGGCCGTTGATCCAATTGAGAATGCGAAGCGTCGTCATGTTCAGATTGCCGTCCAGCCGCCGTCGATGATGAGATTAGAGCCCGTCATATATCGGGATGCAGGGCTCGCCAAGAATAACATAGCGCCGTTGTATTCATCGACGCTCGCCATACGACCGATCGGGATCCGGCTGCAGTAGACATCGAGGAAGTCCTGCTCCTGGTTGTTAAAGACGCCCGCGATCGTGAGCGAGTTTACGCGCACGTTGCGCTTCGCCCAATAAGTCGCCAGGTATCGCGTCAGATTCAGGATACCGGATTTCGATGCTGAATAGGCCACGGGTTTGAAGAAGACCTCTCCGCGCTTTCGGCGATATTCGTAGAGGCTCTGGTCGGGAGAAACGAGCCCATAAATGGAAGCGACGTTGATGATTGATCCCTTGCCGGCATTAGCCATCGCGGCGCCGAATACCTGGCATGAGAGATAGACGCCCTTGAGGTTCACGTCGATAACCTTGTCCCAAGACGCTTCCGGGTAGTCTTCAAACGGGCCGTTTTCCTCGGGCGGGGCGGAAGGCGGAGAATCGATAGCGGCATTGTTGATGAGGACGGTGGGCGTACCGAATCTACCGGTCACGTCCTGAAGCGCCTGCTCCAATGACGCCTTCTTGGTTACATCCGCCGAACAAAACATGAAATTGTCGGGGTATTCGTCCTGCATCACGAGGCTGCCGGCAGAGGGACGGAGATCGAGGCCAACAACACGCGCATTGCGCGCAAGAAAAGCCTTGGCGTACTCGCCGCCCAGTTGGCCGGAAACACCGGTTACAAGGACGACGTCGCCACTCACGTCAAAAATTCCATCGACATTCATGATTGCCACCTCGTCTCGATGCAGGCCGGGCAGGCGGGGAGCGACTGGGCGCCGCTCTCCTTACCCGATCTGCCCACCCGTGGGTTCTTCGGGGACGTTCCGTATTGAGGCTCGGTGCGTATCCCCTTGACGCCTCGGAACGGAAGCTCAGCCGAAATCGGAGTATTGAATGGGTTCACCCTTTGCAATATCCCGCTTCACCGTCTTTCCGAGAACCTTATTGCTCTCCCGCACAGGTATGTAATGGGTATTGAAAATGCGACCCGAAAGCTTATCCAGGGTCAGCTCTTCGCCGACGCGGATGTCCGAATATGCGATGATCGACTTGCCCAGCTTCTTGAACACTCTTTCGTTGCCGATCTCGTCCGCCGGCTTCTGAGGCATCATCGCGCGGACGCGCTTGATGTCACGCACGAACTTGCGGAAGCCGTCAGGCTCCAGTGCAAAGCTATGGTCGGTGCCCTTCCAGGCGCGGTTGAGGGTAACGTGCTTTTCGAACACGCGCGCGCCCTTCATGTAGGCAATCGGGCCTGACAAGGTCCCGTTGAAGTGATCGGACGAGCCGATGATACAATCCGGAAACTCCTTGATGAGAACCTCAATATTGTCCAGCCCAAGGCGGTTGTACTCGCACGGATATTCGGAGACGCAGTGCAGGATGGCCAACTGATCGTGATGCCTCAACACCACCTCGACGCTGGACCGGATCTGTTCGATCTTGCCGCCGCCAATGCTCATGACAACGGGCTTACCGAGTTTCGCGATCCGATTGAGGAAGGGAAGGTTGCCAAGATCGAACGAAGCCACTTTCAACAGGTCGACATCAATCTGCTGGAGGATCTCGAGGCTTGGCTCGTCGAAGGGTGTCGACATGAACTTCACGCCGTGCTTTTCGCAATCAGCCTTCAGAATGGGCAGCCATTCCGGTTTTAGCTCGAGCTTCTCTCGATGAGCGCCGTAGGTTTCTGCAAAAGCATTTTCGCTGTCATACCCCGCCGCATAAGCATCCTCCGAAAAAAGGTACCTATTGTTGCGCGTCTGAAACTTGATCGCATCCGCGCCTTCGAATGCATAAATTCGGATATATTCTCGGGCGATATCCAGGTCTCCCTGATGATTTTGGCCCACTTCGGCAATCACGAAGGGCGATTCATCGAGAACATCTTTGCGAAACATTTTAACCTCTGTCGTTGGATTCTTCTGCAGCCAGCAAATTCGTTGGTTTGGGAGGATGCCCAGGCGGCACGCAGCGTCAATTTCCTATGCTTCTCTCGGCCGCCGGGGTGTCAGATGCAACCTGTGTTTTAAGTTTGGCCGCCGAGTAAAGCCGGATAGTCCCTTCTTTCAATCACCCCATTTAGAGCGCCGCTACCGTTCGAAACAGCAACTGCCATCTGAGATCAATGGCTTTGCCGGTCCGACGCGCGGGTAGGAAAGCTGGCAACAAGCCCAGATCAAGCTCGGCATCAGCCAATAGCGGCGGCTCGCAGAAATGACAAGCCGTTTCGTAACGTTTTACTCATGTGATTCTGCGTGTGCGGGATTGGGAAGGCCCGACAGGACAGGAGCAAAAAAATCACCTACCGTGCCGCATTAAAGACGCCGGTGTCGGCCTCAATCGTGTGGCCGTCGAAAACTCAGTGAACAAGCCGTAGTTGCGTCGCAAAGCGCGCAGATGACCAAACAGTAGAACGATCCGCTCGAAAAATAGTCCAGCCCAACCCGTTCGCGCCGCCCGAAGGTTGTTCATTTACAATTCGCAGATGCGCGGATACAACGCCCAGCAATTCGAAAGACAATCTACCTGAGAGACATGTGACATGAAAAGAGCCCTCATCACAGGCATCACGGGCCAGGACGGCTCCTATCTTGCAGAGCTTCTCATCGAGAAGGGATATGAGGTACACGGCATCAAGCGCCGCACGTCCCTCTTCAATACCGACCGCATCGACCACCTCTACCAGGATCCACACGACACCAACCGCAGGCTTGTGCTGCACTACGGGGACATGACGGATTCATCGAGCCTCGTTCGCATCGTCCAGCAGGTCCAGCCCGACGAGATCTATAACCTCGCGGCACAGTCGCATGTCGCCGTCTCATTCGAAGAGCCGGAATATACGGCCAATTCCGACGCGCTCGGCGCGCTGCGCATCCTCGAGGCGATCCGCATTCTCGGCCTTGAGAAGAAGACGCGTTTCTACCAGGCGTCCACCTCCGAACTCTACGGCCTGGTGCAGGAAATCCCGCAACGCGAAACGACCCCTTTCTATCCGCGCTCGCCTTACGCTGTCGCCAAACTCTACGCCTACTGGATCACGGTTAACTATCGGGAAGCCTATGGCATTTATGCCTGCAACGGCATCCTCTTCAACCACGAGAGCCCCGTGCGGGGCGAGACCTTTGTGACGCGCAAGATCACCCGTGCACTGGCGCGCATCAAGCTTGGCCTTCAGGACTGCCTCTATCTCGGCAACCTGGACGCAAAGCGTGACTGGGGGCATGCCAAAGACTATGTCGAGATGCAATGGCTGATGCTGCAGCAGGACGAGCCGGAGGATTTCGTCATCGCCACTGGCGTGCAGTACAGCGTCCGCGAATTCGTCGACGCCGCGGCCCATGAGATTGGGCTTCCAATCTCATGGAAAGGATCAGGCGCCGAGGAAAAAGGCTACGACGAGAACGGCCGCTGCATCGTCGCGGTCGACCCCCGATACTTCCGTCCCACAGAGGTCGAGACCCTGCTGGGCGATCCGTCGAAGGCGAAGGAAAAGCTCGGTTGGGAACCAAGGATAACGTTTAAGCAGCTTGTTGAGGAAATGATGCGCGAGGATCTTAAGTCCGCCGAGCGGGACGAACTCGTGAAACGCCACGGCTTCTCCGCATACGACTATCACGAGTGATCCGATGAACAGAGACGTGAAGATCTATGTTGCAGGCCATCGAGGCATGGTGGGGTCGGCCATTGTCCGGAGGCTGAAGGCTGGCGGCTACACGAACATCGTTACCAGAAGCCACGCCGAGCTGGATCTCGTCAATCAGGCGGCCGTTGCCGAATTCATGAAGGCGGAGCGGCCGGACTACATCTTCATGGCCGCGGCAAGGGTTGGCGGCATCCATGCAAATAACGTTTATCGTGCTGAGTTCCTCTACCAGAATCTGATGATCGAGACGAATGTTGTTCATGCCGCCTGGCAGGCTGGTGTGGAACGCATGCTTTTTCTTGGCTCGAGTTGCATCTACCCACGCGACTGCCCTCAGCCCATTCGCGAGGAGTATTTGCTGACTGGCCCCCTGGAGCAGACGAACGAGGCCTATGCGATCGCCAAGATAGCGGGCGTCAAGCTGTGCGAGAGCTACAATCGGCAATATGGAACCCGCTATGTCTCGGGGATGCCGACTAATCTGTACGGGCCGAATGACAATTATGATTTGGACAGTAGCCATGTGATGCCGGCCTTGATCAGAAAGGTCCATGAGGCCAAAATTCGCGGTGACCGGCAGTTGGTCGTCTGGGGATCCGGTCGGCCAATGCGTGAGTTCCTGTATGTCGACGACATGGCTGACGCCTGCGTTTTTTTGATGGAAAAGGAGGTCAGCGAGGGGCTCATCAACATTGGGACGGGCGAAGACATTACCATCCGCGAACTTGCCGAAACCATCATGAGGGTTGTCGGCTTCACGGGCGAGATTGTTTACGACCAGACGAAGCCGGACGGAACGCCGCGCAAACTGATGAGCGTTGACCGTTTGTCGGCACTTGGATGGAAGGCGACCACATCACTTGGCGATGGTATTGCGCGAGCATATGCCGATTTCGCGTCGTGATATCTTTACTTCCACCGCGACTGAAGCAAATCCTCTACGCCTTCCGGGCCGATTGCGACATAAGCACGAATCGTCCCCTCAACTACCGCCAGCGCCAGGACGGACTCGACGACGTGAACGAATATCATCTCACGCCGCACCCCAGTTGCCGTCTCGCCCTCGCCAACGTATGTGCTCAGCAGGGCAATTGGCTATATCGCATACCCCAATCGCTGTCACAATCCGGCGACCGAGCCTCTTGCAAGGATGTATGCTTTGAAAGTGGAACAACTGGAGATCGGCGACGTTAAGAAGGTCACACCTGCCAGGTTCGGTGACCCGAGGGGCTACTTCAGCGAAGTCTTCAAAGATTTCTGGTTCCGCACGAACGTGGCCGACGTTTCTTTCGTGCAGGATAATGAATCCCTTTCAGCGCAACCGGGGACCGTCCGGGGACTCCATTTCCAATCGCCTCCATTCGCACAAGGCAAACTTGTACGCTGCCTGCGCGGCGCGCTCCTGGATGTGGCGGTCGATATCAGACATGGCTCTCCGACATATGGGAAGTGGGTCTCAGCAGAACTGTCCCCTGAGAACGGCTCGCAACTTTGGGTGCCGGCCGGATTTGCGCATGGGTTCGTAACTTTGGAGCCTGATACGATCATAAGCTACAAGGTCACAGCTCTCTACAGCGCGGAGCATGACTGTGGCGTGCGGTGGAACGACGCCGAAATCGGCATCGAGTGGCCGCAGATGGATGGCTACGTTCTTTCTGATAAGGACAACAAGCAGCCGCGGCTTTCGGAACTCCCCACATATTTTCAATTTTCGTGAAACGGAGGGCCTCATGCGTGTTCTTGTAACGGGTGGCGCGGGCTTCATCGGTTCGGCATTGGTGCGCTATCTCGTCAGCGACATCGGCGCCGAAGTGCTCAATATCGACAAGCTGACCTATGCCGGCAATCTCGCCTCGCTGAAGACAATCGAGAATGCTCCCAACTACAGGTTTCTCAAAGCTGACATTTGCGACAGAAGCGCTGTCTGCAATGCCTTCGAGGAATTTCGCCCCGATTATGTCATGCATCTGGCGGCGGAAAGCCACGCCGACCGGTCGATCACCGGAGCGGCGGATTTTATTGAAACGAATGTAAACGGCACCTTCAGCGTCCTGGAGGCCGCGCGGCAATATTGGGAGTGCCTACCCCCGGATGCAAAGGCAGCGTTCAAGATGCTGCACGTCTCCACCGACGAAGTCTATGGTTCCCTCGGTGAAGACGGGTTCTTTGCCGAGACGACAGCTTACGATCCGTCCTCTCCCTACTCCGCATCCAAGGCAGCGAGCGATCATCTCGCGACGGCGTGGGAAAGGACTTACGGCCTGCCGGTGATCATTTCCAACTGTTCGAATAATTACGGTCCTTTCATTTCCCGGAAAAGCTCATTCCTCTCATCATATTGAACGCGCTGGAACGGAAGCCATTGCCCGTCTATGGAAGCGGCGCAAACATCCGCGATTGGCTCTATGTCGATGACCATGCACGAGCGCTCTGGCTCGTCGTGCAACGCGGTCGTCCGGGCGAAAAATACAATGTTGGCGGGCGCAACGAGCGTCGAAACATCGAGGTTGTCGAGCGCGTGTGCGCGATCATGGATGAAGTCCGGCCTGGCACCGCTCCGCATAGCGATCTCATAAGCTATGTTGCCGATCGGCCGGGCCACGACGCTCGCTATGCTATCGATGCCACCAAGCTCGAGACCGAACTCGGCTGGAGAGCACAGGAGAATTTCGACAGCGGTATTCGCAAGACCGTTGAGTGGTATCTGGAAAACGCTTGGTGGTGGCAGCCGCTGCGTGAGCGTGTGTATTCCGGTGAACGGCTTGGCGTGTTGAAAAAGGTCTGAGAATGCGCATCGCGGTAACAGGCAAGAGCGGCCAGGTCACGTCTGCGCTGCAGGCGCTGAATGTGCCAGGTATCGAGATCATCGCCATCGGCAGGCCCGAGCTGGATTTGCTTGAGCCTTCGATGGTGAGTGAAATCATTGCGAAAATTAAGCCCGACGTCGTCGTCTCATCCGCCGCCTACACGGCCGTTGACAAAGCCGAAAGCGACGAGGCGGCAGCTTTCGCCATCAATCGAGACGGCGCAAAAGCCATCGCCGCAGCAACGGCCGAGCTATCCCTTCCCGTCATCCATCTTTCGACTGATTATGTTTTCGATGGAGACAAGCCCGAATGCTATGTCGAGAGCGACCCGGTCGGACCGGTATCCGTCTATGGCAGATCGAAGCTCGAGGGAGAATATGCGGTCGCCGCGGCGAATGAAAACCATGTCATCCTGCGGACGGCCTGGGTCTACTCCACGTTTGGCCACAACTTCGTGATAACGATGTTGAGGCTCGCAGAGACACGAGA
Source organism: Rhizobium leguminosarum bv. trifolii WSM1325 (assembly GCA_000023185.1). Classification (NCBI taxonomy): domain Bacteria; kingdom Pseudomonadati; phylum Pseudomonadota; class Alphaproteobacteria; order Hyphomicrobiales; family Rhizobiaceae; genus Rhizobium; species Rhizobium leguminosarum. The sequence continues at coordinate 450,816 of CP001622.1, read as the reverse complement.
AGAGCTGAGCGTCGTCAGCGATCAACTGGGTTGCCCGACCTCCGCCGGCGACATCGCCGGGGCTATCGTCAAAATAGCAGGCAGGCTATCAAACGATTCCACCCCGGACTTGCGGGGCGTTTGTCACTTGGCCGGCAGCGGCGAAACCAGCTGCGCTGGGTTTGCACGATATATATTGTCAATTCATGAGGAAAAGACCGGCAGGCGCGTCACCGTCAAGGACATTGCGACCGCTGACTATCCCACAGCAGCGAAACGGCCAGCCAATTCCAGACTGTGTTGCGATAAGCTGAAGAGCCTTTATAGCGTGAGCATGCCGGAGTGGCGGATATCAGCGCGCGCTGCTGTGACAAAGCTCTTGGAAGAGCCGAAGGAGGCCGTATGAAAGGTATTGTGCTTGCGGGCGGGAGCGGCAGTCGCCTGCACCCGATGACTCATGCGGTCTCGAAGCAGTTGCTTCCGATCTATGATAAGCCGATGATCTACTACCCGCTGACGACTTTGATGCTGGCTGGCATACGGGAAGTTTTGATCATCTCCACGCCGCACGACATGCCGCTTTTTCAGCGATTGCTGGGTGACGGCAGTGAATGGGGCATGTCTCTGAGCTATGCTGTCCAGCCAAGTCCCGATGGGCTGGCCCAAGCCTACATTATCGGAGCGGACTTCGTGGCGGGCGGACCATCCTGTCTGATCCTCGGAGACAATATCTACTTCGGCCACGGCCTTCCAGAACTGCTTGAAGAGGGTGTATCGAAAGGCGATGGAGCGACGATATTCGCCTATCACGTGCACGATCCCGAACGTTACGGCGTCGTCGAATTCGGCAGCGATATGACTGCAATCTCAATCGAAGAAAAGCCGGCAAAGCCCAAATCGCACTGGGCTGTCACCGGCCTTTATTTTTACGATGCTGATGTCGTTGATATCGCAGCCAATCTAAAGCCGTCGGCGCGCGGCGAATACGAGATCACCGATGTCAACAAGACATATCTGGAGCGGGGGAAGCTGCGTGTCTCGATGATGGGCCGCGGATATGCCTGGCTTGATACCGGCACACCCGAAAGTCTGCTGGAGGCCGGCGGGTTCGTCCGCACGCTTGAAAAACGCCAGGGCTTCAAAATCGCTTGCCCGGAGGAAATTGCGCTGGCGAAAGGCTTCATCACGAAGGAGCGCTTCGCCCAGATTGCCGCCCAAGCGGGCAAAGGCGATTATGGCCAGTACTTGCGTGGTCTGGTGGATTAGATAGCTGCGATTTGGCAGAACATAGAGGTTAGGCTGAAAGCCTGCTCCGGGCGTTCTCCGCCAATTCCTGCACACGGTCTACGGGGATGCGGCCAATCAGCATGAAAGCGTGCGTCGCGTTCGACCAGTAGGCAACATTCATACCTTTGCGGCTTTCGAGGTCCGGCGCCTTCGGTCCCGCGTCAGACCTGACGATGCAGAGCGCCATCGGGCCGGTTTCGGGGTCGAGGTAGGCGATCTGGGCGAGCGGTTTGCCGTCATATTGCAGCAGCAGGGCGCGTTTGAAATCGATCCCCGGGAGCGAGACGGCTTCTGGGGAGAGCGACAGGCCGAGCTTTTCGTCAAGACCGGCGAGCTGGGCGGCCTGGTCCTCCCTGCCAGGGACGGGGCCGGCGAGCGTTTCGGCGGAATAGAGCGAGATATAATCGGCGACCACGGCGCGCCATTCGCTGTTTTCGTCCTTTGCCGAAAAGCGTGCTCCGATGCCGATGACGGCGCGGTCGATGGCGATGCCGGCGACCAGCGAGGCGGCGAGCGCGCCGAGGAAGCGGCGACGAGTGGCGAATGCGGGCGTGGGGCCGGATTTTGCGCTCTGCTGCGGCGGGATGGCGGCAAGCATCGTCTCCAGTTTCTCGCGCGGGGCTTCGGCGAGCAGCGGGGCGAAGGCTTGCTTGAAGGGCAGGCTGGCGCGCGCCAGGAATTCCAGCCGCTCGGCGGTGCTCTCGTCTTCCTTCACAATGGCCTCGATGCGCGCAGCCTCTTCGGCGGTCAGTTCACCGTCAATGAAGGCGGTCAGGTCCTCGTCGGAGGGAATGGTGTGTTTCGTCGTCATTGCCGTCCCCCTTCCGGTCCGGCGCCGGAGAGCTTGGCGCGGGCAGCCGCCAGCCGGCTCATCACGGTTCCGATCGGGATATCCAATATGCCTGCAACCTCGCGATAGGAAAGTCCCTCCACATAGGCGAGGAAAACCACCGTCCTCTGCGCTTCAGGCAGCGCATTCACCTGTTTCAGCACCTGATGGGCCATCACCTGCGTTTCGGTGTCGTGCGCGCCGTCGAAGGTCAGCGTCTCCCCGGCATCGACGAAACCCTGGCCCTGGCGTACCCGGCGAGAGCGGATCTCGTTCAGCCAGATCGAATGCAGGATCGAAAACAGCCAGCGGTCGAGCCGGGTGCCGGGGATGAACTGATCGGCGCGCTCCAGTGCGCGAAGGCAGGTCGCCTGCACAAGGTCGTCGGCGACATCGCGCTGATGCGAGAGAACGAGACCATAACGCCAGAGCCTTGCCAGATTTTCCGTCAGGCCGCTCCTGATATCCGCTTCGCTCGCGATGGCCGCCTCCGCCAATCCTCTATCCCTCGAAACCGCCGGGTGAACCGGCGATTCCATTCTCGCGTGACTATAGGCAGGAAAATGGGTGCGCGCGACCGACATTCTGACGTCCCTTTCGTGCTTCCATTTTCCCGCTTCGTGGCCCACCGATCAGATCTTCGAGGGATCGAGGATAACAGCGTTCAGATCCTGATATTCCTCGCAGCCGGTACCGCAGATCGCCTTGATGGTCTTCAGCTGATCCTTGGCGAGATCGAGCTGACCCTTGATGACATAGGCTTCGCCGAGATATTCGCGGACCTTAGCGTATTGCGGGTCCATCTTCACCGACTGCAGGTAATAGGAGATGCCCTCGTCGGTGCGGCCAAGCTTGCGGGTGGCATAACCGCGGTAATTCAGCACTTCGGCGGTGTTCTGATCCTTGACCGTGTCGAGCACGGCAAGCGCCTCCTCATAACGACCGGCCTTGGCCAGCGAATAGGCATAGTCGGCGCGGTTCTCGTCGGAGACGTTGGCGCTCTGCTGCTTGACGCATTTCTTGGTCTTCTGGTCGTAGATCTCGCCCTTCTTGCAGACCGGTGTCGTGCTGCTATCATCGCCGATCGCAAAGACCGGGCCGGAGACAACAGAGGCGGCGAGGCAGCCGCCGAGAAGGAGGGAAGCGATGCGGGCTGTCATGATCGTCATGGGGAAACTCCTCGAAAGTGAACGTTGCGACGAGAGAACACCGCTGCATCCAGCTTTATTCGGCACTGCTTGCATTTCTTTCTTCACCCTTTCGTGAAGCTTCAGAGCTGAATAATTTGGGCGTCTGCGTGTTTTCCTTCGTTCCGCCGGAGGGACAAGGAGAATTCTGTGACCGACACCGTCAAACTCGTCAGCCTCGCCGTTGCCACACCCGAACATGTCATTTTCCAAAAACAGGCGGTCGAAGCCTCGGCCCGGTTGTTTGCCGACCGCTTCGAGGACTTCCGCCATCTTGCCCGCGTCTTCGATAGCGCCGGTATCGACAAGCGCCATGCGGCGCGGCCGCTTGCCTGGTTCGACGAGCCACATGGCTGGCAAGACCGGATGCAGGCCTTTGCAGAGGTCGCAGGCGGGCTTTTCGTCGAGGCTGCCAGCTCGGCCCTTCGCCAGGCAGGGCTTGAGACCGGCGACGTCGATTGTGTCGTGACGGTCTCCTCCACCGGTTTTACGACGCCGAGCCTCGATGCACAGCTTGCCGGCCGGATGGGTTTCAGACCCGACATCGAACGCGTTCCGGTCTTCGGGCTTGGCTGTGCCGCCGGCGTATCAGGCTTTGCGATCGCCTCGCGGCTGGCGCGAAGCCGGCCGGGCACTGTTGTGCTTTTCGTCTCGATCGAACTTTGCACGCTCGCCTTCCGGCTGGACGAGCTGACGCGGCCGAACATCATCGCGACGGCGCTTTTCGGCGACGGCGCTGCCGCCTGCGTGCTGCGATCAGGCGAAGACGGGCTGGCGGAGGTGGAATCGACCGGCGAGCATCTTTTTCCCGACACGCTCGATATCATGGGCTGGAAGATCGATGACGGCGGCTTCGGTATCGTGCTGGCGCAATCGCTGCCGCCGTTTGCCGAAAAGGAGCTTGGCCCAGCGGTAACGGCCATTCTGGCGCGCAACGGGCTGAGGGTGGAGGATATAGACCGCTTCATCTGCCATCCCGGCGGCATGAAGGTGCTGGCTGCGATGGAGAGCGCGCTTTCGATGGTGCCGGGCACGCTCGATCACGAACGCGCCGTGCTTGCCGAATACGGCAACATGTCCTCGCCGACTATCCTGTTCGTGCTGGAGCGGGCAATCCGCGCCGGGTTGCCGGCGCGCGCCGCGATGATCGCCATGGGTCCGGGCTTTTCGGCGAGCTGCGTGACGCTCAGGAGGGTCGCATGATGTGGCCGTCGATCGCGCTTCTGGCATTCGTGACGCTGCAGCGGCTGGCGGAACTCGTGCTCGCCCGGCGCAACACGGCGGCGCTTCTTTCCAGGGGCGCCAGAGAGGTGGCACCCGAGCATTATCCCACCATGGTGGCGCTGCATGCAGGCTGGATCATCGGCCTTTGGCTGCTTGCACCGGGCAGGCCAGTCGCGTTCTTCTGGTTTCTGGTGTTCATGGGGCTGCAGGCGCTGCGGCTCTGGGTGCTGGCGACGCTGAAAGGCCGCTGGACGACGCGCATCATCGTCCTGCCCGGCGCGCCGCTGGTCAGATCCGGGCCCTATCGCTTCCTCCGCCATCCGAACTATGCGATCGTCGTCGGCGAGATCGCCGTCCTTCCCCTCGCCTTCGGCCTACCGCTTTACGCGATCGTCTTTTCCCTTCTCAACGCGCTTATCCTCCATGTCCGCGTGAAGGCTGAAAATGCCGCACTGAAAAGCGCAATGATTTTGAAATGAATGCGATTTTCCGTTTGCGTCGCGGTATCGGCACGGGCATTTTCACCCCGATAAACAAAGCGGAATGCAAGCGGAAATGACGAAGAACGCAATCGTGCTCGGCGCCGGCATCGTCGGGGTTTCCACGGCCATCCATCTTCAGCGGCGCGGCCGGCAGGTGACGCTGATCGACCGCAAGGATCCGGGCAACGAAACCTCGTTCGGCAATGCCGGCCTGATCCAGCGCGAAGGTGTCGCGCCTTACGGCTTTCCCCAGCAGCTCGGGCTTTTACTGCGTTATGCTGTGAATAACCGCATCGACGCGCATTATCATCTGCGCGCACTGCCGAGCCAGATCGCCTTTCTCGCTCGCTACTGGTGGAATTCCAATGCGCGTCGCCACGCAATCATTACCCGGGCCTATGCACCGCTGATCGAAAATTCGGTTGTCGAACACAAGGATCTGATCGAGGCGTCGCAGGCCGAAGGGCTGATCCGCAAGGACGGCTGGATAAAGATTTTCCGCACTGAAGCCAAGCGCGACGGGGCTCTTGCAGAGGCAGCACTTTGGCAGAATGAATTCGGCGTGGAGTATGACAGCCTGACTCCGGCCGATATCGCCCGCATGGAGCCGTATATGACCGGCGATTTCGCCGGCGGCATCCGCTGGCGCGACCCCTGGTCGGTGCTCGACCCGCATGCGCTGACATCGGCCTATCGCCGCTATTTCGAGAGCCTCGGCGGCCGCTTCGTCACGGGTGACGCCGCCTCGCTCGGTCCGTTCGGCTCCGGCTGGAAAATCATGACGGCGGAAGGTCCGCTCGAAGCCGAGGATGCGGTGATGGCGCTCGGCCCTTGGGCGGCCGTTGCTACGCGCCGGCTCGGCTACTCCTTCCCGCTCGGCGTCAAGCGCGGCTATCACATGCACTATGCCGCCGGAGGCAATGCTGTGCTCAACAACTGGATGCTCGATGCCGAACGCGGCTATCTCCTTGCGCCGATGAACCGAGGCATCCGCCTGACGACAGGGGCGGAGTTTGCAACGCTCGACGCGCCCAAGACGCCGGTCCAGCTCGACCGCGCCGAAGCGGTGGCGCGCACCATCTTCCCGCTCGGAGACAGGCTCGATCCCGAACCCTGGATGGGCGCGCGCCCCTGCACGCCGGATATGATGCCTGTTATCGGCAAGGCGCCGCGCCATCAGGGCCTGTGGTTTGCCTTCGGCCATGCCCATCATGGGCTGACGCTCGGGCCGGTAACCGGCCGCGTGCTTGCCGAACTCATCACCGGCGAGACGCCGTTCATCGATATTTCGGCCTATTCGCCGCAGCGTTTCAACCCGTGACGCCGAGCGCTGCAAGGCTCTTGAGCGCCGTTGCCGCGATGCCGTCGATCGTGTCGTCGATATCCACGGTGACGACACCAGGCTCGCCTGTGGGCACCTCAAGCGTCGCCAGCTGGCTGTCGAGCAGCGAGACCGGCATGAAGTGCCCCTTGCGCTCACCCATCCTTTTCATCAGCAGCGCCCTGGAACCTTCGAGATAAACGAAGAAGAGATTGCCGCCGGCAGCAGCCCTCAGCCTGTCGCGATAGAGGCGCTTCAGCGCCGAGCAGGAAACGATGATGCCCTTGCTCTTCTCCAGCGAGGCTTTCATGTCTTCGCCGATGCGGTCGAGCCACGGCATCCGGTCTTCATCGGTCAGCGCAATGCCCTTCGACATCTTCTCGACATTGGCGGCCGGATGAAGCGCATCACCTTCGACGAAGGCCAGGTGCAGGGCTTCGGCGAGTTTCTCACCGACGGAGGATTTGCCGCAGCCGCTGACTCCCATGACGATGATCGCCTGGGGTTTGTTCATCTGCTCCGGCATAAATCCTCCTCAGGCCATAGAGCATTTTCGTTCTGATCACGAAAATGCTCTATCTCTTTGTTTTCACGCAATCTCGGACGGAAAACCGCTGTGCACTTTTCCTGGAATTGCTCACTCCCGCTCAATCGAGCGGGAAGTGACAGGCATATTGATGTGTGCCTTCTCCACTTAATTCGGGAGAAACCTGACGGCAATGGTCCTGCGCCTTCCAGCAGCGCGGATTGAAGTGGCAGCCCGTCGGCGGCTTCAGCGGCGAAGGCAGTTCACCCTGCAGGCGGATGCGGTTCTTCGCACGGTCGGGATCGGCGATCGGCGTCGCTGACAGCAAGGCTGCCGTGTAGGGATGGCGTGGCCGGGCGAAGACCTCGGCGGCGGGACCGGTTTCCACGGGACGGCCGAGATACATCACCATCACCTCGTCGGCGATATGATGGACGACGGACAGTCCGTGCGAGATGAAGAGATAGGCGAGCCCCATCTCCTTCTGCAGGTCCATCAGCAGGTTCAGCACCTGCGCCTGGATCGACAGGTCAAGCGCCGAGACCGGTTCGTCGAGCACCAGCACCTTTGGCCGCAGCATCAGGGCGCGGGCAATGGCGATACGCTGGCGCTGACCGCCGGAGAACATATGGGGATATCGGCCATAATGCTCCGGACGCAGGCCGACACGAGCCATCATCTCCTCCGCCTTGCGGCGGCGGGCGGCGCCGTCGAGATTGGTGTTGATCTTCAGCGGCTCTTCGAGGATTGAGCCGACCTTCTGGCGCGGATTGAGCGAGCCGTAGGGATTCTGGAAAACGATCTGCACCTGGCTGCGCAGGCTACGATCGCCGACATGGGCGGGCTTGCCGTCGATCAGTAACTGCCCCGATGTCGGGTTCTCGATCATGGTGACCAGGCGGGCGAGCGTCGACTTGCCGCAGCCGGATTCGCCGACGACGGCGAGCGTCTTGCCGGAATGCAGGCTGAAGCTGACGCCGTTCAGCGCCTTGACGGTGGCATCGGCTTTGAACAGACCGCGATTGACGGTGTAGAAGCGGGCGAGATCCCTGCCCTCGAGAACAGCGTCCGTCATACGAGGTCTCCTGCAGTTTCAACGGCCATGATGCCGGGATGTCCGAGCGGCTTACCATCCTTCAAGGGATAGTTGCAGAGCGCCAGGCCGAGCTCCGGCCCCTGGCGGACGACACCGCGATCGCATTCGACCGTGGCGAAGCCGCAGCGCGGCGCAAACAGACAGCCTGTCGGGCGACCATGCTGGCCGGGAACGACACCGGCGATCGAGGGAAGACGCTGGCCGACTTTTGCGCGTTCGGGAAGGGCTGCGAGCAGGGCTGCGGTATAGGGATGATGCGGATCGCGGAACAGCGCCCTCACCGGCTGCTCCTCGACCTTCTGGCCGGCATATTGCACCTGCACGCGTTCGGCGGTTTCGGCAACGACACCCATGTCGTGGGTGATCAGCACCAGCGCCATGCCCTGCTCCTTCTGCAGGCGAACGAGCAGATCGAGGATCTGTGCCTGGATCGTCACGTCGAGCGCCGTTGTCGGCTCGTCGGCGATCAAGAGCTTCGGATTGCAGGCGAGCGCCATGGCGATCATGACGCGCTGGCTCATGCCGCCGGACATCTGATGCGGAAAGTTCGACAGGCGGTCTTCCGGAGCCGGAATGCCGACGAGGTTCAAGAGCTCGATCGAGCGTTGGCGGCGCTCCTTGCGGTTGAGGCCCATATGGAAGCGCAGGGTCTCGCCGAGCTGGAAACCGACCGTGAAGCACGGATTGAGGCTCGACATCGGCTCCTGGAAGATCATCGCCATATCCTTGCCGACAATCCTGCGGCGCTGGCGGCCGGAGATGCCGCGCAGATCCTTGCCGTCGAACTGCATGCGGTCGGCGGTGATCTTCGCCGTCCAGGGCAGAAGCCCCATCAGGGCCAGCATGGCAACGGATTTACCCGAGCCGGATTCGCCGACGACCGACAGGATCTCGCCCTTGTCGCAGGCAAGCGACACACCGTCGACGGCGCGGAAGAGGCCGGAAGAGGTCTGGAATTCGACCGTCAGATTTTCAATCTCGAGGAGCGGCATCACGACCTCTTCAGTTTGGGATCGAGCGCATCGCGCAGGCCGTCGCCCATCAGGTTGATGGCAAGAACGGTGATGAGGATGGCAAGACCCGGGAATGTCACCACCCACCAGGCGCGCGAGATGAACTCACGGGATTCGGCCAGCATCGTCCCCCATTCGGGCGTCGGCGGCTGGGCGCCCATGCCGAGAAAGCCGAGGGCGGCGGCATCGAGAATCGCCGCCGAGAAGGCGAGCGTCGCCTGAACGATCAGTGGGCCCAGACAGTTCGGCAGGATCGTCTTGAACATCAACCGGAAGGTGCCGGCACCGGCGACACGCGAGGCGATGACATATTCCTTCTCACGCTCAGAAATGACCGAGGCGCGCGTCAGCCGCACGAAATGCGGCTGGTTGACCAGCGAAATCGCGATCATCGCATTGGTCAGACCAGGCCCAAGCACGGCCACCAGAACGAGAGCGAGCAACAGTGACGGGAAGGCCAGGATGATATCCATCAGGCGCATGATCGCCGTATCGACCTTGCCGCGGAAGAATCCGGCGACGAGGCCGATCAGGACGCCTGAAATGACCGAAAGCGTGACGACGACGACGCCGATGAACAGCGAAAACCGCGCGCCATAGATCAGGCGCGAAAGGATATCGCGGCCGACGGCATCCGTTCCGAGCGGGAAGGAGGCGCTGCCACCCTCCATCCAGAACGGCACTGCGAGCAGTACCGCGCGGTTCTGCTCGTTCGGTTCATGTGGCGCAAAGAGCGGCGCGAGGACTGCGACGACCAGGATGATGGTGAAAACCACGAGGCCGATGACGGCGCCCTTGTTGCGGGAGAAATAATGCCAGAACTCCGCAAGAGCGGATGGCTGGCCGGTTTTGACGGTGACCGTGCTCATGGGCCGCTCCTAATGACGAATGCGCGGATTGATGAAGCCGTAGAGAACATCAACAATCAGGTTGACCAGCATGATGACGCCGGCGATCAGCAGAAGACCGCCCTGGACCACGGCGTAATCGCGCTTGAACACCGAATCGACCATCCATTTGCCGATGCCCGGCCAGGAGAAGATCGTCTCGGTGAGGATGGCGCCGGCAAGAAGAACGCCGATCTGCAGACCGATGGTGGTGATGACAGGGATCATTGCATTGCGCAGCGCATGCACGCCGACGACGCGCAGCGGCTTCAGGCCCTTCGAGCGCGCCGTGCGGACATAATCCTCACCCAGAACCTCGAGCATCGCCGAACGCGTCTGGCGGGCGATGACGGCAAGCGGGATGGTCGCCAGCACGATCGTCGGCAGAATGAGGTAGCTGACGGCCGAGGAAAACGCGCCCTTCTGGCCCGACAGCAGGCTGTCGACCAGCATGAATCCGGTGACCGGCTTGAAGAAATACATCAGCGAGATGCGGCCGGAAACGGGCGTCCAGCCGAGATAGCCGGAGAAGAAGATGATCAGCAGCAGCCCCCACCAGAAGATCGGCATGGAATATCCGATAAGGGCAATACCCATCACGCTTTGGTCGAACCACGTGCCTCGCTTGACGGCGGCAAAGATACCGGCGGGCACGCCAAGACAGACGGCGAGGATGATGGCACAGAGCGAAAGCTCGAGCGTTGCCGGAAACAGTGTCAGGAATTCGCCGAGAACGGGCCGCTTGGTGACGATCGAGGTGCCGAGATCGCCATGCAGGATTTTTCCGAGATAATCGAAATACTGCACATACATCGGCCGGTCGAAACCGAGATCATGCATGATCTGGGCGTGCCGCTCCGGCGCCATGACGCGTTCCCCCGACAGGAGCATGACGGGATCGCCGGGAAGCATGCGGATGAACGAGAAGGCAATGAGGGAAACGCCGAGGAATGTCGGGATCAGCACCGCAAGGCGGCCGATAAAAAAACGCAACATGGCAGATGTCCAATAGTTTCCGGCGGTCAGGAGACCCTGACCGCCGGCTGCGCCCAGCTTTGCCGGGCATTCTTACATTATTCTTGTTATTCGGATACGTCGACGCCGTCGAAACGGTGAATGCCGAGCGGGTCCATCTGGAAGCCCGAGACCTTCTTGCTCATCGGAACGAAGACGAGCGAATGGTCGATGGTTGCCCAGGGAGCTTCCTTCTTGAAGATCAGCTGCGCCTGCTCATAGGCCTTGGTGCGCTCGCCGACATCGGCCGTCAGCTTGGCCTTGGTCATCAGGTCGTCATATTCCTTGTTGCACCACTGAGCACGGTTGTTGCCGCCGACGGCATCGCAGCCAAGCAGCGTATCCATGAAGTTGTCCGGGTCGCCGTTGTCGCCGGTCCAGCCGAGGATGACGGCGCCGTCGCGCTTCACGTCGGAGGAGAGCTTCAGATATTCGGCCCATTCATGGGTGACGATCTCGACCTTGACACCGATCTTGGCGAAATCCGCCTGCATCAGTTCGGCGGCGCGGCGCGCGTTCAGCATGTAGGGACGCGACACCGGCATTGCCCAGATCTTCATGCTGAGATCCTTGACGCCAGCATCGGCAAGAGCCTTCTTGGCAGCGTCCGGATCGTACTTGTCGTCCTGAACGGCGTCGTTATAGGACCACATCGTCGGCGGGATCGGGTTCTTGGCAACGGCCGCGGCACCCTGGAAGACGGCGTCGATGATCGCCTGCTTGTTGATCGCCATGTTCAGCGCACGGCGAACTTCCGGCTTGTCGAACGGGGCCATCTGGGTGTTGTAAGCGAGGAAGCCGACATTGAGGCCGGCCTGTTCCAGAACGGTCAGATTTTCATCCTTCTTCAGTTCGGGTACGTCGGCTGCATTCGGATAGGGGATCAGGTGGCATTCGCCGGCCTTCAGCTTCTGGGCGCGCACGGCGGCGTCAGAGGTAATGGCGAAAACCAGATCGTCGATCTTTTCCTTGCCCTTGAAATAGGTTTCGTTCGCCTTGTAGCGGATGACGGCATCCGGCTGGTAGGCGACGAAGGTGTACGGGCCGGTGCCGAGCGGCTGCTGGTTGAGCTGCGCCATCTTGCCGTCGGCGGCAAGCTTGTCGGCATATTCCTTGGAGACGATCGAGGCGAAGTCCATGGCGAGGTCGGCGAGGAACGGCGCTTCGGGGTGGTTGAGCGTGAACTTGACGGTGAGGTCATCGACCTTCTCGACAGACTTGATCAGCTCGGGAAAGCCCATGCCGGCGGCGTATTCGTAAGAGCCGCCCTCGACATACTTGTTCCACGGATTGTCGGATTTCAGCTGGCGCTCGAAGGAGAACACGACGTCGTCGGCGTTGAAATCGCGCGTCGGCGTGAAGAAGTCGGTGGTCTGGTACTTGACGCCAGGATGAAGCTTGAAGGTGTATTCCGTGCCGTCGGCCGAAACGCTCCAGCTGTCGGCCAGGCCCGGTTCGATCTCGGTACCGCCATGCTTGAATTCGACGAGGCGGCTATAGACCGTGCGCGACGACGCGTCGAAGGTCGTGCCTGCCGTATAGAGGCTCGGGTCGAAGCCCTCCGGCGAGCCCTCGGAGCAATAAACAAGGGTCTTGGACCAAGCCGACGTCGCCATGACGGAAATCAAGGCCGTCGCTGCCAGCAGGACAGAGATCTTTTTCATAATATTGTTTCCCGGTTGTTCTTTTTTGATGTTTGGAGACCGTAGATTGGCATCTCGGTCGACGCTCGATGGAACGATATTTATTTACTGAAAGCAACGGGCTACGCAGAAAATTTTTCCACCTGGACAATTTTAGAAATTTTCCGTCAAAAATCAGCCTCATTCGGAAATTTTCGCACAAAAATGACCGAAATTTTGTCGCATTTGGTATAAAAACGCACCCATCGCGACATGCCGACGGCATTTCCCCGTATGCCGGAGACCACCCAGACGCTGCAAAAACAAAAACCGCGGTGGCCAGGGCAACCGCGGTTCAGAAGCAAATTATGATCTTGAATTCAGGCGGCGGGGGCAACGATCGAGGGTTTGCGATAGGCTGGCTCGCCGGTGATTCCGAGAAGGAAATTGATCTGCGGACGCGCCTTAACGAGGTCATCGATGGAATATTCCGACAGCACCGCGAAGAAGGCATTGAGCGCCTTGCGCAGCGCCGAATTCAAACCACAGCTATCGACCAGCGGGCAGTCGACCTCACCGTCATCCTCGAAGCATTCGGCCATGGCGAAGCTGTCTTCCGTCACCCGAACGACGTCGAAAAGACTAATGTCGGCGGCCGGCTTGCCCAAGCGCACGCCGCCATTGCGACCGCGAACGGTTTCGACCAGACCCGCCTTGTTCAGCGGCTGAAGGATCTTGAAAAGAAAGAGCTCGGAAACGCCATAGGCCCTGGCGATTTCGGGAATCCGGCTCAAATGCCCGTCATTGGCAGCACAATACATCAACATGCGAACCGCATAGTTCGTCTGCTTCGTCAACCGCATGCCATTCTCCTGACTCGTCTGTTCAGACCTATATAGGCGGTTTGCTAGTTTTGAACAATTCCAAAATATGAAATTCTCATTCAGCTTATGAGGCCATTTGCCGCGACGTCAATCCCGCTCCGGGACCTCGACGTCATCGAGGATCGCCTGCTTGCGCTCGGGCGTGCCTTGCGCATCAGTTTGACCTCGGCACTGGGGGAATAGGAGATGGTCAGCAGACCGCGTCCGTGTCTCAGAACATCCTCGGCGCCGGACCGATATCGCCGGCAATCAGCATGACGCGGAAAAATTCGGGAGCCAAAAGGCTCCCGAATTACAGATTTCAGATCGGAATGTCGTGACGATCACTTCATCGTCGGCATGACGAATTCCGCGCCGCTTTTGATGCCGGAGGGCCAACGAGCAGTGACGGTCTTGGTCTTCGTCCAGAACTTGATCGAATCCGTGCCGTGCTGGTTGAGGTCGCCGAAGCTCGAGGCCTTCCAGCCGCCGAAGGAGTGGTAGGCGAGCGGAACCGGGATCGGAACGTTGATGCCGATCATGCCGATATTGATGCGCGAGGCAAAATCGCGGGCGGCATCGCCGTCGCGGGTGTAGATCGCAACGCCGTTGCCGTATTCGTGCTTCATCGGCAACGACAGCGCTTCCTCATAGTTGTTGGCGCGAACGACGGAGAGGACAGGTCCGAAGATCTCTGTCTTGTAGATATCCATCTCCGGCGTGACGTGATCGAACAGGCAGCCGCCGACGAAATAGCCGTCTTCATAGCCCTGGAGTTTGAAATCGCGGCCGTCGACGACGAGCTTGGCGCCTTCCTCGATGCCGCGGTCGATCAGGCCGCGAACACGGGTATAGGCTTCCTTGGTGACGAGCGGGCCCATGTCGGCCTTGTCGTCGGTATAGGGGCCGATACGCAGGGATTCGATCTTCGGCGTCAGCTTCTCGACGAGGCGGTTGGCAGTCTCCTCGCCGACCGGAACGGCAACCGAGATCGCCATGCAGCGCTCGCCGGCCGAACCGTAGCCTGCGCCCATCAGCGCGTTGACGGCCTGATCCAGGTCCGCATCCGGCATGATGATCATGTGGTTCTTGGCGCCGCCGAAGCACTGGGCGCGCTTGCCGTTCATCGCCGCGGTGCCGTAGACGTAGCGGGCGATCGGCGTCGAGCCGACGAAGGAGACGGCGCCGATATCGGGATCGGTGAGGATCGCGTCGACAGCACCCTTGTCGCCATTGACGACGTTGAGGATGCCGGCGGGCAGGCCGGCCTCGATCATCAGTTCACCGAGACGGATCGGCAGGGAGGGATCACGCTCGGAGGGCTTCAGGATGAAGGCGTTGCCGCAGGCGATCGCCGGCGCAAACATCCACATCGGGATCATGCCGGGGAAGTTGAAAGGCGTGATGCCGGCGCCGATGCCGACCGGCTGGCGGATCGAATACATGTCGATCGCCGGGCCTGCGCCCTCGGTGAATTCGCCCTTGGCGAGATGCGGGATGCCGCAGACGAATTCGCAGACTTCGAGGCCGCGGATGACGTCGCCCTTGGCATCCTCGATCGTCTTGCCGTGTTCCTTGGAGAGGATTTCGGCAAGCTCGTCCATGTGCTTGTTCAGGAGTTCGACGAATTTGAAGAAGACGCGGGCGCGGCGCTGCGGATTGGTGGCAGCCCATTTCGGCTGCGCAGCCTTGGCGTTTTCGACGGCGGCGCGCAGTTCCTCGACGCTTGCGAGTGCGACCGTCGCCTGCACTTCGCCCGTCGCCGGATTGTAGACATTGCTCACGCGGCCGCTGGTGCCGGCAACATGTTTGCCGCCGATGAAATGACCGATCTCACGCATGGGTGTTCCTCCTGTTTTTCGATGGCCGACAATCGCACTTCAATTTGCACAAATCAATGCGCTGATATAAGCAACCGTTGTGCGTAAATTATAGCCCTGTCGTTGCATTGGGCGCTGCGGCTGCTTCAAACTTGGCACCGCACGCCGACAAGTCAAACTCCGACAAGTCAAACCCTGGGGGAGGTCAAACCGATGAACCGGAAACCCGTCGTCAGAATGGCGGAGTTGGAGATCGAGCCGGACACGCTTGAAACCTATCGCGCATTGCTCACGGAAGAGATCGAAGCATCCATCGCGCTGGAAGACGGCGTCCTTTCCCTGAGCGCCGTTTCCATCAGGAACAACCCAAACCGGATCCGTATCCTTGAAGTCTACGCCGACCAGGAAGCATACGAGGCCCATCTGCGAACACCGCATTTCATTAAATACAAGAACCAGACGGCACACATGGTCACGTCGCTGACTTTTATCGAGGTCGATCCGATCGCAATGCGTGCCAAGCCATGAACTGGGACGATGTTCGTATTTTCCTCGCCGTCGCCCGCACCGGGCAGATCCTTGCCGCTTCGAAGCGGCTGGGGCTCAATCACGCCACGCTCTCGCGTCGACTGACTTCGCTCGAAGAGGCGCTGAAGACGCGGCTTTTCATCCGCCGCACGAATGGCTGCGAACTGACGGCCGAAGGCGAAGTGTTCCTGGCATCCGCGGAGCGGATGGAAACGGAAATGCTCGCAGCACAGGCCAGCCTCGGCCACACCGATACGGCAATCGCCGGGACCGTGCGCGTCGGCGCGCCTGATGGGTTCGGCGTTTCCTTTCTTGCGCCGCGCATGGGCAGATTGATCGAGCGTCATCCGGAGCTGAAGATCCAGCTCGTACCGGTGCCGCGCTCTTTCTCGCTGTCGCAGCGCGAGGCCGATATCGCCATCACGCTGGAGCGGCCCGAACAAGGCCGGCTCGTCTCCTCCAAGCTCACCGACTACACGCTCGGTCTCTATGCCTCACGCGCATACCTCGCCGCCCAGGGCACACCCGCCGATATCGACGCGCTCAAGGCGCATCGCCGCATCGGCTATGTCGAAGACCTGATCTTCACCGCGTCCCTGAATTTTTCCGGCGCAGTCATGCGGAGCTGGGATGCAGGCTTCGAGATTTCGACGGCGATCGGACAGACCGAGGCGGTACGAACAGGTGCCGGCATCGGCATCCTGCACGATTATATCGCCAGGCAATATCCGGAACTCCAGCGCATCCTGCCGGAGGTTTCGATCCGGCGCGCCTACTGGACGACCTATCACGAAACGGCGCGCGACCTGCTACGCGTCCGGAGCGTCGCCGATTTCCTCCAGGAGCTTGTCAGCGCCGAACGGCACATTTTCCTTTAAGTCTCGAAAGTGTGTTTTGCCGGCTCGTCGTTCTCGTCGGGATTTGGAACCGGCGCCTCGTCGGGCAGCCTGTCCGGCTCCGGTTCCTTGATCGGCGGCACCGGCTTCCAGCCGGGCGCGGGCATCGGCGGCTGATCGGGAATGGGTTCGTTGGGCACGGACATGACCGCCTCCCTTTCATGATCTTGGTTCTGCTTCGTGATCTTGATTCTCAGCGATATCAGGACGACTTGTCCGGCTTCAGCGATTCGGCAGCGCGCATCGGCATGCTGTCGATGATGGCGAAGAGCTCGCCATCGGTAATCGGCTCGCTGATCTCGAGCTTGACGGTGCCGTCCTTGCCGAGAAGGAAAGCGGCGAATTCGCCGACCTCCGGTGCCTCGAGATCGCGGCGGATCGCTTCGCCGTCGAGGCCGTCGGCCGCACCGAAGAGCGGCCGAACGCCAGCGCCGGAAATCTTCAGCACCACCAGGTGCCGGTCATCGAGGGCGGAGCGATCAGCCAGTAGCTGGTTCTCCTGCCGGGAGGCGCGGGAATTATCCCTGTCGGCGAAAAGGATGAAGACGCGGTTCTTCCACTGAAACGCAGCAAGACTTTCCATCGGCGCGTAAGCGCTGTTGGTCTCGTCGATCTTCGTCGCACCGTAGAGAAGGGTTTTCGACATGCGTATTCTCCCGTTAACATGGAGAACGATCCGGTGCCGCATGGGTTCCATCGAAACGATAGGACCAGTTTCTCATTCTTGACGTGGGGGAGATGGTACGGTTGGGGGGTCTCGAACCTCCGACCTCAGGTGCCACAAACCTGCGCTCTAACCAACTGAGCTACAACCGCATAAATCGCGCTTGGCGCGACGGGGGTCACATACGAGGACTTGGAGATGAATTCAAGCCCCATTCCTCGTCAATATACAAAAAGGCTGGACACGAGGTCCAGCCTTTATCTCCGATCGGTAAGGACCGATCAGGCAACCTTGAAGGAAGCCATGGCCTTTTCGGCGGCGTCCTTGGAGGGCTTTGCGAGCTTCTCGGCCACCTGCTTGGTGGTTTCCTGGATCGACTTCGCCTGCTCGACGGTGAGTTCGGCCTGCTTGCGGATGAACGAGGTCTGCAGCTCGAAGAATTCGGCCGGGGACTTGACACCGAGCAGCGCTTCGAAGTGCGACAGCGAGTTCTCGGAATTGATGCGCAGGATGTCGATCGCCTTCAGGCCGATCTCGACGCTGCCGGCCTGTGCCGTCTGGACGGTGGCTTCGAGCGTCTTGCCGGCTTCCTCGCCAGCGGTCTTCAGCTTGGCATAGGCATCCTTCGACTGCTGAGCGCCCTTTTCGGCGAATTCACGGAAAGATTCCGTGAACTTGGACGGGTCGAAAGAAGCGATTGAAAAAACGTCGTCGGTCTTTATGGTAGCCATGGGTCGCATCCTTTGGGTTGAGGCAGCCGCTGCCTGCGTTTGTTGGATGATGCTTATATAAGACATTCTATTGTGCATTGCAACAATTATTGTGCGATGCACAAGACGTTAACCTTTCCGGCCGAAAACCCCCTCCTCTTCTGGACCGGCATGCGCCCCGCAGTTATTAATAAGCCGTTAATTTAAGAAGGCCGACAGCGACAAGGTTCGAACATGCCCGCAGTCCAATATCCGTTCATCGATATCGCCGTGCATGCACGGGTACGGGAACGCTTTTCACGCGGCGAGGCCATGGTGCTGTTTTCGGCCGATCTCGCCCGTCTGCTCTGGGCGAACGGTGCGGGTGCCGAGCTTTTCGGCCATTCGGCGGTCTATGATCTGCTCGATCAGGGGGTCGACCGCGCCGACATCACCTTCCGCCAGCTGGAAACCGCCGCGCGCCAGCTGACCGATATCGGCGACAGCCGCAGCCTGATGATCCGCGTCGCCAAGGGCTTTCAGCGTGCGCAGGTGCAGGCGGCTGCCGAACTGATCCGGCTTTCTCAGGGCGAACAGGCCATCCTGTTTTCAGTGCCGGTCTCGGCAAAACCACTCGCGGCCGGCGCATCGGCGGCCCAGATGCTGCAGGGGCTCGATGATCCCGACACGCATATGGCGGTGATCGGCGCCAATGGTGAGGTCATCGCCGCTTCGCCGGGCTTTGCCTCGCTCGGGATCTCCGAGCAGACGGCAAAGACCTTGATCAACCTTGCCGGCGCGCATCCCGACCGGCTGGTGAAGCGACCTGTCGCCACCGGCAGAGGCAATCTCCCGGCCGCGGTCGGCAAGCTCAGCGACGATCCGGCGCTCAATCTGCTCTTTGCTGTCGAGACCGCGGTCGGTCATCTTGACCCGGTCGATGCGCCCGCGCTCGCCCCGGTCGATGCGCCCGCGCTCGATCCAGTCGATGCGCCCGCACAGGAAGAAAGCGCGCCGCCGATGGAGGTGCTTCAGGACGAACCCGTCGCCGCTACAGGCTTCACCGAAATCATCGACGCGGTCTCGGGGATCGAAGAGGTCGAGGAGACGCTCGAGGAGATCACCGGCGAAAACGAGCAGCCGGCTGAGATAGCTGTGGCATCCGCAGACGAGGCGATTGACGGGATGGATCCTGCCGAGGACGCGGAGCCGAAGAGCGACGACGGCGTGACCGATAGCAGCGCGGATGAGCCCGCCGCGGTCATTGAGGACGATGTGACTTCCATTGCGGAGACGGCGGAACCGCCTGTTGAAGCCAGCGAAACGCCTATCGAAGACGCGCCGGAAGCAGTCCACGAAGAGACCGCTATCGCAACGCCTGTGGTCCCCGACGTGCCCCCTGCCCCTCAGCTTGAGGCTGAGTCGGGCTTCGTTTTCAGGCCAAATAGCCGCGCCACGCGCTTCGTTTGGAAGATCGACGCCGAAGGCCGATTCAACGAAGTCAGCCACGAATTTGCCGCGGCCGTCGGTCCGCATGCGTCCGACATCATCGGCTCTGCCTTCGGCGATGTCGCCGCCCTCTTCAATCTCGATCCTGACGGCAAGCTTTCCGAGGCGCTCGCCCGCCGTGACACATGGTCGGGCAAGACGATCCTCTGGCCGGTCGAAGGCACCAGCCTCGTTGTTCCGGTCGATCTGGCGGCGCTGCCGACCTATACCCGCAACCGCGACTTCGATGGCTTCCGCGGCTTCGGCGTCGTCCGGCTTTCCGACGCGCAGGAAGATCCGCTGGCGCTTGGCCTGACACTCGGCCCTGATGGTATCGGCCATGATGCAGCGAGCCTCGGCCCGCCCGCCGAGACCATTGCCGAGGTGGCGCACGAAGCGGAGACAGTGCTTGAAGAGCCCCTGATCGATCCCTCCCCGACGCAGGAGGTCGAGGATCAGGCGCTTACGGCAAGCGAACCACAGGCGGAGCCAGCGCCGGAAGAGATTGCCACCGAGCAGGCGGCCGAGATACCTGCCCAAGAAAGTGCTGCCGAAAAAGCGGAAGGCAGCGCCGATGCCGGCGACATTTCCGCCGCCGAGCCGGTAGCGGAACTTCCGCAAGAGCCGCCGGCGCTTCGGATTTCGGAAACGCCTAATCGCCGTTTCTCCGACAAGATCGTTCAGCTCCACAACACCGGTGCCGGACTGACGGCCGCCGAACAGGCCAATTTCCGCGAGATCGCCAAGCGCCTCGAAGCCTTCGGCGCCAACAAGGACGAGCCCGCCGCCCCGGCGCCGATGGAACCCAACGCCACGGAAACGGCCGCCTTCAACGAGGCCTCCGGACCCGAAGCGTTCGGGGCCGAAACACCCACCGCCGACCAGGCGGACATACCGTCGCTCGAGGAGATCGCGCCGCAGGAGGCGATCTTCGAGAATGCCGTTGAGGCGGAGCGCGAAGACGACGGCGCCACCGAAGAGCCGGCTGTCATAGTCGAGGACGAGGCGACGGAAGGGCTGGAGGAGACGGCCAGCCAGATCGAGGTTCTCACAAGCTTCATCCCGCCGCGCATCAAGATGACGGACGGGCTTTCGGTGGGCACGGTCGACCAACTGCCTGTTGCCGTGCTCATCCATATCGGCGATGCGCTGATCCACGCCAATCCGGAATTCATGCGGCTGACGGGCTACGGTTCGCTCGACGCATTGCGCGAGGTAGGCGGCATCGAAGGTCTGCTGCAGCGCCGCGAACTCGAGGAGAAGGCCGCGGGCTCCGGCACCATGATGCTCGTCAAGGCCGATGATACGCTGGCGCCGGTGACCGCGCGGCTGCAATCGGTGCGCTGGGAAGACGCCAACGCCCTGATGCTGGCGCTGATGCCGGTGGAAGGCAAGGAAGATGGCCGCGGCGACGCAAACCGTTTCGACGGTCGGTCCGAAGACCGCCCCGAGCGGATGGTCGAGAAGGTCGCTAAACTCCAGGTCGAAGTGGAGGAATTGCGCTCGATCCTGGAAACGGCGACCGACGGCGTCGTCGTCATTGGCACCGAGGGCGACATCCGCTCGATGAACCGGTCGGCCAGCGCGCTTTTCAATTACGACGAACAGGAGACGCGCGGCAAACCCTTCGTCATGCTGTTTGCCCATGAGAGCCAGAAGGCAGTCATCGACTATCTGAACGGCCTCTCCGGCCATGGCGTGGCAAGCGTGTTGAACGACGGGCGCGAAGTGATCGGCCGCGAGGCCGCCGGTGGCTTCGTGCCGCTGTTCATGACGATGGGCCAGCTCACCTCCTCCAACGGCTATTGCGCCGTCATCCGCGATATCACCCAGTGGAAGCGCACCGAGGACGAGCTGCGCAACGCCAAGGGCGCTGCCGAAACCGCCAACGCCCACAAGACCGATTTCCTCGCCCGCGTCAGCCATGAGATCCGCACGCCGCTCAACGCCATCATCGGCTTTTCCGATATGATGGCCGGCGAGCGCTTCGGGCCGATCGGCCATCCGCGTTATATCGAATATGCCAACGACATCGGCCGCTCCGGCCGGCACGTCCTCGATATCGTTAACGACCTGCTCGACATCTCGAAGATCGAGGCGGGCGAGATGGATCTCGATTTTGCCGCCGTCGGCCTCAACGAGGCGGTTTCCGAAGCCGTGGCTCTGGTGCAGCCGCAGGCGAACGGCCAGCGCGTCATCATCCGCACGGCGCTGTCGCAGGCAGTACCTGAGGTCGTAGCGGATCTGCGCTCGATCAAGCAGATCGCGCTGAACATCCTGTCGAACGCCATCCGCTTCACCCCGTCAGGCGGGCAGATCGTCGTTTCGACGTCCTATGAGGCGAATGGCAGCGTTGTCCTCAGGGTCCGCGATACCGGCATCGGCATGACGCGCAGCGAACTCGACCAGGCGATGAAGCCGTTCCGGCAGGTCTCCTCGACCCAATCGCGTCATCGCGGCGACGGCACCGGGCTCGGCCTGCCGCTGACCAAGGCGATGGTCGATGCCAACCGGGCGACTTTCACGATCAATTCGGCGCCGAACGAGGGCACGCTCGTCGAGATCACCTTCCCGTCGCAACGCGTGCTGGCCGGTTGATAAAGAAAAGGCAGCCAAGAGGCCGCCTTTGAATTCGGTGCTGTTCAACAAGAGCTCAGTCGATCAACGTCATGTTTCGGAGGCCGGAAGGCCCCAGGCCGCATCGTTCATGTGCGGCCCCCAAGTTAGCTTCACCTTTGACAAACCTTTCTTAACGAAAGGTTTCCATGACAGGAGATTGATAAAGGGTGACAGCTTGTAATGTGCGATCGCTGTCAATCCCTCAGTTCGCTTAGCCCGGCAAAGAGCCCCAGCGCCTCTGGATTGGCAAGCGCTTCCTGGTTCTTCACCGGCCGGCCGTGAACGACCTCGCGCACGGCAAGCTCGACAATCTTGCCGGACTTGGTGCGGGGAATATCGGCAACCGCGATGATCTTCGCCGGCACATGCCGCGGCGAGGCGCCGGTGCGGATGCGGCTCTTGATCGCCTTGACGAGATCCTCGGTCAGCTTCACATCGGGGGCAAGTCGGACGAAAAGGATGACGCGTACGTCGTCGTCCCAGTCCTGGCCGATGCACAGCGCCTCGGCCACCTCCGCCATCTGCTCCACCTGATTGTAGATCTCGGCCGTGCCGATGCGAACACCGCCAGGATTGAGCGTCGCATCCGAACGGCCGTGGATGACCAGGCCGCCATGCTCCGTCCATTCGGCGAAATCGCCGTGGCACCAGACATTGTCGAACCGGTCGAAATAGGCGGCGCGATATTTGGCGCCATCGGGGTCGTTCCAGAACATCACCGGCATCGAGGGGAAGGCCTTGGTGCAGACGAGTTCACCCTTCTCCCCGCGCACCGGCTTGCCGTCATCGTTCCAGACATCGACCGCAAGGCCGAGGCCGGCCCCCTGGATCTCGCCGCGCCAGACCGGCTGCAGCGGATTGCCGAGTACGAAGCAGGAGACGATATCGGTGCCGCCTGATATCGAGGCGAGCTGTACATCTTTCTTGATGCCTTCGTAGACGAAGGTGAACCCTTCCGGCGACAGCGGCGAACCGGTGGAGGTCATCAGCCGCAGGCTGGAGAGATCGTGGCTGACGCGCGGCGTCAGCCCGCCTTTGCGCACCGCATCGATATATTTCGCCGAGGTGCCGAAGATGACGAATTTTTCGGCCTCGGCATAGTCGAACAGCACGTTGCCATCGGGGGCGAAGGGCGAGCCGTCGAACAGGCAGAGCGTCGCCCCGCTGGCAAGACCGCTGACCAGCCAGTTCCACATCATCCAGCCGCAAGTGGTGAAATAGAACAGCTTCTCGCCCGCCTGCAGGCCGCAATGCAGCCGCTGCTCCTTGAGGTGCTGCAGCAGCGTGCCGCCGGCCGAATGCACGATGCATTTCGGTACGCCTGTCGTGCCTGACGAAAAGAGGATGTAAAGCGGATGCGCGAAGGCAAGCCGCGTGAACTCCACCTCCCTTGCCTCATAGGGCGCGACAAAGGCCTCAAGCGTTAAAGCGCCCGGCGTCTTTCGCGCCACGGCCTCCGCATTGCCGGCGTAATGGACGATGACCGTGGGGATAGCCAAAGTCTTTGCGACCGTGGCGACCTTGGCGCCGACATCCTGAAGCTTGCCGGAATACCAATAGGCATCGCAGGCGATGAACAGCCTTGGCTCAATCTGGCCGAAGCGGTCGAGCACACCCTGCTCGCCGAAATCAGGCGAACACGACGACCAGATGGCGCCGATCGAGGCGGCGGCGAGCATGGCGGCGACGGTCTCCGGCATGTTTGGCATCATCGCGGCGACGCGGTCGCCCTTGCCGATGCCGCGTGCTACAAAGGCCTGCTGCAGCTTCGAGACCAGCGCGCGCAGCCGGTCCCACGACCAGCGGTCCTCGGCCTTGTCCTCGCCGCGGAAGATGATCGCATCGCCGTCACCGCGGCCAGACAGCAGGTTTTCGGCGAAGTTCAGCGTCGCATCGGGAAAGAAGCGGGCTTCCAGCATGCGGTCGCCATTGGCAAGCACCTCTGCGCCACGCTCCCCCTGCACGCCGCAAAAATCCCAGACGGCCGACCAGAAGTTCTCCCGCTCGGCCACCGACCATGCATGCAGATCCTCAAAGCCCGAAAGAGAGAGCCCGAAGTCGGCATTGCAGCGCTCCATGAAGGCATGGATCGGGCTTTTTGCAATGGCATCCTCCGAGGGCACCCAAAGTGGTCTGTTATCCTGCATTCAATCCTCCTCCCCAATGCCGTCCTTATATCATGCTGCATTGCATTATAAAGCGTGGAACCGACGCGATCCGACGCTTGGAGTATGATGTCGAAAAGTGTGAGCGGTTTTCGGACGACATCATGCTCCAACTATTTAATTGAAAGTGCTACAGCGTCCTTTGCGCGTCTGAAAAGACGCGCGGCGCTGTCGGGATTTGCATATGCCTGATATTTCCTATATCCGGCGAAATCAGCGCATAACGGGATGACCGGCTGAATTTGCCGGCGGAGATCATGAGCACGTCAAGACATCGCAGGTGGCGCAGGAAGATCGGACCCGTTTCGCGCTGGCTTCCGGCCTTCGCCCGCCTGTCGACGGTATTCCTGCTGATCGCGCTGGCGCTTTTCGTGGCGCTCAGGGTTGCCGCACCCTATCTCATCTCGACCGGCTTCGTGCGCTCCGGCATCGAGGACGCGCTGTCGAAATGGACGGGATACCATGCCGAGATCAAGGGTAGTCCGGTTCTCGAATTCTGGCCGACACCGCGCATTACGCTGAACCAGATCACCATCCGCCAACCGCGCGAAAGTGGCGATAAGCTGCTCGGCAGCATTGAAAGCCTGTCGGCGGATTTCAGCCTCATCGATGCGTTGCGAGGCCGGACGAGCTTCCACGAATTCCACTTGGTGCGCCCCAACCTGGCGCTGACGCGCGACGAAAAAGGGCTGATCGACTGGAGTTATGCCGGCCTGCTCGCACGCGCGATCAGCGGCGTACGCTACGAAAACGGAGCTGAGGTGCTCGATCCCGATCTCGATGCCGAGATCGGCGCGGTGACCGTCGAGGACGGCACGCTTGTGGTCACCGACATCAAGTCCGCCAAGACCTATCATTTCGACAGCGTCACCGCAGATATCGCCTGGCCGAGACTATCCGGCGCAATCTCGTCGGTCGTCATCGCCCGCATCAACGGCCAGGACCTGAAAGTCGATTTCGCCTCGCGCCAGCCGCTGCTCGCCTTTGCCGGCAGGAATGCCGAGACACGGACGTCGCTCACATCAAACCTGTTGACGGCGCACTTCCAAGGCATTGCCAGCATCGCCAACCTTTCGGCCCTTTCCGGCAATGTCACAGCCACCATTCCCGATGTGCCCGCACTTCTGACATGGTCGGGCAAATCGATCCCCGGCATCGCAACGTTGAAGAGCGCCTCGCTGGAATCCGACATCATGTCGTCGGGTAATGGGCTGCGTTTCAACAATCTCAGCCTCTCGTTGAACGAAGCGAGCGCCACCGGGGTAATGGACCTTTTCACCCAACCCGGCAAACGACCGAAAATCGGCGGCACGCTCGCCTTCGACCAGATGAACCTCAAGCCCTTCCTCGACGCCTTCGCGCTCCGCCTCGCGGCCGGCGAGGCGGAGGAAATTTCCGCCGGCATCAGCGGACCATTGCGGCTGCTCGATATCGACGTCAGGCTTTCGGCGCGGCGCGCGCAGATGGGTCTCTTCGAGCTTTCCGACGTTGGCGCCAGCGTGATCGTTGCCGGCGGCGAAGCGAAATTCGATATTGGCGACAGCCAGTTCGAAGGCGGTGAAATGACCGCGCATCTGGAAGCGACGCAGCGCGACTTCGACGGCGGCGGCAAGCTGCGGCTGTCGATCCGCGATGCCGACTTCGCGGCCCTTGCAGAACGCCTGCAGTTGAAAGGTCCGCTGCCGCTTGCGACAGGATCGATCGATCTCGACCTGCAGTCGCCCAAGGCGATCTGGACGACCGGCCTTGCCGACGTCACCGGCAAGCTGCACTTCTGGACCGGGGAAGGCACGATTCCCGGCATCGATGCCACGGCACTTCGGACGCAGGCAGCCGAAAAGCCGTTCTTTCCGCTGAGCGCGGCAGCAGGCGGCGCCTTCGCCTTCAGCCAGTTGAACCTACAGGCCGATTTCGCCAACGGCTCCGCCGAGATCCATGACGCCCATATCGCCGGACCCACACAGACACTGACGCTTTCCGGCATCATCACCTATCATTCGAACGGGCTGGCACTTTCCGGATCACTGGATGCAACCGATCCGGCCAAGGCGGCGGAGCTGCCGCTTCTGCCGTTCTTCATCGGCGGCTCATGGCCGAACCCGGTGATCTCGCCGGTTCCGCTATTCGGCAATACACCCCACGCGCAGTGAAGCATGTCGCGCAAAACTGTGCAGCGGTTTCGCGATAACGACATGCGCAAAATAGAGACATAGAGCGCGAGGAGCACGCGCTTTAGACCTCACGCACCGGCCGCAGCGGCGCGCTCGTCCCTCTGTCGCTGCGTTTCGCGGCGCTTGGTGATGATCGAGGCGCAGATGACGCCGAGGGCGACGATGCCGATCAGGATCGTGCACACCGCATTGATCTCGGGCGTTACGCCGAGGCGGACCTGGCTGTAGATCCTCATCGGCAGCGTGGTGGCGCCAGGCCCCGACGTGAAGCTTGCAATCACCAGATCGTCGAGCGACAGGGTGAAGGCCAGGATCCAGCCGGAGGCGACGGCGGGCGCGATGATCGGCAGGGTGATCTCGAAGAAAGTCCGCACCGGCGGCGCGCCGAGATCCTGAGCCGCTTCCTCGATCGAATGATCGAAACTCAGCAGGCGCGACTGGACGACGACGGCGACGAAGCACATGGTCAACGTCGTATGCGCGAGCGTGATCGTCCAGAAGCCGCGGTCGAGACCGATCGCGACGAAGAGCAGCAGCAATGACAGGCCGGTGATGACCTCCGGCATGACGAGGGGCGCATAGACCATGCCCGAAAACAGCATGCGTCCGCGAAAGCGCGTGTAGCGCACCAATGTCAGCGCCGCCATCGTGCCGAGGATGGTTGCAAACGTTGCCGACAGCAGTCCGACGCGCAGCGTCACCCACGCAGCGTCGAGCAAGGCCTGATTGCTCATCAACGAGACATACCATTTCGTCGAGAAGCCGCCCCAGACGGTCACGAGTTTGGATTCGTTGAAGGAGAAAATGACGAGAAGCACGATCGGCAGATAGAGGAAAGCGAAGCCGAGCGTGACGGAGACGATGTTGAAACGGGTCCATTTCAGCATGGTTTATTTCCCCCGCTCTTCGGCCTTGGCCTGGACATTCTGGAAGAAGACGATCGGGATGACCAGGATCAGCAACAGGATGGTCGCCACCGCCGAGGAGACCGGCCAGTCGCGATTGGAATTGAACTCGTTCCACAGTGTCTTGCCGATCATCAGCGTCTGCGACCCGCCGAGCAGATCGGGAATGACGAATTCACCGACGGCCGGGATGAAGACCAGCATGCAGCCGGCCACCACGCCGGGGATAGACAGCGGGAAGGTGATGCGCCAGAAGGCTGTGATCGGCGGGCAGCCGAGATCCTGCGCAGCCTCGATCAACGTGCCGTCCATCTTCTCGAGCGCCGAATAAAGCGGCAGCACCATGAAGGGCAGATAGGAATAGACGATGCCGATATAGACGGCGGTATTGGTGTTCAGGATGATCAGCGGTGTATCGATCAGGTGCAGCGACAGCAGCAGCTGGTTGAATAGGCCCTCCGGCTTGAGGATGGCGATCCAGGCGTAGACGCGGATCAGGAAGCTCGTCCAGAAGGGCAGGATGACGAGCATCACCAGCGTCGGCCGCAGGCCACGTGGCGCCTGCGCCATGCCGTAGGCGATCGGATAGGCGATCAGCAGCGTCAGGAAGGTGGAGATCCCGGCGATCACCACGCTCGACACATAGGCGTTGAAATAGAGCGGGTCGTCGGTGAGGTAGGTGTAATTGTCGAAAGAGAATTCGCCGATCTTGCTTAAGAGGCCGGCCCAGCCGTCGGCGAAGGAGAAGACAGGCTCATAGGGCGGCATGGCGATCGCCGTCGTCGACAGCGAAATGCGGAAGACGATGAAGAAAGGCGCCAGGAAGAAAAGCAGTAGCCAGGCGTAAGGGATGACGATGACGAGGCGATTGTAGAGGCCGGAAGTGAACTTGCCCATGATGTCAATCCTTCAGCAGGACGCCGGCATTCTCGTCGAAGGAGACCCAGACTTCCTGATCGTAGGTGAAGGGGTCGTCGACGGAGCGCTGCGCGTTGAGGGAGGATGCCTTGACGACGTTGCCGCTCTGCAATTTCACATGGAAGACGGTCATGTCGCCGAGATAGGCGATGTCCCAGAGTTCGCCCCTCGCAGCGTTAACCGACGCGTTGGCGGGAGGCGTGCGCCCGACCCGCATCTTTTCCGGCCGGATGGCAAAGCCGACGGCGCTGCCTGCCGAGGGAGTCTCGGCGGCGGCGACACGCACGCTGAAGCCGCTGTCGACTGATATCTCGACGGTGCCGTTGCCCGATG
This sequence comes from Rhizobium leguminosarum bv. trifolii WSM1325, assembly GCA_000023185.1. NCBI lineage: Bacteria > Pseudomonadati > Pseudomonadota > Alphaproteobacteria > Hyphomicrobiales > Rhizobiaceae > Rhizobium > Rhizobium leguminosarum. The sequence continues at coordinate 422,290 of CP001622.1, read as the reverse complement.
AGGCGACCTTGCCGTCGAAGATGTTCACGTCGCCGATGAAATCCGCGACGAAACGGCAATTCGGCGCCTCGTAGATCTCGGCCGGCGTCGCCACCTGCACGACCTTGCCGTGGCTCATGACGGCGATACGGTCGGCCATGGTCATCGCCTCTTCCTGATCGTGGGTGACGACGACGAAGGTGAGGCCGAGATTCTGCTGCAGGTCCATCAGCTCGAACTGGGTTTCCTCGCGCAGCTTCTTGTCGAGCGCGCCGAGCGGTTCGTCGAGCAGCAGCACCTTGGGGCGCTTGGCGAGCGAGCGGGCCAGCGCGACGCGCTGGCGCTGGCCGCCGGAAAGCTGGTTCGGCTTGCGGGATGCAAATTGCTCCAGCTTGACGAGCTTCAACATCTGCAAGACGCGGTCGGTCATCTCGTCCTTCGCCATGCCGTCCTGTCTCAGGCCGAAGGCAATGTTCTTCTCGACCGTCATGTGCGGGAAAAGCGCATAGGACTGGAACATCATGTTGACGGGGCGCCTATAGGGCGGCGTGCCGGCCATGTCGGTGCCGTCGAGCACGATTTCGCCCGAGGTCGGCTGCTCGAAGCCGGCGAGCATGCGCAGAAGCGTCGACTTGCCGCAGCCCGAAGCGCCGAGCAGCGCGAAGAACTCACGGTGATAGATGTCGAGCGACAGGTTGTCGACGGCGGTGAAATCGCCAAAACGCTTGGTGACATTCTTGATCGATATGAAGGGCTTGGCGGACGGATCGGTCCAAGGTGCGAAAGAGCGGCGAATATTGCCTAAAGACTTCATATTGTTCCCCGAAAATACATTATTTTCTTTTGTTCTCGGCTTTTGTTCCCGGCTTCACCCGACTGGAATCGTCAAAAAAAGGCCCGGACGTTTCCGTCCGGGCCACGATCAGATCATTGGCCGGTGACCACGGTGGTCCATAGCCGCGTCACGAGCCGCTGCGCCTTCGGATCGAGCGGCGGAACGGTGAAGAGTTTCGCCATGACTTCGGGCGTTGGGTAGATCGCCGTGTCGTCGAGGACTTCCTTGTCGAGGAACTGCTGCGACGCCTTGTTGCCGTTGGCATAGAAGACGACGTTGGATGCCTTGGCGACGACTTCGGGCTTCATCATGTAGTTGATGAATTCATGGGCTTCGGCGACATGCGGCGCATCCTTCGGAATGCCGAAGACGTCAAAGAAGATCTGGGCGCCCTGCGACGGGACCGAATAATCGACCTTCACGCCGACATTGGCTTCCTTAGCACGGTCACGGGCCTGGAACATATCGCCGGAATAACCGAGCGCGATGCAGATATCGCCGTTCGCCAGCGCGCTGATATATTCGGACGAATGGAACTTGCGGACGAAGGGACGAACGGCCGTGAGGACCGCCTGCGCCTTCTTGAGGTCGGCAGCGTCGGTACTGTTCGGATTGAGCCCGAGATAGGCGAGCACCGAGGGCACCACGTCGGTGGGGGAATCCAGCATGTAGATGCCGCAATCCTTGAGCTTTGCTGCTTTCGCCGGGTCGAACAGCGCGTCCCAATTGGGCTTTTCGTCGGTTCCGAGGGCAGCCTTGACCTTGTCGACATTGTAGCCGATGCCCGTCGTGCCCCACATGTAGTCGACGCTGTATTCGTTACCGGGGTCGAAGGACGCCACGCCCTTCATGATGACGTCCCACATGTTGACCAGGTTCGGCAGCTTCGACTTGTCGAGCTTCTGGTAGACGCCGGCGGCGATCTGGCGCTTCATGAAGGATACCGTGGGGACGACCACGTCGTACCCCGAACCACCAGCCAAGAGCTTGGTTTCCAGCGTCTCGTTGGAATCAAAAGTGTCGTAGACGACCTTGATGCCGGTTTCCTTGGTGAAATCCTCGAGGATGGAACTGTCGATATAATCCGACCAGTTGTAGACGTTGACCACGCGCTCCTGCGCAAGGGCCGGCGCGGCAGCAAGGAGTGCGGTAACAGCGGCGGCCGTCACGCATAGGATGGTTGACCTCATGACTTCTCCTGTTTGTTCAAAGATTCCGCACCCCCGGACATCTTTTCCCTCTGGTTTTCCATGCAGACTAGGAAGGAATTTCACAGCCCACAAGCGCAAAATCCTGCGCCCTCAATGATTTCACAATCACTGGAAATCGAAGGCGCTGAGGCCTGCCACCATCTCGTCGAGCCCAAGCGGTCTCGTCACCGGCGGCTCGGCCCGGGAAAGGCAGCCGCGCCGCTCGCAAAGGCGACAGGCCGGACCGACCGCGACCGGCTCGAGCGCCATCGCCTGCCCATAGACCACGCCCTCGCCAAGGGCAGCGTCGCAGCCGATCAGGATCGCCGTGCGCCTGACCCTTTCGCCGAATTCGACGCTCGGTCCCTCCAGGGTGCGGGCGACCGTCAGGAAGGATGCGCCATCAGGCATGACGACCGTTTCGGCGAGGATCTGGCCCGGCTGCAGGAAAGCGGCATGGAGATTGAGCTTCGGACAGCCGCCGCCGAAACGGGCCTGCGGAAAGCCCTGGGCGCCCGCCCTGCGCAGCCGGTGGCCGGCGGCATCGATCTCGATCAGGAAGAAGGGAATGGCGGCCGCCCCGGGGCGCTGCAGCATCGCAAGACGTGCAGCAGCCTGGCCGAAGGAGACGCCGAAGCGCGCACGCAGAATATCGATATCGTAGCGCGTCGCCTTCGCCGCCGAGAGAAAGGCCTCGTAGGGCATTGCAAGCGCCAGCGCGGCGATGCGGGCAAGCTCGAAGCGGGCGATGCGGCGCGCCTCGGCGGAGGAGAGCGAGAGATCGTCGAGCTCGGCATCGATTGCCGGCAGCAGGGCCAGAGTCGCGGCCTCGACCGCAATCTCGTGCGCACGGTCGGCCTGCGAAAGGCGCTCCGAGATGAAAAGCCGCATCGAATGGCGATCGAAACGACGGCGCAGATCCGGCATGACGTGGACGGGCAAGACACGCACCGCGATGCCGCGCTCGGAGCGCAGCCAATCCTTCAGCCCGGCGGCAAGATCGAGGCCGCCGGGGAGCGTTGCGGCAAAAGCTTCCGCCGCCGTCTCGATCCGCGCGAAATAGCCGGACCTGCGCTCCAGCGTCTCGCGCACCTCGTCCAGCGGCAACCGGCCGGCGGCGACCGGTGCATGCCCTTCGGCGGCCATCAGCACCGTCAGATCGGACAGCCTCGCCGCCTGCTCGCGATAGGCGCGGTAGAGCTTGATCATGCCGCTGGCGGCATTGGGTGCGGCCTCGGCCACCTCCACCAATTCCTGATCACCCGGCAGCTCGCCCGATAGCAGCGGATCGGCAAAGACCTCCTTGAGCTGGCCGAGACTGCCGCCGGTCTGTCCGCGCAACTCTTCCAGATCGACCCTGTAGACGCTTGCAAGCTTGAGAAGGAGCTGCACCGTCAGCGGCCGCTGGTTGCGCTCGATCAGGTTCAGATAGGACGGCGATATTTCCAACGCCTCGGCCATGGCGGTCTGCGTCAGCGCCAGCGCATTGCGGATGCGCCTGACTTTCGGGCCTGCGAATATCTTCCGTTCCGCCATGTCACATCCTTTGACAGGCAAGGAGCGCCATATTTACAAAAATTTACAAATTCACAGCGCCACCCTGTCAATCCTCCTCATCTTAACCTCTTTCCAGACAAGAAATCAAAGGTTTTTCTGGTCATAGCGCCTCATATTGTCAATCTTGTCACGCAGTAGCCTTTATCAAGCTTTTAGTCAGGAGAACAGCATGACGGATTTTTACAAGCTTGTCCCAAACGCTTTAGCCGATCGCTTCGACGGCATCGAGAGACCGTACTCGGCCGAAGACGTGCAGCGGCTCAGAGGCTCGGTGGCGCTCAGCCATACGCTGGCCGCAATGGGGGCGGATCGGTTGTGGCAGCTTCTGCATCAGGAGGATTTCGTCAATGCGCTCGGCGCACTTTCCGGCAACCAGGCTATGCAGATGGTGCGCGCCGGGCTGAAGGCGATCTATCTCTCCGGCTGGCAGGTGGCGGCCGACGCCAATACGGCATCTGCGATGTATCCCGACCAGTCCCTCTATCCGGCCAATGCCGGTCCGGAACTGGCCAAACGCATCAACCGCACGCTGCAGCGCGCCGATCAGATCGAGACCGCGGAAGCCCAGGGGCTTTCCGTCGAGACCTGGTTCGCGCCGATCGTTGCCGATGCGGAAGCAGGCTTCGGCGGACCGCTCAACGCCTTCGAAATCATGAAGGCCTATATCGAGGCGGGTGCCGCGGGCGTTCACTTCGAGGACCAGCTCGCTTCGGAGAAGAAATGCGGCCATCTCGGCGGCAAAGTGCTGATCCCGACGGCCGCCCATATCCGCAATCTCGACGCCGCGCGGCTTGCCGCCGACGTCATGGGCGTTGCGACGCTGGTCATCGCCCGCACCGACGCGGAAGCGGCAAAGCTCTTGACGTCGGACATCGACGAACGCGACCAACCCTTCGTCGACTATGATGCCGGCCGTACGGTCGAAGGTTTCTATCAGGTGCGAAACGGCATCGAGCCCTGTATCGCGCGCGCCGTCGCCTATGCGCCGCATTGCGATCTCATCTGGTGCGAGACCTCGAAGCCGGACCTCGATCAGGCGCGCCGCTTTGCCGAAGGCGTGCACAAGGTCCATCCCGGCAAGCTGCTCGCCTATAATTGCTCACCTTCCTTCAACTGGAAGAAGAATCTCGACGAGGCGACGATCGCACGGTTCCAGCGCGAACTCGGAGCGATGGGCTACAAATTCCAGTTCATCACGCTCGCCGGCTTCCACCAGCTGAACTACGGCATGTACGAGCTGGCGCGCGGCTACCGGCAGCGGCAGATGTCGGCCTATTCCGAGCTGCAGCAGGCGGAATTCGCCGCCGAGGTCAATGGCTATACCGCCACCAAACACCAGCGCGAGGTCGGCACCGGCTATTTCGACGCCGTGTCGCTCGCCATCACCGGCGGCCGGTCGTCGACCACGGCGATGCACGGTTCGACCGAGCATGCGCAGTTCAAACCGGCTGCGGAATAAGTCGAAGAGGAGGAGAAGATCATGGCATCCATCACACGCGTCAGAGAACGGGCCGAGGAGCAGGCGACAAGCATGAGCGAGGATCAGCAGACGACGATCCGCATGCTCGCCAATGACCTGCATCGGCTGAACCAATCGGTCATGAAAGCCGTCGAGGCCGGCGTCTCGGTCGAACTGGTGCGCTCGGCCCGTCATCACGGCGGCGACGGCCACTGGGGCGACCTGCTGATTCCGGTCGTCGTCACCAACCGGCATTGACCAAAGCCAGCCGGCGGGTCGATGACATCGGCCCGCTTCTTCAATCGCCGCGCGGCCTATCGGGCGCGCGGCGCTCGACGTCTCTATTGGATGCATGGCGTAATGCCAAAACCGCTGCGCAGTTTTGGGCGACTCGCATCAGCCGCGGCTCGGTCGTTTTCCGGCGAAGAGATCGGCATAACTTTTGATGAGCTTGGTCATGCGGTCGGCGACCATCCGGATCTCCGGGCGGTGGCGGTCCTCGGCATTCATGACGATCCATTGCCGGTGGCGCAATTCCGGCAACTCGCCGCCCTGCCGCTGCAATTCGGGATGGAGATCGCCGACGAAACAGGGAAGAACGGTCTTGCCGGCGCCGGCGCGCACCAGATCCGGCAGCGAACGCGGCCGATTGACGGTAGCGACGATCCCTGTTGCGGCATGGGCGTGCGGCCAGCGCAGATAGGCCGATATCGCCTCTTCCTCAGCAACGGCAATCCAGCGCTCGTCGGTCTCGGCGGCGTTGCGCCTGATATAGACGGCATAGGCCACCTCTCCGAGCAGACGTGCGGCAAGATTGGCCTCCTCAGGCTCGAAGGCGCGAATACCGATATCGCTCTCGCGATAGGCAAGGCTTGCCCGCGCCTCGCCAATGGTGAGCGAAATGGCGAAGGCATCGCCCGGCATGCGGATTGCGGCGAAATTCTCGGTCAGCAGCCAGGCGAGCCAGGTGCCGGCAGCGACCCTGACGGTCGTGCCGCCCTCGCCGGATTGCCGCCACGCCGCCACCTTGCGGGCGGCGGCCTCCATCTCCTGCAGGTGATCGAGCAGGGCCTGGCCATCCTGGGTCAGACGGTATCCGGTCTGGCTGCGCGAAAACAATGCGCGGCCGATTTCCTGCTCGAGATCGAGCATACGTCGGCCGACGGTCGCAGGACTGAGCCCGCTTGCGGTGCTTGCCCCCGTCAGCCCGCCAAGCCGGGCCACCTGCAGGAAAAGCTGATAGGAATCCCAACTTGCGTTTTTCATCAATGAAAAACATAGCGGGATTTTTCCCGTTTATAAAGAGAAATTCGACGCCTAAATCAGGTGATGTCTTATACAGGAAAGGACATCGTCATGATCGACATGCTCACCATCGCGGGCACCATCGGCTATCGGCACTATCCCAAGCGAAGCGGTTGCAAGGCGGAAGAGGACAGATTCTATGCCGAGTTCGGAAACAATAGCCTCATTGGCTTCGCCGCCTGGCTGACGTCGCTCGACCTCGACCTCAGAAGGCACCGCAAGACCGCGGCGCAATCCCGCAGCGGCTGCGGCTGCGCGGTTCAGGCGACTCTTCTTGCTCCGAGATGAGCCGGTGCCGATTCTGCGACGATGCGGAAGCGCTCGATCAGCGCCATCAGCGTATCGGCTTCGCCGGCAAGCAGGCGGCTTGCCTGCGTCGTCTCGGCAACCATCGCCGCGTTCTTCTGGGTCATCTGATCCATGGCGTTGACCGAACCGTTGACTTCCTGCAGCGCGGCCGACTGATCGCGGCTGGCGGTGGCGATGGTCTCGACATGGCCGCTGATCGCGATGATCTCCTGGCTGATCGAGGCAAGGACGCTGCCGGTCTTCTGGACCAGTTCGGAGCCTGCCGTCACTTCGCGGCTCGACGTCTCGATGAGCGACTTGATCTCGCGTGCCGCATCGGCCGAGCGCTGGGCGAGTTCGCGGACTTCCTGGGCGACGACGGCAAAACCCTTGCCCGCCTCGCCGGCGCGCGCCGCCTCGATGCCGGCATTCAGCGCCAGAAGATTGGTCTGGAAGGCGATGTCGTCGATCACCTCGATGATCTGCTCGATACGCTGTGATGCCTGCTCGATGCGATCCATGGCAGCAACGGCATCGCCGACGACGGCGCCGGAACTGTCGGCCGTCTTCTTGGTCGCAGCCACGACATTGTTGGCTTCACGGGCACGCTCGGCGGACGAACGAACGGTCACGGTGATCTCTTCCACCGCGGCCGCAGTCTCCTCGAGGTTCGCCGCCTGCGCCTCGGTGCGTTTCGAAAGCTCGCCGGCAGAGACGGAGACGGCGCCGCTGTTGCGCTGGATCGTCGAAGCGCTGTCACGGATACCGGACAGCGTATCCTGGAGCCGCAAGAGGGAAGCGTTGAAATCGACGCGCAGCTGCTCCAGCCGGCCAACGAAGGGCGTACCGATCGTCTGCGAGACATCGCCCTGCGACAGGCGCCCGAGGCCGGCGGCAAGCTGGTTGACGGCAAAGTCGATCTGGCCGTCGAGCGAGCGCTTGTCGGCATCGTTCCTGGCCCGTTCGGCATCGCTCAATTCGCGCTGTTCGGCAGCCTGGGTTTCCAGGTCGCGCCTTGCGCGGGCACTGTCGCTGAAAAGCGCCAAGGCCCGGCCGATGTCGCCGAACTCGTTCTTCTTTTCGACACAGGGGATCGCCCCTTCGAGATCGCCCGCGGAAATCGAGTGCACGCTCGCTGTCAGCGCCTGCAAGGGCTTCACCGACAGGCGGATCGCATAAAAGGCGAGAACGCCGACGATGAGCATGACGATGGCGCCGACACCGAGAACCAGCATCTGCAGCTCATACATGCGCTGGTAATAGACCTCCATCGGAATGCCGATGAAGAGAATGCCGACATTGGCGTTCGAGGCATTCTTCATGGGGAAATAACCGGTCATGAACTTGCGGCCGAAAAGCTCCGCCGGACCGTAATAAGCCTCACCCCTGGCGAGAACCGGCTGGGCCGGGTGCTCGGCTATCAGCTTGGTGCCGACGGCGCGGTCGCCGTTTTCCTTCTTGACGTTGGTGGATATGCGGACGTAGTCGCCGCCCTGCTTTTGGAAGATGGTCGCGACACCAGCGATCGACTGCGCGGTGCGGTCGACCAGCGAATGATCGGCAAGGGCCGGGATGGCGTCTTCGGTGACGGCGAAGAGCTGATTGTCCTTCAGTTCGATCTTTGCAGCCTGATCAGCCGCGCCGTAGAGGACAGCCATCGCACGGGCGGCGTCATTCGCATCGGAGACGGCCCCGTCCATGACCTGATGGCTCAAATTGTAATAGGTCACGCCAACGATGGCGGCCGTGCTGATCGCCAGCAGAAACAGCGTGATCGCAACGATCTGGCGTACGATCGACGTAGAGAATAGGCGCAGCATCGAGACCCCCGGGAGATAGACCGAGGTTAAATTAGACTAAAAGCGTTAAGGAAGATTCTCCGTAAATCAGGGTTGTCGGAGGTATTCATCGGTCTCGTTTCGGACGGACCGTCTCTGCGTGATGGCCACGCCGCCACTCGCAATCCGACCGGAGCGCGATTTCTGCGAAATAAAGAAAAACGGCCCCGGAAACTCCGGGGCCGCTCGCACGAAGGGCGGGTCGGTCGATGATCAGGCGGCGCGATAGACCGGCGCACTGGTGGCTTCGCCGTCGATCTTGAACTGCTGAATGAGCCGGCGCAGCGAACCGGCCTCGTCGGCCAGTTCGCGGCTGGCGGCAGTCGTTTCCTCCACCATGGCGGCGTTCTGCTGCGTCATCTGGTCCATCTGGTTGACCGTCGCGTTGACGCTCTGCAGCGCGTTGGACTGGTCGTGGCTGGCGCGAGCGATCATCTCGACATGCTGGCTGATCGTGACGATCTGGGCGCTGATCTTGGCGAGCACCGTGCCAGTCTCCTGCACGAATTGCGAGCCGGAATTGACCTCGTTGGTCGATTTGTTGATCAACCCCTTGATCTCCTGCGCCGCGGCTGCGGAGCGCTGGGCCAGTTCGCGGACTTCCATCGCGACCACCGCGAAGCCTTTACCGGCCTCACCGGCGCGCGCCGCCTCGATGCCGGCGTTGAGCGCCAGGAGGTTGGTCTGGAAGGCGATCTCGTCGATGACGCCGATGATCTGCTCGATCTGGCGCGAGGCACCTTCGATGCGGCTCATCGCGTCGATCGCATTGCTGACGACGACGGCGGAATCGTCGGCGCTGCGCTTGGCCTGGCGGACGATCTGGTCGGCATCCTTGGCGCGTTCGGCCGACGAGCGGACGGTGACGGTGATCTGATCGACGGCAGCCGCGGTCTCTTCGAGCGAGGCAGCCTGCTGTTCAGTGCGCTTGGAGAGATCCTCGGCCGACTGGGCCATCTGATTGCCGTTGCCCTGGATCAATTCGACATTGTCGCGGATCTGGCTCATCGTCGCCTGCAGTCGCATCATCGAACCGTTGAAATCCTGGCGCAGCTGTTCGAGGCGGCCGATGAAAGGCGTTTCGATCGTCGTTGAGATATCGCCCTGCGACATGCGTTCGAGGCCGGCGGCGAGCGCGTTGACCGCGAATTCGATCTGGCGATCCATCTCGCGCTTTTCGGCGTCGTTGCGCAGGCGCTCATGTTCGGCGGCGGCGCGTTCCTCGTCGCTCTGCTCCTCGATGCGGATCTTCGAGATGGCATTTTCCTTGAAGATGCCGAGCGCGCGGGCCATGTCGCCGATTTCATCGTGGCGCTGCTCGCCGGAGATGCTGGTGTCCAGCGCCCCTTCGGCGATGCGGCGCATGGCGGCGGTGATATGGCTGATCGGGCGCTGCAGCGTCAGCACCAGGGCAATACCGCCGAGGATCGACAGCAGGATGCCGAGACCGGTGGTCATGACGGAAATGCTGTTTGCCTGAGTGCGCTCGGTGCCGGCCGTCTGCTTCTGCAGTTCGGCGAAATCGGTCAGCTTTTTCCAGATCTGGTCGAGCTCCTGGCGGGCGGCGGCATAGGCCGTGACGCGCTCGCCGATCGTGTCGACGATCTTCGAGCCGCCGCCGGAGATGACGTCGAGCGCCGGCTGGATCGCGCCGGATATACCTTCGGCAAAGCCCATGCCCTTGGCGCTGGTGACCAGCACCTGCATGTCCTTGCCGAGCGTGCCGGCCTGCTGCTGCAGACGCACGAGATTTTCCTTGCTGGAGTCGGCGAGAAAGTCGGAAAGAACGATCTGCAGCGAATAGACGGAATTTTCGAGGCGCCTCGTATCCTGCAGGACCGAGTTGGCCTGGGCGATCCGGCCGTCGAGCGCCGCGAATTCCTGGGTCGCGTCACGCATCTTCTGCGTTGCGGTCAGCTGCGTATAGGTCGAGGTCTGGCGGAAGCGCGAAACAAGGCGGCCGAGTTCGGTGGCGGTCTCGTCGGTCGGATTGGGCGTCTGGACGATCGCCTTGATGCCGTCGATGGTCGCAGCCAGTGCCTCGATGACATTCTTCTGATTGCTCGGAACCGAGATGGCGATCAGACGCTGCGATTTGATGATCTCCGGCATCTGTTCGTTGATGAAGGCGATCTTGTCCTGCGGTGTCTGCGGCTTGCTGAAGCCGCTGGCGACGGTGCCGAGGAAATCGCCGCCCTTCAGCAGGCGGTCGGCCGTGCGAAGGGTGCTGGTGGCGGCGCTCTCGTCGCTCTGGACGGTGCTCTGCAACTGCTCGGCCTGGTAGGACACGGTGAAACGGGTGCTGATCACGCTTTTCTGGGCCGCGTCGATCTGCTCATGCAATGCCTGTTCCTGCTCGTGCAGGGCCCAGAGCTTGTCGACGACGCCCGAAATTTCCTTGGTGCGGCGCGATGCCTCCGCAAGGCTGTCACGGCCAGCGGCTTCGTCACCGACCTGGCTCAGCGTCTGGTCGAGCACGCCTTGCTGGATCTTCAGATCCGCGCTCAGTTTGTCACGCGCCTCAGGGCTGGTGACGCGCAGGAAATCATCCATCGAACCATAGAGATCCTTGAAGCCGCTGAGCGACTGCAGCACGCTGTTGGATATTTCCATGCGGCCCTGCAGTAGTCCCGAAGCGTAGAGGCCGGTCAGGCCCACCGCCGAAATGGTGACGACGAAAGGCAGAACGAAGATCAGAACCTTGGTCTTGATCCTGAAGCGGGAAAGAATCTTGTCAATCAACATGGCGTTCCGGGCCTTTCATACACCACTCCTCCCGCAGGCGGCCACATGGCGCCAGCCGGGTGCACATCGAGCTGTTCTTATTTTACATTGGGGAACCCGGAGGCCAGGCGGCAGTCATTGCCAGTTCACGTCCAAACAACTTGGAGATGCCCAAATATTCGCGAGCAATTGTGTCAGATTAGATATTAATTTTCGGATAAGCAGTGACGGCGGGTTAAGCCAAGGCAGTGAAATAGTTGCAAAATTATGGGCCGCGTCGTCGCGGTGAGGTGATCACCATGCCGGAACGTTTGCTCCAGGCCTGCGGACGGGATCAGATGAAGTGCGAGAGCAGCAGCGCGAGGCTGGCGGCGGTGGCGCCGGCTGCAAGCATCAGATAGCGCAGGGCGACCATTCGAGCGTTGGGCTTTGCCTCGGCAATTGCGATGGCGCGGGCGCGTCGTGCGTTTCTGTTCATGGTCGAAACCTCACTTCTCTCTGACACAACAACAATCCAACAAAACGGCTTGCCGGTAAAGCTTAATTTAGGAACGACCTTACAAACCGCCAATTGAGACAGGATGGCGCACCTCTATTAAAAAGTCTTGAATCGGCATTTCTAAAGCACGTCGCGCTGAATCGGGACCATGCGACGCGCTTTAGGTCTTTGTTTTATGCATGTCGTTATCTCAAAACCGCTGCACACTTTTGGGCGACCTGCATTAGACGCATTCGCCCGCGGCAAAACCGGAAGCCCAGGCCCACTGGAAATTATAGCCGCCGAGCCAGCCGGTGACGTCGACGCATTCGCCGATGAAATAAAGGCCGGGCACGGCTTTTGCTTCCATGCTGCGGGAATCGAGCGCTGCCGTGTCGATGCCGCCAAGCGTCACTTCGGCGGTGCGGTAGCCCTCCGAGCCGGAGGGTTTGACTGCCCAGTTCTGGACGCCGGCGGCAAGACGCAGCAGCGCCTTGTCGGGCAGGTCGGCCATGTTGCCGGAGATTTTCTCGCGCTCGACGAGAAATTGTGCCAGCCGCTTCGGCAGGATATCGCCGAGTGCCGTCTGCGGCGACTGACGGCCATTGAGCTGCTTTGCCACCTTCAGATGGGCGGCAATATCGATATCCGGTTCGATGGCGAGCACGATCTCGTCGCCCTCGCGCCAATAGGAGGAAATCTGCAGGATGGCCGGGCCGCTGAGCCCGCGATGGGTGAACAGCAGCGCTTCGCGGAAGCCGGTCCTGCCGTGGCGGATTTCGGCCGGGGCGGCAATGCCGGCGAGCGGCGCGATGCTTTCCAGCAGGCCGGGATCGAGCGTCAGCGGCACGAGGCCGGGTCGGGTTTCGAGCACGGCCAAGCCGAACTGCTCGGCGAGGCGATAGGCAAAGCCGGTGGCGCCCATCTTCGGGATCGACTTGCCGCCGGTGGCGACGATCAGCGACGATGCTTCACAGTGACCTTCGCTCGTCGATACCCGGAAGCCGGATTCGGTCTTTTCGACGCCTGATATCTCGGTGCCAAGATGCAGCGTTGCACCGGCCGCGCGCATCTCCGCCAACAGCATACGGATGATGTCTTTGGCGCTATCGTCGCAGAAAAGCTGGCCGAGCGTCTTTTCGTGCCATGTAATGCCATGACGGTCGACCATGGCGATGAAATCGGCGGGCGTGAAACGGGCAAGCGCCGACTTGCAGAAATGCGGGTTGGCGGAGAGGAAATTCTTCGGTCCGGCATGGATATTGGTGAAATTGCAGCGGCCGCCGCCTGATATGCGGATCTTCTCGCCAGGCGCCCTGGCATGGTCGAGGATGACGACCGAGCGGCCGCGTTTTCCGGCGCGGATGGCGGCCATCATGCCCGCCGCTCCGGCGCCGATGACGATAACGTCGCTTTTGCGCTGCAAACCCGTTTCCCCGATCAAACCCGCGTCTTCTTTTTCCATCAAAGGGCGAAAGTCAACGTTTGCCACCCCTCGCCAATTGGCAAAGTCTGGTTATGATGGCGCCACGATCAATACAAACCGGTGTGTCATGTCCCCAAAAAAGACGACGCTGAAGCCTGCCAGAAACGTACCCGCCTCGAAGAAAACTCCCCCGGAACCCGGATCCCTGCGTGGCGTTGCGAACTGGAAGGAAGCAGCGCGGTGGCTGAGGGCGAGAGGCATCGAAGACATCGAATGCATCACGCCGGACCTTGCCGGCGTTGCGCGCGGCAAGATGATGCCGAGCTCGAAATTCACCTCCAACACCTCGCTGGCGCTGCCTTCGGCCATCTACCGGCACACGATTTCGGGCGAATATCCCGACGAGACGGAGAGCTTCCGCTATGAGCCGCGCGACAGCGACCTGAAGCTGATGCCCGACCTTTCGACGCTGTCCGTCGTGCCCTGGGAGACCGACCCGACGGCGCAGGTGATCTGCGATATCGTCGATTCGGACGGCGGCGAAGTGCCCTATACGCCGCGCAACGTGCTGAAGCGGATCATGAGCCTCTATCATGAGCGCGGCTGGAAACCGATCGTGGCGCCCGAGATCGAATTCTATCTCGTCGCCAAAAACGACGATCCCGACTATCCGCTCCACCCGCCCAAAGGCCGGTCCGGCCGCTCGATCCTCGGCGGCCAGGGCTATTCGATCGCCGGCATCAACGAGTTCGACGAACTGATCGACGACGTCTATCATTTCTCGGAGAAGCAGGGGCTGGAGATCGATACGCTGATCCATGAAGAGGGACCGGCGCAGATGGAGATCAACCTGCGCCACGGCAATCCGATCGAACTTGCCGACCAGGTATTCCTGTTCAAGCGGACGATCCGCGAGGCGGCACTGAAACACGACATCTATGCGACCTTCATGGCCAAGCCGATGCAGGGCCAGCCGGGTTCGGCGATGCATATCCACCAGTCGGTGGTCGATATCGAGACCGGCAAGAACATCTTCTCCAATGCCGATGGCTCGGCTTCGAAGGAATTCTTCCATTTCATCGGCGGCATGCAGAAATTCGTGCCGAGCGCGATGGCGATGCTGGCGCCTTACGTGAATTCCTACCGACGCCTGCAGCCCGATATGTCCTGCCCGGTCAACAATGCCTGGGGTTACGACAACCGGACGACCGCCTTCCGTGTCCCGGTCTCCGATCCGCAGGCGCGGCGCGTGGAAAACCGGCTGCCGAGCTCGGACGCCAACCCCTATCTCGCGCTCGCCGCCTCGCTCGCCTCCGGCCTGCTCGGCATCATGAAGCAGATCGAGCCGACGGCGCCGACCGAGGATTCGGCCAATGAGGGATCGATCGACCTGCCGCGCGGCCTGCTGGAAGCCGTGGCGCTGCTCGAGGACGAACCCGCTTTCGAGGAGATGTTCGGCAAGCAGTTCATCGGCCTTTATGCCGGCGTCAAGCGCGGCGAGTTCGAGACCTTCATGCAGGTGATCAGCCCCTGGGAGCGGGAATTCCTTCTGCTCAACGTGTGAGGCAAGCATCAAATGGCATCGCAGGAGACGTGGCAGAGCCCGATCGCGCCCGGGCTGTCCTGGTATCAGGCAACCGTCGGGGAGCGGCCCACCTACCCCGCTCTCGACGGCTCGAGAACATGTGACGTCGCAATTGTCGGCGGCGGCTATACCGGCCTGCAGGCCGCCTATAATCTTGCCAAGTCAGGCGTTTCGGTGGTCCTTATCGAGGCCTACCGCTTCGGCGACGGGGCGTCCGGGCGCAATGGCGGCCAACTCGGCACCGGTCAGCGATGGTGGCCGGAAGAACTCGAGGAGAAGATCGGCTACGAACGCTCGAAGGCGCTGTTCGATCTTGCCGAAGCGGCCAAGCGCCATCTCATCGATTTCGCCCGCGAGCATCAGATCGAGATCGACTATGTGCCCGGCCAGCTCAACGTCGCACACAAGGCGAGCTACAAACGCGACTATTACGAAAATGCCGAAATCGCCGCCTTACGGTACGGCTATCCGCATCTAAGCTTTATGGACGAGAAGGAAACGCAGGAGAGGCTCGGTTCGAAGCGTTTCCATTGCGGTGTGCGCGATGTCGGCACCGGCCACATCCATCCGCTGAAACTGCTGGTCGGGCTGGCGCGGGTCGCCGCAAATGCCGGCGCTGAAATCTTCGAGATGACCAAGGCAACGGCGATCCGCCAAAGCGGCGGCAAGGTGACGATCGAAACCGAAAGGGGAACGATCACCGCCGAGCGCGCACTGATCGCCTGCAACGGTCATATCGGCGACCTTGAACCGGTAACGGCGAGCCATGTCATGCCGATCCGCTCCTTCATCGGCGCCACGGCGCCGCTCGACGGGCATGCCGGTGTGCTTCCCGGGGGCGAGGCCGTGGCCGATTCGCGCTTCGTCGTGCGCTACTTCCGCAAATTCGGCGATGGCCGCCTGCTGTTCGGCGGACGCGAAGCCTATACCTCGGACAATCCGCGCGACATTTCAGAGCACATCCGCCGGCAGATCGCCGAGATCTATCCAGAGCTGAAGGACATCGAGATCACCCATGCCTGGGGCGGCAGCGTCGGCATCACCCTGCCGCGCCAGCCCTTCGTGCGCGAGGTCATGCCCGGCGTCATCTCGATCGGCGGTTATTCCGGCCATGGCGTCATGCTGTCAAACTACTGTGGCAAGCTCTATGCGGAAACGGTGCTTGGAACATCCGGCGATCTCGATCTCTTCACATCGCTCGATATTCCCGCCTTTCCCGGCGGAGCCCGGATGCGCGCGCCGTTGCTTTTCCTCGCCTTGTCGTGGTTTGCACTTCGCGACAAGTTTTAGTCCGATTGCGGATTTCCTCTTCCGGAAATTCGCTCTAAAACCAGTTCCTGAGAGATTCATTGCACTGCACACTGGCTTTTTTAAATCGATTAGATTAAAAGAGCCGCCAACCAGCCTGATTGAGAGACAAGCTCATGAGCAGCCAAATCATTCCCGTTGAGCCCTTTGATTATGTCGTCTTCGGCGGCAGCGGCGACCTTGCAGAACGCAAGCTTCTGCCCGCGCTGTATCATCGCCAGATCGAAGGCCAGTTCAGCGAACCGACCCGCGTGATCGGCGCCTCGCGCAGCCCGTTGACGCACGAGGAATACCGCAAATTCGCCAAGGACGCGCTGAACGAGCACCTGAAGAAGGGTGAATATGACGAGGCGGAGGTGGAGAAATTCTGTGCCCGCCTCTACTACGTCTCGGTCGACGCCCGCACGGATGCCGGTTGGGATCAGCTGAAGAAGCTGCTCGACGAAGGCAAGGATCGCGTGCGCGCCTTCTACCTCGCCGTAGCTCCGGGCATCTTCGGCGACATTTCGCAGAAGATCCACGACCACAAGCTGATCACCAAGTCGACCCGCATCGTCGTCGAGAAACCGATCGGCCGCGACCTCGCCTCGGCGCTGCAGCTCAACGACACGATCGGCCGCGCCTTTAAGGAAGAGCAGATCTTCCGTATCGACCATTATCTCGGCAAGGAGACGGTGCAGAACCTGATGGCGCTGCGCTTCGCCAACGCGCTCTACGAGCCGCTGTGGAACGCCAACTACATCGACCACGTGCAGATCACGGTGGCTGAATCGGTCGGCCTCGAAGGCCGCGCCGGCTATTACGATACGGCGGGCGCACTGCGCGACATGGTGCAGAACCATATCCTGCAGCTGCTCTGCCTGACGGCGATGGAAGTACCCTCGTCGATGGATTCGGAAGCCGTGCGCGACGAGAAGCTGAAGGTGCTGCGGGCGCTGAAGCCGCTCAATGCCTCCAACGTCGAGCAGGCGACGGTCCGCGGCCAGTATCGCGCCGGCGCATCTGGCAGCGGCCCGGTCAAGGGTTACCTCGAAGAGCTCGAAGGCGGCGTCTCGAACACCGAGACCTTCGTTGCCATCAAGGCCGAGATCAACAACTGGCGCTGGGCGGGCGTTCCCTTCTATATAAGAACCGGCAAGCGCCTGACCGGGCGCATGTCCGAGATCGTCATCACCTTCAAGCCGATCCCGCACGCGATCTTCGACCAGGCGGCCGGGCGCATCAACGCCAACCAGCTGATCATCCGCCTGCAGCCGGATGAGGGCGTCAAGCAGTCGCTGATGATCAAGGATCCGGGTCCGGGCGGCATGCGCCTGCGCAACGTCTCGCTCGACATGAGCTTCGCCCAGGCCTTCAACGTCCGCAATCCCGACGCCTACGAGCGCCTGCTGATGGACGTGATCCGTTCCAACCAGACATTGTTCATGCGCCGCGACGAAGTCGAAGCCGCGTGGAAATGGGTGGATCCGATCCTCAAGGGTTGGGAAACGACCGGCCAGCAAGTGCAGGGCTATACGGCCGGCACCTGGGGGCCGAGCCAGGCCATCGCGCTGATCGAGCGCGACGGCCGCACCTGGCATGACGAAATCTAGGACGAAATCGATGGCATCGACCCTGCATTCCTTCGCCAGCGCCGCAGACCTCGCCGGCAGTCTCGCCGACAAGGTCGCCGATGCGCTTTCGGCGGCGATTGCCGCCCGCGGAACGGCGTCCATCGCCGTTTCCGGCGGCTCCACGCCGAAGGTCTTCTTCCAGACGCTTTCGACGCGCGACGTCGCCTGGGACAAGGTGACGATCACGCTTGTCGACGAACGTTTCGTGCCGGCCGACAATCCGCGCTCGAACCATCTGCTGGTCGATGCCAATCTGCTGCAGAACAAGGCAAAGGTGGCACGCTTCCTGCCGCTCTATCAGGATGCCGCCTCCGCGGAGGAGGCGGCAAGGCTCGCAACCGAGAAGACCAGGGCGATCAGTTCACCCTTCGACATCGTCATCCTCGGCATGGGTGGCGATGGACACACCGCCTCGTTCTTTCCCGGCGGCAGCAATCTTGCCAAGGCGATCGATGCGTCGACGCCGCGCGGCATCATTACCATGGAAGCGGAAGGAGCCGGCGAGCCGCGCCTGACCTTCACCTTCTCCAGTCTTGAGGATGCCGCACTCCTGGTTCTCCATATTGAGGGCGAAGGCAAAAAAGACGTTCTCGCCAAGGCGGAAGGCAGCGGTGACGAGGCAGAAATGCCGATCCGCGCCGTTCTGCGCCGGGCCACTTCCCCGGTCGAGATCTACTGGGCTCCCTGATCCACCGTCATCCGGATTGAGATTCAGGCCAGAGCCGCCGAAACAGATAAAGACAACGAACAAGGCAGGGATTTTCCATGTCCGCTCACGCACGCATTTCTGCGATCACCGATCGCATCGTCGAACGCTCGAAACCAAGCCGCGAGCGCTACCTGGAACGCCTGCGCGCCGCCGCTTCCAAGGGTGTCGCGCGCTCGGTGCTTGGCTGCGCCAACCTTGCCCATGGCTTCGCGGTCTGTTCCCCCGCCGACAAGGATGCGCTCGCCGGCGACCGCATCCCCAATCTCGGCATCATCACCGCCTATAACGACATGCTCTCGGCCCACCAACCATTCGAGACCTATCCGGCGATCATCCGCGAGGCGGCGGCCGAGGCAGGCGGCGTGGCGCAGGTGGCCGGCGGCGTGCCGGCGATGTGCGACGGCGTCACCCAGGGACAGCCGGGCATGGAGCTCTCGCTCTTCTCGCGCGACCTGATCGCCATGTCGGCGGGCGTCGGCCTGTCGCACAACATGTTCGATGCCGCCCTCTTCCTCGGCGTCTGCGACAAGATCGTGCCCGGCCTGGTGATCGCGGCATTGTCCTTCGGACACCTGCCGTCGATCTTCGTTCCGGCCGGTCCGATGACCACAGGCCTGCCGAACGACGAGAAGTCACGCGTGCGCCAGCTCTTCGCCGAGGGCAAGGTCGGACGCGCCGAGCTGCTGGAGGCGGAATCGAAATCCTATCACGGCCCCGGCACCTGCACCTTCTACGGCACCGCCAATTCCAACCAGATGCTGATGGAGATCATGGGCTTCCACATGCCCGGCTCGTCCTTCATCAATCCCGGCACGCCGCTGCGCGAAGCGCTGACGCGCGAAGCCGCCAAGCGGGCGCTGGCGATCACCGCGCTCGGCAACGAATTCACGCCGGCCGGCGAGATGATCGACGAACGCTCGGTCGTCAACGGCGTCGTCGGCTTGCATGCGACCGGCGGCTCGACCAACCATACGCTGCACCTCGTCGCCATGGCGCGGGCGGCCGGCATCCATCTTACCTGGCAGGACATTGCCGAGCTCTCGGAAATCGTCCCACTGCTTGCCCGCGTCTATCCGAACGGGCTCGCCGACGTGAACCATTTCCAGGCGGCCGGCGGCATGGGTTTCCTCATCAAGGAACTCTTGAAACACGGCCTGGTGCATGACGACGTGCGCACCGTCTTCGGCCACGGTCTCCAAGCCTATACGGTCGATGCCCGCCTCGGCGAAAACGGCGCCGTCCTGCGCGAGCCGTCGCCGGAAAAAAGCGTCGATCCCAAAGTGCTTTCCAGCATCGAAACGCCGTTCCAGGCGAATGGCGGGCTGAAGATGCTGCGCGGCAATCTCGGCAAGGCGGTCATCAAAATCTCCGCCGTCAAGCCCGAGCGCCACATCATCGAGGCCCCGGCAATCATCTTTCACAGCCAGCAGGAGCTGCAGGACGCTTTCAAGGAAGGTAAGCTCAACCGCGATTTCATCGCCGTCGTGCGCTTCCAGGGCCCGAAGGCGAACGGAATGCCGGAACTGCACAAGCTGACGCCGCCGCTCGGCGTGCTGCAGGACCGCGGCTTCCGCGTGGCGCTGCTCACCGATGGGCGCATGTCCGGCGCATCCGGCAAGGTGCCGGCGGCGATCCACGTCACGCCGGAAGCGGTCGATGGCGGTCCGATCGCCCGTATTCGCGAGGGCGACATCATCCGCCTCGACGCGATCAAGGGCACGCTCGAGCTGCTCGTCGATGCAGCCGACTTGGCCGAGCGCGACCCTGTCGTCGTCGATCTCTCCGACAATGAATTCGGCATGGGCCGCGAGCTCTTCGCGCCCTTCCGCCGCGCCGTTGGAGCTTCGGACCAGGGTGCGAGCGTGCTCTTCCACCACTGAGCATGGTCACTGGAGACAAACAAAAACCCGCGGAGCGCAAAAGCACCCGCGGGTTTTCTGTATCAGTCCCGTGCTATCCGTCAGGCTCGAATATCGAGAACGTAGTCGCGGTGCGCCGGATGGGTGCTGTAGACGAAGATCTTGTTCAGCTCTTTCTGCGTCAGCAGGCGCAAGAAGCGAACTTCCACTGTGTTGTTGGCGTTGACCTTCATCAGCAGGCATCCGACCTTGGTGATGCGGGCATCCGGAATATCCAGATAGAACTGCTTCGGCAGGCTGAACTGGGTCAGGATCGCGAGCGTCGCGCTGCTCATCGAGATCCGGACAATGTCGCAGCGGCGCGAAGCCGCGTGCATGACGCCCTTTTCCGTATATTCGATGCGCGCGGCGTTCATGGTGTCCTCCATCTTGAACCGCGCCTCGCGGTCATACATGAAGGATTCTTCCTTGCTCAGGAAATGAGATTTTGGCTGTGACGGATTGGAAGCGGCCACCTGCTTATCCCCCTCATAAATTGACAGGGAAAAGGTAGCAGCCGATCTTTAACAGAAAGTGAGAATTCGGCCCGTCCCGCACAATTCTTGGGGCCATCACCCCAAAAATGGCCGCCTCACTTTCGGTAGGTATGGCCGGTTGCGTCAAACAGATGCAACTTCTGCCTGTCGGCGGCAAACCGCATCCTCTGGCCCTTCTTCACATCATAGATGCCGGGCAGCTTGACGACGATCGGCTCGCCCGGGACCAGACCCTCGATATAAAGCAGCGTCACTTCGCCGAGCGCTTCGACGATCGACACTTCCCCTTCGAAAAGGTAGTCGGCGCCATCGGCAACCCGGAGATCCTCCGGCCGAACGCCGAAGCTTGCCTGCTTGCCCATTTCCGACGCGTCGGTCGCCACATCCAGCGTCACCGACATGCCGCCGGTCAGCGTCACCGTCGTCTGGCTTCCAGTCCCGGCGACCGTCGCCGGAATGATGTTCATCGCCGGCGAGCCGATGAATTTCGCGACGAAGAGGTTTGCCGGGCGCTCGTAGAGGTCCAGCGGCGCGCCGACCTGCTCGATATTGCCGGCGGAGAGAACGACGATGCGATCAGCCAGCGTCATCGCCTCGACCTGGTCGTGGGTAACGTAGATCATCGTCGTATCGGCCATCTGTTCGTTCAGGCGGGCGATCTCGATGCGGGTCGCGACGCGCAGCGCGGCATCGAGGTTGGACAGCGGCTCGTCGAACAGGAAGACCTTGGGATCGCGGCAGATGGCGCGGCCGATCGCCACGCGCTGGCGCTGGCCGCCGGAAAGCGCCTTCGGCAGGCGACCGAGATATTGGGTCAGCTGCAGGCTCTCGGCCGCCGCTTTGACGCGGCGATCGATGTCCTGCTTGCTTTCGCCGGCGATCTTCATGCCGAAAGCCATGTTGTCGAACACCGTCATATGCGGGTAGAGCGCATAGGACTGGAAGACCATGGCGATGCCGCGCTTGGAGGGCGGCACGTCATTGACGAGATGGCCATCGATATACATCTCACCGCCGGTGATCGCCTCGAGACCGGCGATCATGCGCAGAAGCGTGGACTTGCCACAGCCGGACGGACCGACGAAGACGATGAATTCGCCCTGCTTGATATCGAGGTCGATACCGTGGAGAACGTCCACGGAACCGTAGGATTTGCGGATATCCTTCAGCGTCAGTCCAGTCATTTCTCTCTCCCTGTGTTCCCTGGGCCTGTGTTTCCTTAGGCCTATGTTCCTTAGGCAAGACGGGCGAAATACGCCCCCCAGGCCGGAATATCGATCTTGTCGCCATAGTTGTTGCTGGTAAAGCCGTGGCCCGTCAATGCCTGCCATTCTCCCGCAGGCAGAATGACGGCGGCCTCGGCCGGGCTCATGTTGAAGATGCAAAGCAGCTTCTCGTTGCCGTATTCACGGGTGAAGACCAGGCTATCGGCCTGTTGTTCCTCGAATTCGATCTCGCCCTTGGCAAAAGCCGGATGCAGCTTGCGGAAAGCGATGAAGCGGCGATAGTGCTCCAGCACGGAAGCCTCGTCGCCCAGCTGGACGCTGACGGCACGCAGGATATGCTCGACCGGCACCGGCAGCCAGGGCTTGACCGTCGAGAAGCCGCCCTGGGCGACCTGGCTGTCCCAGACCATCGGCGTGCGGCAGCCATCGCGGCCCTTGAATTCCGGCCAGAACTGGATGCCATAGGGGTCCTGCAGATCCTGATAGGCGAGATCGGCCTCGGTCAGCGCCAGCTCCTCGCCCTGATAGAGGCAGACGGAGCCGCGCAGCGTCATCAGCAACGAGGCATAAAGCTTGGCAAAGGCGTCGTGATCGGCGACCAGCCCGCCCCAGCGGCTGACATGGCGCATGACGTCGTGATTGGAGAAGGCCCAGCAGGCCCAGCCATCGGGTGCGGCAGCTTCGAAATCCTGCATCACCTCCTCGACGCGCTCCGGCGTCAGCGGATCGGGCGCCAGGAACTCAAAGGCATAGCACATGTGCATCTTGTCATTGCCGGAGGTGTATTCGCCGACGATTTCAAGGCCGCGCTGGCTGTCGCCGACTTCGCCGACGGCGGCGATTGCCGGGAATTCCTCGAGAACGGCGCGGAAGCGCTTCAGGAAGGCAAGGTTCTCCGGGCGGTTCTTGTCGTAGAGATGCTCCTGAAAATTATAGGGATTGACCGCCGGCGCCGTCGAAGCGTTGCGGCGCTCGGGGGCAAGCGCCGGATTGTCGCGCAGCTGCGTGTCATGGAAATAGAAATTGATGGTGTCGAGGCGGAAGCCGTCGACGCCGCGATTGAGCCAGAAGCGCACGACGTCGAGCAGACGGTCCTGCACCTCAGGATTATGCAGGTTCATGTCCGGCTGCGAGGTCAGGAAATTGTGAAGGTAATATTGCATGCGCGTCGGATCCCACGCCCATGCCGAGCCGCCGAAGATCGACAGCCAGTTGTTCGGCGGCGTACCGTCCGGCTTGGCGTCGGCCCAGACATACCAGTCGGCCTTGGCGTTGGTCTTGCTGGAGCGGCTCTGCGCGAACCAGGGATGCTGATCCGAGCTATGGGAGATGACGAGGTCGATCATCACGCGGATGCCGAGGCGATGAGCCTCGGCGATCATCGTGTCGAAATCCACCAGCGTGCCGAAGATCGAATCGACATTCTCGTAGTCGGAAACGTCATAACCGAAATCGCGCATCGGCGAGGTGAAGAAGGGCGAGATCCAGATCGCATCGACGCCAAGGTTTGCCACATGCGGCAGGCGAGCGGTGATGCCCTTCAGGTCGCCGATGCCGTCACCGTTCGAATCCTGGTAGGAGCGCGGGTAGATCTGGTAGATCACCGCGCCGCGCCACCAGTCTTTGTCAGGGGTCGAGATCGATTGGGAAGCCACGTTCATGGAATATCCTGTTTGAAGTCACGTTTGGAATGGTCAGCCTCCCTTGACCGAACCCGCCAGCAGACCGCGCACCAGGTAACGCTGAAGCCCGAAGAAGACGAGCAGCGGCACGATGATAGTGACGAAGGCTGACGCCGTCAAAATCTCCCAATTGCCGCCGCGCGAGCCGAGCAGCGCGTTCAGGCTGCCGGTCAGCACGATGTGGTCCTTGTCGGTGCCGAGGAAGACCATGGCGACGAGCAGGTCGTTCCACACCCACAGGAACTGGAAGATGGCGAAGGAGGCGAGTGCCGGGAAGGACAGAGGCAAAACGATGCGGACGAAGATCTCGAAATCGCTCGCGCCGTCGACGCGGGCGGATTCGATGATCTCCTTCGGCAGGCCGGCGATATAGGCCCGCAAGAGATAGATGGCGAGCGGCATGCCGAAAGCGGTATGAGCCAGCCAGATGCCGGGATAGGTCTTGGACGGCTGGCCGAGCATGTTGCCGATCTCGTTATAGAGGCGCAGCAGCGGGATCAGGGACATCTGCAGCGGCACGACGATGAGGCCGACGACGAGCGCGATCAGCAGCCCGCGGCCGGGAAACTCCATCCAGCTCAGGGCATAGGCGGCGAAAGCGGCAATCAGGATTGGGATGATCGTCGCCGGGATCGTCACGGTCAGCGAGTTGATGAAGGATTGGCCGATGCCCTCGCCGGTCAGAACCGTGTTGTAGTTCTGCATCGTGAATTCCGGCGGCGCCGAGACGGATGCATAGATGCGCTTCGGGCGTTGGTCGGGCGAAAAGGCGGCGTTCTTCACATAGCGGTAGCTGCCGTCGCTGTTGATCTGCAGGGTTTCACCGTCGCCGAGATCGGCGGTCTCACCGGCCTTGAAGGCGGCCGGCTGCTGTATGCGGTTGCCGAAGGCCTTCACCGCGCGGCCGGTCTGGCCTTCCAGCACATTGCCCGAGATGACGTAGGTGGCACCCTCCTGCTTTTGCTGGTCGGGTGTACCAAGGCGGACCGCGGCCGTCTGGGTCGAGCCGACGAAGGCCGTCCACCAGCCGGAGACGACGATCTGGTCCTTGTCGCGCAGCGCGCTGACGAAGATGCCGAGCGTCGGGATCAACCAGATGATGACGATCAACAGAACGGCTGCGTGAACGAAGAGCCGGGCGGGGCCGATCTTGAAGTAGCTTCCGATAGCGGTCATCTCAGTGGCCCTTCAATTCGCGATTGGCGCGGCGCACGTTCCAGACCATGATCGGCGTGACAGCGAGCATGATGATGATGGCGATGACCGCACTTCGGCCGGAATCGCCGCCGCCGCGGAACATCCAGTCGAACATCAGGTTCGCCAGCACCATCGTCTGCCACTGGCCGTTGGTCATGGTCAGCACAATGTCGAAGACCTTGAGGACGAGGATGGTGATCGTCGTCCAGACGACGGCGATGGAACCCCAGACCTGCGGCACCATGATGCGCCAGAAGATCTGCCAGCCATTGGCGCCGTCGATCACGGCGGCTTCGATCGTCTCCTCGGGGATGCCGCGAAGGGCGGCCGACAGGATGACCATGGCGAAACCGGTCTGGATCCAGATCAGAATGATCATCAAGAAGAAGTTGTTCCAGAAGGGAATGGAGATCCACACCTCCGGCGTACCACCGAAGGTCTGGACGATAGCGTTCAGCAGGCCGATCTGGACGTCGTTGCCGCCGCGATATTCATAGATGAATTTCCAGATGACCGAGGCGCCGACGAAGGAGATCGCCATCGGCATGAAGACGATGCTCTTGGCGATATTGCCCCACCAGATGCGATCGGTCATCACGGCGATGACGAGGCCGAAGAAGGTGCAGGCGGCCGGCACGACGGCGAGCCAGAGGATGTTGTTGAAGATCGACTGGCGGAATTCGCGGTCGCCGAGCGCCCATTTGTAGTTGGCGAGGCCGACGAACTGCAGGCCGGCACGGTCGTAGAAGGAGAGGATGAAGGTCGCAACGACGGGATAGACGAGATAGACGACGAGCAGGAAGAGCGCCGGGCCGATGAACAACCACGGCCGGACGAGTGCACGCCGGTTGAGATTGCGCGATGCGGCGCGGATGTCACCATCCTTCACCGGCAGAGCGAGATCCAGGATCTTGTTCGAAAAATAGAAATAGGCCGAGCATGCGATAACGGCTCCGACCACGACGCCCAAAGCGGACACTATCTGCGACAGCATTTCGTCCCTCCCCTGCTTCCCCTGATCTTATTCCGACCGGCTTTTATTCTGACGGGTCAACGCCGGTCACCGTCAATCTATTTGTATAGCCTAATCACAATATATCCTGCGATGGCCGGGCTCTTTGCGAGCCCGGCCAGTCATGCAAGCCCATACCGCCGGCAAGCCGGCGGCATAATTTTGAAAGATTACTTGATGCCGTCCCAGGCGCTCTGGATTTCGCCAGCGGCCTCTTCAGCGGACTTGCCGCCGACGAAATCGACCATGCCAGTCCAGAAGGCGCCGGCGCCGATCTTGCCCGGCATCAGGTCGGAACCGTCGAAGCGGAAGGTGGTGGCCGAGGTCAGGATATCGCCTTCCTTCTTCATCTGCGGGTTGGCATAGGCCTCGGTGCTGACGCCCTTATACGGCGTCAGGAAGCTCGACTGCGCCATCCAGACCTCATGGGCGATCGGGGTCTTCAGGAAGTCGATGAAGGCGCGGGCCGTCTTCGAGTCCTTGGCGATCGAGACGAGCGTGCCGGCGCCGAGAACCGGCTTGCCGAGTTCGGGATGCGACGCAAAGGTCGGCATGTAGAAGAAGTCGGCATCCTGACCGAGCTTCGTGCCTTCAGGGAAGAAGGACGGGATGAACGAGGCCTGATGGTGCATGTAGCACTTCGGCGGAACCGCGAAGAGGCCCTTCGGGCTGTCGCGGAAATCGGTCGAGGCCACGGCTGCGACGCCGCCATCGACGTATTTCGCGTTCTTGGCGAACTTGCCAAACTCGTCGATCGCGGCAACGACCGCCGGATCGGTGAACTTCAGCTCGTTGGTCGTCCACTTGTCGTAGGCTTCCGGCGGCTGCATGCGCAGCATGATGTCCTCGACCCAGTCGGTCGCCGGCCAGCCGGTGGCGCCGCCGGAACCGAGTCCGATGCACCAGGGAACGCCGCCGTCCTTGACGATCTGGTCGGTCAGGGCATGCAGTTCTTCCATGGTCGTCGGGATCTTGTAACCGGCTTCCTCGAAATTCTCCGGCACGTACCAGACCAGCGATTTTACGTCGGCCTTATACGGGAAGGCGTAGAAGGCTTCCTTGCCGTCCTTGCCCTTGTAGGTACCGTAACCGACCCAGCTGTCGCCGGCGCCGTAATTGTCCTTGATCCACTTGGAGTTGTCATCGCCGAGCGGCGTCAGGAAGCCCTTGCTGGCGAGATCGGCCAGGAGGCCGGGCTGCGGCAGAACGGCAATGTTCGGCGGCGAGCCCGCCTGCGTGTCGATAACGATCTGCTGTTCGTAGTTTTCGGAAGACGAGTATTTGGCATCGATGCCGGTGGCTTCGGTGAAATAGGCAAGCACGCTCATGAAGAACGCCTCGTCCTCGCCGCGCCACGGCCCGAAGATCGTCAGCGGCTGACCCTTCAGATCGGCATGCGCAGCCTTGAACTCGTCATAGCTCTTCCAGTTGAACTTGGAATCCTGCCCCGGGGCAAATTTCAAATCGGCCGCGGACGCAGCACCGGCAAAAAGCGCTGCCACGGCAACGCCCATCAAAAATGACTTTTTCATGTGATCAACCTCCCATCACAATCCCAACCGCGCCGAATTCCCTCAATAAAGAAATTTCAAAGCGCTTTGACACCCAACTCATTCCACTTTCGGTGGAATGAAGTCAAGTTAATTCGCGAAAACCCGCTGCAAACACGCCAGATATCGGGGCATATCGCGGCGCAACAGCACCTATCGGGAACTATGGAGCGATTTTTCTTGAGTCAAGCGCGCCAGATGATACATAATTGAAAGCGCTTTGGATGCCACTGGGAGGCGGCAGGCCTTTTCAAGACGGCTGACGGGCGGGCCGGGAGGAAGCATAGCAGGTGAATCTCAAACAGCTATCGGAATTGCTGGGGCTGTCTCAGACGACGGTGAGCCGAGCGCTCAACGGCTATCCCGAGGTCAACGAGGCGACCCGGGAGCGCGTGCTTCAGGCTGTCAAGGAAACCGGGTACCGCCCGAACAAGGCGGCGCAACGGCTTGCGACCGGCAAGGCAGGCTCGATCGGCCTCGTCATGCCGACGGCGCCCGGCCACCAGTCCGACGTTCATTTCGGCGAATTCCTGGCAGGGCTGGGCGAAGAGGCCGTGCGCCACGACTTCCACTTCGTGATCATGCCGGCCGACCCGGATGACGAGGTGGCGGCGCTGCGCCGCCTTGCGATCAGCGGCAATGTCGATGCCCTGTTCGTCGCCTATATGCGCGGCCACGATCCACGGCTCGCCATGTTGAAATCGCTCTCGATGCCCTATGTCGTGCACGGCCGGTCCTTCGGTTCGGAGCCGGACTATCCCTATCTCGACATCGACAATGAAGGCGCCTTCTACGACGCGACGCGGCTCTTGCTACAGCTCGGCCATACGCGCTTTGCGCTGATGAACGGACCGATGCATCTCGATTTCGCCATCCGCAGGAAGAACGGTGTCGTCGCCGCCCTTGCCGAGCGCGGGCTTGCGCTCGAGGAGGGTTGCATGAGCCACGCGCTGATGACGGACGAACAAGGCCTGCTGGCAATGGAACACTTCCTGCAATTGCCGGAGCGACCGACGGCGATCCTCTGCTCCAGCACGGTGCTGGCGCTCGGCGCGATCCGCGCGGTCAACCAGGCCGGATTGCGGCTCGGCGAGGATATCTCGCTGATCGCCCATGACGACGTACTGCCGCTGCTGAAACCGGAAAGCTTTTCCGTGCCGCTGACGACGACCCGCTCTTCACTGCGGGCGGCGGGCGTTCGCATCGCGCAGCGGCTGATCGGCACGGTAAAGCAGGCGGGCCCCTTCCCCGACCAGGAGCTCTGGAAGACCGAGCTGATCGTCAGGGCCTCGACCGGTCCTGTTCCCCAGGCCTAGAACAGGATGTCGTCCGAAAACCGCTCACACTTTTCGGCATCATGCTCTAATCAAAACTGCGGCGGTGTCTGCCCTGCGGTGCGATGGGCGGCAATGACCGTATTGGCCATCAGCATGGCAATGGTCATCGGCCCGACGCCGCCGGGAACCGGGGTTATGGTGCTGGCGACCGCCGAAACCTCCTCGAAGGCGACGTCACCGACGAGCCGGGTCTTGCCCTCGCCTCTTTCGGGGGCTGCCACCCGATTGATGCCGACGTCGATGACCGTCGCACCGGGCTTGACCCAATCGGCCCTGACCATCTCCGGCCGGCCGACGGCGGCCACCAGGATATCGGCGTTGCGGCAGACCTCGGCGAGATTCTTGGTCCTGGAATGAGCGATCGTCACCGTCGCATTGGCGTTGAGCAGCAATTGCGCCATCGGCTTGCCGAACAGGTTGGAGCGACCGATGACGACGGCGTTGAGGCCGGAGAGATCCTCGCCATGGGTGCGGCGGACGAAGACCATGGCGCCGGCCGGGGTGCAGGAGACAAGTCCGGTCTTCAGATCGCCGGTGGCGAGCTTGCCGGCATTGACGACGCTCAGACCGTCGACATCCTTTTCCGGCAGGATCGACTGGATGATCGCCTCGCTGTCGAGCGGCTTCGGCAGGGGCAGCTGCACCAGAATGCCGTGGATCGACGGATCGGCGTTGAGGCTGGCGACGAGGGCTGCCAGATCCTCCTGCTTCGTCTCGGCCGGCAGCGTGTGCTGAACGGACTTGAAGCCGCACTCCTTGGCCATGCGGCCCTTGGAGCCGACATAGGCGTGGCTTGCCGGATCGTCGCCAACGATGACAACCGCAAGACCGGTGGTGACGCCGCTGCTCTTTTCCAGCGCCGCCGTCGCACTCTTGACCGTCTGAATGACCGATGCAGCTACGTTCTTTCCGTCGATTACTGTCGTCACGCGTCTCTCCGCCCTGTTTCGCGTCAATCTATGGATATTCGGCGAGCGTCAATTGCCCGCTAACGCCCTATCCTGTCCGAAAGCGGCAAGGCAATAGCAAGCTTGCAAGGAAATGTTTTCAGCGTAGCGGCTGCCGCGCTTCGAGCGCATGAACACGAAGCCGGTCGCGCAGGCCGGAGATCTCGGAGCGCAGCAGCTCCATCTCGTCGACCGGTGCGGGGGCCTGCGCGGGCATCGACGGCAGTGCGGCCTGCGGCCGAAGTACTGGCATTTTTTCCCTTGCGGGATCGGCGACGGGCCTCCGCAGCCGGAGCAAGAAAGCCGCGGCAAGGCCTATCGCAAGGCCCGCTGCGGCACCGGCCAGCGAGCGGCCGGTCAGGCCATCGCTTCCCGATACTGCGGTTGCCAATGCTGGCTTCAGGAGAACGATACGACCGTCGGCGGCCGTTTCCACCGCTGTGGACGTCGCCTCTTCGAGGCGCGAGCGGGCGGCATTCGCCTTTTCGCTGAGCTCGGTCAGGCGTGACAAATCGACGCCGGTGTCCCGGCTCTGGGCGATCAGCGTGTTGCGGCGATCGTTCAGGCCCTTGCGCGCATCGACGGCGGCTTTGGCGGCGAGGTTGGCAGTCTGGGCAAGACGGGTCAGCTCCTTGCCCATATTCTCCTTCAGACCGTCGGTTTCGGCCTGCTGCTGCAAGAGGCGCGGATGGCGCGGGCCGAGCTCGGCCGAAAGCTGCGCAAGCGTCGTTTTGGCGACGGCATATTTGTCACGCCAGTCCTGCAGCGCCGGCGAAAGCATATCGGAGGGGAGCGAACCGTCGAGCACTTCGGCAAGTTTTGCGGCTTTGAGCCGGTCGGTCTGCGCCTTGGCGGCAAGGATGTTCTGGTCGGCCGCTTTCAGATCGGCATCGAGCTGGTCGATCTGGCGGCGAAGATCGATCGCCACCTTGACGTTGCCCTCGCCGCTCTTCGCCGTGAAGGCGGCAAGCTCCACTTTCACCTCGTCATAGGTTTTGCGCAAGGCGGTATCGGTCTCGACGTTGCCGCCGGGTCCGTCTGCTGCGGACACCGCTTCGGCAAGCTTTGCGGCGATGCGCATGGATTTGCCGCTATTACCGGTCGTCGCCCTGACGAGGATGGTGCCGGCGGCGGCATCGGGCAGTATCTCGACCGCATGTTTCAGCGTCGCCTCGGCGCGCGAGGCCGGATCGGCAGCAGCGCCGGTCGCCGAGAGGAGATCGAGCGCGACGCCGAGCGCATTGGCACTGGCGCCGGCAAATTCGGGGTCGTGATCGAGTTTCAGGGCGGCCACCGTCGAAGCAACCACCCGCGCCGACAGCAGCCCTTTCGCCGCGGCCTGGGTGAAGGCAGCGCGGCTTGCGGCATCGCTCTTCACCGCAAGCGTCGCCTCGGCACGGTAGAGGGCCGGCGAAGCCGGCATCTGCGCCGGCAAGCCCGCGCCGACGATCGTCGCGGCGGCCACCATCATCACAAGACCAATGCCGCCCACGCGGCGGCGCGGTGCGACCGACCGGGCCGCCGCGGGTTCTTCACGGACCGCTGCCAACGGTTCGGGTGAGATCATCGGCTCGTCGGCCGGAACGCTCAGCTCTTCGTCGCCCGCCGGCTGCTGAAGAAGCAGATGGCCGACGTCGTTGGCGGCCCGGAGGCGGTTGCCGAGGATGGTTTCGATGCGGTCGACCAGCGGTGCGGTGCGCGCCGCCCTGGCGCGCTGCTCCTCCAGCACCCGGCCGATGGCGCGCAGCAATTCGGCCTCGGGCGGCGCGATATCAGGCTGGCGAGACCGGGGTGCCCCATAGGAATCGTCATCGTGGCGCGGCCCTGCGGCTACGCGATCCTGGAAGTTGTTTCTGGCCCTGATATCGTACATTTGCGCCACATCTCATGCACATGATGGCCGAGTTCGCTCATCCGCACGGATACAGATGATTAA
Source organism: Rhizobium leguminosarum bv. trifolii WSM1325 (assembly GCA_000023185.1). Lineage (NCBI taxonomy): Bacteria > Pseudomonadati > Pseudomonadota > Alphaproteobacteria > Hyphomicrobiales > Rhizobiaceae > Rhizobium > Rhizobium leguminosarum. Next base: position 390,714 of record CP001622.1, on the reverse strand, counting down.
GCCACTCTAAATATTCATGGCAAAGAAATGGTTAACCGCAGCGGGCAAAAATTGCTAAGCCGCGCGTCTTGTTAGACGCGCGGCGCTATAAGGTCAGCTCGCCTTCTTATGATCCGACCGCGGCTGCAGCGCGCTGCCGTGCTCTTCCGGATGGCTGAGGATCCTTTCGCGCCGGCGGAAGCGGTAGCGCAGGACATGGAAGAGAAACACCGGGATGCCGATGATGTAACGGCGCCAGAGGCGCGTCGGCTCCTGCAGCAGGCGATAGGCCCATTCCAGGCGCATCATCCGCACCGTCCTCGGCGCGCGTGGGACGGCGCCGGAGACAAAGTCGAAGAGAGCGCCCACCGTCAGCACCAGGCGTGCATGATCGGCGCGAATATGATCGTGAACCCATTTTTCCTGCAGCGGCGTCCCCATACCGACGATCAGGATATCGACCTTCTGGCGCTCGAGTTCCTCGATGACATCTGTGGGATCGACCTTGTCGAAGTAACCGTCGGAAACGACGACGAATTCGTGCCAGGGCGTGTGCCTGCGGAAATTTTCCGCCGCTGCCTCGACGACCGAACGCTCACCGCCGATGAGGCCGATGCGGCGCGGGGCCTCCATGAAGGTGAGGAAGGCCGGCACGAAATCGGTGCCGTTCAGATTGGCGGGAAACGGCGAACCATGGGCGATCTGCGATGCGATGTTGAGGCCGATACCATCAGGCAGCACCAGATTGTGCGACATGATCCGGTAATACTCGTCGTCGCGCAGCGCGGTCAGCATGTTGTGGGCGTTGACGAAGCAAACCACGGTCTGGCCGACGGGAATAGAGGCCAGCTCGTTGATGAAAACGAGGGCATCGTCCCAGCCGAGATCGCAGACCGGCAGATCGAAGATCGTCCGCCGCGATGCGAGCACCGCGAAGTTTGCAATCAGATTCATTCCTACCTCCTGCCGAGGGTGCTGCATGCGCCCGACATCCCGGAAAACAAGCCTATATTTCCGCACCGGAGGTCTCGAAAGGACCGGTCGCGTCCCGCCGGGACGGCGTCGCTCCGATCTCGGATAAGCGGCGCATGCCAAGCTGTGACACCTGATATAACAGGACGGTTTCAAACAACCCTTAGGAAAATTCCTTGAATTTCCATGCTCGCATAAGTGGATTATTAACCACGCGCGCCAACGACAAACGGCGCCCTCGGGCGCCGTTTGTCGTCGATGATCAGATGATGTTTAGTGGGCAGCTGGCGCCGGTGCTTCGGCGGCCGGTGCGGTCTCGACGATCTTGACGGGTTTGCCCACCTTCTTCGGCTGACCGGCGGAGCTTTCCTTGACCTCTTCCTTGGAGAGATAGTCGAGCTGCTCCAGCATCACGTCGGCGACGTATTCGCCGCCGAGGCGCTCGTTCATGCCCTTCTTGATCTCCTCGCGGAAGGCCTTCGGATCGAAGGATTTGATGTGGGCGATATCGACCATCTTATTGCCGACGAGCAGACTGAAAAGCTCGTCCGTCGTCATCTCGCTCAGCGGCAACGTCACGCCTTTCAGCATGTCCTTGTTCATCATGAACGAAACGCGGCCGAGGAAGTAACCGGTGATCGCACCGTTGCCGATGATCGGCACCGTGATCGTTTCGCCCTTCACCAGTTCAAGAGCGCTCTGCTTGGAATCCGTTGCTGCGGGCGCCGGCGCGGTCGCCAGGTACACCGAGAAATAGACCGATGCCAAGGTGATGGCGCAAACCCAGACACCGGTGAGGACGAGCTTGATCATCAGTTTCCACGCGCGGCGAATTGTTCCTGGGAATAGGTGCCGTCGGCATCGGCGTCCTGAACCGCGTTCTTCAGGAGGTCGGCGACGGCGCGAACCGCTTCGAGATGCGCCTCGACGCGACGGGCATTGAGAACCAGTTTCTTCTTCAAGCCGTGCAACTGATCGAGATGGGCAGCGGCAAGCTCGGCCGGATCGGTGTCGCGGAAAAGCGTCGACAGCTCGTAGAGGCAGCGGCTCTTATGCGCATTGGAGACCTTGAGATCGAACTGCGGATCGTTGCCGATCCGGGTGTTCTCATTATCGATGATCATTTCGAGGCGTCCGAGAACGGATTTGATCCTGTATTCGTTCGAAACTATTTCCATTGTACCCTCGGTTATGCGTCGCTTAGAGCATGATGCCGAAAAGTGTGCGCGGTTTTCGGACGGCATCACGCTCTAACTCTTTAATTGAGAACAGGATTCAGATTTCAGGCCAACGGGCCTAAAATCATCCTGTTCTATCGGTCTTGGCTTCGGCCGTCGGCGTGCCAAAGGTCTTGCGCTGGAAGTCGTCGATCATGCTGAGCGCGGTGTTGCGGTCATCGTCGTCGGTGGAGGCATTGACGATCTTACCTTCCTGCCGGCGCAGCTGCTCGCTGTACATCTGCTTGGCAATGCCGATGCCGTCTCCCTTGGCCATGACGTTGCCGAGCTGTTCGGCCATCATGCCTTTCCAGATATCGCCGGTCGCACCCTTGCCGTAGACGTCTTCGCTTTCGCTCGGCAGCATGGACTTGACGAAATTCTGCAGGACCATGGCCTCGAACTTCCGGTAGCTTTCCGGAGCTTCCTCGGCCTTGGTGCGGTTCTGAATGTTGTTGAGGCCACTCTTGTGGCCGACTTGATCGAGAACGTCGACCGTATTGGAGAAGCCCTTGCCATTCTCGGCGAGGCTCGTTGCGGCAAAGGCCGCACGATTTGCCTTCAACTTTTCCTGGGCTGCCTGAAGCTCCATGGGGTCGGCAGCTTTGACAACGTCCAGGACCAGATCACTGGGGGGCGAAATAGCCACGTTACAATCCTCTGAATTTAAGATCGTAACGACTATGGTTTTTGAAGCTTGCTGGAGGCTGGCGTTGCGAATTGCTGATCGATGACATCGTAGACGGCGTTGTCATCTGCCTCGCGGCGCTCGGCCTCGAGGGCTTCCTGCATGCCCTCTTCGAGGCGGTCGCCCTTGGCGCGCTCGCGCGTCAGCCGCATCTCGTGGATCTGATGCATGCCGGTCAGCTGCTGGTCCTTGATGGTGAGCCTGCCGAATCGGTCGGCGTAATTCTGCGAGAAGGCGTGGTGGACGGGGTCCATCGAGCCGAGCGCGAGGATGACGTCGTCCATCGCCACATTGACCTCGACACGCTGGCGGCTGGTTTCGGCCAGGTCGTTCTCGGCCATTCTTTCGATATGCCGCTGCACCGAGAGCAGCCGCTTGAGCTTCTGGGAGCGCTTCTTTTCGATCATATCAGCCTCATCGCCCGATATAGATCGAGCCGAAGGACTGGCCGAACTGGCTGACCATCGCCGCAATCGAGAAATAGATCAGGAAGAGCCCGCCCATCAGCAGATAGGGCGTGGAGATGAAGTAGACCGGGATCTGCGGCGCCAGCTTGTTGATGAAACCGATCGAGACGTTGAAGATCAGGCCGTAGATCAAAAACGGGCTCGACAGCCGCAGCATGATGTAGGTGGTCTGCTCCAGCGTGTCGGTAAAGGAGATCAGCGTCGCGCGCATCTGCATCAAGCCGCCGAAGGGCATGGTCGTGTAGGAATCGATCAGCGCGCGGAAGACGATGTGATGGAAATCCATAATGAAGAGAATCATCATGCCGGCAAAGGTAATGAAGCCGGAAAGGCTGGTCTCCGGCGTGTCTTCGAGGATGTCGGCGGAACCCGGCTGGGTGTAGCCGACCATCATGGCGATGATCGTCGCGGCGAACTGCATGCCGAGCGTGTAGATCCTCGCCAGCATGCCATACATCACGCCGATCAGCGATTCGCTGAAGATCAGGCCGATATAGGTTCCGGCACCGGTGTGAACGGCCGGATAGACGGTATCCCAGAGCAACGGCATGACGGCGATCGACAGCGCCCCCGCAATGAAGACGCGCAGCTGATCGGGCACGCGCGCCGAGGAAAAACCCGGAAGAGCCAGCACACAGCCACCGATCCGGCAGAAAACCAGAAACAGCGCGAGAACGGTCCCTTGCGGGTCTGTTATCATGAAATAGAGCCCAAAATCTTTATCTCGATGCCCTTGGCCAGTTCGACATGCGACAGGACCGGGAGCGTGGCGAACAGCCTCTCGATGATCATGCGCACATAGGAGCGTGTTTCCGGCGACGTGACAAGTGCGAATGGCAGGCCGCGATCCATGAACTCACGGATAACTTTGGTGGCCTGCTCGCTGAACTCCTCCAGGCTGCGCGGATCGATGTCGAATTCGATCACCTCGCCCTTGGCGTCGCGCTTCAGCGCCTGGTGGAAAGCGAGATCCCATTTGCTGCCCAGCCGCAGCACGCGCAGCACGCCGTTGTCGGCCAAGTCGCCGCAAAGCTGCTGGGCCATGCGGATGCGGACATGCTCGACAATCTGCTCGGTCTTCCTGACATGCGGGGCGAGCTCGGCCACCGCTTCAAGGATGAGGTGCAGGTTGCGGATCGAGACACGTTCGGCAAGCAGCAGCTTGAGCACCGCCTGCAGGCCGGAATAGGACATGTGCGACGAGCAGATCTCGTCGGCGAGCTTCTTGTATTCGGGATCGAGCCGATCGATCAGCACCTTGACGTCCTTGTAGGACAGCAGCTGCGGCAGGTTGTTGCGGATCACCTCGCTCATATGGGTGAGCACGACGGAGACGTTGTCGATCGGCTGGAAGCCCTCGCGTTTCAGATCGTCGGCGAAGTTTTCGAGGATCGAGACGGCAGGCATGCCGAAAGCGGGTTCGCGGATTTCGTCGCCGGGAATGCTCGGCCGGCGGCCGGCGCCGGTCACGACGAGGACTTCGCCGACGCGCAGTAGGTTGGAGGCGACCGTCGTGCCGTGGATACGGATCTGGTAGGACTTCTCGGCGATGGCGATATCGTCGGTGACCTTGATCTCGGGCACGACGAAGCCGTATTGCGTGGCGAACTTCTTGCGCATCTTGCCGACGCGGAAGGCCAGCTCCTGGTGGGCGCCGAGCAGGCGCGTCGAGACCATCTTGCCGAGTGCGAGCTCGATTTCGGAGGTGCGCAGCACTGCCTTGACCGAATCCTTTTCCAGTTCCTTGCTCTGGACGACCTTTTTTTCTTCCTGCTCGCGGCGAAGCATGTTCTCTGCCTCGACCTGACGTGGGATGAACCAGGCACCGAAGGCCAGAAGACCGCCGAGGGATACGAAGGGGACGAACGGCAGGCCCGGCATCAGGGCCAGGATGAACATCAGCACCGCCGAGACGGAAAGCGCACGGGGATAACCGCTCAGCTGATTGACGACCGCCTGGTCGGTGGAGCCGGTGGTGCCGCCGCGCGAGACGAGAAGGCCGGCCGCGAGCGAGACGATGAGAGCCGGCATCTGTGCGACGAGGCCGTCGCCGACGGAGAGCTTGACGAAAACGTCGGCCGCTTCGCCGATCGGCATGCCGTGGCGGAAATAGCCGATGATGATGCCGCCGAAGATGTTGATGCAGGTGATGATCAGGCCGGCGACGGCATCGCCGCGCACGAATTTCGACGCACCGTCCATCGCCCCGAAGAAGGAGCTTTCCTCCTCGAGCTCCTTGCGCCGGCGCTGGGCTTCCCTCTCGTCGATAATGCCGGCCGATAGATCGGCGTCGATCGACATCTGCTTGCCGGGGATGGCATCCAGGGTGAAACGCGCGCCGACTTCGGCGATACGCGTAGCACCCTTGGTGATGACGATGAAGTTGATGGTGATGAGGATCAGGAAGACGATCAGACCAATGACGAAGTCACCGGACATCACCAGGCTTGCGAAACCCGCGATGACACCGCCCGCCGCATCGTGGCCCTCATGACCATGCGAAAGAATGACGCGGGTCGTCGCGATGTTCAACGCCAGCCGCGTCATCGTCGCGATCAGAAGAATGGTCGGAAAAGACGAGAAATCGAGCGGTTTCTGGATCCACAACGCGACCATCAGGATCAGCACCGAGAGGGCGATCGAGAAGGCCAGTCCCATGTCGATCAAGAATGGCGGGATCGGCAGGAAGAGGATGCAGATGATAACGATGATGCCGAGGGCAAAACCGACATCGCGCAGGTTCGGGGCGACTTTCGGAAGGGGGAGTGCAGGTGGTTGCGCCATGACGATTCCGTCTCTTCATGAGAGGAGGCGGACATGCGGTCCGCCCAATTCGGATCGAGAGTTAAATGGCGAAGCTTGCGCGAAGGTGGCTCAGAGCGGTTCAGATTTTATGGAAGCGTAGAACCGCTCTAACCTTTTGTTTCTACGCAATCCCCCGGCAAAAGCCCTTCGCGCTTTGGCTAGCAAAACCGCTGTGCACTTTTGCTGGAATTGCTCTAGAAGCCGGACTGGATGCGCGAGAAGACCAGATTGGTGAAAATCGAGATCTGCGAACCGACGAACGGCGCGGTGACACCGACCGTGATCAGCACCGCGACGATCTTCGGCACGAAAGTCAGTGTCGCTTCCTGCACCTGGGTCAGCGCCTGGATCAAGGCAATGACGAGACCTACCACCATCGCGGCGATGACGGCGGGACCGGCAGCAATCAACACGGTCCAGATCGCCGCCTGGAACAGATCCAATGCATCAGCTTCATTCATCCGAAGGCAACCTCATATCGCCTTGAAGCAGCCCCGCCGTGGCCGGACCGCCATTGATTGGTATCACCCGAGCTATGCGGCGCACCGGCGCCGTGGGTATCAGGTATCGGTCGACGTCGTCGGCGCCTTGTCGGCAACGGTGATTCCCGCCTGCACGAGTATATTACCGCCATCCGTGGTCGTCGCAATGATTCCGTCGGAATAAACCTTGACGGATTCGATGGTGCCTTTGACGGTGCCGTCGGCGCTTTCCATGTATTTGCCGACGTAGCTGCTGGCCTGGGTGAGGCTCGAACTGGCGAGCAGCGTGTCCAGCTTGGTGTTGGTCTGGATCGTCTGCTCGACCTGCGAGAAGCTCGCCAGCTGCGACATCTGTTCGCTGGCGTCGACCGGATCGGTCGGATCCTGGTTCTTCATCTGCGCGATGAGCAGTTGAAGGAAATTGTCGTAGTTCAGCGTCGCCTTCTGCTGGGCCGTGTTCGTCGTACTCGTCGAACTCGTGTTGGCCACGCTTGATGTTGCATCTACCGCCATGGTGCAATCTCCCTGCGAATCTGCTCGACCATCGTCGGCGGCATTTCGTGGTTGTTGAGGATATTGTCTTCGATCGCGTAGAGGCCGCGGATCGCCTTGAGTGCATCGAAGGCGCGACCAGTCGAGACGAGCGCATCGATGCGCTTCAGTTCGGCGAGGATCTCTTCGTTCTTGAAGCAGGTGAGCAGCATGGTGATCGACTTGCGGAACAACGCCGTCGAGTGGTCCTTGCCCTCTGGATTGATGAGGATCATCTGCGCGATGAAATAGAGCTGACGCAGCGGCGTCGTGGCGCCCTCCGGCTGGAGGACGTGGTTTTCGAGAAGGAACGTCACATCATTCAGGAATTCCAGCGCGACCTTGCGGTCGACGCGCAGGACGGCGCCGTTGATGAAGATTCTTTCTCCGGCTTTCAGAGAAATGCGAAGTGTACTTTTCATTTAAGTCCATCCCTGATGATGGTGGTAACGTCGATGATGCCCTGGTAGTTATTAGACTGACGTTTTCTGATCCTGTCGCATTCCTTCAATATCCAGATCGCGATCGAGATGAGGTTGGCCCTGAGCCCGATCTCCAGCTGGTTGTCGGGATGTTTGAGATCCTCGATGAAGCTGATCCAGACCCGGCGTGTATAAAACAGGGCTTCAATGGCTTCCCGGCCGTATTTTTCCTTTTCGCGCGCCGCCGCCAGCAAGTCTATGGACCGGTCAAGAACCTGCCATTCCCGCTCTTTCGCGTCGGCTACCGAGTCCTGCATGACTTCGGCATATGAGAACTGATACATTCATGCATCCTTCTTTATTGCGCGCCTTTGCTCATCAAAGGTAGTTTACAAGACTCAACTGCTGGATCTTCGAGACGATCGTGTAAGCGGTTTCAAGCTGCGTTTCCAAAGTCTTGACGAGGGTCGAGGCTTCATAGGGATCGACGCCCTGGAGGTCGACGAGCTTGTTCTTGATGATGTTGGACTGGGCGTCGAGGGCGTCGTTGGACTTCTTGACGCGCTCCTGGGAAAGGCCGAGCTGGCTTGCCTGGGTCACGAGGCCGCTGGTCGCCTTGGTCGTATAGCTGATCGCCTGTTTGGACACCGTGCTCATCGCATCGCTGCTGAGGCCCTGGCCCAACAGCGCCGAGGTCATCACCGAGGCGAGCGCGAAGTAACGCATGCCCTCGGAATTGGCATTGGTCGAGGATTCGATCACCTCGGAGTTGCTGATGCGGCTCGTCATGTTCTGGCTCGATGCCTGCGACCAGCCGGTCGTCGGGTCGGTCCAGGCGGCCTGGCTGAACATCGGCTCTACCTTCGTGGTGATGAAGGTGCTCATTTCGGCGCCGGTGAGAGCACTGACCGCCTTCGGCGGGACGAGAGCGGCGGCGTAAGTATTCAACTCCGTGACGATGGCGGCACTGGTCGCGGTCGTCTTGTCGGTCAGCGGCTGCACATCGGTGTTGATGCCCGAGAACAGATATTCGCCGTTTACCATGGTATTGGCCGTGTCCATCATTGTGGACAGGGCGCTGGTCGCCGACTGGATGGCGACGGTGATGCTACCGGGATCATGGCTGCCCTGGAGCGCCGTCAGCTTCGAAACGAGGCCGTCGCCGACATCCTTCATCTTGGAAAGGCCGAGCTGCGAGGATTCCATGCGCGCGGTGACAAGCGAATTGCTTGATTTGATCGAGTCTATCCTGTCGACCTCGCGGCTGAAGTCCACGCTCCTGGCGGCGTTGCCGCCGAGCGAGACACCGATATCCGCATAGACTCCCGTCGTCGCTTCCATCGTCGCCTTCGTCATCTGGTTCTGCGCCTGACGGATCGTCAACCGCATCGCATTCTGAATGGCCGAACTTGAAATAAATGAGCTCTTCATGGCTTAACTCGCAATATCCAGCAATGACTTCAACATTTCGTCAACGGCGTTCAAGATCTTGGTCGCCGCCTTGTAGGACTGCTCTATGTCGAGGAGCAGCGTCAGCTCCTCGTCGAGGTTGACGCCCGTCTCGTTGGAATAGGCTTCGTCAGAGCGTGACAGCGCCGCCGAGGTGTTTTCCGCTGCCGTCGTGGCATTGCTACGGTACTGTTCGAGCCAGCCGAGGGAATTTGTGGCGAATTCCATGATGCTGACGTTTGAATCGATGCCTGTCGTGGCGTCGAACCCGACAGGCGTCCCCGCCGCTGGATCGAAATCGATGTCGGAGCCCAATGCGGTATAGAGACGATCGAGTTCCGTCGTATAACCGCTGGCGCCTGACGTGTTCAGGACGAGGCCGGTGGCGTTGACGCCGCCATCGCGCAAGCGCATCGGATCGCCGCCTTGCGAGGTGATGACGCGGCTGCTGACTGTGATGGTCGCCGCCATGCCGGCAACCGCGGTGGCGCCGGTATCGACCGTGCCGCCGCTCCAGGTGAAGAGGCCGGGCACATAGGCCGGGCCGGCTGCCGTGTTCTGCTCCTTGAAGAGCGAGACCAGGCCGCGGGCGACTTCGTCGAGCTGCTTCTGGAAATTCGGGGCGATCTCGTCGCGGACCTGGAGGAGAGACTGAAGGCTTCCCTGCCCCGTCGTCGTCGATCCGCTGCCGCGTGGAAGTGCCACACCGTCAACATAGACCGAATTGCCGGTGATGGTCGCGGTATAGACATCCTGAGACTTGAACGTCACCTTGCGCGGGATCGTCTCGAAGAGGATCGTCCCGTCAGAGGTGCTCAGCACCATGTCGTTATTGTCGCGCGTCGTCGTGTTGACGCCGACGATCTGCGAAATCTGCTTGAGAGCCTTCTCACGCTCGTCGAGCGCGCCGGATGCATCCGCACCCGAGGCCGTGGCGGTCTTCACCGCGTTGTTGGCCTTCTCGAAGTCGTTGAGAAGCGTATTCAGTTTATCGACGTCGGTGGCGATCTGCTTGTCGGCGGTGGCGCGGACGTTCTGAACGGATTGCGAGGCATTGTTCAGCGAGTTGGCGACGTCCTGCGCGGCGGTGATGGCGCCCTGAGCAGCGACGGTGCTGCCCGGCGTCGTGCGGAAGGCCTGAAGCTTCTGCTGGAAAACACCGAGATAGGTGGATGGCGACGTTTCGTAGTCGTTGCCACCCACGATCGACTTGAGGTCCTCGAGACCGCCGAGCAATGCCTGCTGGGCACTGTCCTGAGAGGATGTCTTCAGGTATTGGCGCAGCAGCGCCTCTTCCTGCGCCCGATCGATCTTGACGACCTGTGCGCCATTCAAGGACGTGGTGAGCATCGCCTGCCGGCGCACGTAATCTTTGTTGCCCGCATTCGAGATATTGTTCGATACGACACTGCTCTGAGTACCCGTATTGTTGAATATGTTCTGCGCGGTATTAAGTGCGGATGTGAGCGACATGGCTTACCCGGTACCTTGCTTATCTCTTGAGGTTGACGAGAACGTCCATAATGTCGGATCCCGTCTGGAACACCTTGGAATTGGCGGTATAGCTGCGCTGCGATTCGATCATCTCGGTCAGCTCGCCGGCGAGGTCGACGTTCGAACCTTCGAGAGCGCCTGATTTGATCGTGCCGAGACCGTTGGTCTGCGGGAAGCCGGTGACGGTGACGCCCGACTGGCCGTTGGCGCTGTAGACGTTGCCGCTCATCAGCGTCAGCTTGTCCGGGCTAGCGACATTGGCCAGCGGAATGCGATAGAGCGGCTTGGTGCTGCCGTCTTCGTATTTCGCGTAGACGATGCCGTCGCCATCAACCGTGACGTCCTTGACCGGGGTCGCTGCCTGACCGTTCGGCGTGCCGGTGCCGGAGAAGTCGGCACCGAGCTGTGTGAAGGCGGAGAAGTCCATGGCAATCGTCTGACCAGTCACTGGGTCGACGATGTTAACGGCGCCGCCCGCGGTCAACTTGCCGTTGGCGTCGAAGCTGAGCGTTCCGGTGCCGACAGAGGCGGTGCTGTAGGGGAAGGAGGTCGTGCCGCCCACCGCAGCATCGGCGTTGCGGAACATCGACACTTCCCAGGTGGCAGCCGTAGCGGGCGTTGCCGGCGGCGGCGTAACAACTGTTTTTTTCGTGAAGTAGAAGTCGTACATCACCTTGTTGCCGAGACGGTCATAGGCGACCATCGAGACCTTCTTGGTGTCGGTCGTCGTCGTGGCGAGGTTGGCGCTCGGCAGCGTCGCAGGAGCGACCGGAGCGATCTTGGCATTGGAGTCGAGGTTGCCCTTGAAGATACCTGAGGTCGAGGCGATGGCGGTCAACCCATCCTGGTTGACGTTGACGGGAACGAGGCCATCGAAGCCGTTGACGACGACAGCAGGAGAGCCGGAGTCGTAGGAATAACCCATCAGCATGAAGCCGGCGGCGTTGACGAGATTGCCTTCGTCGTCCTTGGTGAAGTCGCCGGCGCGGGTCAGAACCGGGGTGCCGTCAGGACCCTGGACGATGAAGAAGCCGTCGCCTGAGATTGCAAGGTCGGTGCTCGACGTGGTGTAGGAAATATCGCCCTGGTCGGAGACGGCTTGGCGGACGGAGGTCTGAACGCCGCCGGAATTGTAGTTGCCGCCCGAGGAGGGCAGAACCAGCGACGAGAAGCTCGTCGACACGGCCTTGTAACCGGTCGTGTTAACGTTGGCGATGTTGTCGGCGACGGTGCTGAGGCGGTTGGCCTGCGCGTTCATCCCCGATACTGCCGTCTTCATGCTGCCGAAAATGCTCATCTGAAAACCTCGCTTTACCTGTTATGCACGAGAGTATTTGTCGGGCCTTGCGTGAAGCTGTCTGTCATGCGAGCTGCGAGGCCGGATAATGCGGTTCAGCCAGGCGCCGCCCGGCCGAGAAAATCAGGCCCAATCGATGCAGTAACCAAGGAAGCGCTTGGAATCGACCGGATCGACGCCGAGCTTTTTGCGCAGCTTCTTGCGCAGCTTCGAGATGTGGCTTTCGACGACGTTCTCCTCGACCTCTTCATCGAAGATGCCGTAGATGGCGTTGAAGATCTGGGTCTTGGTGACGCGGCGACCGCGATTGGCGATCAAATATTCGAGGATGCGGCGCTCGCGCCGGGGAAGTGCGAAGACTTCGCCGTTGATCTCGGGGTCACGGCCATCCGAGAAGACGCGAATCCCGCCGATCTCGGTATAGTTGGTGATCGCCTTCAGCCGGCGCCGGATCGCAGCCGCCCTTGCGAGGATTTCGCGGGGATGCACCGGTTTGCGCACCACGTCGTCGACGCCGCAATCGAACAGCGCAAGGGTGTTTTCGAGCGAGTGCTGATCGCTGACCGCAATCACCGGCGCCATCGACCGATCCCGGATCGCCCGGGGCAGTTCGAAGTTGCGCTGGCCTTGACCGATCAAGAAGGCCTCGACTGCAGCTATATCGGAATCGGCGGCGGTTTGTACCCACTCGCCGAATTCCGCTGGATCAAAGCCGGTGGAGGGAATGCCCTCACGACCGAACAGAGATGTGTATCCATCTTTCACGAGCTCACGCTCATCAACCACTACGATCATTCGTCCGCCTCCGAATCAGTGTGGCACTTCGATGATCTATGGGTACGAATCGCACGAATCGGCGACAACTCGTTAAAGTTAATGGCAGAAACTAATAATTGATTAAGATTTGGGTAGCGATTTGATCTATATCTAGTGGGTAGCCCTAAATATGCCCACCAAAATTTCGTGGAAAAGTTAACAGTCGGTTAAATATGACTTGCGCGGGGGATTCACGCCGGATTCCTGCCACATTGTGACACAGTTTCGTCACAATACGCCTCTTCTATCTTTGGTTGAATCAATTTCGGCAAAAGTTACTCGCATTGAGAGTCCATTTGCCGTAACCCGTGGCGACGAGATTGGAGATGACGCGGCAGACATATTGCTTCTGTGCCGGATTATTGTTCGGTCCGGCATGGTATCTGGCCACCGCCATCGTCCATGTCTCGTGACGGTCATGCAGATTGCGGAGGAATTTTGCCGCATACTCGACGTTGCGATGCGGGTCGAACATCTCCTCGGCGGACCGGAAATTCTCGCCGTGAAAGTAATGGTTGATCTGCATGCAGCCGATGTCGATGAGCTTGGCGCCGCTGTTGCGGGCGACATCGAACTGTCGCATCGCGTCCTGCTCCGAGGGCGGAAAGATCGCCTTGCCTTCGACGTTCATGGCATAGGGATAGAGCGAGCCCTTGCGGCCGGTTTCCGTCAGACCGACCGAATAGAGGATCCCTTCCGGGATGCCGTATTTGGCCGCTGCCGACTGGATCTCGCGTTCGCAGGCGCCGGTGGAGGCGGTCGCCTCAGAGGTAAACGCCGCCAGTACCGCTGCTGCCGCCAGCACGAGCGTCTTCAATACCAGTCTCGCCTGCGCCATTGAAGCCTCCGTCCGTCCGCTGTGCCGTCTGATTGTGGCGCTCGCGCGCCTCGCCGCCCTGCCCCTGCTGGGGGGGCGACTGCTGCTGGGAGGCCTGGCCCTGGTTGCCGGCGTCGGAACGCTCGACCGGCGCCATGCTGATGGTGACGTTTTCGACCGCGTAACCCTGGCTGCGCAGAGCTTCGAGAATCTTGCCGTGATCTTCCTTCATCTGACGATAGGCGGCCCCGGTTTCGACCTTGAGGTCGACGTTCAGGGCGTCGCCGGACAGGCGCATGGTCGCCGTCACCAGACCGAGATCGAGCGGGTTCATCTGGATCTTCAACGTATTGACCACCCTGCCGGTGCTCGTCCATTCCGCCGCGTTGGAGAGCGCCGAGCTCGGCTCCATGGCGCGCGCCCATTCGGAATCGCCGGAGAGAGCGGCGGTAACGGCAGCGGAATTCGAATTCTGCATCAGGCCGATATAGCGGCGCGATTCGAGCACCGAAACGTTTTCGACATCGGCCTTCTTCGAGCCATCTTTCGGACCGACCTGATCGGTGCCGATGTGGACATCCATCGAGACGCCGCGGCCATCGGCGCGGCTGATCCTGAATGTCTTTCCATCGGCGGCTTCGGCAGCCTGCGATCCGGGAACCTTGATATTATCCGCCTTGCCGCTCTCGACGTTGCCGCTGACGGCGGCAAGAGCGTCGGACGCATGGCCGCCCGCCTTGGCTTCGATACCATCGATTTTTTTGTCGGCAGCTCCAGCCTCGTCGACGTTTGCAGAGACGTGATGCGCGGTGGCCGCCGGCAAAGTCACGGTCCCGTCGGCAGGCTCCTGCTTCAGCAGACCCAGAACATCGGAAATGCCGCCGTCATCATCGTCGCTGGCCTTATCCGTATCGGTTTCCAGCGCGTCGGCCTTGGTGTGTTTGCCGCCCTTGGCTGCCGGAGCGACCCCGTTTGCGGAACTGTCCTTCGGATCGAGCTTGCCGAGGCCGAGATCGGTCGGCATTTTGATCTCGGCCTTTACCGGCTTTGCCGCGGCCTTGTCAGCACTGACGATCGTTTCCGGCTGCGCCTCCGCCTGTGCCTTCAGCGCGGCGTCGCTAAGATCGATCAACGGCTTTGCGCCGTTGCGGCCGCGGATCGACTGCGCCGCTTTCTCGGCGCTGCCATCGGCTGCCACGCCCTGATTCGGCTGCGCATCGTCGGCATCGTCATTGGCAGCACTGCCGCTTGCCTTGGCCAGCGCGTCGGAGAAGCCGTTCTTTTGGCCGGCGGCATCGTCTTTTCCGGCCGGTCGCGCAGATTTCGCAGTCGCGGCGGACTCCGCACCGGGGGCTCCGCCCGAGACGCTCATATCCATCATTGTTCGTTGCCTTCCTGCGCCAGAAGACCGTCGATCTCGTCGAGCTTGGATCGATTGGTCGTCACAAATGCGTTGAATGAGGGGTCGGTATCCTGGCTTTGGCCAGTCGATGCCACACCTCCCGGAACAGGCTCGGGAAGCGCGCCTGGCGCTCCCGGTTGCGTGGCTATAGCCGCAGCCTTTTCAGAAGTGATTTCTTGATGGTCAGTGTTAGGATCCGAGGCTTGCGTCAGGCTTGCCGGGTCGGGAGCGCGCAGGATCTGGTCGGCGACGGACCGCGCGGCCTCCTGCAGCGCCTGATCCCGCGGCGACAGCGCGTTGCCGTCGATGCCGCTGACATTCTTCGCCGCCTGATCGATATCCTCTGTGGGAAGGCCGGCCATGCCGCCATAGAAATCTGCAAGCGAACCGAAGGGATTGTCGGTGCCGGCGCCAAGCGACTGCACGCGACCGACCGCCATGCGCGCCAGCTCCGGCTTGCCTGATATCGCGGCAGCGCGGGCGATGCGCAGATAGACCTCGCGTTGGCGCGGGGCGTCCATGAAGGACAGGATGTCGATGACATCCTGCGGTTTCACGTCGTGATCGTGGCCGACGACGAGCGTGACGAAAAGATCGGCGAACTGGCTGGCATAGGGCGAATGCAGGAAGCGTCTGACATAGCGCTGCGAATAGGCCATTCCCCTGTCGAGCATTCCCTTGTCGACGCAGATGGCGACGGAGCGGCGCAACGCCGCCTCCTCGACGATCGTACCCGGAGCGGCAAGACGCGCCTGGTCGTAGAGATCCAGCGCGTCTGTCGGTTTCGTCGCGATCAATACGTTGCCGCCGATCAGGGCAAGGTAGGGGCCGATCTTCTTGTCGCGATATTCTCTGGCCGTCTCCTCCAGTGTCTTGGCGACGAGCAGCCCCTTGCCGCTCAGATATTTGCGCAGCACATCGGTGACGCGGTTGTCGAAATAGCCGTTGACGTCATGGGCGATCAGATATTCGAGTGTCTGGGGATTGCCGCCGCTCATCGCGTAGATCAGCGCTGCGTCGACGTTGCGGTCGTCGTCGAATGTCGAAGGATCGACAGTGCGCAGCCGCTCGTCGATCGTGCCCAGCATGAAGCGTTGCATCTCGCCGGCCGAATGATCGCCGCTGACGACGGAATCCTGCACGAATTGCAACGATCGCAGCATCTTGTAGGGCGCGAGATCGTCCGGATCCTGCGCGTTGCCTCCGGCCGGCGAAAGCATCGCCAGGCCGAGGGCCACAAATCCGACGTA
Source organism: Rhizobium leguminosarum bv. trifolii WSM1325 (assembly GCA_000023185.1). Lineage (NCBI taxonomy): Bacteria > Pseudomonadati > Pseudomonadota > Alphaproteobacteria > Hyphomicrobiales > Rhizobiaceae > Rhizobium > Rhizobium leguminosarum. The sequence continues at coordinate 374,626 of CP001622.1, read as the reverse complement.
ACGGTGCTGCCGACGCGCCATTCGACTATCCTTGATCCGCCTGCACCAGGATCTCGATCCGGCGATTGGTCGCGTTGAACGGGTCAGACGGCAGCTTCAGCCGACGATCGGCAAAGCCGGAGACCTGGGAGATGCGTTTCTCGTCGAGCCCGCCGCGTACGAGCATGTAGTAGGCGCTTTGGGCGCGATCCATCGAAAGCCGCCAGTTCTCATTCTGCGTGCCCTTATACTGGCGACCATCCGTGTGGCCGCGGACGGCAACCGCACCACCCCTCTCCTTCAGGATCGCGCCGATCTTTTCCATGGCCAGCACCATCTCCTGGCGCGGAACCGCAGAACCGATATTGAACATCGAATCGTCGGTCTGATCGGAGATGCTGACCAGCAAACCGCCTTCGGACGCCGTCACGGTCAGACCTTCAGCGAGCTTGCCGGCAACGCCGCCGATCTGCTGGGCGATCTGCGCCTGCAGCTGCTCTGCTTCCTTCTGCTGCTGCTGCTCGGTCTCGGCGGCACTCTTGTCCGCATCCTTCTGATGATCGGCGTCCTTCTGAGCTTCGGCCTTCTTGTCTTCGGGCGACTTGCCACCCGGCGTCTTGCCGTCCTTGGCCTCGACCGCGCCCTTGGTTTCCTTCGTTTCTTTGGTTTCCTGGGCGGCCTTCTGATCGGTAGTCAGCGGTATCGGCTTGGCGTCCTCAAGCTTGGCGATCTCGGTCGTCTCGCTCTCGACCGCCTGGTCGTCGCTCTTGCCGGGCGGCAACGGCTTGCCGGCCGTCGTGACCTCGACCTGCTTCGTCCAGAAATCCGGATCGAAGGGATCACGATAGGCCTCGCCGCCATCGGCGCCGGTGGCCGGGCCGGAATCGGCGGCACCGCCGTCGCCCTTGGCGCTGACATTGGCCTGCTGGCCGACTTCCTGGGCGATCTCGGCCAGAACCGAATAAGGATTTTCGAAGAAATCGGCCTCGGAATAATTGGTTTGGTCGCCTGAGGTCGATGTCTGGTCGTCACCATCCGCCGCGGCCTTGCCGTCGTTCGGATCTTCTTCCTTCTGTTTCGACTTCTCCTGCTTCTCTTCGCCCTCGGCGTTGTCGACGGGCTTCTTCAGGCCCTTCTCGGTCGGCTTTTCGTCGGAGAGTTTGATCGGATTGAAATAGGTCGCGACCGAGGCCTTGGTCTCCTCGTTGGCGGCATTGACCAGCCACATGACCAGGAAGAACGCCATCATCGCCGTCATGAAGTCGGCATAGGCAATTTTCCACGCACCGCCATGGGCGCCATCGTGATCACCGCCGCCATGTCTCTTGACGATGATGATCTCGTTCTTGCCGTGGTGGTGGTTTTCGCCTTCGCTCATTCGAGAACTTTCTTCAAGCTTGCCGCCCAGGCGGACATACGGGTGACGATGACGGCATCACCGATTTCGACGGCAAGATCGATATCGTCGGTCTCAATGTGGCGAACCGCCTCGGCATGTTCGCCGAGCTCGGCCTTCAATATGTCGAAAAGCCGGGTCGGCCCCCTGACGACGACCGCTCCGGCCGCGCCTTCGAGGATCGCGTCACGCAGCAGAGAGGCGAGGCTTTCGGCAGCCTTGGCGGCAAGCGCTTCGGTCATCACAGGCGCGATGGCAACGGCGGCGCCGGCGCTGACCAGTTGAGCGATCTCTTCGGCGATATCGCGGATGCGGGATGCAATGACCGCCGCCGCCTCGACTTCGTAACGCAGCTTCAGCTCTTCGAGTTCACGCGCATGGACCTCCGCCAGCATCCGCACCTCGCGTTCGTATTTCTCAGTCAATTCCACGGTCGCTGCGGCATGACCTTCCGCATAGGCTTCGCGGCGCTCCGCCTCGACGTCGATCGCCGGTTCGCTCGCCATTTCGGGGAAAGCGTCGCTGCCGAAATCGTCCATGTCGAGGATCGGCGCTGACGATTCCGGTTCACCGAAATCCTTCAAATACCGGGAAAGCGCAATGCTCATAAAAAACCATCCAGCATTCGGGAGGCATGCAACATGCCCGCCCCCGCTCAAAGTGACGTTGTGCGTCGGCATCCCCTTCGAAACGGGCAAGAGCCTGACCTTGCGCCGGCACGGATTCGGACGATGCCTTCATGCCGGAAACTAGGCAGTCAAACTTGCGCGAGGATGAATGGCGCCGCTGCCACCCGTGATCGCGCCCGCCCCTATTCCAGCAGGATCAGGATCTTGCTTGCGGCCGTGTTGAGGATCGAGATCGCTTCGACGGCCATCTGCTTCTGGGTTTCGATCGCCTTCTGCCGGATCGAAGCCTCGTCCATGTCGGTATCGACGAGCGCACCGACGCTTTTGTCGATCGAATCGGACAGATTGGCGGTATAGTCGATCTGATCGTCGATGCGCGTCTTCATCACGCCGATGGACGCGGCCGTGGTCGTCAGCGAGGAGAGCAGCGAGTCGGTCACGTCAAGCATGTCGGTGAGTTGTGCATCGGTCGTGTTCTTGCCAATCGCAATTTCCGTACCTGTCGCCGGCGTGGTGGAGTTGGCGTTCAGCAGATAATAGTTCCGCGACGTCGCGCCGCTGTTGTTGATCGCGTTGGCATCGACCGACTTGGTCAGCAGGCCGCCGCTCGCATTGTTCTTGTCGATGAGGATGGTCTGCGAGGATGGGAAATCGATGGTCTGAGCCTGATATTCGCCGGTTGGAGCGCGCACGAAACCAGAGATCACCTGCCATGTCGGCGGCGCGGCGGCATCGCCGTTCAACAGCCAGTTTTCACCCGCAAACGACGTCGATTCGACGACCGTCTGCAACTGCTCCTTGTATTCACTGATCTCGGCGTTGATCTTGTCCTTGTCGGCGCCTGGTTCTCTTGCCGAAACCAGCTTGGCGCGAATCTCACCGATGAGATCGATCGCGGAGTCCATCGCCGTGTAGGTCGCATCCACCTTGGCAGCGCCGAGGCCGAGCGCATCTCCGATCGTTCCGAGATTGGTGCTGTCCGAACGCATGACGGTCGCGACCGACCAGTAGGACGCATCGTCGGCGGCCGTCTCGATACGATATCCCGAGGATACTTGCTGTTGGGTCTGGCTGGCTTCTTTGTTTATGCTGCGCAGCACCGCAAGCGCATTCACCGCGGCCGCGCTGGTAATCTTAACGGTCATCGACAGGTCTCGGAATCGGGGTGAAAGGGCAGGCCGGAGTGCCGGCGGCGACTGGGGTGGCGTCATGCCTCCGGCAGAGTTTCCACCGGTGTGTCGCAAAGCAAATCAACTCAAAGCGAAGTTAACTCGATATCAACCGGTTGGGCAAGAGCCTGGCGCCGAGCCCGGCGCGTCGCCAGAAATTTCGATCAAGCCGTTGATATAAAAGGAAGAACCGCGCCGTTTTGAGGCGCGGTCCGGGAGGCTTCTCGTTTGCGGCCAGACGACGGCGCAAGATTCGGTCCAGCTTCAGCGCCTGACTTAGCTACGGAACAGCGTGAGGATGTTCTGAGCGCTGGAGTTGGCGATCGACAGCGACTGGATGGCCAGCTGTTGCTGGGTCTGCAGAGCGCTGAGCTTGGAGGATTCTTCTTCCATATTGGCGTCGACGAGGCGGCCGACACCGGAGTCAATCGAATCGCTGAGCGCGCTGACGAAGCCTTCTTGCAGCTCAATGCGAGTGGAAATAGAGCCGAGCTGCGATGCAGCCTTGGTCATCGCCTCAAGGCCTGCCTCGATTGACGTCAGGGCCATGGAGATCTCAGGCGAATCGAAGTTGGTGATGTCCATCGAGTAGATCGAGCCGATCGTACCGGATGATGTGCCGATAAGGCCGGAGCTGGTCTCGATCGCGCCGGTCGAGTCCATGCCGAAGAGAACGTTGCCCGTGGAGCTCGTGTCCAGAATGTAGTCCGTCGTCTTGACCGAGACATTGCCGTTGCCATCGCGGACGAACGAGGAAACGACGCTCTTGGTGCCGTCAGCGCCCGCGACCCAGTTTTCACCGGAGAAGGAAGCCGATTGCGCGATGCTCAGGAGCTGCTGCTGCAGCTGGCCGATTTCTTCCTGCACTTTAGCCTTGTCGACACCCTTTTCGGTTGCAGCGACGATCTTCGCCTTGATCTCGCTGATGACATCGATGGCACTGTCCATGGCGGAGTAAGCGGTGTCGACCTTGGCAGCGCCGAGGCCGAGAGCGTCGGAGACAGCCGAGAGAGCCTTGTTGTCGGAACGCATGGTCGTTGCGATCGACCAGTAGGCGGCGTTGTCGGCCGCCTTCTCGACGCGGTAACCCGATGATACGCGGTTCTGCGTATCCTCGAGGCTGTCGTTGATTCCGCGAAGTGTTTGAAGAGCGGCCATTGCCGCAACGTTCGTCAAAATGCTGGTCATGAAATGATTGCCCCTTGTTGGCAGATGGAAAAAAGGGACATTCCGGAAAGCTACCGGGAACGGGGACCAGCCTCATGCCTGTTAACCGGTTCTTAAATTTGGTTAACCCACCGTCTCGTTGACCGCAGAAGACAGCATTATGGTTAATCGATCGTTAACGGACATTAAAAAAGCCGCGCTCCATTGAAGCGCGGCTCGATTCCGAGATGCCCGCCGGAGACCGGCGGGCTGATGTTTCGGCGGGTTATTAGCCGCGGAACAGCGTGAGGATGGTCTGCGAAGAGGAGTTCGCGATCGACAGCGACTGGACGGCCAGCTGCTGCTGGGTCTGCAGGGCGCTGAGCTTGGAGGACTCTTCTTCCATGTTGGCGTCGACGAGACGGCCGACACCGGAGTCGATCGAGTCGCTGAGAGCGGACACGAAGTTTTCCTGCAGTTCGATGCGCTTGGAGATCGAGCCGAGCTGAGCGCCGGCGCTGGTCATCGCCTTCAGAGCCGATTCAACGTTAGTCAGAGCCGACTGGATTTCGCCGAGGGTGAAGTTGGTGATATCCATTGCGTAGACAGAACCGGTCGCACCATTCGAAGTACCGAGGATACCCGTGGAGGTTTCGACCGAGCCGACGCTCATGCCAAACAGAACGTTGCCCATGGAGGAGCTGTCGAGAACATAGTCGGTCATCACGACCGAAACGGCGTTGGAGCCGTCACGGACGAAGGAGGCAACGACGTTCTTGGTGCCGTCAGCGCCAGCAACCCAGTTTTCACCGGAGAAGGAAGCCGACTGAGCGACGCTCAGGAGCTGCTGCTGCAGCTGGCTGATTTCTTCCTGGACCTTGGCCTTGTCGACGCCGCTTTCAGTGGCGGCAACCAGCTTGGCCTTGATGTCGCCGACGACGTCGATGGCGCTGTCCATAGCAGAGTAAGCGGTGTCGACCTTTGCAGCGCCGAGGCCGAGAGCGTCGGAGACAGCCGAGAGAGCCTTGTTATCAGAACGCATGGTCGTTGCGATCGACCAGTAAGCAGCGTTGTCCGAAGCCTTGCCGACGCGATAGCCGGACGAAACGTGGGCCTGGGTTTCCTGGAGACCCTGGTTGATGCCACGGAGAGTCTGGAGGGCTGCCATTGCAGCGTTATTGGTGTTGATGCTCGTCATAGTTTGCTTGCCCCTTGTTGGCAGATTTTAAACAGGGACATTCCGGATTTTCGGCCGGCCCACAGCGATCAGCATCATGCCTGTTAACCATTTCTGTTAAGGTTAACTCGCCGTTTCGATGGGCCTAGAAAACACCAAGATGGTTAAGGAAAGCTGAATTCGAATTGGAAATTACTTAAAAATATCTGAGGCTTAGAAGGATTTTCATTAACCTTATATTAAAATATTTCGCGGCCGGGGATGACCCGGCCGCGAAACTTGGAAACCTTGTGCCGACCGGTCTTAGCGGAAGAGCGACAGGATGTTCTGCGAAGAGGAGTTCGCGATCGACAGCGACTGGATCGCCAGCTGCTGCTGGGTCTGCAGGGCGCTGAGCTTGGAGGACTCTTCTTCCATGTTGGCATCGACGAGACGGCCGACACCGGAGTCGATCGAGTCGCTCAGAGCCGAGACGAAGTCGTCCTGGGCGTCGATGCGGCTGGAGAGCGAGCCGAGAGCAGCGCCTGCGCTGGTCATGGACTTCAGAGCTGCTTCAACGTTGGTCAGAGCCGACTGGATCTGGCCGGCGGTGAAGCTGGTGATGTCCATCGCGTAGATCGAACCGGTCGCACCGCTCGAAGTACCGAGGATACCCGTGGAGGTTTCGACCGAGCCGCCGCTCATGCCGAACAGAACGTTGCCTGCAGAGCCGCTGTCGAGAACATAGTCGGTCGTGGTGATCGAAACGGCGTTGGAGCCGTCACGGACGAACGAGGAGACGACGCTCTTGGTGCCGTCAGCGCCGGCAACCCAGTTTTCTCCATTGAAGGAAGCCGACTGAGCGATGCTCAGGAGCTGCTGCTGCAGCTGACCGATTTCTTCCTGGACCTTGGCCTTGTCGACGCCGTTTTCAGTGGCGGCAACGAGCTTCGCCTTGATGTCGCCGACGACGTCGATGGCGCTGTCCATGGCGGTGTAAGCAGTGTCGACCTTGGCGGCGCCTACGCCGAGAGCGTCGGAGACGGCCGAGAGAGCCTTGTTATCAGAACGCATGGTCGTTGCGATCGACCAGTAAGCAGCGTTGTCCGAAGCCTTTTCAACACGGTAACCAGAAGAAACGTGGTTCTGCGTGTTGTTCAGGTTCTGGTTGACGCTGCGCAGCGTCTGGAGAGCGGCCTGTGCGGAAGAATTCGTGTTAATGCTTGTCATAAGTCTGTCCCCTGGAAACTAGATACAAAAAGGAGGACATACCGGACTATAGTACCGGCGATGACGGACCAGCTTCATGCTACTCGGCGCCTGTTTTGTTTGGCCCAAACCCGTCATGTCCAGGGCAATCTCGCAGCCAATGCTTGCCAACTCCTTAAAAATACGGACCCTCGGCCGGCTCCTCGCAGGGCATAGTTAATGCCTTCTCACAAGGCTTAGTTAATGCCTGCTGAAGATAATTTTCGGCATCCGAATTCGAGCGACAAAAGAAAACTTTACCGGCGGAAGGGGCGTTTTCCTGGGACAGTCGAGGCTTTCCGGACAAAGCAGGCACTCATCGCGCCACCGGTTTCAAGCAAGCTTCGAATGCCAGTATGGCAGATGCCGGGATAGCATCATCGGACTGACCTCGTTTTTGGGAGGACGGTCCATGCGCGCTTCGGCGATCGACAGCCATGCCAGAACATTTCCTTCACGGAGTTGGGTTTTGAACAGCAAAGTTTCGTTCTCTGCGGCATCCAAGGATTACCAGATGGGCCGCTACACACAGTCCTTGGCGACGCTCAACCAGTTGATGGATATCCAGCAGGACGCCAAGACCTATGCGCTGCTGGCCAAGAACCTCGTGCAGCTCGGCTTCAAGGCCGATGCCGCGAAAGCCTATGGCCTGGCCGGGAATTGCGAAGGACCGAATTCCTACGAATACCAGAAACAGGCTGCCAAGCTGCATTACGAGACCGGCAACGAGGACGATGCTCTGCTGATCGCCATGCGAAACCTCACCAAGGCGCAGGAAGACGCGGAACTCGCCTTCATCATCACCGCGATCTATCTGAAGCGCCAGCAGCGGGATATCATCCGCCCGTTCAAGACGGTGCTGTCGCAGAGTGCCAATCCCGATCATATGCGCCTGGCGGCCCTGCTGCTGAGCGACGATCTGAACGACGCAACCAACCAGAACCTCGCGCGCAACATCTTCAAGCGTTTTCCTGGCAACCTCGCATTTCGCTTCCTTCACCTTGTTTTCGCCCGCGAATTCAATGAGTTCGAAGAGGCGAGCAAGCATCAGGCGGTAATCGACGCGGCCCTTGCAAAGGGCGATATCGAGATCCTGCGCAAGGACAACCCGTTCTATCATCTGCACTGGTGCGGCAACGAAGACTTCAACCGGTATGCGACGATCGGCACCACCCCCCTCAACCAGGAACGGGTGGCCTTCCGCCGCAATCAACCGCACACATGGTCGGACAAGATCCGCATCGGCTACATGTCATCAGACTTCTGGGATCGCCATGCGACGATGAAGCTCTTGCAGCGCATCCTGGAACTGCACGACACGGACCGGTTCGAGGTGACGCTCTTCTGCCATACGGGCCCGGAATACCTCAAGCACAACACGATCGACCGCAGCCGCTGGGGCCGGATCGTCACCGTTCACGGCTTCTCCGATCAAGCGGTGCTGGAAGCGGTGCGCGAGCATAATATCGACATCATGGTCGACCTGAAGGGCCACACTTCGGGCAGTCGCGCGACGGCCTTCAACCTGCCGCTCGCACCGGTGCATGTCGGCTGGCTCGGTTTCCCCGGCAGCACGGTCAATGTCGATCTCGATTACGTCATCGGCGACCATTTCGTCCTGCCCGAGGTGGCCAAGCCCTTCTACCACGAGAAGTTCTGCCGCCTGCCGGAGAGCTACCAGCCGAACGACCCGATGCATCGTCCGAAGCCGCGTCCTGTCACCCGCGAGCAACTCGGCCTGCCTGATGACGCCTTCATCTTCGCGTCCTTCAACGGTAACCGCAAGATCACGCCGGAGACGATCGACAGCTGGTGCCGCATTCTCAAGCGCGCACCGAACAGCGTGCTCTGGCTGATGGCGAATACGCCGCGCAACCAGGCAAACCTCCTGAAGCAATTCCAGACGGCGGGCATTTCCGCCAAGCGGATCATCTTCTGCCCCCGCGCGCCCTATGAACAGCACATCGACCGCCAGCAGGCGGCCGATATCGGCATCGATACCTTCCCCGTCAATGGCCACACGACCACCTCGGAGCAGCTCTGGGGCGGCCTGCCGGTCCTGACCGTCAAGGGCACCAACTTCGCCTCACGCGTCAGCGAGAGCCTGCTCAGGGCCATCGACCTGCCTGAGCTCGTCGCGCCCGACCTGCGGGCCTATGAGGATATGGCTGTCGAACTGGCTGAGAATCCCGGACGGATCGCTGAGTACAAGGCGCATCTCAAGGAGAAGCGCTATACCGCGCCGCTCTTCGACGCAGAACGGTTCTGCGACCATCTGGAGCAGGCCTATCAAATCATGGCCGAGCGCGCCAAGCAGGGTCTTGCCCCCGATCACATGGACATTCCGGCGTTGCCGCCGCGCACGGCGCCGTTCGCGGCCGAATGAGGCTTTTCGACCGCTACAGCGCCGCGCGTCTTTCAGACGCGTAACGGACGCTGTAGCTCTTTGAATTGCTGCATAATGAGAAACCCGCCGGAGCGATCCGGCGGGTTTCTCATTGGCGAATATCCAAGCGGCGGCAGCCGGTCAGCTGAACGAGCGCACCAGGCTGCCGACGAGCAGGTTCCAGCCGTCGATCAGCACGAAGAAGAGAATCTTGAAAGGCAGCGAGATCGAGGTCGGCGGCAGCATCATCATGCCCATCGCCATGGTGATGGTCGCGACGATGAGGTCGATGACGAGGAACGGCAGCACGACGAGGAAGCCGATCTCGAAGCCGCGGCGAATTTCGGAAATCATGAAGGCCGGGATCAGCACGCGGTAGTCGATCGGATCGGTCGTCTGGATATTCTGTCCGCGTTCGCGCGCCAGATCGACGAAGAGCGCCAGATCCTTGTCGCGGGTATTGGCCGCCATGAAGGTGCGGAAGGGTTCGGCGATACGCTGGACCGCTTCGGTCTCGTTGATCTGATTGGCAAGCAGCGGCTGCACGCCGTTCTGCCAGGCCTGATCGAAGGTCGGCGACATGACGTAGAAGGTCATGAACAGCGACAGCGACAAGAGGATCATGTTGGAGGGCGTCGAGGAGAGGCCCATCCCCGAGCGCAGGATCGAGAAGGCGATGATGAAGCGCGGAAAGCTCGTCACCATAATCAGGATGCCCGGAGCGACCGAAAGAATGGTCAGCAGGCCGAATGTGCGGATGATCCAGGCGGCGACGGAGCCATCGACCGGCACGTTCAACAAGTCAGTCGGCAGCTGCTGTGCCACCGCCAGTTCCGGTACCGCCATCATGGCGGCAAGGAAAACTATGAGACGAATCATTCGATGACAAATGTCCTGAACATGACCTTCGATACCCGCCCTTGCGAGCGAAGGTCAACACGTTCCTGTATGTCATCCTTGAGATATTGAAAGCCGCGCGGCCCCTCGATCTGCTGGAGGGAAACGGTCCTGATATAGGCGAGGATATCCTGGTGAATATCCTCGGAAACCTTGACATCCGGCGGCCCGTTGAACAGCAGCGCGACTTCGAGTCGCACCCAGTTTTCTGAGGGGTAGGCGAGGTTCGAGGTGATCGGCTCGAGCTGGACGACGTTGTTGGCCTCGGTCGAGATGCGCGCCAGGCCTTCCTCGGCCTTCTTCTTGGCCTCAGCATCCTTGGCCTGCTCGACCTCCTTGGCGCCCTTGATGTTGGGCGCGACGATCGTGCCGACCGCCCAGCCGCCGCCGGCGCCGAGCAGGGTCAGGACGGCGATGCCGATGATCGTCATCAGCGCGCCGGATTTCTTCTGCGATTGACCTGCGCTTGCGTCTGGCTCTGCCATCGTCGTTCAGCCTCAAAGCGGCGAGAAAAGATCGACGGCCTGCTGGCCGCGCGGAGGCTGCTGCACTTCCATCAGACGGCCGCGGCCGCCGTAGGAGATGCGGGCTTCGGCGATCTTGTCGTAGGAGATCTGGTTTTCGGCATTGACGTCCTGCGGACGAACGATACCGGCAACGTTCAGGATGCGCAGTTCCTGGTTCAGGCGGACTTCCTGCGAGCCTGATATGACAAGGTTTCCGTTTTCGAGAATGCCGGTGACGACGGCGGCGACCAGAAGGGTGAGCTTGTCGGTGCGCTCGATCTTGCCCTTGCCGTCGGTGCTGGTGTCGGAACCATAGGTGAGGTCGGTCTTGGACTCGGGCGTCCAGCCGAAGATCTGGGCGTTGACGTCCCAGTTCATGCCGCTCGAATTCTTCCGGCTGCGGTTGGTCTCGTTGTCGAAGGAGCCCTTGTCGTTGATCTGGATGTCGACGGTCAGGATGTCGCCGACGTTCAGCGCGCGCGCATCCTTGAAGAGGGCGGCCTGCGAATCGCTCCACAGCGAATAGCCCTGCGCCACGGCGCGCGGCTGCTTCGGATAAAGCGCCATCTGCGGCGTCTGCCCGTAGGCAAGGCCGCTGCCGATCGGGCTCATGGCAGGCGCACGGCCGATCTCGCTGACCGCCGTCGGAGACTGGCAACCTGCAAGGAGTGCGAGGGCGGCGATCGCGGCCGGGAAACGCATATTCATGAAGGATCCTTCGACGTATTGGGATCGGACGCACTGGCGATGACGCTGGCGATGACCGCGGCCTTCTCAGGGTCCATCTCGTTGAGGATGAGGCTCGACTGACGCGGCCCGAGCCGCATGATCACGGCGGAGGCCACCTCGATCTTCATGTCCTGCAGCTGGAGTGCGGCCGCATCCGGCTTCATCTTCCTGTAGATTTCGGTGAGGCCGGCCTCCGCCTGCTTCAGGAAATCGTCGCGCCGCTTCAGCCAGTCCTGGTACTCGGCCTTGCGCTTGTCCATTTCCGCCATGCGGGCGTCAATGTCGGCGCGAAGCTTTTCCAGTTCCTGCTTCTGCAGGAGGTAACGCTGGTCGCGGGCGGGCTCGGCGATGTTGGTGCAGAACTGCTTGATCTCGTCCTGGGACGTGATGTCGCCGGCCGGCGCATGTTCCTGCGCGAAGGCACTGGGGATCGACAGAAGGACGAGGCCTGCGGCGGGCAGCGCCAGCCGGCGCAGCAATTGCAAAACCGTCATGTCAGGGTTGATGATATCAATCATTGCAGCACAAGCTCCGCCTGCAGGGCGCCCGCCGACTTGATGCCCTGGAGAATGGCGATGATGCCATCCGGTTTCACGCCGATATTGTTGAGACCGGCGACAAGGGTCCTGAGATCCGGACCATCGATGATGGCGACGCGCCCGCCGGTCTGCTCGGCCGCAATATCGGTCTGCGGCTGGACGGCGGTCCGGCCTTGCGAGAAGGGTTCGGGCTGGATGATCTGCGGCGTCTCGGTGACCTGGACGGTCAAGGTGCCGTAGCTGACGGCGACCGGCGAGACGCGGACGTCGGACCCGATGACGATCGTTCCGGTGCGTTCGTTGATGACCACCTTGGCCGGCGTGTCGGTCTCGACGATGAGATTTTCAATATCGGCCATCAGCCGGGTGAGATCGGCTGTGCGCGGCTTCTGGATCACGACTTCCTGCGAATCCTTGGCTTCGGCGACCGGCCCGCCGAAGCGCGCCGAGGCATAACCGTTGACGATGTCGGCGATGCGGATCGCCGTCGAGAAGTCGGGGTTGCGCAGCTGCAGGACGAGATTGACCGAGTCCTTGAAGCGGGACGGCAGTTCACGTTCGATGATCGCGCCGCCGGGCACGCGGCCGGCGGTGGTGACACCTTCGGTCACGGTCGCCGCCTGGCCCTGCGCCTGAAAACCGGAAACGATGGCGGCACCCTGCGCGACGGCATAGATTTGGCCGTCGGCGCCAGAAAGCGAGGTCATGACGAGCGTGCCGCCGCGCAGCGACGTCGCATCGCCGAGCGAGCTCACCGTCACGTCGATGCGGCTGCCGGGGCTTGCGAAGGGTGGCAGGTTGGCGGTGACCATCACGGCCGCCGTGTTCTTGGCGTTGGACTGGCCGCCCTGCGTCGAGATGCCGAGATTCTGCAGCATCGCGCGCATCGACTGCTCGGTGAAGGGCGAGGACCGGAAGCCGTCGCCGGTCCCCTGGAGGCCGACGATGAGGCCATAACCGATCAGCTGGTTGTCGCGGCCGGCCTGAAGGGAAGCGATGTCCTTGATGCGGGAAGTCAGCGCCCAGGCGGGCACGACATCAGCCAAACTCATGGCGAGAACCGCGACAAGGGTGACGAAGCGGAAGAACAATTTCATTTTGCCCTCACATGGACCGTGCCGTCCGCAAGCACCGTGCCGCTGACGATGACGCCGGAGTCCATATTGCGCGCGCGGACGACCTGCCCGGTCGTGCCGTCTTCGAGCGGCGTGCCGGCGGCGGAAATCGTCAGCGCGCCGAACGACAGAACCAGACGGATCGAAGAGCCGCGCGTCACCGTATAGGCCTCGCGCAGGCCCGAAACCGAAATCGTCCGGCCCGGCAACAGCGTACGCTTGGAGACCATGCCTTCGACCTGGGAAATGGATTTGGCATAGTCGCCGGCGAGGTTGGGGTTGGTAACCTCGACCTCCTGAAGCTGGCTGGACGACAATGTGTCGCCGGGATAGATGATCGTCGTCGGAACGACGGCATAACCCATGCCGGCATCCACGTCCGCGGGCAAGAAAATGCCCGCGACTGCGATCGTGGCTGCTGCCACCCATCCTGAGATGTGTCCTGCCCGGCAAAACATCATGTTTCGGCCCTTCCCTTTACTTCAGATTCTTGCTGACGATGGAGGCCATTTCGTCAGCGGTGGTGATCACCTTGGAATTCATTTCATAAGCGCGCTGGGCCGAGATCAGCTCGGTGATTTCCTTCACCGGGTCGACGTTCGAAGATTCCAGGTAACCCTGCTTCATGTAAGCGAAACCTTCCTCGTCGGGATTGCCGATGACGGCTTCGCCGGAGGCCGGCGTTTCCTGGAAGAGATTGTCGCCGAGCGGCTGGAGACCCGCCTCGTTGACGAAGTCGGCAAGGGTCAACTGGCCGAGCTCGGTTGCCTCCGTCGCACCCGGCAGCTTGGCTGTGACCTGGCCGGAGCGGCTGATCGTCAGTTCGGTCGAGCCCGTCGGAATGGTGATGCCGGGAAGGACCTCGTAGCCGTCGATGGTGACGAGCTGGCCCTGGTCGTTCTTGTTGAAGGCGCCGGCGCGGCTGTAAAGCGTCGTCCCGTCGGTCGACTGGATCTGGAAGAAGCCCTTGCCGATCAGCGCCACGTCGAGATCGTTGCCGGTCTGGGTCAGTTCGCCCTGGAGATGCAGGTTGCGGACCGCTGAGGTCTGGACGCCGAGGCCGATATTGGCACCTTCCGGAACGACGGCCTGGTTGGCGCGGTTGGCGACACCCTTGGCACGTTCGGTCTGGTAGAGAAGATCCGAGAATTCGGCGCGGGCGCGCTTGAAACCGGTCGTATTGATGTTCGCGATGTTGTTCGCGATGACTTCCAGATTGGTCTGCTGGGCATCCATGCCCGTTGCTGCGATGGCGAGCGCTCTCATGTGTTCGTCCTCAAATCAGTTACATCTGCATCTTGGTGACTTCGAGAAAGGCCGAGACGACCTTGTCGCGGATGGCAATCGCGGTCTGCAGCGTCTGCTCGGCCTGGAGCATGGAATCGACGACTTCGCGCGTCGTCGCCGTGCCCTTGATACCGGCAAAGGACATGCTTTCCGCACCCTTCAGGCTGCTGACCGCGTCGCTCGCCATGTTACCCATGACGGAGGCGAAGCTCATGCCGTTGGCCGCACCTGCGGCGCCCGGCATGGTGGCGGCAGACGACGAGGTGGAATTTTCGGTGTCGACGGCGCCGAGCGCACGGGTCATCGAAAGGTTGCTGACGTTCTGGACGCTGCTGATCATTATTATTGGCTCTTCAGGAGGTCGATCGTGGAGGAGATGAGATCGCGGGTCTGTTTGATGGTCTGCAGATTGGCGTCATACGAGCGGTTGGCTTCGCGCATGTCGGCCATCTCAACCAGGATATTGACGTTCGGCAGTTTGACGACGCCCTTCGGGTCCGCAGCCGGATTGCTGGGGTCGAATTCAGTGCTGAAGTCGCCTTCGTCGACGCCGACCTTTTTGACGCCGACAGTCTCGACACCGTTGGTGCGATCCATCTGCTGGCCGAAGGTGATCGTCTTGCGGCGATAGGGATCGGCACCGGGCGTGTCACCCGTCGAGCGGGCATTGGCGATGTTTTCCGAGACGATGCGCAGCCGCGTCGACTGCGCCTCGAGCCCGGAACCGGCGATTTTCATTGCTGCTGAAAGCGGATCCATAACTTTACTTCCTGACGGTCATCAACATCATGCGGTTGAAGGAACTGACCAGCGAGGTGTTCAGATCGTACTGACGCTTGATATCGCCCGACTTGGAGAGCTCCTCGGCCAAACCGACCGTATTGCCGGATTCCTGGACACCGATTTCCTGGTCGAGCGCGGCATCCTTGACGTCGATATCGCCGCTGTCGCTGAAATCGTTGCCGCTGAGATGCGCCGGATTGGTGCGCGCCATGTTGATATTGGAATTGTCGAGCACCGCATCAAAGGGCGTAACGTCCTTGGCGTGGAACTTCGGGGTATTGGCATTCGCGATGTTGCCGGCAACAACCTGCTGACGAATCGTCAGCCATTCCGCCTGCCGCGAAGCCAAGTCGAAAAGTTGGATCGGTTGCATGAGAACTCTCCGTTTTTACTGTCCCGAACCTAGTGCGGTAATCTTGCGTGGGACTTACGGGAATTCAGGCTTCGAGGCGGCTTTCGGCGAAGGCCGCCGCTATGACGGCGCCGCGCGTCTTGCCGATGCGCCAGGACGCTGTAACTCTCTGAATTGCTGCGTCATTTCCCCAAATCGGAATCGATTTAAGGAATGACGCAGTAAAAAACAGGGGCTCCGGCCGGTCACGGCGGAGCCCCTGTTGCCTTCCGCGTTTGCGGACAGGTTCAATTGTTCTGGTAGGTCTCGCCCTTGGAGGTGACGATCACCCATTTGCCGTCGCGCTGCTCGAGTGTCGCAAGGCGGCTTTCATCGGGCAGGATCGAGCCGATGCGCACCACATACATGCCGGAGGGATCCTCGATCAGCGCCCGGCCGTTGGAAACATGCAACAGCCGGAAGGACGATTTGCCGGGGAAGGGCTGATCCTCCTGTATAGCGCGGCCATCGCGCTCCTTGCCGAGATCGGAGACCGTCGCCGTCGTCAGCGGATCGATCGGCGGGGCCTTCTTGTCCGCTTCGTTCTTGTTGACCATGGCAAGCGGCGAGACGCTGAAGACGTTGCGGGCCGGCCAGTCCGGCAGTTCGCGCGAATTGCTGCTGCTGGCGACATTGATGCCGAACTTGTCCGCGTTGAAGAAGACGTACCAGGGAAAGAAGGCGGAGGCGCCGGCAAGCGCCAGGCCGGCGAAGGTCAGAAACCGATCCAGGATGGCGGCTTTCCTGCGCTGCTTCAGGGAAGCAATGCGTTCGTCGTCGAAATCAGCCACGTCTAGCCTCTCCTCTGAATAGGGGCGCCCTGATTGCCCATGCCGGCTGCAGCCTTGAGCGCACCGGCGAGATCGGCGAAAGCGTCGAGCGAGTCGCGGTCGCCCGGAGACTGCTTCAGGACGTCGTAAATGATCGGCACCTGCTTGATCGCCATGTCGAGATCGGGATCAGCACCCTGACGGTAACCGCCGATCATGCGCAGATCGCGCGTCTCTTCGAAACGGTGGATCAGCACCTTCAGCCGCGATACCAGCTTTTCCTGATCCGGCGTCCAGGCCTTGCGGGCAAGACGCGAGATCGAGGCGAGCGGATCGATCGGGGGATAACGCCCTTCTTCGGCGAGACTGCGCTGCAGGACGATATGTCCGTCGAGGATGCCGCGGGTCGAATCGGCGATCGGGTCATTGTGATTGTCGCCGTCGACAAGGATCGAGATGATCGCGGTGATGGTGCCGGCGCCCTCGGGACCGGGACCGGCGCGTTCCAGGAGGCGCGGCAGCTCGGTGAAGACGGAGGCGGGATAACCGCGCGCGATCGGCGGCTCGCCGGAGGCGGTCGCCACCTCGCGGATCGCATGGGCGAAACGCGTGACGCTGTCGATGATGAAGAGGACGTTCTCGCCCTTGTCGCGGAAATGCTCGGCGATAGTGACCGCCGTCAGCGGCGCCATCTTGCGCAGCATCGGGCTCTCGTCGCTGGTGGCGACGACGGCGATCGCCTTCTTCATATTGCTGCCGAGCGTATCCTCGATGAATTCGCGCACCTCGCGGCCGCGTTCGCCGACAAGCGCAATGACAACCTTGTCGAAAGCATCGGCGCGGGCGAGCATGGAAAGAAGCGTTGACTTGCCGACGCCGGAGCCGGCGAAGATGCCGAGGCGCTGGCCGAGGCAGAGCGGCGAGAAGATGTCGATCGCGCGTACGCCGGTCTTGAAGCCGGTCTCGACACGCTTGCGGGTCATCGAGGGCGGCGCGGTATTGGAGATCGAGCGGCGATCGAGGCCCTCGGCGATCGGGCCCAGCCCGTCGATCGGCTCGCAGAGCGAGTTGACGGTGCGCCCGCACCAGCTGTCCGTCGGTGCAATGCGGAAGGCGCCCTTGCGGATGACGGTATCGTGGATGCCGATCGGCTCGCCGGGTTCGATCGGGCAGACATAGATCAGTTCCGGCTCGACGCGCACGACTTCGCCGAGATGGATGCCGGTCGCCGATTTATGGGCCACGAACTCGCCGAGACGAACGTGACGGGAGAGACCGTGAACCGTGTAGTGGCCGGCGGCGATGGTCTGCACGCGACCGCCATGGGCAACCGCAAACTCCGGCGATGCGTATCGGTCGACGAGGCCCGCCAGATGCGCCAGCTTCGGGGAAAGGCCGTCTTCGGACAGTAGCGTGGTGCTCATGCTTTAACTTTCGCCCTAAAATACGTCGCGTGCAGCTTGCTGCATGCGACGTATTTTTGGTCTTTGTTGTTGTGCATGTCGTCCTCCCAAAACCGCCGGACACTTTTGGGCGACATGCATTAGCGGCTGCCCCCAAGTGTCTGGACGGCTTCCTTGAAGGAATCCTCGCTGTCGCGCATCAGCGACGAGACACTTTCGAAGGCGCGGTTGACTTCGATCAGCTGGGTGATCTCGCGCATGGCGTTGACGTTGGAGTTTTCGAGATAACCCTGCTCGACACCGACATTGAAGCGGTCGACGACGGCGCGCGGCTGGTCGGTGGTCATGATGCCGCTGTTTTCGTAACGCAGGTAACCCTTGCTGATATCGGCCTCGAACAGGCCGAGCGAAGCAACCTGGCGGTCGGCCTGATAGATGATGCCGTCCGTACCGACGGCCGGCTCGCCACCCTTCGTGTTGAGCTGAATCGGCGCGCCGCCGGCGTCAAGAACCGGATATCCCCTTATCGAGACGAGTTCGCCGGTATCCTTGATCGTGAAGCGGCCGTCCCTCGTCAGAACGCGGCCGGCCGGCGTATCGAGCGCAAACCAGGCATCGCCCTTGATGGCGAAATCGAGCATGTTGCCGGTGTGCTGCAACTCGCCATTTCCCTCGTTCAGGTAGTCGTTGCCCTGGGAAACGAAGGCCACCTTGGTGTTCAGCTTGTTCTTAGTGGCCGCCACCATCTCATCGAACTTCACCTCGGTGGCGCGAAAACCCGTCGTGTTCACGTTCGCCATGTTGTCTGCGATGGTGTTCAGACGCTTTTCGAGAGCCATCTGCGACGACAGAGAAACATAAAGACCGGATTGCATGTCGGTAAGCTCCAAGCATTGGCGATGAACGGAACGAAAAGCCGGGGGTCGTCTCATGTGGTTCGGCCGGGATTTCGCTGAGGCGGCATCTCAGAAACGGGCGCGGGCACCCATTCGTCTTCTTTAGACTGACGGCAGATGCTTGCGCGAAGCTGGCACGCGGAAATGCCTTGCGATCGGGCCTTTCATCAGCCTCACGCAAGGCAGAAACCCTATCGGTCTAAAAGAAAAGCAACGTTCAGATTGGGCTGACGATGAACATCATTATCGGATTTATAGTGACTTGCGGCTGTATCGTCGGCAGCTTCATGGCGATGGGCGGCGAAGTGGACGCGCTGTTCCAGCCCTTCGAATTCCTCATCATCGGCGGCGCCGGCCTCGGCAGCTTCATCATGGCGAACCCGATGAAGGTGGTGAAGGACTCAGGCAAAGCGCTCAGCGAAGCCTTCCGGCACGCCGTACCGAAGGAACGCAATTATCTCGATACGCTCGGCGTGCTCTATTCGCTGATGCGCGACCTGCGCACCAAGTCGCGAAACGAAATCGAAGCCCATATCGACAATCCGGCCGAATCGACAATCTTCCAGTCGGCTCCGACGGTTCTGAAGAACAAGGAGCTGACGGCGTTCATCTGCGACTACGTGCGCCTGATCATCATCGGCAACGCCCGCAGCCACGAGATCGAGGCGCTGATGGACGAAGAGCTCAACACAATCATGCACGACAAGATGAAGCCCTACCACTCGATCCAGATCATGAGCGATTCCTTCCCGGCGATCGGCATCGTCGCGGCTGTTCTCGGCGTCATCAAGGCGATGGCCCATATCAACGATTCACCCGAAGTGCTCGGTCATCTGATCGGCTCGGCACTCGTCGGCACCTTCCTCGGCATTCTCTTGTCCTACTGCGTCTGCTCGCCGCTGGTCTCCCAGATCAAGGTCGTGCGCAACAAGCAGCACCGCCTCTACGTCATCGTCAAGCAGACGCTGCTTGCCTATATGAACGGCTCGGTGCCGCAGGTCGCTCTCGAATACGGCCGCAAGACGATCTCGGCTTACGAGCGTCCTTCCATCGACGCGGTCGAGCAGGAAATGATGAACCCTGGTGGCGAAAACAAGGCGGCTTAAATGACTATGAGCAATGCTTCGCACGACAAACCGGCAATGGATCCTGCCCTTCTCGCCAAGCTGACAGGCGGGCTCGGCGACAGAGGCGGAGTTGCCAAGATCTGCAGTTCCTTCGGGGAAATCTACAGCGAATTCTTTCCCGACGTCATCAAAAGCGAGACCGGCCTCGACGTGACGGTCAACTATCTCGGCTGCGAGATCGGCTACAAGAACCACCTGATCGAAGATCTGAGCGCGAACGTCACGCTGGTCGATGCGACGCTGCGCAACTGGTCGCAGAACATCACGCTTGCCTGCGGCAACGGCTTCGTCATCACGCTGATGGAGCACCTGCTCGGCGCCACCGCCGATACGATCGAGGAACCGGCCGACCGGCTGCTTTCGATCATCGAGCTCGATCTGGCGGTCATGGTCTTCGACAAGATCGCCAAAGTGCTGCGCTCGGCCGTCAACGCGCCGGGCGGCTTCGAACCGAGCCTTTCGGCCCCGCACGCCCTTGACGCGCGCGCCCGGCCGCCGGAAGATCGTCCGGACGAATTCGCCGCTGCCATCAACATGTCGATCACGCTTGCCGGCATCGTTTCGGAATTCGCCTTGATCGTTCCGCAGACGGCGCTGCTCAAGACCAAGGTGACGCCGCCGAAGCCGAAACGCCAGGCCACCGGCAAGTCACCGGAATGGACTGAGCAGCTCGGCGACCAGGTCCGCCGCTCGCATGTCACGCTCGAGGCGAAGATCAGGCTGCAGGACCTGACGCTTCGCACGATATCGAAGCTGATGGTCGGCGACGTCATTCCGTTCCGCGACCACGGCGACGTGCGGGTCGAGGTCAGCGCCAACAGCAAGGAATTGTATGTGTGCGAGTTCGGGCGTTCAGGCGAAAATTACATGGTCCGCGTCAAGGATACGATGAACTCGGATGACGAACTCATCCGTCATTTAATGAATTAATCGGTTCTCTGGCTTTTGGGCTGCAAAGGCAGTTTGAGGCAAGTTTCAACTGGAATAGTGATTTCATGGCTACGAAGAAAACACAGCAGAACAGCGACCTCTCCCTGGATCTTCCGGGCAGCGAAGCCGATCTCGATCAGGCGATCGACGATCTGCGCGGCGTACTGAAGCAGGATGCCGACGGCGACCTGCCGCAGTTTGGCGACGACCCGCAGAGCGACCCCTTCGCAGCAGGAACGGACCTGGCGGCCTTCGGCGGCGAGGCTTCGGAAAGTCCTTTCGGCGGCGACGATTTCGGCGGCGATTTCGGCGGCAGTGCGAGCTCGGCTGCCGGCATGGATTTCGGCAGCAGCCCCTCCTTCGAGGAGTCACCGGCTCCACTCGGCAGCGCTTTGAATTCGAACTTCGACCTGATCATGGACATCCCGATCGACGTCCAGATCATGCTCGGCACCAGCCGCATGCAGGTCTCCGGCCTGATGAACCTCAATGAAGGGGCGACGATCGCCCTCGACAAGAAAATCGGCGAACCGGTCGAGATTATGGTGAACGGCCGCAGGATTGCACGTGGCGAAATTACGGTGCTTGATAACGACGACACGCGATTCGGTGTGAAGCTGATTGAAGTTTTGAGTACGAAAAAAGCCTGATCCCTGTGTGGGACGGAGAGGTTAGACCATGATGGACTTTGACGATTTCGGCGGCGCATTAGCCGGGAAACCGTTGACCCAGGCTGAAAAGGCGGCGGCTGTTCTTCTCGCTATGGGAAAGGGAGTCGCCGGCCGGCTGTTGAAATATTTCACCCAGGCCGAACTGCAGACCATTATCTCATCCGCCCAGTCGCTGCGCGCCATTCCGCCGGACGAGCTGCTGTTGCTCGTCTCCGAGTTCGAAGACCTCTTCACCGAGGGCGCCGGACTGATGGACAATGCCAAGGCAATCGAAGCCATTCTTGAAGAAGGCCTGACGCCCGACGAGGTCGACAGCCTGCTCGGCCGCCGCACTGCATTCCAGGCCTACGAAACCTCGATCTGGGATCGCCTCAGCGAGGCGGAGCCGACATTCGTCGCGCAGTTCCTGCTGCGCGAGCATCCGCAGACCGTCGCCTATATTCTTTCGATGATGCCCTCCTCCTTCGGCGCCAAGGTGCTGCTGCAGCTTCCCGACAACCGCCGCGCCGACATCATGAACAGAACGGTCAATATGAAGACCGTCAGCCCGAAGGCTGCGCAGATCATCGAGAACCAGGTCATGACGCTGCTTGCCGAAGTCGAGGCAGAGCGCAATGCGGCCGGCTCGACGAAGGTCGCCGATCTCATGAACGAACTCGACAAGCCGCAGGTCGACACGCTGCTCAGCTCGCTCGAATCGATCAGCCGCGAATCGGTCAACAAGGTTCGCCCGAAGATCTTCCTGTTCGAGGACCTCATGTACATGCCGCAGCGCAGCCGCGTCATGCTGCTCAACGACATCTCGACGGATGTGCTCACCGTCGCGCTACGCGGGTCGCCCCCCGAGATCCGCGAATCGGTTCTCTCCGCCATCAGCCCACGCCAGCGCCGCATGATCGAATCGGATCTGCAGAGCGGCATGGGCGGCGTCAATCCGCGCGAGATCGCGATTGCCCGCCGCGCCGTGGCGCAGGAAGCGATTCGCCTGGCCAATTCCGGCCAGATCGAGCTCAAGGAAAAGGAAGGCGACGCTTCGGCGGCCGCCTAAAGTGCGCCGCGATCTTTCAGATTCGCTCCTCGCGCTTTAGGTCCTTGTTTTTACGCATGTCGTTGTCGCAAAACCGCTGCACACTTTTGCGCGACATGCTTTGGCGCTTCGAGACTGTTGACAAATCCGGCATGTCGAACGGCGGCTGTTGATCGCCGTGCCACAGGCGGCTACCCTTCCAGCAACAGACCGTGCTCTAAAGCGCGTCGCATAGAACTCGGTTCCTGCGACGCGCTTTAGGTCTTTGTTCTGATGCATGTCGTCATCCCAAAAGCGCTGCACGTTTTTGGGCGGCATGCATTAGCTGCGGCCTATTTCTTTGAAGAGGGCCGCGACTTGGCAGACGATGACAAGGACAGCAAAACAGAAGCCCCAACCGCGAAAAAGCAAAGCGATGCCGCGGAAAAGGGCAACGTGCCGTCTTCGCGCGAACTTTCGATCTTTGCGACCATCCTCGCGACCTTCATTTACCTCGTATTCTTCCTTCCCGACAGCGTCGGACGCATGAGTGAAACGCTGCGCGACATCTTCGAACAGCCCGACCAATGGAAGATCGAGACGGGGCCGGATGTGCTGGCACTATTCGTGCGGCTCGGCTGGGCAAGTGCGGCGCTGGTGGCGCCCGCCTTCATCCTGTTCATGGTGTTCGGCGTCGCCTCCTCCGTCTTCCAGAATCTGCCGACACTGGTGCTGGAACGCATCCGCCCGCAGGCCTCGCGTATCTCGCCGATCAAAGGCTGGTCACGGCTCTTCAGCGTGCCCGGCCTGGTCGAATTCGGAAAGTCGCTGTTCAAGGTGGTCGTCGTCGGGGTGATCCTGTTCTTTGTGCTCAGGAGCGAATATTTCGGTTCGATCGACGCGATGTTCTCCGATCCGCAGACGATTCTGGTGCGACTGATGGCGGCGATGCGCAAGATCATCATCGTCATGCTGATCGCCACCGCGATCGTGGCAATCGCCGATCTTTTCTGGACGCGCCATCACTGGTTCACCGAGCTGAAGATGACGCGGCACGAGGTGAAGGAAGAAAACAAGCAGGCGCAGGGCGACCCCTTCGTCAAGAGCCGGCAGCGCTCACTGATGCGCGACCGCGCGCGCCGGCGCATGATCGCCGACGTCCACCGCGCGACGCTGGTGATCGCTAACCCGACGCACTATGCGGTGGCGCTGCGTTACGCGCGTGAAGAGAACGATGCGCCGGTGGTGCTGGCCAAGGGTCAGGACCTGATTGCGCTCAAAATCAGGGAGATCGCCGAGAAGAACGGCATACCGGTGTTCGAGGATCCGCCCCTTGCGCGCTCCATGTTTGCGCAAGTCTCGATCGATAGTGTCATCCCGTCAGTCTTCTATAAGGCGGTAGCGGAGCTCATCCACCGGGTCTACGCTGCGGACGCCAAGAACAAACGGGTAAGATAAGCCGAATGAAAAAATGCCCTCACTCTACCCAGCGTGAAAAGATCCTCGCAGACGCGATCAGCCCGGTCGCTACTGAACTGCGCCTTCTGGATGCTTCTGACCTTATTTCACTGCTGCGCTTCGAGTATTACGGCAACCTTTCCGATCTCGTCGCTTCGGCGGCGGAGCTTTTCTTTCATCCGGGCACGGTGAACTTCGGCCTGGGCGGCAATTATACTCTGGAATGGGGCGGCAAGCCCGAAGTCGTTCTCGATCTGGAAATCAAGCCACGCGGTGTCACCGTCTACGCACAGCTCACCCTTGCCGAAGACCACGCCGGCATCGAGATCAATCATATCGCCTTCCAGAACCCCTCGGCGGATCCTGACGAGAACACCATATTCCTCAGAAGAAGCCTTCGGGAATCGCGTTACAGCATCAACCAGCCGCCTCAGACGCTGGCCGGCTGACGTCTTTCAAGACAACCGAGCTTTCGCATTCGCCTTGGACAGCAATTCAAAGCGTTACAGCGTCGCTTGCGCGTCTGGAAAAACGCGCGACGCTGAAAACGACCGCGCGGGTTCAGCTGATATAACCGAGCCGGATCGCCTTGGCGATCGCCTGGATGCGATTGACGGAATCGAGCTTGATGGTCGCCGAGCCGAGATAGGCGTTCACGGTGTGCACGGACAGGCCGAGCTTGTCGGCAATCTCTTCGCTGATGCGGCCGTCGCCGGCCAATTGCAGACAGGCGATCTCGCGTTCGCTGAGCGCCTCGGCAGCCGCCGTGCGGCGCTCGTCGAGCGAGAGCAGATCCATCATGATATGGCAGCATCGACCGTGCAGCTCGACGATGGTATCGCTCGAAGGATCGATCTCATCGCCGGTGAAAAGGATGAAACCGTTGCCGACGGCGCCAAGCCGCACCGGAAAGGCAAGTCCGGAGAAAGGCAGAATACCGTCCTGCAGCCGCGTCATGAACGGCGAGAAGTCCGCCGGACCGGGTGCCGCACGGTCGTAACCGCCTGCCCATGAGAGCGGCAGCAGCGACTTGTCGATATGGTCGAGAAGAATATCGCCGTAGGCATCCGTGAAGGCCTTGCCGAAACCGGCATTGGAAGACCCCCAGTTCTCGAGCTCGCAGACAAGCCGCTGCTTTGCCGGAATGCCCGAGCCGCTGACGCGGAAGATCGCGAAGCCTTGCGCATCGGCGAGCTTCTGCATCGCGATCAGCCGCGGAAAAAGATCGGACCGGCTGGAAATCCTGTTCACACGTACCATTCGCAGCTGCTCGGCGCTGCTCATGGTCCTGCCTGATGGATACCCCATATATCCCCCTATACGAGATTATTGCGGACGGCGAAGGCAATGGCCTCGGACCGGGTCTTGGTCGCCGTCTTGCGCATCACGCTGGTGATGTAGTTGTTGATGGTATTGCGGGATATTCCGAGAATCATCGCGATCTCGTCGCTGGTCTTGCCCTCGGCGATCCAGAACAGGCATTCCAGCTCGCGGTCGGTCAATTCGAAATCGCGATCGACCTTCGTACCGCCGCAGCGAAGGAAGCTCGCGACATAACCTGCAAGCAAGCCTACATCGCGCAGGCGCTCCGGCGAAAGGATGAATCCCTCCCCGAACAGGAACATCAAGGCCAGCCGCGACCGGCCGACATTGAAGGTCACCGAACAATATTGGCGGCTGGCGCCATCCGGGACCTCGGCACTGTCAGGCAGAAGAGCAAAATTCGGCTGGAAGACCTGCATGCATTTTTCCAGCTCGGTCGACCGGGCATAGCCGCGGACCAGATCATTGGCGATGTCCCTGACCAGGTCGAAAGGCCAGTCAGACGAAACGATGAAATCGAGGCCACTTTCCTGGAGGAGATCGCAGCGCGCCAGAAGGTAGTACGAAGCACCCACGTAGTCCGTCAGTGCGCGCAGACCAGACTGCAACCTGCCGGTGCTGGCGACGCCGTGGAGGCGCTGGAGCAGCTCATCACGCGGCAACAGATCCGGCACCGCCGCACTCGCGAAATTCGCCATCTGCCTCTCGCCTTTGCTCGCCTGAATTACATTCATATCCACTGGCAATGTCCTGCGGCTGAGAAACGATCGAACTCGGTGCAACAGCAATTTTTCTGTAAGGGATTCAAGTCAACTTCCGCTCGAATCCCATTTCGAATCACCCAAGGGTAAGCCAGTCGATGCAAATCACCATCTCCGACTTCTAGGGATTTACTTTCGCTGTCGCCAATGCACTGATTCGACCACTCGTTCCAGCCTTCAGATAGAGGGAGGCTAAGGTGATTCTGGCGGTATCGCAACTTGCTTCGCGTTTTACGCGAGTCCATCTCATCAAGTCGCGCTACAGCCGCATTTCAGTTGTCGGGTCTAACGTCTTATTCGAATTCTCGA
Organism: Rhizobium leguminosarum bv. trifolii WSM1325; assembly: GCA_000023185.1. Lineage (NCBI taxonomy): Bacteria > Pseudomonadati > Pseudomonadota > Alphaproteobacteria > Hyphomicrobiales > Rhizobiaceae > Rhizobium > Rhizobium leguminosarum. The sequence continues at coordinate 348,616 of CP001622.1, read as the reverse complement.
CCCTGATGTCATGCCGGGTCTCTTGCATCTCCAGTCACGGCTTTTCAGCAAACAGCGGTTCGGGAATCAAGCTTCGGTACCGACATGAAAAAAGGCCGGTTGCCCGGCCTTTGTTTTACGCTGCTTCGTCGATCGCCCATTTCCTGAGGATTTTCGCGGCGCGTTCCTCGTTGATCTCGACCATACGGGAAAGCTTGCGTTCCGGGCCTTCCTTGACGCGCCGATTGAAGTTTCCATCGTCGTCGCCGAGGCTGAGCAGGTCCTCGGTACTGTCGAAGCCGAAGTCGGACCCGAAGCCGTCCATGAGAGCGCCTCCGGGTGCTCCCGATGCAGGCGCGAAGTCCGGAAGCTCGAGGCCGGCCGCTTCCGGCGTCGCGTCGCCGAAAGCCGCAGAGCTGCCGTTGCCGCTGACGCTGCGCACCAGTGGCCGCAAGCCCATCCAGACCACCAAGAAGGCGACCGCGACAAAGGCGAGCGAGTTGATGATGCCGGCCAGATTGCGGCTCAGCATATCCATGACGCGGACACCACCGGTGGCGTCTTCGAGCAGCTGATTTTCGAGGAAGTCCATCGCCGTGACGGTGACGACGTCGCCGCGCTTGGCGTCGATGCCGGCCGCCGAGGCGACGATCTTCTGCATTTCGGCGAGATAGGCGTCGACCTTTGTCTGGTCGGCGGGCTCACCGACCATCTTGGCGATGCGGCCCTTGTTGACCACCACGGCGATCGAAAGCTTTTCGACCTTATAGCTGCTGCGGGTCGTCGCCGTCGTCTTGCTGTTGATTTCGTAGTTGGTCTGCTCTTCGCGCTTGTCGGACTTGTCTTGCGATTCGGGCCCGGCGGAGCCGCCGGCCTCGGGAGCCGCCTGCGGAATGTTCTGCTCGACCGTCGTCGCGCTATCGGACTGCTTCTGCTGCGACTGCTGGGCTTCCTTGGTCGAGCGGACCGAACGTTCGACCTTGGATTCGGGATCGTAGGTCGTTTCCTGGATCTGCTGGGCGTCGGTGTTGAGATCGGCGGTGACGCTGGAACGGAAGTTGTCCATGCCGAGGAAGGGTGCCAGCGCCTTGTCGATGTTGGATTCGACTTCCTGCTGAACGTTCTGGACGATGTTGAGCGAGCGGTTCAGCGAGCTGTTGCTCGCCTCGTCGCCGGAAGCGAGGAGCTGGCCGGCGGAATCGAGGATGGTGACGTCATCGACGTCAAGCCCCGGCACGGCCGAGGCGACGAGGTGGCGGATCGAGGTCGCCGCGCTGCGCCCGGTGGTAGCGCTTGCGCGAATCATGACGGATGCGGTCGGTTTCTGCTCCGCCTTCCGGAAGTTTCCAACCTCCGGCATGACGATATGGACGCGCGCGGCTGTTATACCCGAGATCGACTGGATGGTGCGGGCGATTTCGCCTTCCAGCGCTCGAACCCGCGTCACCTCCTGCATGAAGGAGGTCAGGCCGAGGGAGCCGACATTGTCAAAGAGTTCGTAACCGGCATTGGCGCTGTTCGGCAGGCCGCGCTCGGCAAGCATCAGGCGGGCCTTGCCCGTCATCCCAGCGGGAACGCTGATGCTGGTGCCGTCGGTGCCGACCTGGAAATTGATGTTGGCTTCGGCAAGCGCCATGCTGATCTGGTTGAGATCGGGCGAATCCAGACCGACATAGAGTGTTTCCTGTGCCGGCTTGTTGACGAAAAGAGCGGCCGCAAGGACGATTGCAATGGAAACGGCACCGACGCCTCCCAGAATCATCAGGCGTGTTCGGCCAAGGGAACCGAAGTTCTTAAAGATCTGAACTAATTGATTTAACAGATTCATTCTGTTCTCGCACGATTCGTCAAAGACAAAGCAGGCTTATTGCCTCATCAGACGAATAGTCGGCGAAACTTGTGCGAGCGTTTCGTGAGAGCGTGCGGGAGCGAAAAGGCCTAAAGTAATTCCAGCAAAAATGCGCAGCGGTTTTGCGTCCGGGATAGCGCAAGAACAAGGAGAGAGCGTTTCCGTCAGTCGGAGAAAAACGGAGCGTTCTAGAAGAAATCGAAGTCGCCGGCTGCCTTGCTCAATGGCTGGGAATGGCCGTGGCGTGTGGCCCCGCCCAATGCCTTCTGCATCTCTGCCAGTTTGACGAGGCTGAGCGCGGTTGCGACGTCGACTGCCCAGCCGTGCGGGATTTCGCCGGTGATGGTGTCGATGAATTCGGCAAGGCCGCGTGATTTCTGCACGGCCAGATCGATGCCCTGCATGACCTTCATGGCATCCGGCGAGTTCAGGATTTCGGCGCTGCCGAGGTCGAGAAGCTGGGGCTCGATGCGTTCGATGAGGTAGGCGACATCGTGCAGTTCGGACACGATGCGCATCAGGATGTCGCTCAGCGCTTCGACAGGCGCGGGCGTTTCCATCATCTGGGTAAATGTCATATGAAAATCCTCGCCATCAAAAAAATTCGATACTGGTTTCGACGGGTTTCTGCGGAGCGGCGGGACGCTGCTCGAGAGCGACGGTTCTCTGCGTTTCGGCGCCGGTCAGAGGGTATTGCCGGGCACGACCGGAGACCGGCCAATATTCAAGCTTGCGTCCATGCTCTCCGCCGGTCGAGGAACCGACCACCGGAATGCCTTCATCCCTCAGGAACTGCACGGCGAAGGCCGCGTTCTGCTCACCGACATTGGAGAATGTCGAGATCGTCTTCGCGCCGCCGAAGATTTTTGCTTCCAGCCGGTCGCGCCGGGCGCCCTGCTTCAAGAGACCGTTGATCAGCAGTTCCATCAGATGCACGCCGTAGCGCGTGGCATCGCCGCCTGATGTCGGCGACGTCGCCGAACCGGGCAGCAGAAAGTGGTTCATGCCGCCGACACCGGCGACAGGATCTCTGAGGCACGCAGCCACGCACGAACCGAGAATGGTCGAGAGGACCGCATTCGGATCGTTCAGAACCTTGTACTCGCCCTGAATGATGTGCACGCGGCGGGCTGCCCCCTCAGTGATCATTTCAGGGCTCCAAACACGGCTTCGATGGCCGCTTTCATCTTCTCGATCGTGAACGGCTTGGCGAGCACGTTGTTGGCGCCGAGCTGGGCCGCCTTCTGCACCAGTGCGCGGTCGCCCTGGGCGGTCAGGATGATGAAGGCCGCCTTCTTGGTGTTCGGGTTGGTGCGCACGGCCTGAAGGAAGCCGATGCCATCCATCTTCGGCATGTTGAAGTCCGAGATCACCAGGTGGTGCGGCTGCTCGGCCATGATCTTCATGCCCTGCTCACCGTCACCGGCCGAGGTGATCTGCTTGAAACCGAGCTGGGTCAGCGCGTCGCTGAGCAGCAACCGGCTCGTTACCTGATCGTCGACGATCAGAACTTTGATTTTCTCCGCGATCGACATTTATTCGGTCCCTTCCTTTCGGGCGGCTGTCATTTTCAATATTTCTTCACCAATGGCAGACAGCGGCAGCTGCTGCTCAACGGCGCCAAGTTCGTGGGCAACCCTTGGCATTCCGTAAACGACACAGGTTTTTTCGTTCTGGCCGAGCGTTCTGGCGCCGGCGTGGCGCATTTTCAACAATCCGGCGGCGCCATCGCGGCCCATTCCGGTCAAAATCACGCCGACGGCATTACGGCCCGCCAGTTCAGCGACCGAATCGAATAGCACGTCCACCGAGGGGCGGTGACCGTTGACCGGTGCCCGGTCAATGAGTCGGCAGCATGGTGCCGAGGCGTTGCTGACCTGGAGGTGACGCTCGCCGCCGGGCGCCAGATAGATCTTGCCGATTTCGAGACGGGCACCGTCGGTCGCTTCCTGCACCACCGGCGCACAGAGGCGGTTCAGCCGTTCGGCGAAGCTCTTGGTGAAGGTCGGCGGCATATGCTGGGTGATGACGGTCGGCGGGCAATTCGCCGGAAACTTTTGCAGCACGGCGATCAGCGCCTCGACGCCGCCGGTGGACGAGCCGATCGCGACGATCTTGCGGCCGACGCGGAAGTCGCCAACCGAGGGCGGTGGCGCGACGGCGGCGACGGGCTGGGAATATTGGCGCTGCGTGCGCGCGGCGGCCTTGACCTTCTCGGCGAGGTCGCCAAACGGCCTGAGTTCGCCCGGCGCCGGCTTGCCGACACAGTCGAACGCGCCGATCTCCAGCGCCGCAAGCGTCGCCTCGGCGCCGCGATGGGTCATTGTGGATACCATGATGACAGGCATCGGCCGCAGCGTCATGATCTTTTCGAGGAAATCGAGACCGTTCATGTTCGGCATCTCGATGTCGAGCGTCAGGACGTCGGGGTTCAGCCGCTTGATTGCCTCCCGCGCTTCCAGCGCGTCGCCGGCCTGGCCGATGACGTTGACCTCGGGGTCGGAACTCAAGACGGCGGTGATCAGCCCCCGCATCGTCGGCGAGTCGTCAACAACGAGAACCCTTGCCGGAGCGCTCATGCCTTCCTCCCGAGACCTTTGGACGTGTAGCGATAGGTCGTGATGCCGATATTGTCGAAGACGTGTTTTGCCTCACCCGAAACACGCTCGGAATGACCGATATAAAGATGACCGCCCTCCGGCAGCAGGCCGGCGAAACGCTGCCAGATCTTCATCTGCGTCGGCTCGTCGAAATAGATGACGACGTTGCGGCAGAAGATGACGTCGAACTTGCCCTTGAACGGCCATTGCGCCATCAGGTTCAGCTCGTTGTAGGTGATCAGCCGCTTGACGCGGTCGTCGACCTGGAACTTCCGGCGGCCCTGTATCTCGACTTCGCTGAACCATTGTTTGCGCATGGCGGGCGATACGGTTTCGAGCGCGCTCTCGTCATAGGCGCCGGCGCGGGCGATCGCGAGGATCTTCGGGTCGATGTCGGTCGCCAGGATCTTGAAGTCGTAATCGGCGACGTTCGGCATCAGCGACAGCACCGTCAGCGCGATCGAATAGGGTTCTTGCCCGTCGGAAGAGGCGGCCGACCAGATGCGTACCCTGCCGCCCGATCTCGCCCGCTGCAGAAGCTCCGGCAGGACATGGTCGCGCAGGTGATCGAAATGATGGTTTTCGCGGAAGAAGCGAGTAAAATTGGTCGTCAGATGCGAAAGCATCTCGCGGCGCGGCGCAGCACCGGCCGGCGAAGCGACGAGGTCGCAATATTCCCGGAAGCCGGACAGGCCGAGATTGCGGATATGCTTCGACAGGCGCGAATAGACGAGCGACGCCTTCGTTTCGTTGAGGAAGATGCCGGCATCCGAATAGATCATTGCGGCGATTTCAGTGAGGTCGCGGCGCGTCAGCGGATATTCTCCGCTCGCCAGGACCTCGTCGGATCCCTGTCTCTGATCTTTTGCGCCCATTACACTCATGCGGCTTCGCTTTCGGTCTCTGGAAAGAGGGATTCGAGTTCGATCAGGCAGATCATGCGCTTCTCGATGGCGAGAATGCCGCGGGCAAATTGACGCTCGAGCTCGGAGGAGATCTCGGGCGTCGGCTGGATGGTTTCGTCGGTCACCGTCAGGATATCGGAAACGGCGTCGACCAGCAGGCCGACGACCTTACGCCGGACCTGGGCGACGATGATGACATGACGGGCAGTCGGATCGGCCGGCTTCATGCCGAGCCGGGCCGCAAGATCGATGATCGGCAGCACCGCGCCGCGCAGGTTGATGACACCCAGCATATAGCCAGGCGAATGCGGCATCGCGGTCGCCGGGGTCCAGCCGCGGATTTCGCGAACCGACATGATGTTCACGCAAAATTCCTGATCCCCGATGCGGAACGCGATCAGCTCGCGATCCCCCTCGTTCAGATTTTTTACAGTGTACGACATTCCCTTATCCCACCGCTGCTAACGACATTTCCGCTTTGAGCGACTGGCCGCGCGAGGCGCCGACGACTGCGTCGACATCGAGGATGAGAGCGACGCGCCCGTCACCGAGGATGGTGGCGGCGGCAATGCCCGGCACATGGGTGTAGTTCGCTTCCAGGCTCTTGATGACCACCTGGCGCTGACCCTGGATGGCATCGACCATCAGGGCGCGCTGGCCGCCGCCTTCGGATTCCACCAGAAGCGCCACGCCCTCGACCGGATTGGCCTGGGTGGCGCGGAAGTTCAGGATGCGGCCGACATCGACCAGCGGGCAGAAGCTGTTGCGGATCGAGATCAGCCGGTGGTTGGCACCGAAGGAGTGGATCGCGGCCGCTTCCGGCTGCAGGGTTTCGACGATCGCCGTCAGCGGCACGACCAGCGTCTGGCCGGCGACAGTGACTACCATGCCGTCGAGGACGGCGAGCGTCAGCGGCAGGCTCATGGTGAAGACCGAGCCGTGACCCGGCTTCGAGGTGATGTTGATGCGGCCGCCGAGCGCCTGGATCGAACGTTTGACGACGTCCATGCCAACGCCGCGGCCGGAGATGTCGGAGATCTTGTCGGCCGTCGAGAAGCCCGGCAGGAAGATCAGGTTGTCGATTTCCTCGTCCGACAGGTTGGAATCGGCCGGGATGAGGTCGTTGTCGATCGCCTTCTGGCGGACCTTCTCGCGGTTGATACCGGCACCGTCGTCGGCAAGCTCGATCAGGATGCGTCCCGAACGATGCTTGGCGGTCAGGCGGACAGTGCCTTCGGTGTTCTTGCCGGCGGCTGCACGCTTTTCGGGCGTTTCGATGCCGTGGTCGACGGCGTTGCGGATCATGTGGGTCAGCGGTTCGGCCAGCTTGTCGATGACCGTCTTGTCGACTTCGGTGTTTTCACCTTCGGTGATCAGGCGGATCGACTTGCCGGTCATGTCGGCGATTTCGCGGACGATACGCGACATGCGCTGGAAGACCGGCTTCACCGGCTGCGCGCGGATCGCCATGACCGAGTCCTGGATCTCGCGGGTGAGCTGCTGCAGCTCCTCGAGGCCCATATTGATCGAGGAGGTGCCGGTCGTGTCGTTCTCGATGACGCTCTGCGACAGCATCGCCTGGTTGATGACCAATTCGCCGACGAGGTTGATGAGGCGGTCGACACGGTCGAGATCGACGCGGATCGTCTGGCCGGCACCGGCGGCATTGTTCTGAGCGGCAGCACTTGCTGCGGCCGCTGCGGCGGCGGCCGATTCCTTCTTCTCTACGCGGGCGGCGACAATCTGCGTGACGTTGGAGGCAGTCTCGGCTGCGGCAACGGCTGCGGCCGTCTCCTCGGCCCGCGCGTCTGAGGCGGAAACCTCTTCGATTGCGCCGGCTTCGTCCAGGATCGACAGGTCGAAAGGAACCGGCACCATCGGCAGTTCGTCGTTGCTGGTCGCCTCGGCCCTTGCTTCTTCGACCGGCTTTACCGTCAGTTCGCAATCCCACTCGGCGAATTCGAAGACGGTGCGGATGGCGTCCTCGCCCTTGTCCGTCTTGATCGTGACATTCCAGAAGAAATAAGCGCCTTCCGGATCGAGCTCCTCGAGGCCCGGGAGGTCATCCGTATTGCAATAGATCGTCATTTCGCCGAGGCGCGAGAGATCGCGCAGCAGCAGGGTGGCGTCATTGCCCTTGGAATAGAGTTCGTAGCGCGGCTTGAAGATGACTTCATAGGCCGGCATGCCGCCGGCATCGCCCTCGCCGCCAAAATCGTCGAAGGAAAAGGGGACCGGCTGGAAGCCGCTGTCGTCCGTCGGCTTGGGGGTCGGCGCCGGAGCGGCCTTTGCGGCTGCCTTCGGCGCAGGCGCCTCGACTGACGCCGAGGGAGACGGCATTTCACCGTTGGCCAGCGCCTCGAGCTCCCTGACGAGGCCGCGGCTGCGGCTTTCATCGACGCTGCCGCCGTCGCGCGCAACGTTCGTCAGGTCAGCGAGCACGTCGGCCGACTTCAGCATCACCTTCAGGACGTCCTGGTTCGGCTCAAGCTTGTTGGATCGAACGCAATCGAGAGTGGTCTCGAAAACATGGGCGAAGGCTACCAGATCGTCAAGGCCGAAGGCGCCGGCGCCGCCCTTGATCGAATGCACGGCACGGAACACCGCATTGACGGTTTCCGGATCGCGATCGCCATCATTCATTTTCAGAAGACCGGATTCCAATTCTGCGAGCTGTTCCTCGCACTCCTGGAAAAAGATCTCTTTGATTTCGTTCATATCCATAGGAGCAAATCCTGGGTTTAAGCGGTTACACGCTCAATGGCATCGATCAGCTTGGCCGGGTCGAAAGGCTTGACTATCCAGCCCGTGGCACCGGCTTGGCGGGCACGGTTCTTCTTTTCCGCGTCGCTTTCCGTGGTCAGGACCAGGATCGGGATCGCCCGATATTTCTCGTTGCGGCGGACACCTTCGATGAAGCCGAAACCGTCGAGGCGCGGCATGTTGATGTCGGTCACGATGACGTCGGGATTGGACTCTTCGAGAACCTCAAGGCCCTCGATGCCGTCTTCCGCCTGGATCGTCTCGAAGCCAGCATTGTTCAGTGTCACGAGAAGCATGTTTCGGATGGTGCGGGAATCATCCACGGTCAGCACTTTTTTCTTCATTGCCGAATCTCCTTGGCAAGCAGGTGGTCAATATTGACGCCAACCAGCTGCATGGTTTTCTGAAATGCGTCGGACACCTTGGAGAAGGTGAACGGCTGCTTGTCCTGCTCCCAGGTCTTCTCGGCGGACATCAGAACCTGGGCGCAAAGCGCGCCGATCCGTTCGACGCCGGAAGCGTCTATCGAAAGACCGCTACCCCGGAGGGAGAGGAGTTTATCGCGCAAGGCGGAAGCCTCGTTGAGGTCGAGCACCGCTGTCAAATCCAGCGTTTTGCCACTCTTCTTTGCTGCCATCAGCTTTTCCTTGTCCCCTTGTCCCCGGCCCGAAAAGACGAGCTGCGGCAATCATCCGATAGGTTAGTAAACATTCCGCCCACCTCCGACGCTTGCGAACGCTTGCGGAAGGCCAAAATCGTCATTTTCGTATTCGTCCACGACCGGTGCCGGGCGGGTAGCGCCCTCAAGGGCCCGCGGCGGTGTCACGCGCACCGGCGCAGGGCGCCCGGCAGTGGCGTTTTCCCGGGCGATGCGGAATTCGCGAATCGTCTGGCCGAGCTCGAGAATGACGCTGTGGAGGTGGTCGGCGCCTTCGGCCGAGCGCTCCGCAAGGCCGGCGCTATCGGCCACCTCGCCACCCAGGCCCTTGACGTCTGATGTCACGCTGTCGAGGCTTGCGGCATGTTCGCCGGTTCGGGTGGCGATGCCTGATATGGCGGCGTTGATGTCGGTGACCTGGCGCACGATGCTGCCGATCGAATCCTGTGTGCGGCCGACCATCTGCACGCCAGCGTCGACCTGCGCCTTGGTCGTCGTCACCAGCGTCTTGATCTCGCGGGCGGCTTCGGCCGAACGCTGGGCAAGGGCGCGGACTTCCTGGGCGACGACGGCAAAACCGCGGCCGGAATCGCCGGCGCGCGCGGCTTCGATGCCGGCATTCAGCGCCAGAAGATTGGTTTGGAAGGCGATCTCGTCGATCGCCCCGATGATCTGGCCGATCTTTTCGGCCGACTGCTCGATATCGGCCATGGCGCTGATCGCGCGGCCGACGACTTCACCGCTTTCCTCGACGGCAGCGCGCGTCGTGGCGGCCGCCTGTTCGGCAGCGCGGCTGTCAGCAGCACCATCGCGCACACTGCCGGCGATGCCGGCAAGGGCAGCGGCGGAAAGCTGCAGCCGATCGGCCTGGCCGGACGCCGTGCCGGCGAACTGCCGCGACAGACCGGCAAGCGAACCTGTCGCCGCTTCGGCCTTGACCGTGCGCTCGGTAATAGCGGTGAATTCGGCCTGGAGGCCGTCCAGCGCGCCATTCAGCGCCGCGGCGATCCCGCCATAGGCGCCGTCGCCGTCGACAGGCGCGCGGCGTGTCAGGTCGCGTGCGGACAGGCCTTCGATGACATCGCCGAAGATCCTGATGATCTCGGCCTCGTTGGCGGCGCGCTGATCGGCGAGCGCGCGCTGCTCCCCGGCGCGCAGCGCATTGAAGCGGAGCGAGACGGCAATTTCCACATCGACCATGACGATGCGGATGATCGCCGTCATCAGGTCGGAGATTTCGCGGGTGCGGCGCTTGGCCGACGGCAGCAGCGGACGGCCGGCAATCTGCTCGGCGAGGCCGGAAACGACATGCTCCAGCATGACGCCATGGCCGGCCACGTGCCAGCGCGGGTCAAGACCCATCTTGCTTTCGGTATCGGAGAGAACCTTGACGCGCTCGGCATAGAGGCTGTCGAACCGCGCATCCGTCAGCACGTCCCAATGCGAGGACTGCAGATCGTGCAGACGCTCGACCTGGCGTTCGCTCTCGAAATTGCGCGAGGCGTCGGGGAATGACTGGAATCGGTGGAAGAGATCCCTGAGGCCCGCCTTCAGATGGGCTTCGAGCGCCGGCCGGTTACGGCGCACCAGCTCGCACTGGTCGGTATCGAGACCGGCAAAGCGCAGGCGGTCGCGCAAGCTGCCTGCCTGCGCTCCACGAGCCTGATCTGATGGCATGTCCTGCCTCAACGCCTGTCCCCAACCACTTTCCGGGCGAAGGCCCGGCCAAAAACTTGTGCAGCATCCGATGAACGCGAAGCGTGGAGACGGTCCTCACCACCGGTTACAACCGGCGGATCGAAACCCTCTGATCAGCTATGTTTCGGAGCTGTCTGAAGAGATGGATACCGGATCAACCCGGTACGGCGGGACGGCGTCATGCCTGGTGGGAACGAGTGCATCTTCCCATTCCGACGTGTACATCAATGTTTATGGTTAATTCCTTGCTTGAAGGTTAATAAGCCTTTCGAAGGACAGGCTTTTGAAGCAATTCAAGGCAGTTCGCAGCAAATACTGTTGCGGAGTTGCATGGCTGCTACAAGGCACACGCAAGCTCCGTGTTATATGCCGGTCGATAACCAAGACATGACGTCGACAAGGACAGAGCAATGATTGTTCTCGGATTGGGTGCCTGCTTGATTGCAATGACGCTGCTTGCAGCCGTCGCTCGCCTCGATTCCATCGCCGCAAACCGCGACATCCGCGCCCTTCGGGTGTTCTAAGCGCGTCGCAATCTTTCAGATACCTCCTTGCGCTTTAGCTCTTTGTTTTGCGCATGTCGTTGTCGCAAAACCGCTGCACAGTCTTGCGCGACATGCTTTAGAGCGCCGTGCGTCCTTTCGGACGCACAAAGGACGCTCTAACACTTTGAATCTACGCATCGTGCTTTCCGAAAATCGGAATCGATTTTCGGGCCGATGCGCTAGACCCACCCTTCCCCGTTGGCAGTCCGGCACCTTTGGTGTATCGCACTCGCGCCTTTCATGTCAGCGGAACTATCGGTTCATGTCCCCCAGATCTGGTCTCCTCATCGTTCTTGGCTTCACGCTCTGGCGCGTCGTCATGCTCAATTTCGATACGACGGACCTTTTCGTCGACGAGGCGCAGTACTGGTTCTGGTCGCAAAACCTCGACCTCGGCTATTATTCCAAGCCGCCGATGATTGCGTGGGTGATCCGGGCGATGACCGAGCTTTCCGGCTCCAACGCCATCTATTGGATCAGGCTGCTCGGACCGCTGATCCACATGGCGGCGGCACTGGTGCTGATGAAGACGGCAAAACGTTTCGTCGGGCCGGAGATCGAAGGCTGGACGGGCGCCACCTATATCACCCTCCCGGGCGTCGCGCTGTCTTCGGTGTTCTTCTCGACCGACGTGATCCTGCTGTTCTTCATCGCGATCGCGCTGCTTGCCTATTTCGGCTTGACCCAGCGGCGCTCGGTCGGGCTGGCGCTCGTCATGGGCCTTGGCGTCGGCCTCGCCTTCCTGACGAAATATGCCGTGCTGTTCGTCGTTCCGGGCGGAGCGCTTGCCCTCCTCCTCATTCCGGCGGCGCGCATCGCCATCCGGGATTTCATCATCGCGGTCGCGGTCGCGGCGGTCGTCGCCTTGCCGAACCTCTGGTGGAACCTGCAGCACGACAACACGACGGTGCGGCATACGCAGGATATCGCCCATTGGAGCGAACTCGGCATCAATCTCCGTCGCGGGCTTGAATTCTTCGCCGCCCAGTTCGGCGTGGTCGGGCCGATCATCTTCTTCGCGATGCTCTGGGCGGTCTACCGCATGATCAAGGGCAGGAGTGACGATCGGGAAAAGATGCTGGTCTGGCTGTCGATGCCGGTCGTCGTGCTCATCACGCTGCAGGCGACGGTCGCCAAGGCCTATGCCAACTGGGCGGTGACTGCCTATGTCGCCGGCACCATCCTTGCCGTCTGGCTGCTTTACCTGAAGTGGCCGAAGGGGCTCAGGCTGTCGCTGACCATCAACGGCATCGCCAGCCTGCTCTTTCCGCTGGCGACGATCTTTCCGCATCAGTTGCTGCTGCCGAACGGCGACGCGCTGATGAAGCGCTATCTCGGCCGCGCCGAGGTCAGCCGCGAGACCGCCGCACTCGCAGCTCAGGCCGGCACCGACATCATCGTCACCGACAATCGCGATATGGTCGCCGATCTTTTCTACACGCTGCGCGATGCATCCTACAGGATCTATGCGCGGGCGCCGGCGGGCCTTCCGGAGAGCTATTACGAGCAGGAATTCGCTCTGCCCGCCGACATCACCGGCAAGGTGCTTTTCCTGACGGACGGGGCCTTCACCTGCGCCACCGAGACGCCCGAGGTGCTGAAGAACTGGCAGCCGACGGAGGGCAACTACAAGGGTAAGACACTTTCCATCTACAAGGTCTCTGCCGCCTGCCTGGCACCCTGAGCGTGTTCAGTCTGCCCGATGACAGCACCAAGCCTCTTTTCAGAGGCGCAACGCAGTAACACTTTGAATTGCTGCATCATTTTATGCAGTCGGCAGGTAAACGCCGGTGCCTGCCCCTTGGATCTCCACGAATTTGACGCCGCCTTCCTCGAAGGCGAGGCGCAGTTGCGCTTCCGTCGCGCGGTGGATGTCGTGGTGCCGGCCCTCATAGTCGCGGATGGTGCTGCGCGAGACGGCAGCCCTGTCGGCAAGATCGGTTTGAGTCCAGTCGAGCAGGCCGCGCGCCGCGCGGCAGAGAGCGGGAGTGAGAATTGTTTCTCTTGCGCCTTGACCCATGATTTCAAGTTGCCCATATTGGTCGATATAGACCATATATGTCATATTACAATCGGGATTTCCAGATCGGGAGACAACAATGCCACACGATACGCCCTTGATTTCGACAATCGTCGGCGGCCTCGTGCTGGCTTTCATCTTCGGCGCCTTCGCCCATCGGCTGCGGATGCCGCCGCTCGTCGGTTATCTGATCGCCGGCGTGCTCGTCGGGCCACATACGCCAGGTTATGTGGCAGATCAGAACCTTGCGCCGGAGCTGGCCGAAATCGGCGTCATCCTGCTGATGTTCGGCGTCGGGCTGCATTTTTCCCTGAAAGACCTGCTGTCGGTGCGCGGCATCGCCGTGCCCGGCGCGATCGTGCAGATCGCTTTTGCGACATTGCTCGGCTGGGGGCTCGGCGCCTTCATGGGCTGGCCGACCGGCGGCAGCCTGGTTTTCGGCCTGGCGCTTTCGGTCGCCTCCACCGTCGTGCTCTTGAAGGCGCTGCAGGAGCGGCGCCTGGTCGAGACCGAGCGCGGCAGGATCGCCGTCGGCTGGCTGATCGTCGAGGATCTCGCCATGGTGCTGGCGCTGGTGCTGATCCCGGCCGCAGCCAGCATCGGCGGTGAGGGGCACGCTCCCGTCGAGCCGCTCTCAGCCGCGCTCAGCCGCCTGTTCGGCCTCGATCTCGGCATCGGCGGCATGATCGCCATGACGCTGGTGAAGGTGGCGCTGTTCGTGGCGCTGATGCTGGTCTTCGGCCGCAAGCTCATTCCCTGGACGATGCATCGCATCGCCCATACCGGTTCGCGCGAGCTTTTCCGGCTCGGCGTGCTGGCGATCGCGCTCGGTGTCGCTTTCGGAGCGGCGAAGCTCTTCGGCGTGTCGCTGGCGCTCGGCGCCTTCTTTGCCGGCATGGTGCTTGCCGAAAGCGAGCTCAGCCATCGCGCCGCACAGGAAAGCCTGCCGCTGCGCGACGCCTTCGCCGTGCTGTTCTTCGTCTCGGTCGGCATGCTGTTCGATCCGAACATCCTGATCGACAAGCCGCTGCCGATCCTCGCCACCATCTTCATCATCGTCATCGGCAAGTCCGTCGCCGCGCTCCTGATCGTGCTCGCCTTCAAGAAGCCGCTCAGTACGGCGCTGACGATTTCGGCCAGCCTCGGCCAGATCGGCGAATTCTCCTTCATCCTCGCCGCCCTCGGCGTCGAACTGGGGCTGCTGCCGGAGGAAGGCCGCGATCTGATCCTTGCCGGCGCCATCATCTCGATCATCCTCAATCCGCTACTGTTCTTCCTCTGCGACCGCATGCGGCCGCTGCTGGATGGTGCAAAGCGCGAAGACGTCGCGGCAGACCCTGCTCCCGCTGCAGATGCAATAGCAGCGCCGGAGGAGATACCGCCCGAAGATGACGAGGTGCACCCGACCGCTCTCCGCGGCCACGCCATTCTCGTCGGCTACGGGCGGGTTGGCAGCATCGTCGGACAGAATCTCAAGTCGTCAGCCACACCTTTTCTGGTCATCGAGGATTCTGACAAGCGCATCGGCGAGCTGAAGGCGCAGGGCATCGAAACTCTGGCGGGCAATGCGGTGATGCGGGAAACGCTCGACCTAGCCAATCTTTCCGGCGCCCGCAGCATTGCGATCGCCATCCCCAACGCCTTCGAGGCCTGCCGCATCGCCGAGCAGGCACGCAGCGTCAATCCATCGATCCTCATCGTCGCCCGAGCCCATTCCGACGCCGAAGTCGATGAGCTGAAGCAATATGGCGCCGACACCGTCATCATGGGCGAGCGTGAAATTGCGCTTGGCATGGTTGACCGGCTCGCCCAAGTGCATCATGAGAGTGTGCCCTATGAAGACAGCCATGGGCCTGATACAATTGCCCCGACGGATGACCCTCCGCCGGAAAGAGAATGAGAGATTGGCGCGCTTTTGAGCCGATACGGGAGTGACATCGCCGGGACGGAGAAGATGGAGCTGGAACAGCACCGTCTGACGAGCCGTATCGCCGCTTCCGTCCTCGTCGCCGTCCTTGCCTATCTTGGCCTGCTTTTCGGCGGCAATCTGGTGATCTCGCCGGCGGCGGCCGCCAATACGCTTTCCTCTTCCGGTCGAGATCCTCAGCCGCCGCAGCTGACTGCGCGCGATACCGTGCGTGGGCTGCTTGCCACGGAGCGCAAGCTTGTGCCGAAGCAGACGGCACATGACGGCGGATCGCCTGCCCTTGCCGCCGCTCCGACCCTTAACTTCGCCGGCTGGAATATATCAGCGGCTTTTCCGGCATTTGAAGCTTCGCTTCACGCCGCAGTCTCCAGGACCCATCAGCCGCGCGCACCGCCGGTCGCTGCCTGACGCTCGCGCCGATCGGCGCTTCCGACCATTGACGACATGCCGCCAGCGCCCGAGCGCCGGCCCTCGATATCAAGGAATACAACATGCGTACTTCACGATGGCTGGTGATCACCTATTCGGTGATCATCCTACTCGGCCTATTGATCGCCCTGCCGAACGTCCTGCCGCAATCCGTCCTCCAGCGCGTGCCGGCCTGGCTGCCGCATGAGCAGGTGTCGCTCGGCCTCGACCTTCGCGGCGGTTCGCACCTCGTTCTGGAAGTCGACGAAGCCGACCTGACCAAGGAGCGGCTGCAATCGCTGCTTCAGGACGCGCGCCGTGTGCTGCGCGAAAAGGGCATTCAGCCGAAGGCCGTGGTCCGCAGCCAGAACCAGATCGTCGTGACGCTTGCCGATGCCGCGCAGAGCGATGCTGCCGTCACCGAACTCAAGACGCTTGCCAACCCGATCAGCACCGGCCTCAGCGCCGGCCAGGCCGATCTGGCCGTCACTGCGAACGGCGCCACCATCACCGTCGGCTTCTCGCCGGCCGGCATCTCCGCCAATGTCGACAATGCCGTCCAGCAGAGCCTCGAAGTCATCCGCCAGCGCGTCGACCAGGTCGGCGTCTCCGAGCCGACCATCCAGCGCATCGGCGCCAACCGCGTGCTCGTCCAGCTTCCGGGCGCGCAGGATCCGTCACGCCTGCGCGAACTTCTCGGCTCCACCGCCAAAATGTCGTTCCACATGCTGTCGCCGAACAATGCGCCCGGACCCGGCGTGACCATGCTGAAGGACGACGAAGGCCGGTCCTTTCCGGTCCTCGACCGCGTCGAAATCTCCGGCGACCGCCTTTCGGATGCCCGCGTCAGCTTCGACCCGAACACGCATGAGCCGATCGTCAGCTTCAGATTCGACAGCGCCGGCGCCAGCCGCTTTGCCGAGATCACCCGCCAGAACGTCGGCAATCCCTTCGCCATCGTCCTCGACGACAAGGTGCTGAGCGCGCCTGTTATCCGCGAGCCGATTACCGGCGGTTCCGGTCAGATCTCCGGCAGTTTCTCGGCCGATAGCGCCACGACGCTGGCCGCCATGCTGCGCGCTGGCGCCCTGCCCGCCAAGCTGACGGTCATCGAAGAGCGCACCGTCGGTGCCGACCTCGGAGCCGACGCCATCAAGATGGGCATTTATTCCGGCATCGTCGGCTTTGTGCTCGTCGCCGTCTTCATCTTCGTACTCTATGGCACCTGGGGCTTCCTGGCGAATATCGCGCTGTTGATCCACACGATCCTGACCTTCTCGGCGCTAACGCTGGTTGGTGCGACGCTGACGCTGCCGGGCATTGCCGGTGTCGTTCTCGGCATCGGCCTTGCGGTCGACGCCAACGTTCTCATCAACGAGCGCATCCGCGAAGAAACGCGCAAGGGCAAGAGCGCCTTCGCCGCCATCGATACCGGTTTCCGCCGTGCCTATTCGACCATTATCGACGGCAACATGACGGCCCTGATCGCTGCGGCCATCCTGTTCTTTTTCGGCTCCGGACCGGTTCGCGGCTTTGCCGTGACCATGGCGCTCGGTCTGATCATCTCGATGTTCACATCGGTCGCCTTCGTGCGTGTGGCGATGATCGAGATCACCCGCCGCAGCAAGCTCAAGGTGCTGAACATCCGGCCGCTGATCCCGTTCAGCCCCTATGACAAGCACATCCAGTTCATGAAGGCGCGCTTCTTCGGCATCACCGTTTCAGCGCTGCTTTCGATCGCCTCCATCGTGCTCTTCATTCATCCGGGCCTCAACTACGGCGTCGATTTCCGCGGCGGCATCCAGATGGCCGTCAAGACCACCGGCCCGGCCGACCTCGGGACGTTCCGTGAAGGCCTGAACACGCTTGGTCTCGGCGAAATCTCGCTGCAGTCCTTCGGCGACAAGAACAGCATTCTCGTTCGCGCTCAACGGCAGGAAGGCGGCGAAGAGGCACAGACGGCAGCGGTGACCAAGCTGAAGGCAGAAGTCACCAAGATCGATCCAACCGCCACCATCGAAGGCACCGACGTCATCGGCCCGAAGGTCAGCGGCGAGCTTGCCTGGGCCGGTATCCTGTCGGTGGTGATCGCGAGCTTCGCGATGCTCATCTACATCTGGGTGCGGTTCGAATGGCCGTTTGCCGTCGGCGCCATCGTCACGTTGGTGCTCGACGTCACAAAGGCGATCGGCTTCTTCGCGATCACCGGTCTCGACTTCAATCTGACGGCCATCGCCGCCATTCTGACGCTTGTAGGTTATTCGGTGAACGACAAGGTCGTCGTCTATGACCGCATGCGCGAAAACATGCGGCTCTACAAGTCGATGCCGCTGCGCGAGATTATCGACAAGTCGATCAACGAGACCCTGGCGCGAAGCCTTTACACCAATGCGACGGCCTTCCTCGCGCTGGTGCCGATGGCGATCTGGGGCGGTAGTGCGGTGTCGAGCTTCGCGATCCCGATGGTCTTCGGCATTCTCGTGGCCGGCGCCTCTTCGATCTTCATCGCGGCACCGATCCTGCTCTTCCTTGGCGACTGGCGCCGCCGCCATGCCAAGGCATCGGCAACCGATGCGGCAGTCGAGATCATTCCGCCGGAACAGGGTCGTCCGCGCAAGTCCGCGAGCTAAAATCCCGTTGACGCATCCTTGATAGGGCGCCGGTTGCACAGCTGGCGCCCTCTTTCTATTGTCGGCTACTGCATTATGTGCCAATTCAAGGTGTTACAGCGTCCTTCGTACGTCTGAAAGGACGCGCGCGCTGTAATTGAGATCGGGGAAGCCGCCAGATGTCATCCAACCCGACAAGACCGCCGGAAACCACCGTTGCCGGAGACAGCGAGGAGCGCATCAAGCGTTTTCTCGCGACTGCCTCGCACGACCTGCAATCACCGCTCCGCCATATCGCCATGTATGCCGAGCTGCTGCTCGACGATCTCGAGGAGACGCTCGACGGCGAACAGCTTCAGAGCCTCCGGATGATCATGGAAAAGGCGCAGACGGCGCAGCGCCTCACCAAGGCATTGATGAGCCTTGCCGCTGGCACACCTCAGGTGACGCCTGAAGAGGTCGATCTGCAGGCGCTCGCCGAAAATGTCTGGGGCGAACTGACCGACGAGACGGCGGTCGGCGCAGCGACGCTTGAAAGCGACGGCCTGCCCTCGATCCGTACCGACCCTGCCCTCCTCGGTCTGGTGCTGCGGCACCTTTTGACCAATGCCCTCACCTACCGCGGGGAAGCGCCGCCGCATGTGGCCATTGCCGCGGAGCGCGAGCGGACGGACTGGTTCATCCGGATTTCCGACAATGGGACAGGCATCGATCCGGCTTATCGAGAGCGGATATTCGAGCCGTTCTGGAAATTGCCGAAGGCGGGAGCGGTCCCGGGCGCCGGTCTCGGATTGACCACGGCGCGTGAGTTTCTGGCGGCGCTTGGCGGCGATATCAGCCTCGAACGTTCGGATGAAAGCGGCAGTCGCTTCATCATCCGCCTTCCCATCGCTTGATGGTTAGATACTATAATCGTCCTTCCAGAAATCCGGGACGTCATAGGTCACATATTCGCGGATGATGTGCTGTAGCGTCTGGGCATCGATTTCGTCCTTGCCGATGCGGAAATCGACGCCGTAATCCGGGAATTCCTGGAAATAGCCGCCCGATATATCGGTCGAGACGACGCCGATCGGGCCGGTGTAGCCGATGCCACGCAGCTCCGGCACCGTCTCGCGGAAATCGGCATTGGGCAGAAGGCGATTGTCGAGCAGGATGAGATCGAAGCGCGCCAAGCGGATCTTTTCCAGCGCGTCACCGATCGATGGCGAATATTCAACCTCGACTGCCGGCTCGGAGAGATCGGCGATCTTCTTCTTGAGCGCGCGGAATTCGATAAATTCGTCGTCGACAAAGAGAACCTTTACGGCGTTCCTCCGGCCCGTTTCGGTGATCATCGTCTCATTTCCCCAATCCCGAAACCAACTTCACGAAACCAAACCATTCCTCAAGGCGATCGCCACCATATGAACGCGGTTGACAGCGTCGAGTTTGCGCGCGGCCGCGGTGATGTGCGAATTGACCGTATGTTCGGAGAGACCGAGAATGATGGCGATTTCCGCCGACGTCTTACCTTCGCTCGTCCATTTGACGATTTCCGATTCGCGCTGGGTCAGCCGTCCGGACATTTCCGGCGTCAGGATTTCCTCGTAGAGCTTGTCGAAAATGCGCATGGCGTCGAGAAGTATGTCGGCGATCTCACTCTGATCCGGCTCCTGACGCTCGCCGCTGAGCACGAGGCAATATCGCCGCCCTTCCGGCGTAAACAGCGGGATGAAGAGAAAGACGCCGCTCAGGAATTCGTTGAAAACCAGATCGGACGGATAAACTTCCGGCTGTGCGCTCCTGCCATGGACCGGCGTTGCCAGGAACTGGGCGGTCTTTGCCCGGACGGTGCCCAGCGCTTCCTTCAACGTCGTGATGAAAAGGCCGACACGCCGCTCGGCGACATTGGTGATGACGACATCACGTTCACCGAAAGGGGCCGAAGCCTCGGAAATGCGGGCCAGCGCAAAATTGTCGAAGTTGTAATGCTGCGCCGCCGATTTCAGCAGACGGAAAAAATCGGTGCGGTTGATCGCCCGGCTCAGCTCCGGTCCGGCATGAAAGGGAATTGCCGGGGCATTGTTCATTCCCACTCTTCCTCTCCTCCCGCCAATGCCTCTAATCCCGAAATCTTGGGATATACGTCTTAAACGCGAAGAGCTACAAAAATTGCGAGACGGTTGATGAGAGAAATCGAAAACGGGGACTTTCGATATGTAAGGCGGAAATCATCAATTATCTCAACGACAGGTGATGCACGGGCAGATTTTACTGAGGGGCAGTAGTTCTTACCTGGGTATCGTATTCTTCCTGCATTCAACATCCATGAATGCGAGAAGGCAGTGCCAGACGTAAGCGCGAGAGAGCCGATAGACCCATTCAGCTAAGGGGTTGGCTGATGTTCGTGGCGGCGAACGCGGGTTGATCGGTTCTCTCAGCGCTTATTTCGCGTTCCATATTCTTCGCTTCGGTTGCATCTTGTGATGCGTCCTCGACCTTGTCAATTGCGGTTTGTCAGATGGCTTGGACGAATGAGAGGAAACAGGGCTTGCGGCTTTCGACGTTTTCTACATCTCAAGATTGAGAATGATCTTGGCAAGGTCAAGTGGCTTTTCCAGATAGACATCGGCGCCGGCATCGAGTGAGCGGGCGCGGTCCTCGGCAGCATCCGATCCGCTGCAGATAGCAAGTCGCATCGCCTTGAAACGATCATCCAGGCGCAACCGCGTGATCAGGCCAATGCCGCTATCGAGCGGCATGTAGAGATCGGCGACCAGAAGATCGGGCGAGGTCTTGCCTTCTGCCGCGCGCGTCTCCAGCGCCTCAAGCGCGGTCTCGGCTGTGGAGAAACAGAATAGATCGATGTCTATCTGCTGCTTTCTGCTCATATAGTCGAGATAGAAGAGGTCATCCTTGCTGTCGTCGACATAAAATAGGGTGGTCATCTAGCACCGTAATTTGGATATTGTTCGAATGAACCTCGCTGTCCTTCGACATCACCATATCGCGGTTCCACTAAAATTCGATATACCTCATCGCAAATCATTTCGCAAAAAGCGCGGCACCGCCCTGCCTTGGCTATTGAGTATTCCTCGATTTCGGAAAAGATGGCCGCGCAAACCGAAGGAGGACACAGGGGTGCAGGATCAGGGCAACGTGGACCTGCAGGACCAGCCAAGACAGCACTACCGAGCCTTTGCGATTGCCGTCGGCTGCCTGATGTTGCTTCTCGGCGCGACGGCGCTTACCGGCTGGCTGCTGCAGGCCGAGATTGTCATCTCGCTGGTTCCCGGCTTTCCGTCGATGGCTTTCAACACCGCGCTCTGCTTTGTGCTTTCCGGCGCAGGGCTGGCCGCCTCGACGCTGGCCGCCCGCCGTTTTCGAATAATGGCAGCGATCACGATGGGGCTTGCGGCGGCGATCGCCGCGGCCCGCCTCGTCGAAATCGTCACGATCGGGCGGAGTTTTCACAATGTCGACGTGCTGATCTCGCGCTTTCTGGTTTCGCCGGATTTCCTCGCCGAGATCGGCGGCGGCATGGGGCCGAACACGGCATTGGTCTTCCTGATTGCCAATCTTTCGCTGCTGCTCTCGCTCCAGGTGGAGAAGTCGAGAAGCCAGGTGGTGCAGGAATTGACGAGCTATGTCGTTATCACGCTCGGCATGATCGCGCTGGCCAGCTATGTCACCGATGCCGAACAGGGCTACCGCTGGGGCCCCTATGCGGCGATGGCGCTGCACACGGCGGCCGGCATGGTAATCTTCGGCTCGGGGCTTCTCGCCCGCTCCTGGTGGATGCAGCCGGCAAACCGGGCACAGATCCCGCTCTGGATCCCGGCTGCGGTCTGCTTCACCGGTCTTCTCGTCGATCTCTATACGCCGCTGGGTGTCGCCAACGGCATTCTCTACGTACCGCTGGTGCTGACGGCGCTCTGGTTCGGCAACCGGAACGCGCCGCTTTTCTTCGCCTTTGCCTGCACCGTGCTCCTGATGCTCGGCTTCTTCGCCGTCAAGCACAACGAGGCGGCGTTCTGGCAGGAAATCGCCAACCGTGCCATCACGGCTGCCACGCTTTGGCTGATCGCGATCCTCGTCTTCTATTTCATGCGCAACAACTATAACCTCGAAACCGAGCGCGTCCGCTTCGGCGCGCTGGTGCGCGGCACGCCCGATGCCGTCGTCGTCATCGACGAGCGTGGAACGATCAGGAATTTCAATCCGGCGGCTGAAAGCATGTTCGGTTACTCCCCGCAGGAGACGATCGGCAAGAACATCAAGATGCTGATGCCCGAACCCTACCATTCCGAGCATGACGGCTATCTCGCCCACTACCGGCAGACTGGCGACGAGCGCATCATCGGCACGACGCGCATGGTCTCCGGACGACGCAAGAACGGCATCGTCTTTCCGATCGACGTTTCCATCAGCGCCGTCGTCACCGGCCATACGAAGACCTTCGTCGGTATCGTGCGCGACATCAGCGAGCGCGTCCGGCAGGAAGAACGGATGAAAACGACGCTTTCCCAGCTTGAGGCCTATACGGCCGAACTCGAGCGCAGCAACCACGACCTCGATGAATTCGCCTATATCGCCTCGCATGATCTCAAGGAACCGCTGCGCGGCCTGCACAACCACTCCCGCTTCCTGTTGGAAGATTATGAAGACAAGCTCGATGCGGACGGCGTGCGCCGGCTGAACCGGCTCGTGCGTCTCAGCCAGCGCATGGAGAAACTCGTCAACGAGCTTCTTTATTTCTCCCGGCTCGGACGCCAGCAGCTGGCGGTCAAACGCACCGATATCGGCCTGATCGTCAAGGATGTCGTCGCGACGATGGAGTTGCTACTCGAGGAACGACACGCCAAGGTGATCATCGACGGCCGGCTGCCGGAGGTGGTCTGCGACGCGACGCGGCTGACCGAAGTGTTCCGCAATCTCATTACCAACGCGATCAAATACAATGACAAGCCGGCGCCGCTCGTCTCGATCGGCTATCTTGATCGGTTCGTCGGCAAGGACGGCACGGTTGCCCGCAACGTGTTTTTCGTTAAGGATAACGGCAAGGGCATTCCGCGGGAATTCCACGAGGATATTTTCCGCATTTTCAAACGGCTGGAAAAGTCGCAGGATTCCGACGACGGGACCGGAGCAGGCCTCACCTTCGTTCGCAAGATCATCGCCCGGCACAATGGCGATATCTGGCTGGAATCCGAGGTCGGCACCGGCACGACATTCTACTTCACTCTGGGAAAAAAGCGCGAGGGGCAGAATGCAGCAGCGTGATACGCAACCGATCCTGATCGTCGAGGACAGCGAAGACGATTTCGAAGCGACGATGCGCGCCTTCAAACGCACCAATCTGCGCAACTCGATCCGCTGGGCGGCCTCCGGTCAGGAAGCGCTCGACATGCTCGCCGAGATGGTGCCGAAACCGGGGCTGATCCTGCTTGACCTCAACATGCCGGGTCTTGACGGCCGCAAGACGCTGGAGGCGATCAAGTCGAACGCCGGCTGGCGCAAGATCCCGGTGGTCATCCTCACGACCTCCGACGACGAACGCGATATCGAAGGCTGCTACGCGCTCGGCGCCAATACCTATGTGCAGAAGCCGGTGGATCTCGACGGGCTCTTTGCCGCGATCCAGCGGCTGAAGGAATACTGGTTCGAAATCGCGATCCTGCCACTCGAGGACTGACAGATTGGCGGAACACTGCTCTATTCTCATCATCGACGACAACATCGACGATCTCGAGGTCTATCGCCGCATATTGGGCCGCGTTTCCAGCACTGCCTATACCGTCGTGGAGGCGGAGACGGGCGAAGAGGGCCGTGCGCTGAATGGCCGGAAACGGCCGGACTGCATCCTGCTCGACTATTCGCTGCCTGGGCGCGACGGGCTCGGCGTTCTTGCCGATATCCTGGAGGATGATCCCGCCGCCAACGTCATCATGCTGACCGGCCAGGGCAGTGAGACCGTGGCCGTCGAGGTGATGAAGAGCGGGGCACGCGACTATCTGACAAAGGATTCGCTTTCGCCCGAGACGCTGCATCGTTGCATTCAGAACGCCATCATGCACGGCATGCTGGAGGCGAAACTGGAGCAGAAGCGGCAGTCGCTGGAGATTTTCACCCGCGCCATGGCCCATGATCTGAAGGAGCCGCTCCGGACGATCAAATCCTTCACCCGCATCCTGCACGGTTCTGCGGCGCTGCCGGCCGAAGACCGGGAATTGCTCGATTACGTGCTCAGCGCGGCCGACCATATGGAAGACCTGATCGTCAAGGTCTCGGGCTTCACCAAGCTCGAGGCCTCCGGCGGACTGGAGCTCAGGCCGGTCTCGCTCTCTGATGTGCTCGACCAGGTGGAGGACAATCTGCGCCAGCAGACCGAAAGCCGTGGAGCCGTCATCATCCGCGGGGCGCTGCCCGAGGTCATGGGCGATGCGACGCTGCTGACCCAGCTCCTGCAGAACCTGGTGTCGAACGCCATCCGCTATTGCGAGCAGAAGGTTCCGGAGATCAGCATCACAGGCGAAGCGCAGGGCGATACCTGCCGCCTCACGGTGCGTGACAACGGGCCCGGCATCGACCCCGAGCACCGCGAACTGATCTTCCAGCCGTTCAAGCGTCTCGTCGGCCGTGGCATCGAAGGCACCGGGCTCGGCCTTGCCATCTGCCGCCGCATCGCGCAGATGCATGGCGGCTCGATCTGGTGCGAGGCAGAAAATGGGCCGGGCGCCACCTTCATTCTCGAAGTGCCGCTCGCCGAGGCGAGGCCCGTGCCATCAGCCGCATCGGCCGTGCCGCACAGCACAAGGCCGGCGGAGCAGCAAGCCGAAGGTTCGGGCAGGCTTGCCGAAGTGCTGCTGGTGGAAGACAGCCCGGCCGACATTCAACTTCTGAAGATCAAGCTGATGCGGAGGGAGAAGGTGAACTTCAACCTGCATGTCGCCACCAACGGGCGCGAGGCGATGCGGCTGCTCGAAGAACGCGCCGGCATTGCCGATCTGCCGCAGATCGACCTCATGCTGCTCGACATCAACATGCCGATCATGGACGGCTTCGAGGTGCTGCATGCGCTTTCAGCCGACGTGCGCCTCAAGCAAATTCCCGTCTGCATCCTCAGCACATCAAGCGACGAGAGCGACATGCGGCGGGCCAGAAATCTCGGTGCGCGCGCCTATATGGTCAAGCCGCCGACCCTGCAGCAACTAGAAGAGGCACTCGAAGATGTCGAGAATTTGGAGTTGTTGCAGCGCGGCGATTCGCTTGCGCTTTGTGCGGAACAAAACTAAGCGATCGTCATTGGCAACGGTATGACCTTCGCAGCTCTCATACTCGCGCTCCTGACGACGCCGCTTCAATCAGGACTGCTCTCGATGGTATCAGGTATACATCACGTCACGGCCGTCACCCGAAAGGTGCAGGCGAACGTGGACTTTTACGCGGGATTTCTCGGCATGCGGCTCGTCAAGCAGACAGCCGGTTACGAGGACGCGACGCAGCTTCATCTCTTCTATGGCGATGGAGAGGGGACGCCGGGTTCGCTGCTGACCTTCCTCGCCTGGGAAGATGGTGCGCCCGGCCGGGCCGGCTATGGCCAGATCAGCGAAATATCGCTGTCGATCAACCCCACCAGCATCGGCTACTGGCTGACGCGTGCCATGAGCTTCGGCCTCAGCTCCGAGGGACCGGCCGACGAATTCGGCGAGCCTGTCCTACGGCTGAAGGACCCTGACAACATCATCCTCAAGCTCGCCGGCGCAAAGAGCCTGGTATCGCCGGCCGCCTGGGACGGCGCCTCGATCCCGGTCGAGCATGCCATCCAGCGGGTGCGCGGCGCAACCATGCTGACGGAGAAGCCCACCGAAAGCCGCAGCTTCCTCGAGAGCCATTTCGGTTACCGCTTCCAGGCCAGCCGCGGCACGATCGACAGGCTGGTGTCGCAATCCGGCGACATTATCGACGTGCGCGATGCGCGCGGCTTCTGGTCCGGCGCGCCAGGCACCGGGACGGTCGATCACGTCGCCTTCCGCGCCGCCGACGAGGAGACGCTGCTTGTCGTTCGCAAGGCTCTGGAGGCGACTGACGCATCGCCGACCAACATGCATGACCGTAAATATTTCCGCTCGCTCTATGCCCGCGAGCCCGGCGGTACGCTGGTGGAGCTCGCCACCGACAAGCCCGGCATGACCGTGGACGAAGAGCAGGCCGCCCTCGGGGGGAAGCTGTTCGCACCGCCCGAAGCCATCACCAATCTTCACGACCTGAAGGTGATGCTGCCGCAATTTTCGATGCCCGGCCAGCCGCGTGTCAATTATCGCGAGCTGCCATTCGTCCACCGTTTCTATACGCCCCCCGATCCCGACGGCAGCGTCTTCGTGCTGTTGCACGGCTCCGGCGGCAACGAGACGACGCTGATGCCACTGTTGAACAAAGCGGCGCCGCGGGCGACGCTGCTCGGCGTGCGCGGCCGGGCGACGGAGGAAGGTTTTCCGCGCTGGTACAAGCGCATTACGCCCTTCTCCTTCGACCAGAACGACATCAAGACCGAGGCGGAGGCCTTCGCGGCCTTTATCGAGGGCGCCGTCAAATCCTACGGGCTCGATCCTCAGAAGGTCGTCTATGTCGGTTATTCCAATGGCGCCAACCTTTTAAACTCGCTGCTCTACCTACACCCGCACCTGGTTCACAAGGCCGTGCTGCTGCGTTCCATGCCTGTGCTCAGCGATTATCCGCATGCCGATCTGAAAGGCACGGACCTGCTCGTCATCAGCGGCAAGACGGATGCCTATGGCAAATATGCGAGCGAGTTGGAAGGGAGGCTGAAGAGTTCGGGCGCCACCGTCGATTCCGACGTCATCCCCGGCGGCCACGATCTCGGCGATGCCGACATTCCGATCATCCAGAAATGGCTGCTGCAGGAAAACCGCTGATCTGCCGCGGCTTCACACCTGAACGCGGGATGTCCGGGCAATCATGATGCCGGCCAGCACGACGGCGCCGCCGAGCGCCTGCATCGTTCCGATCGCCTCGTTAAGCAGCGCCCAGGCCAGGATTGCCGCAACGACCGGCTGCAGCAGCAGTGTCAGCGAGGAAAAGGCCGGCGGCAGATAGGCGAGCGCATAGGTGATCGCCACCTGTCCGCCGGCATGGCTGATAAAGGCGAGGCCGAAGACGATCGACCAGCCATAGACGGTCGCGGGCAGCATATGGCCCTCGTAGATCAGGCCGATCGGAAAGATGCAGGCGGCAGCGCAGGTCGTGCTCCACAGCATGATGCGGAGCGTATCGAAGCGGCTGCGCAGCCTGCCGATCGCAAGGATGTAGCAGGCATAGAAGAAGGCGGCGATCATCGCGATGCCGTCGCCGCGAAGGTCGCCATTGCCGATGGCTGCCGGTCCGCCCTTCAGAATGACGACGCCTGAGAGCGCAAGGACAAGCCCGAGCGCGAAGCCGCGGCTGATCCGCGCGCTGAAAAAGACGAAGGCAATCAGCGTGACGAAAACAGGTGCGAGGTTGGCAAGCAGAGTCGCATTGGCGACCGACGTCATGGTGAGCGAAAGATGCCAGGCGGCAAGGTCAAGCGCCAAGATGACGCCTGGGAGAATGAGCATGCCGTAGTCGGAAAGGCTTTGCGGCTTCGGCCCCCTTTCCTTCTTCAGCAGCGAGACGATGACGATCGGGATCAACGCCAGCGCCACACGCCAGAAGGCCGTCGCCATCGGTCCGACTTCGGACAGCCTGACGAAGATCGGCGAGCCGCCGATCGCCGCGCCGCCGAGAAGGAGCGCCGCAAGGGCGAAACGATTGGAAGGCGAGGCTTCGGAAAGGGTGGGGGCGGCCTGCGACATGGTCTCGATATTTCTGGTCGCCCGAATGCCGGGCCGGCGGGATATTACAGCGCCGCGCGTCTTTTCAGACGCGCAAAGGACGCTGTAACACTTTAAATTGCTGCATAATTTTATCCTTAAATCGCCTTCGATTTAAGGAATTATGCAGTGATGGCCGAGGGACTATCAGAAGTCGATCACCGGGGACAGTCGAAGAGCGACATATTGGTGGAAAATCAGGCAGGATGCCTATTCGTCGCGCTGGTCCGCAGCTTTTCGGCAATCTCGCCGGCGACGAAAAAGGCATGCTCGGTCACCTGCGGCAGTCCCATCAGCTCGCCGAATGTACCGCGCGCCAGCGGGCCGGAGATCAGCAGCGAGGGATCTACCTTTCCTGACGGGCCGATCGCCTCCGAGCGCTCGGTGCAGGCAAGGCCGAGGCCGGTCGGGTCGAGCGCCAGGTGACCGTTCGCCGCGAGTGCTGCGAGCCAGGGTTGGGTGTCGAGAATACCGCCATGCGCCGGGCCGGTGGTGACGACGACGGCGTCATAGCGCCGCTCCAACGGCTGGCGCTGATGACGCGGCTGCAGGGAGCAAAGAATGAGCTCGCCCTCGATGCGCGCATCGGCGACCGAGCCGGCCAGGATATCCAGACGGCCCGAGGTAACAGCTGCGTCGAGCACGGCCTCGACCTGCGGGGCGATCCGGAAACGATGCACATCCCAATAGGGACGCAGATGGCGGACGAGACGGCGTCGTTCGGCGACCGGCAGCGCCTGCCAGAGATCGTATCCCTGCGCCCGCACCTGGTCGATCACCCCATGCCAGCTTATGCCCTGCGCCTTCGCCGCACCTATGGCGGTACGGATCCCTCTCAGCAGCGACACGGCGGAATGGGCTGCACTGGAGACGAAATCGCCGAAGAGTTCCTGCGGTACCAGCGGATGGCCGCGAGACCGCAGCCCGCGGCGCGAGATCGCGGTCACCGAACCGTCATGCCCGCGCTGCGCCAGCGAGGCGATGACATCGGCGGCCGTCAGGCCATTGCCAATGACCAGCACCCGGTCATGCGGGCGGATCACGTCGAGCGCGTTCGGCTTGGTGGTATCGGCGACGAAACGGGGATGGGCAGCAAGCCGGCTCCCAAGCCGGCTTGGGGCTGTCGGCGGCGGATGGCTGGTGGCGATCGCGACGATATCGGCCTTCGTCACGCCGCCTCTGTCGTCGCGGATTGACCAGCGGCCGGCACAGCGTTCGACAGCCGTCACTGCAGCGCGGCAATGACGCACGCTACCGTCTTCCAGCAGCGGCTTCAGCAGCGAGGCGACATAATCGCCGAACAGCCGGCGCCGGGGGAAGAGCGAGCCATCGGGCTGCCTGGCCTCAGGGTCGCCGGCGACCGCATCGCGGACTTCGATCCAGGCCAGGAATTCGCCCAGGTCATCGGGCTGCAGGCTCATCTTGGCGGCTGGAACATTGATGCGGTGGGCCGGATCGGCCGTGTCGTAGGCAAGGCCGCGGCCGAGTTCGGCACGCGGCTCGAAAACCACGATGGCAAGGCGCTCGCCGCAGTTGGCTCTCGCGAGATGATAGGCGACGCCGGCGCCGGAGACACCGCCGCCGATGATGGCGACGACGGGCTGTTCAGACGTCGGGAGAGGCTTGGGCTGCATGGTGGCCGGGATCATTGCTTTCGATGCCCGAGCATAGAAGCCGGGCATTGGTCACGCAATCCTCCGCTCTCGATTGTCTATAATTATTATGTAGATTTAGCCTTACCCCCGATATCGTCGTCGAGAACTCGGGATTGCCGCGGATGGTGTTGCTCACGGTGCAGATCTCGTCTTCGGCGGCATGGGCGATTTTCTGCCGGGTTTCCTCGTCGATATCGCCCTTGATCGAAAAGGCGATGTTGAACTTGGCGACGCGCGAAAGGCCTTCCGTCGCTTTCTCGCCGGTGACCTCGGCAGTGATCTCGTTGATCTTGTCGAGAATGCCCATCTGGCTGGCGGCGATGCGGGCGCTAAGCACCAGGCAGGCCGAGAGCGAGGAATAGAGCAAATCGAGCGGATTGAAACCCGGCTGCGACGGCGCGGTGACGATATCTATTTCGCCCTTGGTGGCGGAGGTGACGTGCGGGAAACCGGTACGGCCGAGAACGGCGGTGGCGCCGGTCGGGCGGGGACGAGCTTTGAGATCGGCCATGTTGAAATCCTCTGACGAACATGTTGCAGATAGTAATTTCCGCCTGAGGCGGCAATGGCAAGCGGCGGCCCTTCGGTTTCGGAACCTTTCGATCCGTCATCAGTTGATTACACCTGAACGAAATCAGTGACAAAGGTGGATTGCGATGACTGACGTCCGCAGCATGGATAACCAAGGCCGGCGGATGGATGCTCGCGATCGGCTGATCGTTGCGCTCTATGCGCAGCTGAAAGCCGAGCGGGAAACCCGCGAAACGCTGGAATGGGCGATCCGAAATGGCGCCGTCTCACAGGAAGTGCTGGAAGCCATCGCTGCTGATCCGGTTCCCGTCGTCACCAGCGAGGATATCGCCTCGCTGGAGAAGATCATCGCGCTCGATGAACGGCGCAAAGCAAATCGGAACTAGCCGACGACATCATGCACCCTATTTGAGTGAGAAGAGGAGATCCGAAATGGCCGATATCACCTATCAGGTCGTGCCGCATGACAATGGCTGGGCCTACAAGCTAGGCGACACACTTTCGGAAACCTATGCGACAGCGGATGAAGCGATCATCCATGCCAAGGACGCCGCATCGCGCCAGAAGATCGGCGATGGCGATGCGTTGCTCGCCTATCCCGCGCCCGACGGCCGTGGCTGGGCATTTCAGGAACTCGAAACCGACAAGAGCGGCAGCCGGCTCTGATTGCGACGGAGGATGGAATGGCCGCTCGGGCAAGCTGGAAGGGTCATCTGAAGGTGGGCGACCTTGCCTGCGCCGTCGGGCTCTACACCGCCGTTTCCTCCTCCGACCGCGTCTCCTTCAACATCATCAACCGCAGGACCGGCCACCGGGTGGAACGGCAATTCGTCGACAGCGAGACCGGAAAACCGGTCGAGCGGGGCGACCAGGTCAAGGGCTACCAGATGGAGAATGGCGATTACATCGTCATCGAGGGCGACGAGATCGCCGAAATCATGCCGGAAAGCGACAAGGTCCTCAATATCAAGGCTTTCATCGCCTATGACGATATCGACAAGCTGTATTTCGACCGCCCTTATTATCTCGCGCCCGTCGACGAACATGACGAAGAGGCGCTGTCGCTGATCGCCAGGGGCATGCGTGACGGCAAGGTCGCGGCGCTGGCCGAAGCCGTGCTTTTCCGGCGCAACCGGACACTGCTGATCCGTCCGCATGACGACTACATCGTCGCGACGATGCTGAATTTCGACTACGAGGTGCGCTCGGCCGAGACGGTTTTCGAGGACATTCCCGACATCAAGTTCGACAAGGAAATGATCGCGCTTGCGGGCCATATCATTGGCACCAAACAAGGCAGCTTCGAACCGAGCACATACGAAGATCGCTACGAAGCCGCCCTCGTCGAGTTGGTGAAGGCGAAGATCGAGGGCCGGGCGCCACCGAAGAAGAAACCGGCCCCGGAACGCAAGGTCGTCGACCTGATGGAAGCGCTGCGGCAAAGCGCCAAGATGAGCGGCAACGCTCCAGCAAAGAAGGCCCTGGCGAAGAAGAAGGCACCGGCGCGCAGCGACAGCCGCAGCAAGAAGGCAAGCTGAGATGGCCTCGACCCTGGCGGGCGATGGGCAATCTCAGGCGCATCCGACCTCGCGCGAATGCATCGGTTTGTCGCGCCGGCGAAGCCGCTTGACCTGAAGCGCGTCAAAGTGGATTCCCGCGGCGCGCTTTAAATCTTTGATTTATATATGCAGTTTCCCGAAATCTCTGGCCACTTTTTCATTGGCGCGGCTTCTGGCCGCCTTCGGCCGCCAGGCTCTTCTTCAGCGCATCCATGATATTGATGACGTTGCCGGTCGATTTCACCGGTGCAGGTTTTTGCGCAGGCGCCGCCTTCTTCAGGCTCTTCTGCTTGCCGCGGATCATCGACTTCAGGCGTTTCTGGATCGGATCCTGCACCATGGCCGGGCTCCAATTCTTCGTCTCTTCCTTCACCAGTTGCGTCATCAGCGCAAGCAGCTTGCTGTCGATTTCAGTTTTGTTGTCGAGTTCGGCCACGGGGTCCCGCACTTCGTCGCCATAGCGCAGGGTCCAGAGAACGATGCCTTTGCCCAGCGGTTCCAGCAGCACCGCACGCTCGCGGCGATAGAGGACAAGGCGGGCGATGCCGACGACGTCATTCGCCTTCATCGCCTCGCGGATGACGCAGAAGGCTTCCACTCCGACCTTGTCCTCGGGCGCCAGAAAATGCGGTTTGTCGTACCAGATCCAATCGATCGAGCCGCGCGGCACGAAATTGTCGATCTCGATGGTGCGGGTGCTTTCGAGCCCGACTTCCTCGATCTCCTCGTCTTCGAGAAGAACATAGTCGTCCTCGCCGCGCGGATAACCCTTCACCTGGTCCCTCTCGGCCACCGGTTTGTGGGTGACGCTGTCGACATAGCGGCTTTCGACGCGGTTCTTCGTCTGGCGATTGAGGACGTGGAAACGGACCTTGTTGCTTTCGGTCGTCGCCGGCGTCAGCGAGACGGCGGCGGTGACGAGCGAGAGCTTGAGATAACCTTTCCAGAATGTCTGACGTGCCATGTCTGTCATGTCTCCCGGACACGGTTGGGCATGGCAATCAACGGCGGGTTCGGTCTTTGGTTCCGGCAATTGACGATTTCGTTGATCGGATGCGGTCGGTGCATGTCCATTTCATGGATCGGCTGCCATGCCCGAGCATTGCGGGCGGAGAGACCAGAACCACTCTTTCCTTGCCACCGCCATTTTCCTCTTCAATAATGAAAGCCCCAAGACGTCAGGATATCGGTCATCTGAATGTTGCGACTTTTCGCCAACCTCGTCATCGTCCTCGCATTGAATTTCCTTCTCATCGTCGGCAATGCTGGGCCGTCCTTCGCACAGGAATGCCCTGACCCTGCAAAAGCGACGAATGCCTCGGCCCAGCAAAAGCAGGCAAGCAAGCGACTTAATCGCGCTCTTCCCAGCTATCGCGTCAAATCGGCCCGATACAATCTGGCTCTTGTCGGCGATTCGCTCGTCGAACTCTGGCAGCCCTGGATCAAGGACAGCTTTCCCACCCGCCCGGCGATGAACCTCGCGGTCGCCGGCGACACCACGCAAAATGCATTGTACCGCCTCGATGATCTAGACCTTCCGGATTTCCATCCGACGGATGTCGTCGTGCTTATCGGCACGAATAACCTGGGTGCGAAAACGGCGCCATGCGCCGTGGCGGCGGGTGTCGTGGCTGTTGTCAGCAAGGTTCGCGCTCTTTGGCCAGGCGCCCATATTTATGCGTTGTCCATACCGCCTCGGGGCAAGCGCTACGCCTTCTACGAGGATGTCCGAATTCCGGCCAACCAACTTGTCGCATCGTCATTGGCTGAAATGCCTGGTGTCACCTTCGTTCAAATGAACGATGATATGTTGCGGTGCGGCAAACCAAGCGATAAGGATTGTTCCAACTACAAGCCTGACCATCTTCATTTCAATGAAGGGGCATACAAGCTGATCACGAGCTTCCTCGCCGCAGCGGGTCTGCAGCTTTGATTTTTGCCGCTCAGGTGGTTACCAAAACGTAAGGCGGAATGTCATGAGCACCTCATTTGACAGCTACCAACCGATTGGCCTGCAAAGACATAGACCCAGAGCTCGCGCGCAATATCGCATTCGGCGTGAAACCCTCGTTCGGATCCTCCTCTCGGCAATATTTTATATTTCCCTCTGGAGAGCGACTGGCATGTGGTACGGGCTGCCCGCCGACTTCCAGGAGGGTGTCGGCAAAGATCCCATGCCAATGCGACTGTTGCTGATGTCGCTCGTTCCACTCATCGGCCTCTACTGCTTGCTGGAGCCCAGGCGAGTCGTTGAAATGCTCCGCAGCGCCTCGCCGCTGGTCGGCATAATCTGCTTATGCGTCTTTCTGTCGATTGCTTTTTCCGTCAGCGTTACAGCCTCGCTCCGGGCTCTCGTCGCCGTCGCATTGCTGACTGCTGGACCCCTTCTTTACAGAGCCCGTTATGGAGCCGTCGACACATTTGAAAGCTTGGCGAAATTTGCCATTGCCACGGCTTTCATCAATATTCTTTACACGGCAGCCTTTCCCCGGTTTGCGGTGATGAGAGGCAGTTATGCCGGGATGGTGAAAGGGGCGTTCTACCACAAAAATATGCTCGGCCAGTTTTCGGCAACAAACTTCATCCTGCTACTTCCAGCCCTGCCGATGTGGCGCCTGCGCTATTATGATCTCCTGCGATGGGCGGCAATGCTGCTCTACCTCGTGCTCATCGTGCTGGCGAAATCATCGACGGCGATCATCCTGCTTTCGATCGGAATAGCCGTATACTACGGAATGAGCTGGATTCAGCGCTTTCCAGGCCGCATCTTCAGATCCTTCGTCGTTCTTCTTGCATTCGCCCTGCTAGGCTTCGTCGTCTCCGTCGCGTTGATGGGTGTGGCCCAGGCGATTGCCGAGTCATTCGGGAAAGACCTTACGCTCAGCGGACGTACGAATGTCTGGGAACAGTTGCTGCCGCTGATCTACGAGCGGCCGTTTTCAGGCTGGGGATTCGCCTTGTTCCGACAGCCCGATATCATGGAGCAATATGTTCGCCTTACGTGGGACGCTCAATCGACACACAACACCTATATCGAACTTGCGCTGAACATGGGCATACCAGCCACCATCATCTGGACCTCGTTCGTCGTGGTGCGGCTCGTGGGGAAAATGACCTCGTCACCCCTCAATCAAGCGCTCGCCATCACCAAGCGAAAGGAGGTTGTCATTATCCTCCTGATCTTGATCGGCGCGTTCACCGAAGCCGGAATGATGCTGGCCCCCTTCATCTTGTGGCCCCACACCGTGATCGCGCTTACGAGTCTTGGCCCGGAGTTCCTGTCCCGCTTCCGCAAACCGACCCAGGCAGGGGCGCAACATGCATCAGGCTAAAAAGATGACTTCAAATAATCGTAGACTGGTTGGCCTCGATGGGATTCGTGGCTTGGCGGCCATTTGTGTGGCAGTGCATCACACCGAAGGTTTCGTCGGATTTGATGCAGCACCTGCTGCCTATCTCGCCGTCGACCTGTTTTTTTGTCTCAGCGGCTTCGTGATCGGCCACGCCTATGAGAGGAAACTCATTCAAGAGTCTTCACTCTCTGCCAATGATTTTGCCATCAAGCGTCTCATCCGCTTATACCCCCTGTATCTGCTCGGTTTGCTGCTCGGCGTACTCGCATATGCCGGCATGTCGCTCAGCAGAAATCAGCAAATCGATCCGATGCTGTTTGCCACCTCGTTGATTGCCTCGATGTTCTTCCTGCCGGCGATCGGTGGAACATCGCTGAAGGCGCCGAACCTGTTCCCCTTCAACGGTCCGTCATGGTCCCTATTCCTAGAGATCGTGATCAACCTGGCCTACGGCTATGCGGCGAGAATGCTGTCCAGCGGCGTACTCGCACTCATCCTGCTTGCGTCATGGGTTTGGCTGGCGGCGCAAACGCTGGCCCATGGAAGCGCCGACCTGATCCCGCTCGACGGCGCCTTGCTCTCCGGATTTCCCCGCGTTCTCTTTTCTTTCAGCCTCGGCATCTTGATGTACCGCTACCGTCAGCGGCTTTCCCCTTCAGGCATCGGAAAAGCCGCCGCAGTGACAACAATCGTCGTCGCGACCGCTCTTCTCGTCTTCCAGGCGCCGGCCGCCTGGGTTGGCATAAAGGACCTGATTGTCATCACTGCTTTATTTCCTATCGCCGTGCTTGTCCTTTACACAGCCAACTTCGATGGCGTGTTGCGGCAGCCGCTTCTTATTGCGGGAGAGGCGTCTTACGCGCTCTATGCAATTCATGTTCCGCTGCTGGGCTTGCTGTTGGGAGCCTGGAAAGCCGCTGGCCTGGGACAACCGCCGGCCTGGGCGATCTTTGCCATCGTTCTTCCGCTGATCGTCCTATTGGCCATTGTCGTCACCCGCCTCTACGATGAACCGGTTCGCAAAGCGCTCAGCGCTGGAAAGGCCATGAGACTTCGCTGGCGTCGATCCTGATTTTGCGCGATCCGGGCCCCCGTCGCACCGCTTAAATCGAGAGATAGCGCTTCTGCCAAGGCAGCTTGTGTTCCTGCCATGCGCGCGGCGTGAAGTCGTCATAGGCAGTCTCGGCGATCGCCAGCATCCAGTTCTGGTCTTTGCGAGCCAGCAAGACGCATGACAATTCCATGCCAGGCTCCGCGGTGAAGGAGGGCCGATTGGCGCCTGGGATATCGATCCCCTTGTTGCGCCACTGGATGCGGATTTCGTCGGGCTCGGATGTCCATTCGCCGGAGGCAACGGACGCGTTGCCATCGGGCTTCAAGCGAAGCGGCGGCGGGGTGACGTTCAGGAAGCTGCCATCGTTGCGATAGTTGCCATCGATATCACCCGCAGTCGCTTTGCCGTTTCCCTTGAGAACGATGTCCTGCTCGCACCGCAGGAATATGTTGCGCCGAAAGCTGCCGGACCACCGACGGTTGGCGAAGAACGCGATGTCGCATTGGCTAATGACGTTGTCGTGGATATCGATGTCTTTGCGAAATGCCAGTTCCTGATCCGAAAAACCGCTCAGGCTGACGCCACGATTGGTGTTCTCGATCCAGTTGTCATAAATGTGATGGCCGGCGTGATCGGCCTTGTCGCCAACGCCGTAGCCGAAGGAATAATCATTCATCCTGCCATCGCGCATGATGTTGCTGCGCACCACGGCGTCATCGCCGATCGACGAAAAGGAGAAATTCTTGCCGCCGATGAAATTGTACTCGACCAGGTATTGTCGCGTTTTGTCGCAGACCAGCGCGCCCTTGTTCGATGCGCTCGCCGGCGACTGCAGGAAGAGGTTGCCGCGGATCACGATATCGGAGCTGATATTGTCGTCGCTGTTTTGATAGGCGAATTGGCAGCAGTCTGCTCCCTCGCCCGGGGCCGCGCCGATGCGATTATTCTCCAGCAACACGTGCGTCGTCTTCGTCAGGTAGATGCCGTCGCCGTTCACATTCTCCGTTTCACAGCGCCTGACGGTGAGATTCTTGCCATTGTGAAATTTGAAGCCGCGAGGGGAATTCTTGACGATAACGTCTTCGATCACCGTATCGGAAAACACCTGATAGGCGACGCCGACATCGGGCGCACCGTCGATGACCTGTCCGCGTGTAGACGCGCCGTGAACTTTCTTTCGCAGGATGGCGGTCATTGCATTTCCTTCGATACCGGTGCCGCGGGGAATTAAGCAGAGGGCATGTGGCAGATGTTTGAATATTTGGAAATTCAGCTTGTAAACCGCCCATCTTTCAGAAACGACAGGGCTTGGCTCCACATCGTCTTGTTGACGGGCAAGAAAGTGTGGTTTGCCGGAATGACGATATGTGCTGCCGCGCCGCCAAGGCGCGTGCTCTCCACCGAAACCTTCCCATCATTCGGAACCCTGAGGCCAATGATAAGCGAAGAGACCGGATCAATGGTCCGGTTCCCGGCGATGATGCCAAGTTCGTAATCGACCGTGCCGAACAGCTCGGTCATGGCGGTTTGATCGGTAATCAGCTGCTGTCCTGCCGGTCCATAGATCTTCCTGTATAGTGGCCAGCTCTTGAGGAAATCGGCAATCTGACTGCCGTTGTTCGGCGTTCCGACCATGACCACTCTCCCCAGCTTGGCTGGGCGATAGCGCCTGAGAAAAGCGCGGATGACCAGCCCACCCATCGAATAACCGACGAAATGGACCCGGCCATCGCCTGCTTTCTTCACGGCGTCGTCGATCTCCGGTCGGATGATGTCGATGAGGTCGCTGATCGAAAACCTGGTGGAGGGGTAACCGACATTCACAACCCGATAACCGTGGCCGGACAGGAAGCCGGCGAGCTTCGCCATGCTTTTCTTCGTCCGGGCAATGCCGTGAAAAAGAAGAACTGTGTCGTTCATCACTGTCCGCTCAACGTGCTGCTATCGATAGGGTCTATCCTGTAGCTCTCAAGGTGAAGCTTGTCACGACGGCAGACGTTCTCGAATAGCGGCGCGTGCTTGATGCGGCGTCCTGCTAGTGATCTAGTGGAGGATGAAATGAAGGTGAACTTCAGCAGCCCGTCTGATGAATGTTCGACCGCTCCTGTGCTAGCCTCCTATGCGCGTCTGAAAAGACGCGCAGCGCTGTAGAGAAAGAAATGCGAGCACGTGACGACCAGCATCCGACATATCGCTAAACTTGCAGGAACGTCAGTCTCTTCGGTCTCGCGCGTGCTCAACAACAGCGGTTATGCCTCGCCTGAGCTCAGGGAGCGGGTCGAGGCGGCCATCCGAACGCTGAACTACACGCCGAGCAAGGGTGCACGCATGCTGCGCGGTGCACCAAGCCGGATGATCGGACTGATGCTGCCGTCGGTCGACGTGCCCTTCTTCGGCATCCTGGCCCATGCGATCGAACAGGAATTGTTCCAGCACGGCTATCAGACGCTGATCTGCAGCACGGCGGAAAATATGGACCATGAGGTGCGCTATATCTCCATGCTGCTCGCTCAGCGCGTCGATGGCGTCATCGTGGCAAGCGCCTTTGGCAGCATCGAGCATTTCGGCGTGCTGCGGGACGCTGGCATTCCGATCATCGCCATTGACCGCGAGCTGAGCGGCATCGCTGACGACGCTGTCATGGCCGATCACGAGGAAGGCGGACGGCTGATGGCGCGCCATCTGATCGACCTCGGCCACCGGGCAATCGCCATTGTCGGCGCGCCGGCCCACAGCCAGCCGATCCAGCTTCGCCTTCAGGGCATCACGGCAGAAATGGCGAAAGATGGCATCGCGCCCGCCATCGTGGCGATGGCGGAAGAGCACAGCTTTGCAGAGACCTACCGGCTGGCGCGGGAATTGCTGGCGTCTCGACCCGAGGTCACCGCGATCATCGGCACGACCGACGTTTCGGCGATTGCCGCAATCCATGCCATCCAGGATCGCGGATTTTCCGTTCCGGGCGACTATTCGGTCGTGGGCTTCGACGATCTGCCGGAGGCCGCCTACGTCTTTCCACGGCTGACAACGGTCGCACAGCCGATCCGCAATGTCGGACAGCAGGCAGCACGGCTGCTGGAAGCGCTGATCGAGGAGCACCAAACAGGAGACGAATCTCGGCAAGGCGCGATCGTAAAAGTGCCGGTCACCCTGATCGAGCGCGATTCCACCGGTCTCGTCCGCAACTGAGGTGGGACCCCGAAGCTAGGGCCGGACGATGACCTTGATCTCGCCCGGCAATGGCGCGTTGCCCACCACGTCGGCGACCTCCTCGAGACTTATGGTTTTGGTGACCAATGCGTCCAGCTCCAACACTCCGCTCGCGACCATTGCCGCAGCGCGCGAATGGGTGAAGGGGTTGAGGTAGGCCGGCCTGATATCGACTTCGTTTACGAGCAGATCGAAAGGCAGAACCGGCACCTCGACACCCGCCGGTGTGACCCCAAAAAGCACGAAGGTACCACCGCGCCGCGCCATCTTCAGACCGCTTTGAAGCGTGTCGCTGACGCCGGCGCACTCGATGACAACGTCGGCGCCGCCTTTGGTGACCTCTCGAACGGAAGCGATTGTGTCTGAAGAGGTCGGGTCGAAGGCGTGCGTCGCCCCCAGGCGCAGAGCGGTTTGGCGTCTCGATTGCTGCCGCGTAATCAAAATAATCTCGCCTGCCCCAGCCAGGCGGGCCAGTTGCACCATGAGCAGGCCGATCACGCCCCCGCCGAGGATCGCGACGCTGTCGCCCGGACGGATCCTTGCCTTGTCGATGGCGTGAATACAGCAGGCCAGCGGTTCACTGAAGGCGCCGTGAACGGGATCGAGGCCGGCAGGCAGGACGAAGGCCTGGGCCTGCGGCACCGCTACATATTCGGCAAAGCCGCCATCCCGTGTCACACCGATGGCGGTCAAGCTCTCGCACAAGTTCGGCCGCGCCTGCGTGCACGCCCGACAGGTGCCGCAGGCAATATTCGGGTCCACCGTCACAAGCTCACCACCGGTAAAGCGGGTAACGGTATCGCCGATCGCTTCCACTATGCCGCACAATTCGTGGCCCAGCGTGACGGGGATAGCCGTCGGATACTCGCCCTTGTACATGTGGCGATCGGAACCACAGATGCCGGCCACTGCAACCCGGACAAGCAGCTCGCCCGGTCCGGCAACCGGCCTCTCGACGCTGCGCATGGTCAAAGACCCGATCGACTCCAAACGTACAGCTCTCATTCCACTCCTCCAGACATCAAGTTCGATTGCCCATTCCGGCTGATGAAGCCAAGCGCCTCAGCTCATGACATTGCCGCCGTCGACATTGTAGCACTGCGCCACGATGTATGCTGCATCGGGTCCGGCCAGGAAGGCGGCCATGGCAGCTTGTTCTTGGGGGGCGCCAAATCGTCCGGCCGGGACGGCGGCGGCCACGCGGCGCTTGACGTCACCGGGTCTCAAACCTTCCCGGCTGCCGAGTTTTGCATCGACGACGTCCCACATCGGCGTATCGACGACGCCGGGAGCGATGGCGTTGACGTTGATCCCGTAACGGATCAGCTCCAGAGCGCAGCTTTGGGTGATGCTGATGACGGCCGCCTTGGAAGCGCAGTAAGCCACGGCCGGTCCTTCGCCCCGGCGCCCAGCCTGGGACGAGAAGTTGATGATGCGTCCACCTTCCCCTCTTTCCACCATGTGCCGGGCAACGGCCTGCGTCATGAAGATCAGGCCTTCGATATTGACCTGAAATACCCTAGCGGTCCGTTCCCGGGATATTTCCAGGATGGACTCGACGTCGTAAATGCCTGCGGCGTTGACCAGGATGTCGATCTGACCGGCGGTTGATATAGTGAAGCGTACGGCTTCTTCGATGCTGTCCTGGCGGGTCACGTCAAGCGCTGCACCCCAGACATCAGGGCCGATCGCTTCCGCCACCCGTGCGCATCGTTCACCGTCGAGGTCCGCCACGACAACCCTCGCGCCTTCGGCAGCGAAGCGTTGGCATACCGCCTTGCCGATGCCGCTCGCTCCTCCTGTAACCAATGCCACCTTGCCGGAGAGCCGCGCCGTTTCCGTATGGGTCATCGCACTGCCTCCCCGGTCGCGCCTAAATCGGCAAAGGCGCCGTGCGCGGCTGCCATAATGAATAGCTTCATGTTTGCTCTTCCCCTTTTGACTGAACGATAATCGGAGCCGCCCTCCTGAGGCGGCGCCAATGGGCTAAGCGGATTGCGGGTTCGTCTCCTTCGCCTCGCGAATAAGGACAGACATGTCGGGGATGCCATCGGTGGCCGTCGCCCCCTTGAGGCAACGCGCAGCTGCGGCATGGGCGACGGCGCAGATATGCTCGACCGGCCAGTTCTCATGCAGGCCGTAGAGCACGGCGGCGCAGAAAGCGTCTCCTGCGCCGACGGTACTGACGATGTCATCGGGATCGACGGGTCGTGAACGCGTCATGATCGGAGAAGCGCCGGGCGAAAACCAGAAGCAGGTTTCCGGCGCATGGATGATCGCGCCCTTGGAGACGCCGGCCGCAAGAAGGCGCTCCCCCGCTTCCAAAAGCCCCGCCTCGGTCAAATCTCCCTCCGCATCGCGAACGATAACGCCGGTTGCCCGTCCCGCCTCCATCTCGTTGATGATCAGATAATCGCAGAATGGCAGAGCGACGCCGACCTTGGCCGCAAATTCCGGGTCTTCGCTCGATACGAAATCCACGCAGGTCGTCAGGCCGGCGCGCCGCGCCGCTTCCAGCAGGCGCGATGCTCCCGAACGGCCGTCGGGGCCAATGCGGTCGAGACCCGGCAACAGCATGAGATAGCCGAGATAGAACAGCCGATAGCCGGCCTTGGCGAAGGCTGCGGGTGAGACAAGCTCATCCGTGACGGCATCGTTGGCGCCACCATGATAGAAGAAGGTCCGGTTCTGGCCGGGCACATTCATGACATGCGTATGCGCCGTCACCCGGTCGGCAAGCGCGGTGAGCCCCACGACATCGACGCCGGCAACCGCAAGGCGGGCCTTGACGATCTCTCCGTCCTGATCGGCGCCGATGCATCCCGCCGCCGCCAGTTTTCCGGGAAATCCAAGCGAAGCCAGATCGGTGACGACATTGGCCGCCCCGCCCCCCACACCCAGATCCTGGTGCAGGATATGGGCGAGATTGCCCTGTTCGGGCCAATAAGACAGGGTGTGGACGCGATCGACGATGAAGTTTCCGGCGCAAACGATGCCGCCCTGCTTTTGACTGTCGCGATCGTGAACCTCCTCCCCGGCTCGCATCAGCTGACTCCTTCGTTCCACAAGGGTCTCAGCGGCGGCTCGTCTTCCTCGATCGCGGCAAAGCGCGCGATCGGCTCCAGAAAGAAATTGTCGCTGTTGTCGTCGTTGACCTGGCTGACCTCGCCGACAAGGACAGGTCCGCCGCCTTTCCTGCCGTAGAAGCGGTGGTAAAGCCCGGTGCGGATCGTCACGCTCTGGCCGGGCTGGAGAACCAGCGGCTCCCATGCGGCGAGCCGGTGCTGCAGCCCGTCTACCGGCACCGTCACATCCTCCGCCAGCACATTGCCATCGGCATCGGTTGCGGCGAATTCGATGACGAGATCGCCGCCGGCGCGATTGATGATGTCTTCCATCTTCGCCGCATGACGGTGGGTCGGCGTAACCTGCCCTTCCCCAACGAAGAGCAGCTTTTCGGCATAGGTCCGTTCACCCCTGATATCGACGACGCCATTGCGCAGGCTAAACAGCACGAGACCGCATTCGGCGAAGCGGTTCGAGCCGAAATCGGTGACATCCCAACCCAGCTGATGGGCGCGCAAATAGGCTGATGCCTCAGGATGAGCGGCAAAATCGGCCGCCGTCCAGGAGCCCCATGCCGGCAGAGACCAGTGCCAGCGCTCGAGGGTCTCGGTTGCCCGCAGCAACGCGGCGTTGATCTCGGAGCGCTTCATCAGGCTGACGCCCCGTCATACTCGACCGGTATCACGACGTCCTCGAGGCCGGATTTGAGGGCTGCCGTCAGGACCGCATGATGCGCCTGCGCCTCGGCCGGCGTCGCGCAGCCGAAACCGTTGGCATTTCCTCCAACAAGCTCATCGACGAAGGCCGCCCACATCTGCTGTATGGCGTCGGCAAAACCGAATTCGAAGATCTTGCCTGTTATGGCTGGAAACAGCGAGCCATAACCGAGATCCTCGGTGCTCCAAGCCTGGACACCGCCATTATAGTCCATCCACTGCCATTGGCGCGGCGACTTCGTGCTGAAGAACGCGCTCTTCTTCATGCCGAGAACGCGGAGGTACCAGGTGTTGGATTCGCCGGGCGCGATGCGCCAGGTTTTCAGCACCATCGGGAAATCCTGATCGCCGGTGCGCACGCGGCTGCTGATCGTAGCATTGTCCCAGGTGGTGCAGGGCAACATGCCGCCCTTGCCGTCAGGACGTTCGGTGACCTTCTTGACCAATTGCGCATGCAGGGTCGTCGGGCGCCAGCCGAGACGCAG
Source organism: Rhizobium leguminosarum bv. trifolii WSM1325 (assembly GCA_000023185.1). Classification (NCBI taxonomy): domain Bacteria; kingdom Pseudomonadati; phylum Pseudomonadota; class Alphaproteobacteria; order Hyphomicrobiales; family Rhizobiaceae; genus Rhizobium; species Rhizobium leguminosarum. Next base: position 305,172 of record CP001622.1, on the reverse strand, counting down.
CGGCACGTGCAGCACATGCATGCCGAGATCACCCATGCAGCCATAATCGCCATTGATATCGGCCATGCGCTTCCAGTTGATCGGCTTCTGCCGGTCGATATCCGAAGAGTGCAGGAAACCCGCCTCGACTTCGATTATATCCCCCATCTCGCCACTTTTTGCGAGCGCGATGACCTTCTGCGCGCCGGGGAAGAAAGGCATTTCCGACGAGCAGCGGACCAGGAGTTCGGGATGCTCGGCGAGAACAGCCATGATATCCCGGTTCTGCGCGGCGTCCATGCCGAAGGGCTTTTCGCCGAGAAGATGTTTTCCGGCCTTCAGGACGTCGATGTAGAATTGCTGGTGCAGCACATGCGGGACAGCGCAATAGACCGCATCGACCTCGGGATTGGCCAGAAGCTCCTTATAGTCGGCGGCGAACTGCCGAACGGTCGGCACATGATCCCTGAACCAGTCGAGCAGCGTCGCGTTGGTATCACAGACGGCGACGATTTCCGGTCGCGCCTTCACATCGGCCAGATGCAGCCAGCGCGCCGCAGCACTCGCGAATTCGCGCCCCATCAGACCGCAGCCGATGACGCCGAAGCGGAATATTTTCGTCATGACATGTCCTCCCAGACGCGCGTCAGCCAATATGCAGCAAGGCCTGCTCGACGGAAGCCTTGTCATGGACGATCGCCATCAAGGCCCGCGTCATGCCGGCGGGATTTTGATGCTGGATGACGTTGCGGCCATAGACGATGCCACGGGCGCCCTGCTCCATCAACTGCTTGGTGCGGATCAGGATTTCCTGATCCGAAACGCGGCCGCCGCCGCGCACCAGCACCGGCAGGCCTTGGGCGATCTCGACGACGCGGTGATATTCCTCGACATTGTCGCAGGGGTCGGCCTTGATGATATCAGCGCCGAGTTCGGCCGCCTGGCGCACGAGCGGCAGGATCTTGTCGATCGCGCCGTCGACCATGTAGGCGCCCTTGGAATTGTCCTGCATGACGAGCGGCTCGACCATCAGCGGCATGCCGTAGATCTCGCATTCGCGTTTCAGGCTGTTCACATTGCGCACGCAGGCGCGGTAGACTTCCGGCTGGTCCGGCAGCATCAAGAGATTGACGACGACACAGGCGGCATCCAACGCAACGCCCTGTTCCACCGCCCTGTCGATCATTTCGGAAAACAGCTGAGACGGCAGGGGATTGCCATAGATGTTGGCGATGTCGGTGCGCAGCACCAGCGCCGGACGCTGCTTGCCGGGGATCGCCTGCAGCATGGGTGCGGTTCCCGGCGGCAGCTGAATTGCACCCGGCGCCGCTTGCGCGATCACCTCGATCGCAGTCTTCATGTTCTCGATGCCGGCGAGGAAAGTCCGTTCATTGAACATGCCGTGATCGATAGCAACGTCAAAACAATTTCCAGACACGCCGAAAAGTCGGTTCAATCGCGCGGATTTCATCAAGCTTCCTCCCGATATGGTAACGTTTCCACATTTGGATAAACGCAGCAGGAATGCGAGTCAAGATAATGTGGTAACGTTTCCATGCTGGTTTTTCCGATGCGGACGAGGCGCGCTCGCGCCTCGTCCGGGAAGAACTACCAGCAGGTGAATCCCGCATCGACGTTGACGATCGCCCCGGTCATCAGGCTGGCCGCGCCCGAGGCGAGGAAGAGGACCGCGCTGGCAACCTCTTCCGGCGTTCCCATCCTGCCCATCGGCGTGTCGGCGAGCCAGAGCGGAATACGCTCGCGATTGGCTTCGACGGCCACCACCATCGGTGTCTCGATATAGGTGGGCGCAACGGCATTTACCCTGATACCGTGGTGTGCCCACTCGGCGGCCAACGAGCGCGTGAGGTGATGGACTGCCGCCTTGGAGACGTTATAGGCCGTCTGAGGCTGGGGCCGGTTGCAGATCGTCCCCGACATCGAGCCGAGGTTGACGATGGCGCCGCGTTTCATCGAAATCATCGGACGACCAAAGGCGCGCGAGCACCAGAAGACGCCGTTGAGATTGACGTCCATCATGCGCAGCCAATCGGCGTCGGTGAGATCCTGCGCCGGGATGCCGCTCTGGCCAATTCCGGCATTGTTCACCAGGATGGTCGCCGGCCGCCCGCCGTCGGCGAGTTCAGCCGCGATCGCGTCCATTCGGGCCGCGTCTGTGACGTCGCCGACCCGGACTTCGACGTCGTAGCCTCTGTCGCGCAACGCAAGTGCTTGCACAGCGTCGGCCTCGCTGCGTTCGATGACGACGACGGCGGCGCCCGCCTCCGCCAGCGCCTCGGTGCAGCAGAGACCGATCGCACGCCCTCCGCCTGTGACCACCGCCCGTTCGCCGTCGAGGCGAAATTTCTGCTGGTAGCTCATTTCGCGTCTCCTCAAATGTCAAAGGCGCTTGGAAGCACGACGATATCGCGGATAGTGACGTTGCGCGGACGGGTCAGCATGAAGATGATCGCGTCGGCGACTTCCTTGGGCTCGATCAAGGCTCCGGCCTCCTTGGCCTTGCGAAGGTTTTCCTCCGGCCAGTCCGCAAGCAAAGCGCTGATCACCGGCCCTGGAGAAACCGACCCCACACGAATGCCACTTTTCAGAAGCTGGCGTCGCATCGTCTGGACGAAGCACGTCATCGCCCACTTCGATGACGAATAAACAGGTTCCCATGGAATCGCCGAGTGTCCAGCGACGGAGCTGGTGACGACAATGTCGCCGGTGCCGCGTTCGATCATGTGCGGAATGACGCTTCGAACGTTCTTGATGACGACGTTTACATTGAGATTGAGCATCCGATCGATGGTATCGAGGTCGGTTTCCATCAGGTCGCCGCCGATATAGGTGCCTGCATTGGCATGCAGGATATCGAGCTTGCCGGTCTTCGACAGGATGCCATCGAGCAGTCCCGCACACTCGCCCGGATCCAGCAAGTTGATCTTGAGCGGAATAGCGCGCTCGCCAAGCCGGGCACAAACCGTCTCAAGGGCCTTCTCATCGCGGTCCACCAGCACGACCGTCGCGCCAGCGGCGAGCATTGCCTCCGTCGAAGCGAGTCCAATTCCGGACGCAGCACCCGTGACCGCCGCGATCTTCCCATTCAATTCCGTCATCGATTTTTCCTCCTGTCTTGATCCTGATTGTCAATTCTTCCCGACGCCGCAGGCGGCGTGATAGTCCGAGAGACTCTTCGTCACCCTCCAGATCAAAACCTGTTCCGGATCGAGCGGCGCATCTGCGAATTCCTGTGCGGCCGGCATATGCTGCCAAAACAAGGGCAGCGGTACAATTTGCCCTCGAAGCGCCTCGCACAGGCGCCCGACGGCCTCTTGGGCTTCAGCCGACGCCCAATAATAGCGAATGCGGTCAGACAGCGAGTAATGCCGCAGCCAGCGCATCTCGGCGTTTGTCCCGTGGTAGTGGCGGCTCCAGTTGCCGGGCTGATCGAGCATCAGCGCTTCCATCGCCGCATAGAGCGGACGCTGGCCGTAATCGGGCAAAAGGTGCGACGCGATCGCATCCAGCGCGTAGAGCGCCTCGCGCAGGACGAAGGTCAGTTCGGGACCGACCTTCAGAATGGGAAAGCCATCCTCCACCAGCGCGGCCAAGGGCCGGGTTCCCTGATAATCCGTCGAATGCGCCTCGAAGACAAACTGCGGCTCCTCGGTGAGCACCGATTTCAGCGCGTCTATCTTGCTGCGGTCGTAAAGGATGACATTCTGATTGCCGAACTCGACGCCCGGCTGAACGACCAGCCCGATGGCCCGTTCAAACGCTTGGCCGAGTCCTGCCTCTGCAAAGATCCGGCGGTGGACTTCGATCGTCTTCAGCGCCGCTGCGGCCGCCGTCGGATCGATGGTTGTCAGGGCATGATCGGCCCCGCCTGGCGGCGGCACTTCGGTGCCGATGACATAAACCGGCATTGCGCCGCCTCTCTTCTTCGCCGAGGCCTCGGCGACCGCCGCAAGCCGGGCGGCGCGATGGGCGGTGGTTTCGTCGTCGAGCGCCACCGGCTCGCCCTTGCAGCCCATTGAGGCATCGAGGTGAATCTTGCGAAACCCGGCATCGACATAGGCGGCAACCATCTTCTCCGCCTCGGCCATGGCCTCTTCGGCCGGCCGGTCACGCCAAGGATTGGGGCCGAGATGATCGCCGCCGAGAACGATCAGATTTTCCGGGCACCCTTCCTCGACTGCTATTTTGCGGACGAGGGACGCGAAGTCGCTTGGCGTCATTCCGGTATAGCCGCCGAGGTGATTGACCTGGTTGCAGGTCGCTTCGATCAGGACGGTGCTTGCCTGTTGCCGCCCGTGTCGGAGTGCGGCGCGAAGCACGATGGGATGGGCCGAGCATACGGAGGTCACGCCTCTGGGGTGGCCTTCGATCCTCATCTTGGCCAGTTCGTTGAGATGCACCTGCATCACGGGCGCCTTTCGGTTGAAGCGATGAATGCATCGAGTTCTTGCTGAGTGCCGGCACCTTCCATCGGACCGAGGACCGTCACGTTGCGGGCGCCGGCGGCCGAGGCATAGGTCAGAGCTTGCTGCGGAGACATTCCGAGCCGCCGGCAGGTTAGATAGGCGCCACCAAAGCAGTCGCCGGCGCCGGTGGGGTCGACCTCTTGAACGACAAATGCCGATGCGTCGATGCGGTCTCCTTGCCTGCCGAAATAGGTTGCGCCTTCGGCGCCGCGCTTCAGCACGATCTCCTTGACGCCGATCTCGAACAAGCGGCGGATCGCCTCTGCCTCGCCTTCGACGCCGGCGGCACGCTCAAGCTCCTCTCCGGACGGCAGAAGCAGATCGGCGGCAGCGACAAGCTTGGAAAAGCGGCGCTCGGTATCCTCATTCAGCTTCAATTCCTTGCGAATGTTCGGATCCACTGAGAGGGTTCCGCCCCGCGCCTTGACGATGTCGACCGCCTTGTCGATCACCGCGCGCGCGCTGGGGACCGACAGAGCGGAACCCATCACGTGAAGATGTCCGCTCCGATGGATGAGATCGCCGACCGCTTGAGACCAGCCGAAGCGCGCAGCTGCTGATGTGGCGATGTTATAGACGAAATCCCTGGAGCCATCCTTGCGGTAGCGGACAAAGGCGCTGCCTGTGGGGTAATCCGAATCGATCGAGATCGTCGAAACGTCGACGCCGTCGCGTTTGAGGCGATCGGTATTGACACGACCGAAATCGTCATCGCCGACGGCGCCGACCATTGCGGCCTTGCCGCCCAGGCGCCCGCATTGCGAGATGAAGATCGCCGGCGCTCCGCTCGCGAACGGACCGACGAGCGGCTGGGCTTTGAGAAAACCGTCTCCGACCGTCGTGGCGACGATCTCGACGAGGATCTCCCCTACGCAAACGGTGGGACCAAGCGGGTCCGGAGCCAGTACTGAAGTCATTTGCAATCCTGCTTTCGATCGTTCTTGTCGTCAACTCGTCGCCGACTGGATCGGCGCACCGTCCTCGCCGCCGAACTCCTCGCTCTCCAATGACAGAAAGCGCTGGTGCAACATGCACGCCGCCCCGAAGGCGGAGCCGAACTCCGCATCATCGTCCACGACGATCTCCGGCGTGGGGAAAGGTATACTCTGGCCCTCCGACATGTGGACCGCCACCCGGGCGGCCACCATCGGGTAGAGGGATGCCACAGAGCCACCCAGCACGATCCTGTCGGGGTCGAGCAGCCGACAGGCCTGCAGCAATGCATATGCGAGATGGCGCGACCAGGTTTCGGCGATATTGACCGCGGCCGGGACACGGTCATGAACGTCGCCAAGGAATTCCTGCAGATCGACGTGCTTACGTCCAATAGCCTCGCGATACTGCCTGATCAGCACTTCGCGACCGATCAGTTGCTCAAACTTCTGACCGCCGCTTCCCGGCACCAGGGTGTGACCGATTTCTCCCGCCAGGCCGTGGCCGCCCCGGAACAGCTTGCCATCGATCATGATACCGCCGCCAACGCCGGTTTCCATCAGCAGGAACAGGGTCACGCCTGAGACGCCGTGACGATAGCTGTCGCCGATCGCAAAGGCGTTGGCGTCGTTTTCAACGGCGATCGGGACGGCGGCCGGGAAGGCGGATCGGCCAATCTCCTTCAACGACACCTCCCGCCAGCCGATGATGGGTGCGAGGGTGACAATTCCGTCCGGCCGGATGTGGGCCGGCGCCGATATGCCGAGACCCTTGCAGCGTCCGATCATCCTCTTTTCCATCGCACTGACAATCAGCTCGACGCCCTCGGCCACGGCCTTCTCCACGGTCGAAGACATGGTGTCGAACGCCATTTTCCGACATGCCCGGACGTCGGCGGAGAGATCGATAACTGCGGCCGAAATATGCTCGACACCAATCTCGATCCCGACGAAGAATGCGGCATCGGGGACCAGTTCGAGCATGATACCAGGACGCCCGGCACGGGAATGCTCCAGGCGCTGCTTGCCGCTCTCGTCCGACTCCTGAACGAACCCGCCTTCCGTCAGCTCGGCGACGATCTCTCCCGAGGACGAGCGATTCATCCCGAGCTTCCGGGCGAGATCCGCCCGGCTGAGGCTTCGGTGGGCATAGATCGTCTGCAAGGCGGCGACGATATTGTTCTGTCGGATCCTGCGCGGCGAACTTCCGATGGAGACGGTGTCGTTCATGTTTCAATTCCCTTCAGTCGGCCCAACCCTTACACGACTGGAACAGGCTGTCAGAGGGATAATCAGGGCCGCGCGTTTGTGGCGCGGCGGCGCTTGGCCTCGTCATATTTCAGCTCGATGTAGCGCTTCGCGTGCGCCGCAAGCGGATCATTATCCTCCCAGGTGTCGCGCCAGATCGCACAGGCGAGCGACAGGCCTTCGTCCACGACCGTCGTCGAGAAGCTTTCGAACACGATGTCGCGCTTGTAGTCGATGTCGAGCAGAGCGTCGAAGATCAGATCGAAGTTGATGACACCGTCACCGAGGTAACCGCGATTGCTCTCGCCGATGTGGAAGTAGCCGACCTTGTCGCCGGCCAAGCGGATCGCCGCGGCCGGATTGGCTTCCTCGATGTTCATATGGAATGTGTCGAGGTGGAGACGGACATGCTCCGATCCCGTCTCGGCGACGAACTTCAGCCCCTGCGCTGCCGTATTCAGCAGGTTGGTCTCGAACCGGTTGACAACCTCCAGGACGAGGTCGACGTTCGCTTGTCTGGCGACTTCGGCGGTTGCGGCGATCGCGGCGACGCTATTGTCCCAGCCCTTCTTCGTCGGTTGGCGATTGTACTTGGTGTGCGCGGAATAGAGAATTCCGCCCAGCTTGTTGCCGCCGATGTCACGGACCGCCCGAACGGCGTCGGCCAGCGTCTGCTTGCCGGCGGACACAGCTGAGGTATCCTCGCTCGATACGTCCCTGTCGAGCGGCAGGCCCATCGTCACGCCAATCTCCACGTCAAGCGACTGCGCAAGCTTTGCCAGTCGATCGAGATTGAATTTCTCGGGGCGCAGATAGGCAAATTCGATGGTGCGATATCCGTGTTCGGCCGTCTTGTTGAGGGCCATCTCCAGCCCTTCCTGCGTTTGGCCGCCTGTCCATACAAATGAATGGATACCCAATCGACGCATAGCCTTTTCCTCCAAAAAATGCCTTTGGCTGCGGACAGTGCTATGCCATTTAGTTTGGCAAGACAACAAATAATTTTGGCTTAAAATCTTTTGCTGCTTTGCAAAAATACCTTGCAATGCAACATTTTAAGCTTGCGCCCATTGCATTCAACCCTCCGTCGGAAATTAGTTTCTGCGAAAATCAATAGGATAGATCCTCTATTTGCATGTTTAGACAACAAATGTTGCGCCGGTGGTTTTTTTGGCCTACACAAAGGACCGGCGAAATGATCTCGCTGCACTTTGGGAGGATTGAAAATGAACTATGCTTTGAAGGCTAGCGCGCTTGCGCTGACGCTCAGCCTCGCCGCCACTGCTTCGCCTGCCTGGGCTGATTTCTGGTCCGACGCCGGCGCCAAATTCAAGGGCGTGACACTGCACGGCGTCACCGAAAGCACCCCGCCATCGAACTACATCAGGAATGTGCTTGCTCCGGAATTCGAAAAGAAGACCGGCATCAAGGTCGACATCGAGACGACGTCCTGGGATCAGATGTACGACAAGGCCATCAAGGACATGGAAGCCAAGACTGGTATCTATGACATGGTCTACATCGAGCAGGACATCATCTACTCCTATCTCGCCAGGAATTTCCTCGTCGACATCACCAAGACGCTTAAAGACCAGCCGGATCTGAAGGCGCCGACCTACGACGATGCGAACTTCACCAGCTTTGCCGACTATTTCAAGGACGCGAGCGGCGATCTCTTCGGCGTTCCGATGGAAGCCTTCCTGAAGGCGTATCTCTATCGTAAGGACCTGTTCGAAGATCCGAAGATCAAGGAAGCTTTCAAGAAGGAAACCGGCAAGGACCTGAAGCCGGCGACCACACACGCGGAATACACCGAGATCGCCGAATTCTTCACGAAGTACGGCAAGGACAACGGTATGGAGCTCTGGGGCACCACCGCTCAGGCACATACCGGCCATCCGGCGTCCTGGTATGAATTCTTCGAGTCCATCGCGCCGACCTTCGGCGTCTACAATTGGGGCATCGACGCCAAGAACAATTATGCGGCGACGGTCGAACATGGCGGCGCAATGAACGGCGACAAGGCCAAGGCCGCGTTGAAGTACTGGCTGCACCTGCGCGACATCGCTCCTCCGGAATCGACGCAGTCAACCTGGACGGAAACCGCAACGACCTTCGCCGCGGGCCGCGTCGCCCAGGGCCTGATCTACGGTGAGAACGCCGCGTGGATCGCAAGCGATCCGGCGCAGTCGAAGGTGGTCGGCCAGGTCGGTTTCGCTCTGCCGCCGCTCGAGCCGGGCGTATTGGACGACGCGAAAGCTGGAAAGGGCTATATCGGCTACTACGATGGCGGCGCCTTCGGCGTTCCGGTCACGTCCAAGAACAAGGAAGCATCACTGCTGTTCCTCGAATTCATCGGCCAGAACGAAGTGCAGCCCGATTGGGCGATCGCCGCACCGCGCATCACCAACAAGGCGACGTTCGACGATCCGAAGGTGAAGGAGATGGACGTCAAGCTCGGCGGCTTCTACACGATGCTGAAGGACGACGGCAAGCTCTTCGCCGGCGCTCCCCCCTACCCCTTCCATGCGCAGGTGCGTGAAGCGACCGCTCCTATCTTCTACGACATCCTGACCGGCAAGATCGGGCCCGATGAAGGCCTCGACCAGATGGCGGCCAAGGCCGAAGAAGAGCTCACCTCGCTCGGCTATCGCAAATAAAACATCCTCCCCAACTTGACGGGTCGTTCCGACGACCCGTCATCTTCCGTTCCCAGATGGAGCGGACGTCCACATAACGTTCAATGGGGGATAGGCGATGCATTCGCAGAAGCTCGGGTGGCTGTTGCTGTCACCGACCATAGTGATCCTCGGACTGTTCGGGATCTTTCCTTTCATCTACGTCCTCTGGGTCTCTTTCCATTCATGGAACCCGTTCGCGGCCAATCCGGGCATGATTTTCAACTGGGCTGAGAACTATCGGCGGCTCGTCTTCGACCCGCAGTTCCTGGCATCACTCGGCATCACCCTGACATTCGTCTTCTTCGCGGTCGTGTCGGAGCTGGTCCTTGGCTACATCCTCGCCCAGGCGCTGCTCAAGGACTTTCCCGGAAAAGCGGTGTTTCGCACGATCCATACGCTGCCGCTGATCATGGCGCCGATCATCGTCGGCTCAGTCTGGAAGCTGATGACCACCCCCTCCATCGGCATCATTCCCTATCTTCTGAGGAGCTGGTTCGGCTACGATCTGAATATCGGCCAGAGCGCCGTCGCGGCCTTCACCGTCACTGTCATCATGGACATCTGGCACTGGACGCCGCTCGTCACCCTGTCGCTGATCGCCGCACTCGTCTCACTTCCTTCAGACCCGTTCGAGCAGGCGCAGATCGACGGCGCGGGCAAAAGCCAGATCTTCTGGCACATCACGCTGCCCCTGATCCGTCCGGCCATGCTCGCCACCGTGTTCATCAGGCTGATGGATGCGCTGCGCACCGTTGACGAAGTCCTGATGCTGACCGGCGGCGGTCCGGGTTCATCGACGCGCTACATCGGCGTCCATATCTTCAAGGAAGTCTTTCCCAAGACGAATTACGGCTACGGTTCGGCGATCTCCGTCATCGTCCTCTATCTCACCATCGTCGTCTGCTGGCTGCTCTACGTCGGTTTGATTGCGCCCCGCGTGAAGAGAGGTTGAAGCGATGAAGAAGACCCGTTTTCCCTGGCTTCCGGTCGTCCTGTGGACCTTGATAAGCCTCGCGACCCTTTTCCCGATCTACTGGCTCTTCGTCATATCGGTGAAACAGCCCTTCGACCTGTTCTCGACGCCCGATGTCATTCTCCGGAGCTTCTTCTGGAAGAACTACCAGGACGTGCTGACCAATCCGACCTTGCGCGGATACATGCTCAACTCGATGATCATTTCGTCAGGCAACGCGCTGCTCGTCACCACGCTCGGCTTCCTTGCCTGCTACGCCCTGACGCGCTTCGACCTCGCCGGCAAGGAAAGCATCTTCTTCTGGACGATCACCAACCGCATGGCGCCGCCGGCGGTCTTCCTGCTGCCGCTTTTCCTGCTGCTGACGCAGGTCTACAGGATCGGCGACTTCTCGCTCGCCGATTCCAAGCTGGGCATGATCCTGGTCTATTGCTCCTTCAACCTTCCCTTCGCCATCTGGACGCTGCGTCCGACCGTGGAAGGCATTCCGAAGGAATTGGACGAGGCGGCCTACATGGACGGCGCGAGCCCATGGACCGTCCTCTATGATATCATCTTTCCTTTGGCACGGCCCGGACTTGCGGTGACGCTAATCCTGACCTGGGTGTTTGCGTGGAACGAATACCTGCTGGCAGCGACGCTCACCAATTTCCACGCGCGGACTCTGACCACCGGCTTGTCTGAATATGTGACGACGACGGGAACGGCCTGGGGCATCATGGCCGCGATCTCAATGCTGACATTGGTTCCGGCGCTCATCGTCTTTTCGGTGGTCCAGCGTCACATCGTCGCCGGCCTGACCTTCGGCGCCGTGAAAGGATGAAACTATGACGTCTCAATCAAGAAATAACGAACGCAAGCCGGGATTTCTGCCGATCGAAACGAACTGGTTCGACCGGCTCTTCATCTCGATCGTGATCTGGGTCGCGCTCTCGCTGTTCTGGATGCGGTTCATCGAGCCGTTCGGGCCTTCGGTATGGTTCGCGGCGGCAATCTCGGCGGTCCTTGGCGCCTATGTCGTCTGGAAGGGATGAACCGATGAATTCCGTCAATGACATCAAAACACAAACTGGGCTGCTTTAGGGGGAACGACATTGGCAAACGTACAGGTTAGCGACGTCACCAAGAAGTATGGCTCTCTTCAGGTCATGCATGGCGTGAGCGTCGACATCGAGGACGGGGAATTCGTCGTTCTGGTCGGTCCCTCCGGATGCGGCAAGTCCACCCTGCTCCGGATGATCGCCGGGCTGGAGACGGTCAGCAGCGGAGACATCCGGATCGGCGGCCGTGTCGTCACCGACGCTCCTCCAAAGGAGCGTGACATCGCGATGGTCTTCCAGAGCTACGCGCTCTATCCCCACAAGACGGTCGCCGAGAATATGGGCTTTCCGCTGAAGATGGCCAAACGTCCGAAGGCGGAGATCGACGAGAAGGTCGGCAGGGCGGCCGAGATCCTCGATCTGACGCGTTATCTCGACCGCTATCCGAAGCAACTGTCGGGCGGACAGCGTCAACGCGTGGCGATGGGTCGTGCCATCGTCCGAGACCCGAAGGTCTTCCTATTCGACGAGCCATTGTCGAACCTCGACGCTAAACTCCGCGTCACCATGCGCGTCGAGATCAAGGAGCTTCACCAGCGGCTGAAGACCACCACCGTCTACGTCACGCACGATCAGATCGAGGCGATGACGATGGCCAACAAGATCGTGGTGATGCGTGACGGGAGGGTCGAGCAGATCGGCAAGCCTCTCGATCTCTACGACTTCCCCGTCAACCTCTTCGTCGCCGGCTTCATCGGCAGCCCATCGATGAACTTCCTTGAGGGCCGCATAGCCACCCGCGACGGCAGGAAGATCGTCGTCACCGAACAGGGCATCACCTTGCCCATGGCAGATACAAATGCGGAGGAAGGACGAGCCGTTACCTACGGCATCCGACCGGAGCACATCACGATCGGCGAAGAAGGCGTTCCGGTCGAAGTCTCGGTGTTCGAGCCGACGGGTTCCGAGACGTTGATCTTCGGCCGCACGGGAGGCGTGCCGATCGACGCGCTGATCCGTGAGCGTATCGAGGTCGACCCCGGACGGACGATGTACTTCCACATCGATCCCCGACGTGCGCATATCTTCGATCGGGAAACAGGCCAGAGACTTTAGGAGATCGACCCATGGAGTTCAGAGGAAAGACGGTGATCGTGACCGGCGCCGGCAAAGGTATCGGACGCGAAATTGTAAGGATGCTCGTCGAACGGAGTGCGCAGGTCGTCGCGCTGACGCGTAGTGCTGCCGACGTCGAAGCGTTGCGAGGGGAATTCGGCTGCCGGGCAATCCAGGTCGATCTCGCGGACGCCGATGCAACCAGAGAGGCGGCGATCGCTGCCCTTCCCGCAGATTTCCTTATCAACTGCGCCGGCACGACCGAGCTCCAGCCGTTCCTGGAGACGACCGTCGAAGCGTTCGATCGTCTTGTCGCGGTCAATACGCGCGCTCCGATGATCGTCGCCCAGGAATATGCCCGTTCGCTGATCAAGGAGGGCCGCAAGGGCGCCATCGTCAATGTCTCGTCGGTCGCCTCCTTCGTCGGCATCCCCGACCACGCGGCCTATTGTGCATCGAAGGGTGGATTGGATGGCTTGACGCGGGTCATGGCCAAGGAACTTGCGCCGCACGGCATCCGCGCCAACGGCGTCCATCCAACGGTGACGTTGACGCCAATGGCGGTGAAGGCATGGAGCGATCCCGAGAAAGCCGCGGGGATGATGAAGCGAATTCCCGTCGGTCGCTTCGCCGAGCCGGCAGATATCGCCGAGGTTGTTCTTTTCCTGCTGTCCGATCAGGCTGCCATGGTGAACGGGATATCGATGCCGGTGGACGGTGGTTATATGATTGCTTGAAGTTCAGGACGAACGCGTCGTACGAGGCTGCGATTGCAATCGGGAAAGCGGCGGCGTTGACCGCCGCACCAATCGGCGCAGCTCATCTTGATCGACAAAATGGTCCGTCACTCCGGCCTCTTTATCCGGATGACTGAAGACAAGACCGTCGGAATCCTCAAGCTTGAGAGCTTGCTCGGTATTCATGATCCCCAGTGCCTGGCGCTCGTACTCGGACTCGAGCGCCGCCTCGACGATGGCTTTTCTCTTGCGCATGTCCATATCCTCCGTTCCTCAAAGGGTAACGGACGGCCGGACTCGCGGTTCCGATCGAGGCATCACGATATGAGACCCGTTGAAACGAACGCCCCGCCGATACTCCCCGGTACTGGCGACGCCGCCTAACTCGGCGAGACGTCAGGCCCACCGGCGGCTCTTTGAATTAAGCGGGCAACCACTTCTGTGCGGTTCTGCGCCTGCAACTTGCGCATTATGTGCTGCAAATGCATCTTCACCGTATGCCCCGACAAATTAAGTTTTCCTGCAATGACCTTATTTGAACAGCCGCATTGCAGCTCTGCGAGGACATCCGCTTCCCGGGGAGTGAAATCAGCAATCGCCAAATACTGCGTCCTCTCATCCAAACTCTTTTCGGCCTCATTTCTGACCGGCGTATGATCGTTTGGGACTGCTGTAACAGCTCCCAATAGCTGCGGGAAAAACGTTCCTCCAGCCAGAACGAGACGAAGACCGGCAAGGGCAATGTCAATGGGAAGTGAAGTCGAGAATAAGCCGCGGAGGCCCATCTTGAGTGCCTGACGGGCTATGATGGCGTCATCCGTACCTGAGAGCAACGTGACAGGAGCCTCAGGAAAACGTGCAGCAATCGCCGCGAGATCGTCACGCAGGCTGGTGCTCTCAACACTTCTGCCAGCCAGACCCAATACAATCAAACGCACCTCAGCTCCGAGAGCACTCTCGAGACTCTCGGTCGAGATCAAATCTATAACGTTCCATCCGGCGAGTTCACGCTCAAGAAGCTTCACCACGGTGGTGCGCGCCAATGTAGAATGCTCGATGATGATCACAGTTGGTGCATTGCGCCCGATACGGCGCCTAGTTCCAGTAATGTCGGACACTTGCGTGCTCCCCAAGAATATTTGCAACGCAACAGCTGTTCATATTATTCCTGTTCTCACTACATGTCATGAGAAAAAGTGAGTGTATTTCTGATATTAATAGTCTTACCTCTCATGATGATTCTTATAGTTTATAAAATATCAATGATAGATAACTGGGATTGCAGAGCACATTGAAGAGATTTTTCATGAATGCCTGCTGGTTCGACTTGTCGCTGCAGACTTTCCAGCCTTCGCCGAATTCACGTACGGCAAGCGGGTCAACAAAGCTTTCAAAGGCACTGAAAAGGCAACTGATCTGCTACCGATCCATTTCGGAAAGCGCCATTGGATATAACGAGTTGCCGATCGGCTCGGCTTTGTTTTCATATCTCAATTCAAAGCAGTCGCAGACCCGACAACAAAATGACAAACGCGAAAAGCAACAAAAGCTTGAGATCGCTGACTACCCCTTATGATTAGTGAAACTGTGCTCTAATGACGCATTAATACCAGTTAGCATTGTTCTCCCGCAAACAGCACTGCGCCGGCACCGACCGATAGTGGCCGGAGGTCACGGCCCCAGTCGGCCGAAATCGGCGACAATGCGGATGAGGTCATTGTGGAATGTTCGGGATCTCACTGAGCCCGCCGTTCAGTGCCATATCGGCCCAAGGAGCCGAATGCCGGGTGGAGGAAACAATTCAACACATGGCTTGAAAGATCGCACAAAGAACGGTTTCGTGCAGTTGAGCCTCCGCAATGCAAGTGGGGAGGCTATGCGCTAGCGCAATACCAGCAAAAATGCGTAGAGGTTTTGCGTCCGGAATTGCGTGGAAACAAAGAGATAGAGCATTTCCGTGCTTCGAAGAAAAATGGAAAGGCTCTAGCCATGCATGAAGCTCAGAATGTCGTCTACGAGAGCCGAATGGGCGTCTGTGAGGTTACCGTCTCCGCCGTGGCCCGCGATGCCGGCCAACTGGAGCGCATGTTGATCATAGAGAACATGATCGACCTGTTGGGCGTCCGCCGTCCCACCGGCGGGAACGGCAATGTTGATGGGATGGAAATAGCCGAAATTGACATCGACCATGCTGCCGGTTGACGATCCGACCCCGTCACCGCCACCGCCGAGCGCATGGTTGCCGGTGAAAATCGTGTCTGACGACAGGTTGAAGCCACCGCCATTGCCGCCGATGCCTGCGATCTGCACAGCGCCCTGATCGAAAATGACATTGTTTGTCTGATGGGCCTCCGCCGAGCCGCCCGCGGCGCCAATGGCGATATTGATCGGCGAGAAGATGGCGATACTCACGTCGACCATAGTGCCGACGAAATATCCATCGCCGCCATGACCTGCATAAAAGTCGCCGGTCAATGTGAGCGCAGTTCCCGGGCTCATCGACGAGCCGTGGCTCGCGACGTTATGGTCTCCGCCCGAGCCGCCCATGCCGCCGATCTGGGTTGCGCCCTGCAGGAACAGGGCGTTGTTCGATTGCTCGGCGTGAGCCGTCGCGCCGGGGCCTGCAGCCACGGCAGTATTGACGGGGGCAAACAGTGCGACTTCGGTGCTCACGAGTCCGCCGTAGAAAAGCCCATTGCCCCCCGTGCCGGCATGATTGGCGCCATCGCCGCTGCCGATGGCAACATTGCCGCTGCCGCCATTCCCGCCTATCCCGGCCATTTCGGTGGGATGCTGATTGATGAGCGCATCATTGCCCTGGAAAGCGTCGGCACCCGAATGAGGTCCCGCAATAGCGGCATTGGACGGCATGAAAACGGCCAACGCGTTGCTGCTGATCACGCCTTCGCTTATCCCGTCACCACCGCTGCCGGCTGAATTAGAGCTTGGACCGGAAGCGACATCCAATGGAAGCCAAGTCGGCACCAGCGCCAGATGTCCCGCGGCCAGATTGGAGGCGAGGTGTTGATCGGTGCCCGCCTTGGGCAAGTCTTCCACTAAGGAACGAGTTTCCGCCATTGCCGTCTCCATCCGCGGTCAACCGCACGTCCACCGAGCGTGCGGCGCCATGCAGCCTGAATTGTTCAGGCATTGTGCCTCTGAACGGAAGAAAAGCGGAGCCTGCAATTCGTCTACATCCCGTCGGCTAGGACTGTAGCCATTTGGCTGTCATGACCGCAGCGCCCGTTGTGCGAGTTTGCGAGCACCAATCCGCCCTTGGATCAGAGGTCCTGCATCTTTCTCGCGGCGGAACATAAACGTTTTCAGCCCCGAACAGGATCGTCTTTGCCAAGCGCAAACCTGATGAGAACCCCGGATACAGGCGGTTTTCTTCGGGGGGCGCTGCTTCAAAAAGCGGCGCCGCTTCGACGAGGTCGCAGACATGATCGTGGCCATGCCATCCGACGCCAAAGCACAAAGTACCAATTCAAATAACGCTTCGCCGCCTCGAAGTATACATCCGAATGAATGTCACCGAATATCTAGATGGTTCACAGATTAAATCGCAGGCATTATTTGCCTGCGGTTGTATTGGCTGACGGTGACATGCTTGATACTCACGCCGTAAAAGCAACACTGATGAAACGAAGTAGAAGGAGTGACATCAATGCCTATTCCACAGATATCCGACACGATTCATCTCAACAACCCGGATGCGGGTGACGCGAATGCCGGCAACGGCGGCGATGGCCACAACGATGGGAACATCAACTACAACCCGGTTGCATATGTAGACCCAGTGCAAACGGTCTACGGGGCCGATACCCATCTGCACAACGGCGATCACGTTTGGCAGAAGGCAGGTTGGGACGCCGGCAGTGGCGGAGACGGTGGCTTTGCTCAGGCCAAGAACGGCTTCCTGGCGGCGGTCACGAACAGCGGCGACGGCGGCGCGGGGGGAGATTCCCACTCCAACGGCAGCCAAGGAAACTCGAGCGGCGGCGACACGGCTACCGTGAATGCGGCGACGACCGCGACACAATATACGCAGCTTGTGGCCGATCAGCATGCGACCATCCTCGCAGGCGTCGGCGGCAACGGCGGCAACGGAAACAACGCTCTGGGCGGCGATATCTCGTCAGCTCTGGTTCACACGGATCCCGAAACGACGACGGTGAACAATTCTCTCGATCACTTCATAAACGCCTTCGGCCATATCGACGTCGACCATCTCGGCTCCTGAACTCAGACCTCAAGGGCCGCTGGTTTCGGCCGGCGGCCCTCAAGGTAAGCAGCCTCTTCTTGTCAGTATCAAGTGCAGCGAGATCTGATAATGACAACAATTTCCATAAAGCCACCGCGCCCGCCGACACAGCTTGTTGTTGCGCTCCGGGCTTGTGCCGGAGCCTTCGGGCTGGTCTTCCTCTATAGCTGCGGCTACAATCTGTTTCTTCTCGCGCCTTCGATCTATCTCCTGCAGATCTATGACAGGGTCCTGTCGAGCCGAAGCGCTGACACGCTGCTGATGCTGACGATGATCATCGCCATCGGCGTGATGGTCGGATCCACGCTGGATATCGTGCGCAGAGCAGCTCTTTCGCGCATCGGCAGTTGGCTGGACCACCGGCTGCGGCCCATGGTGCTGACGGCATCGTTCGAATATGCCGCTCGCGCCGATACGGGAGCCGCCACGGAATGCTACAGGGACCTGGCCGCACTACGCCAGTTCCTCGATTCACCGGCTAGCTCGCTCTTTTTTGATGTTCCCTGGGCACCGGTATTCCTGTTCCTGCTCTTTCTTGTTCATCCGTTGCTTGGGACCATCGGTCTTCTGAGCGCGCTTGCACTTCTGCTGTTTGCGTTCCTGACGGAACTGGCGACGAGAGAGCCGCTTGCCTACGCCAATCTTGCCCTTTCGAGGAGCTATATCCGGTTTGCGACCGCCCTCAAAAACATCGAGGTGATCCGGGCAATGGGCATGCAGGATGGCGCAGCGCTGATCGTCTATCGCGATGCGGAAATGGCAAGAAGGGCGCAGGACATCGCGATGCATCGGACGGAGATCATTCTTGGTTTCTCCAAATCGATCCGCACCCTCGCGCAGATCCTGATGATGGGATCCGCCACCTGGCTGGTGCTCGCAAACAATGGCAGTGCCGGGATCATCTTCGTTGCGAGCCTGCTGCTCGGACGCGGGCTTGCACCAATCGAGGGCGCAATAGGTGCATGGCGCTCCTTTACGTTTGCGCGCAATGCCTTCAATCGCTTGAACAGAATGCTGATATCAGTTGCATCTGAACACGATGCTCGAATGGTGCCGTTACCGGAACCCAATGGCCTCGTTCTCGATAATGTCAGCTATATCAAGCCATTCGCCGATCGGCCGATATTGACAGGCATCACCTTGCGCCTCGCGCCCGGCGATTGCATAGCGCTCATCGGTCCTTCGGGATCGGGAAAATCGACACTCGGTCGCGTCATAGCAGGCGTTGTGCAAGCAACGAGCGGATGTGCTCTTCTCGGCGGGGTCGATATCTCAGCTCTGCGCCTTTGCGGGGGGACCCGCCACGTCGGATACCTGCCGCAGGACATCGAACTTTTCGGCGGGGCGATCAAGGATGTGATCGGCCGGCTGGACGGAGGAGATCCCGGCAAGGCGATCGACGCCGCAAAGCTGGTTGGCTTGCACGACGCGATCATGCGGCTGCCCCAGGGCTACGAGACCGATATCGGTGAAGGTGGAAACCTGCTCCTTCGAGCGCAACGCCAACAGTTGGGACTGGCACGGGCGGCCTATGGAAATCCGTCCCTGATCGTTCTCGACGATCCGAATTCGAGCCTGGATTATGACGGCGAACGCATGCTGTTCACGGCAATCGAGCGTATGAAATCCAGGGGGATGACCGTCGTTATCATGACTCACCGGATGGGGATCCTGCCGGTCACCAACAAGATTGCCATCATGCGTAACGGGACGGTGGCAGCCTTCGGCGACAGCGAGCGGATTTATGAAACTTATCTTCAGCCACCGTCTCGAACAGGAACATAGGGAGAAACGCTGCCATGGCCCTTGTTCAACTGGACGCAACGCCGGCGAAATTTTCAAATTCGTCAAGGACGAGTCAGCAGTTGGTTCCACGATCGACAGCGACGGCCAGGCAACAGACGGCCTATTTGCCGGTGATCGAGTCGAAACAGCGCGGACCCGCCCCCCCTTCGCCCATGCCCGGGCTCAGAGGTGTTGTCTGGACGGGGAACCTGTTGATCCTGGTCTTCATCGTCGGATTGGGAATCTGGTCGGTCCTGGCGCCGCTGAAAAGCGCTGCGATCGCATCCGGCGTTGTCGAACCGGAGTCCAGCCGCAAGACCATTCAGCATCTGGAAGGCGGGATTGTCCGACGGATACTCGTTAAAAACGGCGATGCGGTCATGGGCGGGCAAATCGTGATAGAGCTCGACGATACGAAGTCCCGCTCGGAGCGCGACAGCATTCAAGGGCAACTTTGGGACGCCGAAGGAAGCCGCGCCCGCCTGCTTGCGGAGCAGACGGGCGGCGACCATATCGCCTATCCTGAGGATCTCAGGGCAGCAATGGACAAATATCCTTCGGTCAGCACAATTCTGATTGGGCAACAGAAAATCTTCGAAGCCCGTCGCCGGGTCATGCAGGCCGAAATTCAGATCGCCAATGAAAAGATCGCGCAGGTGCGGCAGGAAATCGTCGGACTTGGCGCGCAGAAGGCAGCACTGGCCGACAGAGCGACAATCTCGAGCCAAGAACTGGATCAGGTTACGATCCTCAGCGCCAAAGGTCTGGAAAGAAGAAGCAGACTTCTCAACCTCCAGCGGGAAAAAGCAGACCTTGATGGCCAGCAGGGTCAAGTCGAGGCACAGATCTCTCGCGCCTACCAGGTGATCAGCGGGTCACAGGCCGATCTCGCAAAGCTTGAGAGCGACCGGTTGAGCGAAGTCGCCCAGGGCATGCGCGATACGGAGAGCCGGATCATGCAACTGCGCGAGCGTTTGCGGGCGATCGACGACCAACTCTCAAGGACCGATATCCGTGCTCCCGAAGATGGAACAATCATGAACCTGCGCATCCACACATCAGGTGGGGTGATCGGCGCGGGTGAACCGCTCGTCGATCTTCTGCCGCGCTCAGATCGCCTTGTCGTGTCTGCCCACGTCAGACCGGAAGACATCAATCTCGTCCATGCCGGGCTCGAGGCACAGGTCCACCTCCTTCCATATAATCAGCGGCGCGTTCCACTCCTGAAAGGTCGAGTGGAGTATGTATCAGCGGACCGCCTCACCGATCCGCAGAGCGGCCAGCCCTACTTTGCCGCGACGATCCGTGTAACGGACGAGCGGTTGGCGAAAATGAAAGATGTCGAGCTGGTCGCGGGCATGCCCGCACAGATACTGATCGAAACGGGCAAAAGCAGCGTGGCGCTCTATGCCGTCAGACCACTCCTCGACAGTTTCAACAGAGCATTTCGCGAGGACTGAGGCGGTGATGGGCAAGCGAAAATTCGACGACGACCAGATTACGGGTATTCTGAAGGAGCACCAAGCCGGAGTGACAGTGGCAGATGTTTGCCACAAGCACGGTATCAGCGAGCCGACCTTCTATCGGTGGCAATCCCTGCAGTTCGGGAATGTCGGTCTCCATGCCAAAAGGTTGAGAGCACTGGAGGAAGAGAACCAGAAGCTCAAGAAGCTTTTGGCCGAATCCATGCTCTCGGCGGCAACACTGAGCGAGATGCTGGCGAAGACATTGAAAGGGCGACACTAACCTCTAAAGAGAGGGCTTGTTGGCGCCTTCTGGCCCTGTGTATCAGGCGCGCGGCACCATATTTTTGGACGAGGGAGCCTCCCCAAATGGGGCAAAGGGATACGGCTCTAAAAGCAGCAAGCTCGATCACAACATGGCCGCCTTGGGATGCGTATACATCAAGCCACATCGTCAAGGTCGACGTCCAGCGCGCTGGCGATCGACCTGAGTGCGTCCAGGGAGCCCTCCTTCTTTCCGGTCTCGATTTCGGAAAGGTAGGGCTGGGAGAGGCCGGACTTTTCAGCCAGCTCCTTGATACTCATGCCGCGATGCTTACGGAACACCCGGACAGGATCTTCGCCAGCGATCAGCGCCTTGACGACGTCTTCAGGCCAGGTCTCTTCGCCAGCGTCGATACGCGCCTTTGCGGCACGCGCGTCGCTGACGTCGACAAGGTCCTGATAGTCGTCTTCGGAAAGCAGCACGTACCCCTTGCCGTCGATGGTCAGTTTCTGGATTTCACCCATGGTGGTCTCCTATTCGTTATAGATGTCGCCGCGTGGGCCGGCCTTGAAGACGAGGACCTGTATGGTCTGATCGTCGATGATGACGCGGTCCTGTCCGACACGAATTCGAAAAATTCGCTGCCTTGCAGCGTCTTGAGGTCGACCGGCTCGCCGTTGGCGATGATCGCCGCGGCGCGCTTCGGCTGCATCTTGCGGAGTGCCTTCGTGGCGGCCTTGCTGTAGGCGATCCTTTTCATGAGCAAATATAGCTGATAGCTAACTATTTCGCTGCAATAATATTGCCAGTGGCGATACCTGCTAAATTCTGCAGGTTCTTTCAATCGGATGCCCGCGCGCATCGATAATGCGGATAAAAAAATGCAATGAAAACATCGTGGATTGAGTGGTGCCCAGGACCGGAATCGAACCAGTGACACGCGGATTTTCAATCCGCTGCTCTACCAACTGAGCTACCTGGGCTAACCTGCTTCCGATGGTCCCTTTCAGAAAAAGGAACCGCGGGGCCTTGGTTCACCCCGGAAGCGAGCGGGGTTATAGCATCTTGTTCGGCCATGGCAAGCGTCAAATGACTCTTTTTTGACGGTCTTGCCGGCTTTGCGGATTCATGAGGAAAAATAAGAGCTTCGCGGGCGGAAATCTTTAATTTTCTTCATCCGGATAATCAGCCTTCGTCTCATCGTCGGCAACCGGAATGGCATAGGCGCCGGTCAGCCAGCGGGAGAGATCGGCCTCCCGGCAGCGGTTGGAGCAGAAGGGGTAATGTTCGCGGTGGGAGGGTTTGCCGCATTCGGGGCAAGGGCGCGTCTTGCGCAGCGGTTCGACCTTGGCGGCCGCTTTCTTGTCTTCAGGCATATCAGTCCGTCCTAAAGCATGTCGCGTAAAAGTGTGCAGCGGTTTTGCGACAACGACATGCGAGAAAATAAAGCCTTAAAGCGCGACGCTCGGATCTGAAAGATCGTGGCGCGCTTAAAGCATCGGCCGTCGGGCTCAGCCCTCGGGCCACCGGCTATGCACATCGAAGCCTTCGCCGGTCAAAAGCAGAATGGTTTCATAAAGCGGCAGGCCTACGACATTGGTGTAGGAGCCCACCATCTTCTGCACGAAGGTGCCGGCGAGGCCCTGGATGCCGTAGGCGCCTGCCTTGCCGCGCCACTGGCCGGAGGCCAGGTAGTTCTCGATCTCGAAACCGGAGAGACGCTTGAAGCGGACCTTGGTCTCGACGATCTTCTGACGGATCTTGCGATCCGGCGTCACCAGGCAAACGCCGGTGTAGACCATATGGTTGCGTCCCGAGAGGAGATGCAGCGAACTCAGCGCCTCGTCGGCGAACTCAGCCTTGCCGAGAATGCGCCGGCCAACGGCGACCACCGTATCGGCAGACAGGATATAGCTGCCCTTCCAGGTGATATCGCCCTTGATGGCGGCAAGGGCGGCTTCGGCCTTCTCAGCCGAAAGCCTGCGGGCAAGCGAACGCGGATGCTCCGATTTCTTCGGCGCCTCGTCGATATCCATCGGCATCAGGCGCGAGGGCTCGATGCCGGCCTGGTTGAGCAGGTCAACGCGACGGGGCGAGCCCGAGGCCAGAATGAGCTTGTATTTCAGCGCCATGGAACCTCGACCATCGTCAGACGGGAGCAAAAACCCTTGCAGGACCTTCGGGCAAACTTACTTGAAACGGTAGGTGATACGGCCCTTGGTCAGATCGTAGGGCGTCATTTCCACAAGCACCTTGTCGCCGGCGAGAACGCGGATGCGGTTCTTGCGCATGCGGCCCGCGGTGTGGGCGATGATCTCGTGTTCGTTTTCGAGCTTCACGCGGAACGTCGCATTCGGCAGAAGTTCGGTGACGATTCCCGGGAATTCGAGGACTTCTTCTTTAGGCATATAAGTGTTTTCTTCCTGTGGGTTGAATAGGCAGCGCAGCGCGCGCCTTTAAAATTTGGGCGGAAACTACACAATCAACGCAGGTTTGTGAACCTCGTTGATCAGGCTTTCCTTTATTTGTTTTCATGCCGATTGCGCGGCAATGCCATTTCGTTTGAGTAGTCGGCTTTCGATGAGGCCGGCCAGATGATCGCGGACCTCGCGGTAGCTCTCCAGAATCTGCTCGCGTGTTCCGATTGCAACCGTCGGATCCATCGTCGGCCAGTAGACCACATCGACCGCACTCGACCGGGTCAGCTCGAGTGCTGCATGATGGGCCTGCGGTGACAGCGTGATGATCAGATCGAAATAATCATCCTCGAGTTCTTCCAGCGTCTGCGGCTGGCGGCGCCCGAGGGAAAGCCCGATCTCCTCGAGCACGACGTCCACGAAGGGATCGCGCTCGCCGGCGCGTACGCCGGCAGACCTGATATAGGTATTGGCGGGCAGAATGCTACGGGCGATCGCTTCGGCCATCGGCGAGCGGATGGCATTCATACCGCACATGAAGAGGATGGCGCCCGGCCGCTTTCCCTCCTCGACGTCGACGGCGAGCTCCATTGCCGTCATCCGCGCCAGTAGAGCACGCAGACCAGCGTGAAAAGGCGCCGGGCGGTATCGAAATCGACCTCTATCTTGCCGGCCAGCCTATCCTTCAGCGTCTGCGAGCCTTCATTGTGGATGCCGCGCCGGCCCATGTCGATCGCCTCGATGCGGCTCGGCGTCGACGAACGGATCGCTTCGTAATAGCTCTCGCAGATCATGAAGTAATCCTTGACGATCCGCCGGAAGGGCGTGAGCGACAGGATATGGGTGGCGACCCCGCCGCCTTCTTCGGTGGTGATGGCGAATACCAGCTTCGAATCGACCAGCGAGATGTTCAGCCGGTAAGGACCGCCGGCATGGCCGAGCGGCTCGAACCTGTTTTCCTCGATCAGGTCGAAGATGGCGACGGCGCGCTCATGCTCGACATCGGGCGTCGAACGGCCGATCGTATCGTCAAGGACGACGTCGCAAAGCCGGAATTCGCCCTTCGCCATGCCCTCACCTTTCGAGGTTGAGGCGGATCGCGACCGATCGCGCATGGGCATCGAGGCCTTCGGAAACGGCAAGGGCGATCGCCGCCGGGCCGAGGGTGCGGAGCTGCTGCGGGCCGAGGCGCAGGATCGAGGTGCGCTTGACGAAATCGAGCACCGAAAGGCCGGAGGAGAAACGTGCCGAACGCGCCGTCGGCAGCACGTGGTTCGAACCGCCGACATAATCGCCGATCACCTCGGGCGTATGGGCGCCGATGAAGATCGCGCCGGCATTGCGGATGCCGTCGAGCAGCCGGTCCGGATCGGCGACGGCGAGCTCCAGATGCTCGGCAGCGATACGGTTTGCCAAGGGAATGGCCTGTTTCAGATCGGCAACCAGGATGACCGCGCCGAAATCGCGCCAGCTTGCTGCCGCCGTCTCGGCCCGGTTCAGCGTCTTCAGCTGGCGTTCGACCGCCTGCTCCACCGCCTTGCCGAATGCGGCATCGTCGGTGATCAGGATCGCCTGGGAACTGACGTCGTGCTCGGCCTGGGCCAAGAGATCGGCTGCAATCCAATCCGGATTGTTGTCCTTGTCTGCAATGACAAGCACTTCGGAGGGACCGGCGATCATATCGATGCCGACGGTGCCGAAGACATGACGCTTGGCAGCAGCGACATAGGCATTGCCGGGGCCGGTGATCTTGGCGACCGGGGCGATCGTCTCGGTGCCATAAGCAAGAGCCGCGATCGCCTGGGCGCCGCCGACACGGTAAATCTCGGTGACGCCGACAAGCTTGGCGGCGGCAAGCACCGCCGGATTGACGGCGCCGCCTGTGGCAGGAACAGCGATGACGATGCGATCGACGCCGGCGACCTTGGCCGGCACCGCATTCATCAGCACCGAGCTCGGATAACTCGCGGTGCCGCCCGGAACATAGAGCCCGACCGCTTCGATCGCCGTCCAGCGCGAGCCGAGACTGACGCCCATGTCGTCCTCATAGATATCGTCCTTCGGCAGTTGCCGGCGATGATGGGATTCGATGCGCAGCGCCGCGAGCTTCAGCGCCCCCAGCACTTCCGAAGGCACCGCCTCGACGGCGGCGTCGATCTCTTCAGCTGTGACACGCATCGGGACGGTAGCGTAGTCGATGCTGTCGAATTTCAGCGAATATTCGGCAAGCGCCACATCGCCACGGGCGCGCACGTCATCGATGATGGTGCGAACGACCACGTTCACATCCTCGGAGACTTCACGCTTCGTCGTCAGAAAGGCGGCAAAATGCTGCTCGAAACCTTCCGATGCCTGATCCAGCCAGATTGCCAAGGCCGATATTCCTTCTCAACTTGAAACTGCGATGTTCAAACTTTAGGGCGTCAAACACTCATTGTTTTATGCATGTCGTTATCCCGGAACCGCTGCACACTTCCGGGCGACATGCATTAGCGGTGACGAGGCTTGGAGGAAGCCTCCCAGGCGCCGCCGATATCGGCCAGCTGGACCTCGATGCATTCGACATCGAGCGCAATCGAGGCGGTGCCGGACAGGGACAGCTCGATCGTGCCCTCCGGCCCCTCGCCCTTTTGCTCGAAGCGCAGCGCCAGCAGCGACAGCACCTCGTCGCGTTTGCCGCGATCAATGCCGAGCGAACGGACGGCAAGCACGCGCTTGAAAACCAGGGCAGCACGGCGGCGCTCGAAACCCTTGCGCTTGCGCTCGGCACCTTCCCAGACGAAACGATTGGCGGCAAGCGCGAACTGCGCGTCGCGCGGCGACCAATCGATGTCGCCGACCTTGAAGACACTGTCCTGCATATGCGCGGACATGATCGCAAGATCCTCGTTATCGAGCGCAACAAGTTTCAGGTCGGTCATTCAGCCTCATCCCATTACCGGCCTAGACCGGGCACCGCCGGAATGGCGATGCGTCAGACAAGGGAAATAAGGCGCGGCGACCAATTACGCAACCGGGATGAACGGTGCTTACTCGCTGATGCGCTCGACGATGGCGCCGCAACGGGTCAGCTTCTCCTCGAGCCGCTCGAAACCGCGGTCGAGGTGATAGACGCGGGAGACCGTGGTTTCGCCCTCGGCGGCAAGGCCGGCGATGACCAGCGAGACGGAGGCGCGCAGATCGGTTGCCATAACAGGCGCACCGCGCAGGCGTTGGACACCCTCGATCTTCGCCGTCTGGCCGGACAGCGAGATCCTGGCGCCGAGGCGGGCAAGCTCCTGCACATGCATGAAACGGTTTTCGAAGATGGTCTCGGTGACATGCGAGACGCCGGAAGAACGGGTCATCAGCGCCATGAACTGCGCCTGCAGGTCGGTCGGGAAACCCGGGAAAGGATCGGTGACGATATCGACCGGCCTGATGCCGGCGCCATTGCGCTTGATGCGCATGCCATTGTTGGTCGACGAGATTTCCGCGCCGGCGCGGCGCAACGTTTCCACCGCGGTTTCGAGCAGCGCCACATCGGTATTTTCGAGCACGACGTCGCCACCGGCCATGGCGACCGCCATGGCGTAGGTGCCGGTCTCGATGCGATCCGGCAGGACGCGATGGCGGGCGCCGGAGAGCGAGGTGACGCCTTCGATGGTGATCGTCGCCGTACCCGCGCCCGATATCCTGGCGCCCATGGCGTTCAGGCAGTTGGCGAGGTCGACGACCTCAGGCTCGCGGGCGGCATTGCCGATGACAGTCGTGCCGCGGGCAAGCGTTGCCGCCATCATCATCACATGGGTGGCGCCGACGGAGACCTTCGGGAAGGTGTAGCGTGCGCCGATCAGGCCGCCGGCAGGCGCCTTGGCGTTGATATAACCGGCATCGATTTCCATCGTGGCGCCGAGCGCCGTCAGGCCTTCGATGAAGAGATCGACGGGGCGCGTGCCGATGGCACAGCCGCCCGGCAGCGAAACGCGGCAATGGCCTTCGCGCGCCAGCAACGGGCCGATGACCCAGAAGGAGGCGCGCATCTTCGAGACCAGTTCATAAGATGCGGTCGTATCGACGATGGTGCGGCAGGTGAAATGGATCGTGCGCGAATAGGCGTCTTCCTGGCGCTCGCGGCGGCCGTTAACGGCGACGTCGACGCCGTGATTGCCGAGGATGCGCATCAGCAGCTCGACATCGGCCAGATGCGGCACGTTTTCGAGCGTCAGCGTATCGCTGGTCAGAAGCGAGGCGATCATCAGCGGCAGTGCGGCATTCTTGGCGCCGGAAATCGGAATGATGCCATTCAGCTCATTACCGCCGACGATTCTGATACGATCCATGTGCGCTTACGGGCCGAGCCCGCCTTTCCTGAAAGTTCTGCCTTGGAATAAGGAGTGAGGTGTTTAGGGGATTTCTCGACACGCTTCAATTCGTGTCGGACGGAACATTACGATTCGTCCATTTTTGCGGCGGGCAGCCCATTTGTTTCGTCGGCCTGGCCCGAACGGCGGGCGCGGACCTGCTGTTTGCGTCGCCCCAGATTTTCCCTGAGCTTGTCGGCGGCGCGCTCGCGGCGCAGTTTCGCCTGTGCCTCGATCGCCTGTTTGCGGCTCTGCTGGCCGGTTTCGGTCTTTTCGTTCATGCGACAGGATTAGCTGAATTCGCGCCAATCCAAAAGTCCCTTCATCCCAATCGACGCGAAGTTGGAATTTGCGGCTTGCGCTTGCCGCCAAGCTGTGGCAATAGCCCCCCGTCCTCGCGATTGAGCCACACGGCTCGCACGGGTACTGGTCCTGCTGCCGTAGCTCAGTGGTAGAGCACACCCTTGGTAAGGGTGAGGTCGGTGGTTCAATCCCACTCGGCAGCACCAGTTTTCCGGTAAGAATATGACCTCCATTTGCGCCCCTCGGCAAAGCTAGTGACAGCTGGGAAGCAGCACGCTGTTGTTTGCGCAGTCGGGAATCTCGGTTACCTCGAGATAGTAAGATATAAACGGCGAAAACTGCCACAGTTCAATCAGTTCTCTGGTGACCAGCACTTCGTCCTTAATTGGCGCGTGAAGCCACGAAAAAGCTCCATCGAATATACCTTCGACATACCACCGATCAAAAGTCTTAGACAAAACATAGGCAGCAACATCTATCGCCGTGCCTTCATCCTGGGGCGTGAGGGTCGCCCGCAAATATTCCCGCTGGAGTCGTGGCACGGTTTCGATGGAGAGACGCGTCAGCAGAGCGTCTTCAGCAGACACCTCTGCCCCGCGGGCGAGGACCGGCATTGCCAAGGCCCCACAGAGAAAAGCAGCCTGGATCAGATTTCGACCTAAACCCATGTGGAGCCATCAGCTTCGAGAGCATGGTAGCGATGATGCCGCGCCCACGCCATCGGATTTGGTTGCACCCTCCAAAAATTCCCCTCGCATTGGGGCGTCATGATTACAAATTCCAACGAAATTCCTGGCCCGCGAAAGCCGGTCGCTTGGTGAATCTCATCAAGAGGACATTTCGCCTCATCAGCCGCAATGCATTCCACCATTGCTGACGGCAAAAATCACGCTAGAGTATTAACTATCGCAAAGTCTCCCCGGAGGAACTGGGAGATGCTGCGCTTCGTTTCTGTCGAAAATCGTGGAGGAGCGTCGATGGCAACTGAAAGATGGAACAGCCCGGTCAAGGTCGGTTTCGAAGGTGCCGATGCGCGAACGGTCAATGGGCCGTTCGATGCGCTGAAGTGCCTGGCGGATCTGTGGCCGAGTATGCGCGGGCTTCGTTATATCAAGGCCCGCAGCGCCTGCCGGGCGGCGCTCGACGGACGCAAGAGCGTGGAAGAAGCAAGAGCCGAGTTCCTGGCGGCCGCCGAAGAGGCGAAGCTGAAGCTGCATTAGCACTTCAGCAAGGAATTTCGGGCGATTTTCGCCTTCTGGGCGCGCAAGCGTGCCGGAACGGGACAATGCTTTAATTTTGGGCTTTAATTTTGGGCTTTAATTTTGGTTTAACCCTGCAACAAGTGCGTGCCGGGTTTTGGTGCAAAGGGCGTTGCGCCCGATACAGGTGCATCAATAGAAGATGACCAGCCATCATGATGATGGTTAGAGGCTCGTACCCTCTGCGGAAACGCAGGCGAGCCTCGTCCGAGCAGGACCGCCTTTTTTCAGCAATCCGCGCCGCTCTCATTCTCGATCTCGACATAACCGACACCGATGATGGTGCCATCTGCCGCGCGGATGAAGGAGGGGAGATAGTGAGGCTCTACCGGCTGGCAGGCGACGGTCCCGGTATATTCGTTGAGGGCGATCTGGTCCTTCGGCAAAGCGGAATAATTCGTGCCGGTTTCCAGCGAGGCATGGGCGGAGCCGGCAAAGACACCGCAACCCACGATCAAGGTGGTTGCCCAGAGGCGAGGAAGCAACTGCATGAGAGTCTCCAGCGTTTAGGTCCGGCCTTTCAACACGCGAGAGAGCATTTTGGTTCCCTTCATGCATCGCAAAGAGATGAGCGCGAGCCGGCTAGCGTCGCAGCAAGCGAGCACGCACATAGCCCCGGCCGACGACGCCCTCGGCGATCTCGATCGCCCGCTCGACATCGCCCCGCCGGCGCACGAAACCTTCCAGGATGACATAGGAGCCCGATATGCTGACGGTGATTTCGCCGGCTTCGAAATCGGCGGCCGCATGAAGGGCGCTTTCCACCGAGGCGCGCGTCGCGGCATCGCTGTGGCCCTGGCGGCCGGGCTCGCCATGCCCCGTGAATGCTGGAAAGCCGAGCACCGTGAACGTTTCCTAATGTTGGTTGATGTCTGTTAACGCCGCAGGGACGCATTTCGTTGCGTCCCCCGGAAAAGAAGAGCCTGTTCGACAGTGATACCTGCGCGGTGGCATGGACGACCCTTGGCGAAAGGCGCTGCGGCTTCCATATCTGGCGGCAGTCGAAAGAGGGATGATGACGATGAAAGCGCTTCTGCCCGCCTTGTTTGCCGGGGCAATGCTTGCCGGCTGCTCCTCGGCCGATACGCGGGCGCTGGAACCCATTCCCGGCAGCATTACCTATGGCGGCCAGCCGCGAACGAAGCTTGCCAAGTCGCCGGTCGGCAGCGCCGTCTACAACCAGTTCTACAACGGGACGGGCCAGCGCGTGGAGGAAACCTATATTCTTCAGCCGGACCGTAGCCTGAAGCTGGTGCGGCGCGAGATCGGTCCGGATTTCCCCGACTGAGATGTTGCTCGCGCGCCGCAGCGCTTGACAGAGGCCGCAATCGCGAACATTCAAGGAACATCTAATCTTTCCGCAGTGATTCTGCGGGAGCCCGACCGGACGGCTGGATGTATCTCGAAAAGCTCAATCCGCAGCAGCGCATGGCCGTCGAGCACGGCACGCTCATCGACGGCAGCCATATTGCCGGGCCGCTGCTGGTCATTGCCGGCGCCGGCTCCGGCAAGACGAATACCTTGGCGCATCGGGTCGCCCATCTGATCGTCAAGGGCGCCGATCCCCGCCGCATCCTGCTGATGACCTTCTCGCGCCGGGCAGCCGCCGAGATGGCGCGGCGTGTCGAGCGCATCTGCCGCGATGTGCTTGGTGCGAATGCTGGCGTGATGGCGGATGCGCTTTCCTGGTCCGGCACCTTCCACGGCATCGGCGCGCGGCTGTTGCGCGATTATGCGGAGCAGATCGGTCTCGATCCTGGGTTTACCATCCACGACCGCGAAGACAGTGCCGATCTGATGAACCTGATCCGGCACGACCTCGGCTTCTCGAAGACGGAAAGCCGCTTTCCCACAAAGGGCACCTGCCTTGCCATCTATTCCAGGGCGGTGAATTCGGAAACCGCGCTCGACCTCGTGCTGCGCGACGTCTTTCCCTGGTGCGCGACGTGGGAGAAACAGCTGCGCGAACTTTTCGCCAGTTATGTCGAGGCCAAGCAGAGCCAGAACGTGCTCGATTACGACGATCTGCTGCTCTACTGGGCGCAGATGGTCGGCGAAGCGATGATTGCCGAGGATATCGGCAGCCGCTTCGACCATGTGCTGGTCGACGAATATCAGGATACCAACCGGTTGCAGGCCTCGATCCTGCTCGCATTGAAACCCCAAGGCCAAGGGCTGACCGTCGTCGGCGACGATGCGCAGTCGATCTATTCCTTCCGTGCCGCGACGGTGCGCAACATCCTCGATTTTCCCGCCGCCTTCAGCCCGGCGGCCAATATCGTCACGCTCGACCGCAACTACCGCTCGACGCAGCCGATCCTCGCCGCCGCCAACGCCGTCATCGATCTCGCCTCGGAGCGCTTCACCAAGAACCTCTGGACCGAGCGGCAATCGTCCGAGCGGCCGCGCCTGGTCACTGTGCGCGACGAGGCCGAGCAGGCGCGGTATATCACCGACATGGTGCTCGATAACCGCGAGGAAGGCCTCACGCTCAAGCAGCAGGCCGTGCTCTTTCGCGCCTCGCATCACAGCGGGCCGCTGGAGGTCGAGCTGACCCGGCGCAACATTCCTTTCGTCAAGTTCGGCGGGCTGAAGTTTCTCGACAGCGCGCATGTGAAGGACATGCTGGCCGCCCTTCGCTTCGCGCAGAACCCGCGCGACCGGGTGGCGGGCTTCCGGCTGATGCAGATCCTGCCGGGCGTCGGCCCGTCGACGGCACAGAAGACGCTCGACCTGATGGCCGAGGATGCCAGCCCGATTACTGCTCTTGGCGCCATGCCGGCACCGCCGCGCTCCGGCGAGGACTGGACAATGTTCGTTGCGATGCTGCAGGAGCTGAAGACCGGCAAGGCCGGCTGGCCGGCAGAGATCGGCCTGGCACGGCAATGGTACGCGCCGCATCTGGAACGGCTGCACGAGGACGCAGCAACGCGGCAGGCCGACCTGCTGCAGCTCGAGCAGATCGCTAGCGGTTATGCCTCGCGCGAGCGCTTTCTCACCGAGCTCACCCTCGATCCGCCGGATGCGACCAGCGACCAGGCGGGTGTGCCGCTTCTCGACGAAGACTATCTCATCCTGTCGACCATCCATTCCGCCAAGGGCCAGGAATGGACGAAGGTCTTCATGCTGAACGTCGTCGACGGATGCATACCGAGCGATCTCGCCGTCGGCACAACCGCCGAAATCGAAGAGGAACGCCGGCTGCTCTATGTCGCGATGACGCGCGCCCGGGATGGTCTCGACCTCGTCGTTCCGCAACGCTTCTTCACCTATGGGCAGAACTCGCAGGGCGACCGGCATGTCTATGCCTCACGCAGCCGCTTCATTCCGGCAACGCTGCTGCAGTTCTTCGAGGCCTGCAGCTGGCCGCAGGTGAAATCGGAGGCCGCGCAAGCCCACGCGCGGCAAGTGCGCATCGATGTCGGCGCCCGCATGCGCGGCATGTGGCGATAGCCGGATAGCGTTCAGAGCGAAAGCGGCGGTTCGGCCGG
This sequence comes from Rhizobium leguminosarum bv. trifolii WSM1325, assembly GCA_000023185.1. Classification (NCBI taxonomy): domain Bacteria; kingdom Pseudomonadati; phylum Pseudomonadota; class Alphaproteobacteria; order Hyphomicrobiales; family Rhizobiaceae; genus Rhizobium; species Rhizobium leguminosarum. The sequence goes on along the minus strand of CP001622.1, from coordinate 272,389 downwards.
TTTCAGGAAATGCTCGACCCTTGCCACTTCCACAGCCTCGACTGATGCGGGCGACCATTTCGGATTGCGGTCCTTGTCGATGACGGCGGCGCGAATACCCTCGAAGAAATCGGGATTATCAAGCATCCGCAGGCAGGCGCCGAGTTCGCGGCCGAGGCATTCGGCAAGCGAGGCGCTGCTGCGGCCGGCTCTGAGCAGCCGCAAAGCGAGCTTCAGACTGGTCGGTGAACGCGTCAGCAGCACCCGGCGCGTCTCGGCGGCGAATTCGCCTTCCTCCTCGGCAAGCGTTGCCAGGATCTCCTCCACGTTGTCGAAACAAAATGCGCGATCGATCATCGCCGCGTTCTGCCTGAGCCGGCTTTCTCCCTGAGGCTCCGGAAGCGCCTGCAGCACGGCATCGACATCGCCGGATGAGCTGGCGCGCGGCAGGGCGGAGAGAGCATCGATCGCTTCGCCGAGCCGCGACGAGGCGATCTGAAGGTCGGCAAGGCGGGCGTGGATCGCATCGGCAGCCCCGATATCAAGCCCTGTCAGACCGAGCCATGTTCCGGCCTCGCCGGGGCCACGCGGCAGCAGCCAGGTGGCGCCGACATCCGGGACATAGCCGATGCCGGTTTCGGGCATGGCAAGGCGGGTGCGCTCGGTGACGATGCGGTGGCGACCATGCGAGGACAGGCCGACGCCGCCGCCCATGGTGATGCCGTCCATCAGCGCGACATAGGGCTTGGGATAGGAGGCAATCATATGGTTGAGGCGGAACTCCTCGCGCCAGAAGCTTGCCGCCAGGCCATCGCCGGCGCGGGCGCTCTCATGCAGGGCGCGGATATCGCCGCCGGCGCAGAAGCCGCGTTCGCCCTCTCCCGTCGCCACGACGCTCGCCACCTCGGGATCACCGGCAAAGTCGTGAAGGGCCGCGGTGATCGTGCGGATCATCGGCAACGTCAGGCTGTTCAGTGCTCGCGGCCGGTTGAGCCGGATGACGCCTGCGGTACCCCGCCGTTCAATGATGACTTCGCCGTCCTGCATGGTTCACCTCATCTGTTGCGACCATGAATAGACGACCCCGCGGCATCGCTCCAGTCGATTTGCGGCGGATCGAGATCGATCGGTCAGGCAGACAGCGAATTGCGGGCGGAGGCTGCGGCCTCGCACCTGGCGGCGTAGTCGATGGCAAGTTCGAGCGGCAGCGGCCGCGAGAAATGATAGCCCTGCGCCAGACGAACGCCCATCGCCTTCAATCCCTCGGCAATCTCTTCGCTTTCGACGCCTTCGGCGACGGAGGCGATGCCGAGGTTCTGGCAGAGATTGGCGACCGAGCGGGTGATGTTCATGCAGCGGGCGTCTCGATCGAAATTCATCACGAACGACTTGTCGATCTTCAGCTTGTCGAAGCCGAGACGATGAATATGGCTGAGGCTCGAATAGCCGGTGCCGAAATCGTCGAGCGCAATCGAGATGCCGGCAGCGCGCAGCATGGATATCACCTGATCGGCGGTGTCGAAATCGGAGAGCAATGCGGTCTCGGTAATCTCGAATTCGATGCGCTTCGGATCGATGCCGGAACGGGTGATCATGGCGAGCAGCGCCATCGAGGTCTCGTGGTCGCAGATATCGCGCGCCGAGAGATTGAAGGACAGCCTGAGATGCCGTGGAATGATCGCCAGCGCTTCGAGCGCCTTGGCGAAGAGGATGCGGGTTATGCGACCGATGACCGCCGTGCGCTCGGCAGCGGGAATGAAGGCGTCTGGGCTGATACGGCCGAAGCGGGCGCTGTCCCAGCGGGCGAGCGCCTCGTAGGCGACGACGCGGCCGCTCCTCAATTCGACGATCGGCTGATAGTCGAGTTTCAATTCCTTGGCGAAATCGTTTGCCTGCAGTTCGAGTTCGATCAGGTGGCGCTGCGTCAGGATCTTCTCGTGCTCGGCCGAGAAGAATTCGACGCCGCTGCTGCGCTTGCTCTTGACCTGGTAGAGGGCAAAATCGGCTTTCTCGTAAAGATCCTCGGCGGTGTATGTGCCAATATCAGGATAGACGATGCCGCAGGAGCCGAAGACGCGGACCGAGCCGTCGGGGATTTCGAAAGGATCGCGGACGGCAGCACAGAGCGCCTGGCCGAGATCGGCGATCGCCTGGCGCGTCATCAAGGAGGGAAAGATGATACCGAACTCATCGCCGCCGAGACGGGAGACGATGCCCTCTTCGCCGACCAGCGCGACGAAGCGGCGGGCCGTCTCCTTCAGCACGAGATCGCCGGCGGCATGGCCGAAGACGTCGTTGACCGGCTTGAAGCCGTCGAGATCGAGAATGCCGAGGACGGGCGGCGTCGACGAATCCTTCTGCAGCCGTTTTTCCAACGAGAGAAAGAAGCTGCGGCGATTGGCAAGGCCGGTCAGCTGGTCATGCAGCGCATTGCGGCTGTTGACGAGGTTCAGCTCTTCGGCTTCCGCCTGCTTCTGCTTCAGCTCTTCGGTCAGTTGCACGAGACCGACGAAATTCTGGAAATAGCTGTTGATCACCCTGAGGAAGGGCAGGATCAGGAAGAGGCCGCTAATGGCCGTCGCGACGAAAACGGGATTGCCCGAGAACAAGAAGGTCGCGACCATGGCCGAGAAGGTGATGACCGTGGTCAGCGCTGCCGCCATCGGCAGGTGCATCAGGCAAAAGATGCAGGATATCCCGGTCACGACGAGGAAATAGGCGATCTGACCCTGCTGGGAAGCATCGCCATATTGGTAGAGCGCGATCGCCCAGCTGCCGAAAGCGACGGCCAGGATGCCGGCCCCTGATATCGTGAGCTTCATCAGCCTGTAGGCCCGCTCGGCGGTGACGTTTTCCTTGCCGCGGATCTCCCACCAGCAGAGACGGAAGACACAGACGACGCTCAAGGCCACGGGAATGTAGAGCGAGAGCCAAAGGGGGGCGGATTTGAGGTGGGTGATCGCCACCGCAAGGGCGTTGATGACCAGAAGGACATAGAGAATGGGAATCTGCGACGACAGGGCCCGGAACTGCGCCAGCAGAAGCGTCGGATTGTCTTTTTGCAGCTGCAATGAGGCCAGAAAGTTCTTCATCTTCTCTTTTCCGTTGGCCCGAGCCAGCCAGAGAAAGCTTGTTTTTTCCTTATTCACGTGACGGCATGCGCCCCCGCAGGCGCGGGGATGGTAAACGGGTTCCCCGATCAGAAGGAAGCGGCGGCCAATGCCCGGTGGATGCTGTGCAGGTCGTCGACGTTCTTGTTCGACAGGAACAGTTCCCAATCGAGCGAACTCTGGACGATGGTTTCCAGCGAATCGTATCTGGGTTTCCAGTCGAGCACCTGCCTTGCGAGCGAAGCGTCTGCGACGACGCTCGCCGAATCGCCGGCGCGGCGCGGCGCCATGTGGATCTTGAAGGAATGTCCGTGCAGGCGGGTGACCATGTTCAGCACATCGAGCACGGAATAGCCGCTGCCGTAACCGCAATTGGCAACGAGCGAGCCCTTGCTTCTGCGCAGATGCTGCAGCGCCTTCAGATGTGCATCCGTGAGATCGCTGACATGGATGTAGTCGCGCACGCCGGTGCCGTCATGGGTGGGATAGTCGACGCCGTAGACATTGACGCTGTCGCGCCTGCCGAGTGCTGCCTCGCAGGCGACCTTGATCAGGTGTGTGGCGCCTGAGGTCGACTGGCCGGCACGGTGGTGCGGGTCGGCGCCGGCGACGTTGAAGTAACGAAGCGCGACATAGTTGAAATCATAGGCGGCGGCGGCATCGCGCAGCATGAATTCGGTCATCAGCTTCGACTGGCCGTAAGGATTTTCCGGATTGAGCGGAGCCGTCTCCTTCACAGGCAGGTCGGTCTTTTGCTGGCCGTAGACAGCCGCCGTCGAAGAGAAGACGAAGTTGCGGATACCGGCCTTGACCGAAGCACTCAACAGCGCCCGGGTCTTGCCGGAATTGTTGTCGTAATAGGAGAGCGGGTCGGCGACCGAGACCGGGACGACGGCGGAGCCGGCGAAATGGATGATCGCCTCGATGTCGTTTTCGATGAAGACCTTTTTCAATATGTCGGGATCGGCAACGTCGCCGAGATAGAAACGCGCCGCCGGCGCCACGGCCCAGCGAAAGCCTGTGGAGAGGCGGTCGAGCACGACCACATCCTCGCCCGCATCGAGCAGCGCCCAAACCATGTGACTGCCGATATATCCGGCGCCGCCCGTCACCAAAACCGCCATGTCCCGCATCCCTGCTTTCGTTTTTTATAAGCAGGGGCATCAGGCGCCGGTTTTTCTTTCCAATTTTCTTATCGAACGGCGTTTGGAAGGCCTTTGAACGGGTATGTTTGGAGTCGTGGTTAGAGGCCGATTTCGGGCTTTGCTAGAGTTTTATCGATCCGGCGATTTCGGCACAAATCGACGCCTCGGTCGCCACGACGCGTCTTGCGGCCAGTGCTTCTCAGAGCTTGAGGATATAGTCGCAGAGGCGCTCGGCGGCGATCGCCACCTGTGTGGGATCGCGCAGGAAACAGGCGCGCAGGAAGAGTTCGCCGCCCGATCCGAAAGCGGTGCCGGGAGCAAGGCCGACGCCTGTCTTGTCGACGATGTCGAGCGCTGCCGTGCGGCTGTCGGCGACGCCGTCGATCTTCAGGAAAGCATAGATCGCGCCATCCGGTTTCAGTGTCTCGACGCGGTTGGTGGCGACAAGCGCATCGCAGAGAGTATCGCGGGAGCGGGCCGCCTTGGCGATATTGGCAGCGACGAAATCGTCGCCTTGATCAAGGGCTGCGACAGCGCCCTTCTGCATGAACTGCGCCACCCCCGATGTCGAATACTGGATGAGGTTTTCGAGCACCTGGCCCATTTCAGGCGGGGCGACGATCCAGCCGACGCGCCAGCCGGTCATCGACCAGTTCTTCGAAAAGGAATTGACGAAGATGATCTTGTCGTCCGGTTCCATCACATCGAGGAAAGAGGGGGCGCGGCCGCCGGCAAAATAGTAGCGGGCGTAGATTTCGTCCGCCATGATCCAGAGGTCGTGCTTGCGGGCAAGCGCCAGGAGATCGCCAAGGTCCTGTTTCGTTGCCGTCCAGCCTGTCGGGTTCGACGGCGTGTTGATGAAGATGCCCTTGGTCTTCGGGGTGATCGCGGTTTCGATGCGGTCAAGATCGACCGCCCATTTGCCGCCTTCGAACTGCAGCTCGACACTGAGCGAGCGCGCACCTGCTATCTCGAGAGCGGCGGCAATGTTCGGCCAGGAAGGTGACAAGTAAACCAGTTCGTCGCCCGGCGAGGTCAGCGCCTGCACGGCGATCTGGATCGCCTGCATGCCGGAACCGGTGACGTAGAAATGCTCGACCGGAAGCCGGATTCCGAAATGTCTGTCGTAATAATCCGAAAGCGCCTGGCGAAGCTCCGGAATGCCGCGCTGCCATGTGTAGAAGGTCTCGCCGCTAGCAAGCGCGTCCATCGCCGCCCTGCTGATGAAATCAGGCGTCGGCAGGTCGCCCTCACCCACCCAGAGCGGCAGCAGGCCTTCGCGGCCACGGGCATAGTTGACGAGTTCGACGATCCCGCTTTCGGGCGCCGCCAGTGCGCGCGGGCTGAGGCTGCTAACGATCGACATGCAAATCTCCGGTTTCCGCCTTCATAGCGGATTTGCGCCGGCAAATCCCATGACATCCAGTGATGGCATATCGATTTTGGTGATGAATGAGCCCGACCGAAGCGGACGGGCTCCAGCCCGGATCAAGCCGTCGGGCGCGTGGCGAGAAGATCGCGAATTTCCGTCAGCAGCTGAACGTCTGCCGGCGGCGCTGGCAGCTCTTCCGGTGCCACCTTTTCCTGGCGCTCGACTTGGGCACGCAGGGTGTTCACGCCCTTGACCATCAGAAAGATGATCCAGGCGAGAATGAGGAAGTTGATGAGCACGGTGAGGAAACTGCCATAGGCAAACACCGCTCCCTGCTCGCGGGCGGCGGCGAGCGACTGTGCGTTGACGGCCGACGACAGTGGGAGGAAGTAATTCGAAAAATCGAAACCGCCGAAAATGGCGCCGACGATCGGCATAATAAGGTCATCCACCAAAGATTTGACGATGCCACCGAAGGCGCCGCCGATGATGACGCCGACTGCAAGATCCATGACATTGCCGCGGGCGATAAAGGCCTTGAACTCATTGAGCATCGGATCCGTCTCCCTTTGATCCATTTCAAAGATATGCGATTGTTTTTATTAGCTACATCTTCATTGCAATTAATCAATCGGCAATCGCAATTATTCGGCGATACCTCCCGGCGGTCTTTGACTTAAGGCCTAGACGGCCAGGAATTTTCAAAGCGTCTGAAATGACTTAAGCTGACCCATGTTGCGGGAGGTCCCGGCGGGTTTTCCGCCGGCGGAGGGTCAATGCTTCCAGGCTGGGTCATATTCGCGTCTGCCTTCGGCTATCTGCTCCTGCTTTTCGCCGTGGCAAGCTATGGCGACCGCAAGAACCGCAGCCCGGGTACGCTCGACCGCGGCCGGGGCACGCTGGAAGGCGGATGGCCGGTGGTCTATGCGCTGAGCCTTGCGATCTATTGTACCTCCTGGACCTATTTCGGCAGCGTCGGGCTTGCGGCGCAGCGCGGCCTGGAATTTGCCGGCATCTATATCGGCCCTATCCTGGTCTTCACGCTCGGCATGCCGCTGCTTCGCCGCATCATCGAGCTTGCCAAGGCGGAGAAGCTCACCTCGGTTGCCGATTTCGTCGCCGCCCGTTACGGCAAGAACCCGACGGTCGCAACGATCGTCGCCCTGATCTCGCTGATCGGCGCCATTCCCTATATCGCGCTGCAGCTCAAGGCGATCTCGAGCACCGTCAGCGCCATGGTCAATCCGTCCGATTACGGCATCGGCAGCGGCAATCTCTATTTTCTCGACCTGCCGCTCGTCGCAACGCTGGTGCTTGCCTGTTTCGCCATCATGTTCGGCACACGGCATACGGATGCGACAGAGCATCAGGATGGCCTCATCCTCGCCGTCTCGATGGAATCCGTCGTCAAGCTCGTCGCTTTCCTGACGGCCGGCGTCTGCGTCATCTGGTTTCTGTTCGACGGTCCGACCGATCTCTGGCGCAGGACCGTCGACAATGAGCTGGTCATGTCGGCGCTCAACTACCATACGCCGATCAGCCGCTGGATCACCCTGATCATCTTGTCGGCCTTTGCGATCATCCTGCTGCCGCGGCAATTCCACGTGACGGTTGTCGAAAACCGAACCCCGAAACAGCTGAAACTCGCAGGCATCCTGTTTCCCAGCTATCTCATCGCCATCAATCTCTTCGTGCTGCCGGTGGCGATCGGCGGGCTGCTGACCTTCGGCGGCAGCGGCAATGCCGATTTCTACATGCTGTCGCTGCCGCTTGCCGGCCAGATGCCCGTCATTTCGCTGATCATCTTCATCGGCGGGTTCTCCGCCGCGACGGCGATGGTCATCGTCGATTCCGTCGCACTGTCGATCATGGTGTCAAACGACATCATCATGCCGATCTTCCTCAGGCGCAAACTCGCCGGCCGCGCCAGCCTGCGCGACAATTTCGCCAAGACGTTGCTCAACATCCGCCGCAGCGCCATTTTCGCCGTGCTGCTGTTCGGCTATGCCTATTACCGTTCGACCGACAGCACGGCAGGCCTTGCCTCGATCGGCCTTCTTTCCTTTGCCGCGATCGCGCAAATCGCCCCAGCACTGTTCGGCGGGCTGATCTGGCGGCGGGCGAACGCGCGCGGCGCAATCCTCGGGCTTTCCTCCGGCTTCATCATCTGGATCTACCTGCTGTTCCTGCCCTCGCTCGGCGGCCCCGACTATTCCTATGTGGCGAGCGCCGTGCTCGGCTTCATCTTTCCCGGGACGACGTTGTTCACCGCGCCCGACGCCGATCCGCTGGTCAATGCGACGGCAATGAGCCTGCTCGTCAACACCGCTTTCTTCGTCGTCGGGTCGCTCACCCGCAACGCCAAGCCGCTGGAGCGCATCCAGGCCGGTATCTTCGTCAAACGGCATTCGCGCTCGCAATTTGCCACGCGCGGCTGGAAGACCCGCATTAGCGTCGGCGATCTCAAGGCGGCGATCTCGCGCTATCTCGGCGAAGAGCGCATGCAGCGCTCGTTGACGACCTACGAACAAAGCTCCGGCCGCAAGCTGGAAGACGAGCAGCCGGCCGACATGGCGCTCATCCATTTTAGCGAACAGCTGCTCGGCAGCGCCATCGGCTCGTCCTCGGCCAGGCTGGTGCTGTCATTGATCCTGCAGAAGATCGAGGATGCCTCTTCCGATACCGCCTGGCTGCTCGACCAGGCGAGCGAGGCGCTGCAATATAACCAGGACATGCTGCAGACGGCGCTTTCGCAGATGGACCAGGGCATTGCGGTCTTCGACAGTTCCAATCGGCTGACGATCTGGAACCGGCGTTTCCGGCAATTGCTGGATCTTCCGGAAAGTGCCGGCCAGGTCGGTTTTCCCTTGTCTGATATCGTCACCACGCTTATCCAGCGCGGCGATATCGCGCCCGGCGATCTCAGCCAGACGGTGCGGCATTTCCTGACGCTCGACAAGCCCTTTTCGCTGGTGCTCGGCGGCGGCGAGCGGATCATCGAGGTGCGCTCCAACGCCATGCCCGACAAGGGCATCGTTGCCACCTTCACCGACATCACCCAGCGCGTCAGCGCCGACCAGGCACTGAAACAGGCGAATGAAACGCTGGAGCAGCGCGTCGCCGAACGCACGGCCGAGCTTACCCGGGTCAACCGCGAACTCGGCGAGGCGCGCGCCGCCGCCGATGAGGCGAATATCGGCAAGACACGCTTTTTCGCCGCCGCCGGCCACGATATCCTGCAGCCGCTCAATGCCGCCAGGCTCTATTCCTCGGCATTGGTCGAGCGCATGGCGCAATCCGAGAACAGCCTGATCGTGCGCAACATCGATTCCGCGCTGGAATCGGTCGAGACCATTCTCGGGGCGGTGCTCGATATATCCAGGCTCGATACCGGCGCCATGCGGCCGCGGCTCGCCTCCGTCGCGCTCTCCGACCTGCTGGAGCGTATCCAGACCGATTTCGCGCCGATCGCCCGTGAAAAACAGCTGAAGCTGGTGATCATGCCGACCTCATTGCGGGTCCGCTCCGACCCCAACCTGCTGCGCCGGCTGGTGCAGAACCTTGTCTCCAACGCCATCAAATACACGATTTCAGGCAAGGTGCTGGTGGGCGCGCGACGGCGCGGCAACCAGGTGATCATCCAGGTCATCGATTCCGGCATCGGCATTCCGCCGTCGAAATTCCGCACCGTGTTCAAGGAATTCGCGCGGCTGGACGAAGGCGCGAAAACCGCCTCCGGCCTCGGGCTCGGCCTGTCGATCGTTGACCGTATCGCCCGCGTGCTCAACCATCCGGTCGAGCTGCAGTCGACGCATGGCAAGGGCACGGAATTCCGTATCGCCATGCCGCTCGACGTCTCGCGCCCGGCCGCGGCCACGGCGGCAATCACGCCTGCCGACCGTCCCGGCCAGCCGCTGAGCGGGTTGAAGATCCTCTGCATCGACAACGAGCCGAAGATCCTCGAAGGCATGCGGCTCTTGATCAGCGGCTGGGGCTGCGAGGTGGAGGCGCTGGATTGCCTCGCCGACGTCATCGCCCTCGACGGCCAGGAGGGACCACCTGATATCGTCATCGCCGATTATCATCTCGGCGACGGCACCGGCATTGCCGCCATCCTGCATCTGCGCCGGCAGTTCGGCGCCGATATCCCCGCTTTGCTGATCACGGCCGACCGCACGCCGGAGGTGCGCAGCGAGGCCGAGCGAGATGGTATCGCCGTCCAGCACAAGCCGGTGCGGCCGGCGGCGCTACGCGCCTATATCACCCAGATTTCCGGCCTCAAGCGCGCCGCCGCGGAGTAACAGAAAACTCAGAGCATTTCCGTTTTTCTCCGAATCACGGAGATGCTCTATCTCTTTGTTTTCACGCAATTCCGGACGCAAAACCGCTACACACTTTTGCTGGAATTGCTCTTAGTCCGTCGCGCTCATGACACGCGCAACCAGATCGCGCACACGCGCTGTCGCCGGCACATCGCCGAACAGGATGCGGTACATGATCGGCGCCACGACCTGGTCCATGACGCGGTCGACATCCGGAAAGGCCTCGCCGCGAGCCTTGGCCCTCTCGGCGATGACGTCGACCTGTTGGCGGGTAAATTCAGCGCATTTACAGGCATTCGCGCCCGCCTGCGCCGCCAGCACGTCGCGGATCATTTCGCGGCCGGGGCCGGAGGACATTTCCTCGGCATATTGCTCGGCCCAGGTTTCGAGATCGGCCTTGCCGCTGCCGGCATCGATCGGCTGCATATCCGGCCGCAGCCGATCGACGGCGACATCGGCGAGAAGCTCCTGCAGGTCGCCCCAGCGGCGATAGATGGTCGACGGCGTTACCCCCGCCTTGCCGGCAATCAGCGGGATCGTCACCTCGGCGCGGCTCATCTCGGCCATCAGCTCACGGACCGCTTTGTGCACCGATGCCTGAACCCGGGCGCTTCTGCCGCCCGGACGGAGGTTCTCTTTTACTGTCATGCGTGCAACCCGACCTTCGCCCTTTGACACCGTTGGTTCAAAATCTTTGATAGAACTATTAACGCAAATAAATTGCTTTTACGAAGTCCCCGCTCTACTTAGGCTAACGCAACAGTTTAGCTTTAAGGGGCTTATATATGTTCGCCGCAGCCAAATCCACCGAGAATTCGCCGCGTCCCTCGATCGGCTTTCATGCGCTGACGCTCGCCACCTTCTTCGGCGCCTCCGCGGCGCCGACGCCGCTCTACCGGATCTATCAGGAAAGTTTTTCCGTCTCGCCGGTGCTGATCACGGTGATCTTCGCGGTCTACGCCTTCGCGCTGCTGGCGGCGCTGCTGATCGCCGGTTCGATCTCGGATCATCTCGGCCGCAAGCCGGTGATCTTTTTCGCCCTCGTGCTCGAAATCGCCGCGATGGGCCTCTTCGTCGTCGCGAGCGGTCCCGCCTGGCTGATCGCGGCGCGGATCGTGCAGGGGCTGGCAACGGGGATCGCCGGCGCCTCGATCGGAGCGGCGCTCGTCGATGTCGACCGGGCAAAGGGACAGATCGTCAATTCGATCGCGCCGCTTTGCGGCATGGCAGTGGGGGCAGTGGGCACCAGCGCCCTGATCCAATACGGGCCCTTCCCGATGCATCTGGTCTATGCGCTGCTGCTCGTCGCCTTCACGCTGCAGGCGGCTGCCATCTGGCTGACAGGCGAGACCGGCGGCACGCGGCCGGGGGCTCTCGGCTCGCTGATACCGCGGGTCACCATTCCCCAGCAGGTGAAGCGGCCGCTCTCACTGGTGACGCCGATCAACATTGCCAATTGGACGCTTGCCGGCTTCTATCTCTCGCTGGTCCCGTCCTTGGTCGCCAGCACGACCGGCAGCCGGGCGCCGCTGACGGGCGGGGCCGTCGTCACCGCGCTGATGGTGAGCGGAGCAATCGCCGTCTATCTCAGGCGCAGCAAGACGGCATCGGCCAATCTGGTTTTTGGCGTGTCGGCCAAGACGCTCGGCATCCTGACCGTCGTTGCCGGCGTGCATCTTGCCAATGTGCCGCTGCTGCTCGTCGGCACGATTTTCACCGGCGTCGGTTTCGGCACCAATTTCCTCGGTTCGATCGGCACCATCATGCCGCTTGCTAAACCGGACGAGCGGGCCGGGCTGCTATCGGCCTTCTACGTCCAGAGCTACCTCGCCTTCAGCCTGCCGGCGATCCTAGCCGGGTTCCTCGCGAAATCGGCCGGCTACGCATTGACGACGGATATCTATGCGACGGCGATCCTGCTTTTGATGGGCGTCGGAATGGTGAGCATTCGCGCCGACCGGCGCAGGGTGGCGGAGAGCGCGGCCTGAGAAAGCAGTTCACGGCTTGAGATCGAGCAGTGCCCGGCCGCTGCCGTCCATGGCGAAGGGCACCGAGGCGTGCTGGTGGGCAACCAGCCAGCGGCCATCCTGCTTGACGAGACCGAGGGTCTGGCGGAACCAGAGATCGACGGCGGTGCCGTCGGTCTTGGTCCCGCTCATGCGCGTGAGGCCGCTCCAGAAAGCGACATCCTCGCCAACGGTCAGTCTGGCATCGCGCACCTCGCCGCCGATCGGGCCTTCCCAGGTATCGAACCAGGCCTGCAGACCCGCTTCGTCCTGGCCGTGGTAGACGAGCGGCGGCGCCAGCGAAAATTCGACGGAATCCTCGGCCTCATAGGAAAGCGCGTCGCTGGCGTTCTTCTCACCCAGCGCCTTGGCGCGCATCATCAGCATGGCGATGATCGCCTCTTCCTCGATCCTGGCATTCGCTTCGTCTTTCACGGTCGTTCTCCTTCTCCGTTATGGACAGAGGACGAAGGGGAGGACGACGATCCGACATCAGCGATAGAACCACTGCGCACTTTTGGAATTGCGTCAGAGATAACTCGTCACCGCCGGTTCGTTCCACCAGGCATCGTGCCTGCCATCGGCATAACGGACAGGCAGTGCTGCCAGTTCCTCAGGGGTGATATCGTCAAGGCAGGCGATGTTGATCGAGACATAGGCGCCGCCGATTTGTTCGACATAACCGTCGCCATAGGCCGGCACACCGCAGGTGCGGCAGAAGCGGTGATGACCGCTCATGGTGTTGAACTGATAGTCGGACGTTTCCGCCTGGTCGCACATCAGCCGGAAATCCTCCGGCTTGACGTTGGCGCCCCAATAGCGCCGCTTGGCGCAGATCGAACAATTGCAGCGGCCGGTGCCCTCCTCGAGGTCCATGTCCACCTGGTAGTGCACTTTGCCGCAATGGCAGCTTCCTCTGTAGGTTTTCTTCATGGCGCTCTCCTGCTTCGGCGTTGCCTTCAGTCTCCAAATATGACAATGTGTTGTCATTATGAATCAGATACAAAATCGACAACATGTTGTCAAACAAAATCGACCGGAGCGGACGATGGAGGGGGATGCCTTTTCCGCTTTTGCGATCACCGCCCTTCGCCTCGCCGGCCATCTGACGGCGGCGGGCGACCAGTTGGCAAAGCCGGCAGGACAAACCAGCGCGCGCTGGCAAGTGCTGGCGGCGGCACGACGCGGCGGCATGTCGGTGGCGCAGATCGCCCGTGCGCTCGGCGTCGCCCGCCAGGGCGTGCAGCGGCTTGCCGATGTGCTGGAGAATGAAGGGCTGATCGCCTATGCCGACAACCCGCAGCACCAGCGCGCCAAGCTGGTACGATTGACGGAAGAAGGGGCGGCGCGGCTCGGCGTCATCGAGATCGCGCAAGCCGGATGGGCCGACGGGCTGGGCGCTGCTTTCACGTCAGCGGAACTCGATGCGGCACGGGTGGTGATGGCGCGGGTTATGGAGATGCTGGAAGGTGGCGAGGCGTAAGGCGGCTAAGGGGAGATGCCCGGCAGGGCAGAGGGGGGTGTCGCGGACGCAATTCTTGGGAAAGGGCACAACATCAACCGGCCGGAAACGAAAAAAGGCCGGGTGAACCCGACCTTCCCTGCTATCTCAACGAACCGCGCCAGTACATCCGTGGTCACGATCCGGAGATGATATTTAGAGCCTTGAAGGCTCAGGCCGCCTGGAGGCGGTCTGCCGACATCTTGCCGGACTTGTTGTCGCGGACGAGCTCGTAAGACAGCTTCTGGCCATCCTTGAGATCGCGCATGCCAGCGCGTTCAACGGCAGAGATGTGGACGAAAACGTCGGCTGCGCCGTCATCCGGCTGAATGAAGCCGAAGCCCTTGGTTGCGTTGAACCACTTTACGGTACCTGTGCTCATGACGATATCCTTTTCGAATCGTTCATAGAAGAATGCAGCCCGGATAAATGCCGAACGGCGATGAAAACCGATTTTGGAGGAAGTTCGCCAGGAACGACACGAGGCCGTTTCAAAGTTCATCTAGCAAGATCGATGCGCGGATATGTAATCGGAAATTGTGTCCGTGACAAGGCCGCAGCCAGGGAAATCGGTGACGTTTCAGACACCGCGGACAGGTCTTTGCCTGCCGCGCGGCGCGGAAAACCGAGGGCGAGATTTTTTTGCAGAAGCTGAAATACCGCCTATTCGGCCTGCGCCAACCTGGTGATCGCCTTGCCGAGGCGGGCAACCCGGACTTCCGGGGTGGTAGCCTTCAGGAGCGGCAGGACGATTGCATATTGGCCGGTCTTGTCGAGCCGCGCAAAGGCAGCATCGGCGGCAGCGTTCTCAGCGAGCGCCGCCGCCAGATCGTCCGGCAGGCCGGCATCGCGCTGCGGAGCGTAGGCGACAGCCCAGCGTCCGTCGGCTTTGGCGGCAGCGACTTCGGCAAGGCCCGCGGGCCGCATGCGCCCGGTTTCTGCGAGTGCTGCGACCCGATCGACATTGAGCTTCGACCACGAACTTTTGGCGCGGCGGGGCGAATAACGCTGCAGGTAGGAATGCGCGTCAAACCCCTTGCGCTGGCTGTCAATCCAGCCGTAACAGAGCGCCACATCCAGCGCCTCGTCGATGGTGATGAGAGTTCGTTTCGGATTTTTCTTACCGATCTTCAGCCAGGCGCCGGTCGATGCCGCGTGATGCAGGCAGAGCCAGGATTCCCACTCCATCGGATCGGCGAAGGCGAGGATGTCGGTTGACGGTTGCATGGGCGGTCCGATCCGGGTGACAGCGAGGCGCGGGTTGCTTACGGTTCAGATTGCCATCGCCACCTGCCCCATTCAACGTTTGAAACCCGACAAGAGCTGCACGACTCAAAGACGGCCTAAGCCGCCTTCCCCACCTTCGCATAGGGGTCGAACCGACCGTAAAACGTCTCGCCCTTGGCGGCCATGTCCTTCAGCAGCGGCGTCGGCTTGAAGTGTTTTCCGTAAGTACCTGCTAACTTTTCCGCCAATTCCACGAAAGCCTTCGCACCCATCCCGTCGATATAGCTCAGCGCCCCGCCGGTATAGGGCGCGAAGCCAAAGCCCAGGATCGAGCCGACATCCGCCTCGCGCGGATCGGTGACGATGCCTTCCTCGACTGTGCGGGCAGCTTCCAGCGCGATGGTGACGAGGAAACGCTGTTTGAGGACGTTGACATCAACCTCATCTGCCTGCTTCTGCGGATAGAAGGACTTGAGGTCGGGCCAGAGGGACTTCTTCGCCGGTTTCGGCGGGTAGTCGTAGAAGCCCTTGGAATTCTTGCGGCCGAAACGACCCTCCTTTTCCACCATACTGGAGATGAGATCCATATGCCTGGGGTCGATGGCTTTTTCGCCGAGATCGGCGACCGTCGCCTTGAGGATCTTCAGCGAGAGGTCGATGGCGACCTCGTCGTTCAGCGCCAAGGGACCGACCGGCATGCCGGCCATCTTGGCGGCGTTCTCGATCATGACAGGCGGCACGCCCTCGATCAGCATATCGTAGCTTTCCGACATGTAACGCAGCACGCAGCGATTGACGAAGAAGCCGCGGGTGTCGTTGACGACGATCGGCGTCTTCCTGATGGCTGCAACATAATCGAGAGCGACGGCCAGCGCTTTGTCGCCGGTGTCGCTTCCGAGGATGACCTCGGTCAGCATCATCTTCTCGACAGGGGAGAAGAAGTGGATGCCGATGAAATCGGCCGGGCGTTTCGAATTCTTGGCGAGACCTGAGATCGGCAGGGTCGAGGTATTGGAGGCGAAGATCGCGCCTTCCGGCAGCACGGCTTCGACCGCCTCGATGACCGCTTTCTTCACCTCGCGATCCTCGAACACCGCCTCGATGACGAGATCGGCATTGGCGAGGTCGGCATAATCTGCCGAGGGGGTGATGCGGGAGAGCAATGCGGCTGCCTCATCTTGCGTAAGACGCCCCTTACCGATAGAATCCTTGACCAGGCCTTCGGAGACGGTCTTGCCCTTGGTCGCCGCTTCGATGTCGCGGTCGATCAACGTCACCGGAATGCCGGCGGCGGCGGTGACATAAGCGATCGAGGCGCCCATGAAGCCGGCGCCGACGACGCCGACATGTTTCAGCTCGGTCTTCGCATGACCCGCCGGGCGGCGGGCGCCTTTTCCGAGCTCCTGCATGGAGATGAACAGCGAACGGATCATCGAGAAGGCTTCGCGGGTCTGCAGCACCTCGGTGAAATAACGCTGCTCGATCTTCAGGCCGGTGTCGAAAGGCACCTGCAGACCTTCATAGACGCATTTCAAAATGGCGAGTGCCGCCGGATAATTGCCCGATGTTTCCCGGCGCAGGATTGCCGGAGCTGCCGGCCAGAGCTGGGCGGAAGCCGGCGTCCAGATGCCGCCGCCGGGCGCCTTGAAGCCCTTCTCGTCCCAGGGGGCGACCGGCTTCAGGCCATCCTTGATCATCTGCTTGGCGGCGGGGATGAGCTGATCCGGCTCGACCACCTGGTGCACGAGGTTCATCGCCTTGGCGCGGGAGCCGGTCAGCGACTGGCCGGTCGTCATCATCTGCAGCGCATCCTGGGCGTTCGCCAGCCGCGGCACACGCTGCGTGCCGCCGGCGCCGGGGAAGATACCGACCTTCACTTCGGGCAGCGCGATCTTGACGCTCTTGGCATTGGAGGCGACGCGGCCGTGGCAGGCGAGCGACAGTTCGAAAGCGCCGCCCATGCAGGTGCCGTTGATGGCGGACACCCAGGGCTTGCCCGATATTTCGAGCTTGCGGAACAGGCCACTCATGCGGCCGACCAGACCGAAGAGGTTCTGCACCGCCGTCTCGGGGCTCTTTGCCTTCTCCTCCTGATAAGAACTGAACATCGACTTGATCATCGACAGATCGGCGCCGCCGGAGAAGGAGGACTTGCCCGAAGTGAAGACGACACCCTTGACGGCGGCATCGGCGGTCGTAGCGTCGATGATGGCGTCGAGTTCGGCCATCACCTCGGCGGTGAAGACGTTCATCGATTTGCCAGGCATGTCCCAGGTGACGAGAGCGATGCCATCGGCGTCGGTTTCGAGCGTGAAATTGGTGTAGGTCATTGGGTTTCCTCCCCGATCAGGCCGGCAAATGGCTGCGCTGCGCGTCTAAGGTCTTCGTCTTTTCGGTGACGACATCGCCGGTGTGCTTGGTCAGCGACGGCTCGAAAAGCACGATCCAGCATTCCTCCTCAGCAACAGGATTATGCTCGACACCCCTTGGCACGACATGAAAATCGCCACTCTTGAGATGCACATGCGGGCGGTCGCGATATTCGATGGTCAGCGCTCCCTTCCAGATGAGGAAAAGCTCGTCTTCGTCGCGGTGGGAATGCCAGGCGAGCTGGCCCCTAACCTTGGCGAGCTTGACGCTCTGGCCGTTGAGATCGGCGATGACGCGGGGCGACCAGTGCTCGCTGACCTCGGCATATTCGGTTTCGATCGTGCCGGTGTTGAAGCCCATCGTCAGACCCTCTCGATAACCGTTGCCGTGCCCATGCCGGCGCCGATGCAGAGGGTCACCAACGCGGTGTTGAGGTCGCGGCGTTCAAGCTCGTCCAGCACCGTGCCGAGGATCATCGCGCCGGTGGCGCCGAGCGGATGGCCCATGGCGATGGCGCCGCCATTGACGTTGATCCTGTCATGGTCGATGTCGAATGCCTGCATGTAGCGCAGCACCACGGCAGCGAAGGCCTCGTTCAGTTCGAAGAGGTCGATGTCGGAAAGGCTCATGCCTGATCGTTTCAACAGCTTCTCTGTGACGTCGACGGGCCCGGTCAGCATCAGGGCCGGATCGGAGCCGATGTTGGCGAAAGCCTTGATGCGGGCGCGCGGCTTCTTGCCCATGCTCTGACCGCCGGCTTTGGAGCCGAGCAGGACGACACTGGCGCCATCGACGATGCCGGAGGAATTGCCGGCATGGTGGACATAGTTGATGCGCTCGATCTCCGGATGGGCCTGGATGCCGACGGCCTCGAAGCCGCCCATCTCGCCGGGCATCTGGAAGGACGGATTGAGGGAGGCGAGCGCCTGCATATCGGTGCCGGGACGCATATGCTCATCCTTTGCCAGGATCGTCAGGCCGTTCTGGTCCTTGACCGGGATGACCGACTTGTCGAACCAGCCCTTTTCCCAGGCATGGGCGGCACGCTTCTGGCTCTCGACCGCATAAGCGTCGACATCGGTTCTGCTGAAGCCGTATTTGGTGGCGATCAGATCGGCCGAGACACCTTGCGGCATGAAATAGGCCGGAAAATTCACAGAAGGGTCCATGAACCAGGCGCCGCCGGACATGCCGAGGCCGACGCGGGACATGCTTTCGACGCCGCCGGCAATGACAATATCGTCGGCGCCTTGGGCGATCTTGCCGGCGCCGAAATTGACGGCATCGAGGCCGGAGGCGCAGAAGCGGGAGATCTGCATGCCGGGTGCCTTGGTGGAGTAACCGGCTTCGAAGGCGGCGGCCTTGGGGATGACGGCGCCGGCATCCATGACCGGATCGACGCAGCCCATGATGATGTCGTCGACCGTGGCCGTGTCGAGCCCGTTGCGGTCGCGGATCGCTTCCAGCGTCTTTGCCGCGAGGCGAACGGAGGGCACCTCATGCAGGGCGCCGTCCTTCTTGCCGCGGCCGCGCGGCGTACGCACGTGGTCGTAAATGAAAACCTCGGTCATTGTCTCATCTCCCTGACGGCGCGGCGGCGCCGGTGAATTTCGTTCTTCCCTCTTCTCCCCAGCGGGGCACCTCTGCCTGGGTCGAGCCACCGGTCTCGACCCGTCCTTCGGACCCCCGCTGGGGAGAAGAGGGACACAATCAAAACGCTTCGGCGGCCAGTTCCATCATCGTGTCGGCGCCGGCTTCGATGCGGGCCTTGCGAAGCGCGGTTTCCGGCATCAGGCGTTCCATGAAGAAGCGGGCGGTGACCAGCTTGTTCTTCAGGTACTCCTCGCGGGCGGCATCGCCGGATGCAAGGCCGTCCTCGGCGGCCTTGGCCATCTTCGCCCACATATAGCCGAGAATGACGAGGCCGAAGAGGTGCATGTAGTCGGTCGAGCCGGCGCCGGCATTGTCGGGTTTGGCCATGGCATTCTGCATGAACCACATGGTCGCGCCCTGGGCATCGTTCAAGCCCTTCTTCAGATGCTTGGTGAAGAAGGAGAGCTTTTCGTTGCCGCGGTTCTCCTCGCAGAAATCGCCGATCTCCTTGAAGAGGGCCATCGCGGCGCGGCCGCCGTTCAGCGCCAGCTTGCGGCCGACAAGATCGAGCGCCTGAATGCCGTTGGCGCCCTCATAGATCATGGCGATGCGGGCATCGCGCACATACTGGCTCATGCCGTGCTCTTCGATATAGCCGTGGCCGCCGAAGACCTGCTGGGCCATGACGGCATGATCGAAGCCCTTGTCGGTCATCACGCCCTTAAGGATCGGGGTGACGAGGCCGAGAATATCGTCGGCCGTCTGGCGCTCCTTCTCGTCGCTGGCGCGGTGAGCGATATCGGACTTCAGCGCGGTCCAGAGCAGGAAGGCGCGGCCGGCCTCGTTGAAGGCGCGGATGGTCATCAGTGTGCGGCGAATGTCCGGATGGACGATGATTGGATCGGCCTTCTTGTCGGGCGCCTTGGGGCCGGACAGCGAGCGGCCCTGGATGCGGTCGCGGGCGTAGCTGGCGGCGTTCTGATAGGCGATCTCGGAAATGGCGATGCCCTGCAGGCCGACCATCAGGCGGGCCTCGTTCATCATCACGAACATGGCGTTGAGGCCGCGGTTTTCGGCGCCGATCAGGAAGCCGGTCGCCTCGTCGTAATTCATCACGCAGGTGGCGTTGGCGTGGATGCCCATCTTGTGCTCGATGGCGCCGCAGGAGACAGCGTTGCGGGCGCCCGGTGCGCCGTCCTTGCCGACGAGAAATTTCGGAACGATGAAGAGCGAAATGCCCTTGGTGCCCTCGGGCGCACCCTCGATGCGGGCCAGCACCAGATGAATGATATTGCCGGTCAGGTCGTGCTCGCCGGCGGAGATGAAGATCTTCTGGCCGGAGATCTTGTAACTGCCGTCAGCCTGCGGCACCGCCTTGGTGCGCAGCATGCCGAGATCGGTGCCGCAATGCGGCTCGGTGAGGTTCATGGTGCCGGACCACGTGCCGTCCACCATCTTCGGCAGATAGGTGGCCTTCTGCTCGTCGGAGCCGTGGACGAGGAGTGCGGCGATCGCGCCCTGTGTCAGGCCTGGATACATCATCAGCGACATGTTGGCGGCGGAGGTATATTCGCCGACGGCGGTATGCAGCGTATAGGGAAGCCCCTGCCCGCCGAATTCCTCCGGCACCGCAAGGCCGATCCAGCCGCCTTCGCGATAGGCTTTATAAGCCTCTTTGAAGCCCTTCGGCGTCGAGACGCTGGCATCGTCGTGGCGCGTGCAGCCTTCCTGATCGCCGGAATAGTTCAACGGAAAGAGAGCTTCCTCGGCAACCCTTCCGGCCTCACCGAGGATTGCTTCGATCATATCGGGGGTCGCATCGGCAAAACCCGGCAGATTGTTGTAGCGTTCGAGACCCAGCACGTCGTTCAAGACGAAGAGCGTATCGTTCACCGGGGCCTTGTAGACTGGCATCTCTCAAATTCCTCCCATTCGACTGACCGGATCGCGCCGGCCTTGGGCACTGTCTTACAAAATATTGACGTTTGCGTAAACGTCAAAGTCCGCACTTGTGCCGTCTTTTCTTGAAAAAATTCGAGAGCATGAATCCGCGGGCCATAAAGCGCCGAAAGGAGCAAACGCCATCTCATCTTGCTTGTCCATCGCAACGGAGTCACCGCCGGGCAGTAGCGCAAGTCGTTCGGACTTCCTAAGTCTTTCGGACGATTCATCGAGGAAGACATCATGACCGACTTTCCCTATGAGAGTGCGCTGATCGTCGGCGCGGGCTCCGGCATCAGCGCATCGCTTGCCCGGCAATTGTCGGCGCAGGGCGTCAAGGTCGGGCTCGCCGCCCGCAATATCGAGAAACTGCAAGGGCTCATCGAAGAGACCGGCGCCAGCGCCTTTACAACAGATGTCTCGCAACCTGCGAGCGTCGCAGCACTCTTCGAAGAGGCTGCCGCCGCAATCGGCGGGCCTGACGTGGTGATCTTCAATGCCAGCGCTCGTCAGCGCGGCCCGCTCGCAGAACTCGATCCCGCCGATGTCGAGAAGGCGATTGCGACCTCCGCTTTCGGCGGTTTCCTGGTGGTGCAGCAGGCAGCGCGGCGGATGATCCCGCGCGGCCGCGGCGCCATTCTGATCACCGGCGCGTCGGCAAGCGTGAAGGGCTTTGCGCAATCAGCCCCCTTCGCGATGGGCAAGTTCGCGTTGCGCGGCCTTGCCCAGAGTGCAGCCCGCGAACTCGGGCCGATGGGCATCCATGTCGCGCATTTCGTCATCGACGGCGCGGTGCGCTCGCAGATCCGGCCGGACCGGGTGGAGAAGCCGGATGGCACGCTGCTGCCGGAGGCCATCGCCCAGACCTATATCGACGTGCTTCGCCAGCACCGCAGCGCATGGTCGCTGGAGGTGGAAGTCCGGCCCTGGACGGAGAGCTTCTGAGCTCTTGCTATAGACGGATACAGCAACTTTCGCGGCGGCTTCAAACAGGCTAGACTTTGCCGTCAATGCTGGCTGGGAGGACACCAATGCCGCGCCTGGACCACGTCACCATCGAAACCCGTGATGCCCCCGTCATGATCGGTTTTCTGGAAACCTTGCTCGGCGTCAGGGAAGGCTATCGGCCACCCTTCGCCTCGCCCGGCCATTGGCTCTATCTCGACGAGTGCCCGGTCATTCATCTCAGCCTGACATCACGCAGCACCGATTTTCCGCCCGGCATCTTCAACCACGTCGCCTTCAGCCTTTACGAATTCGAGCCGGCGCTGGAACGCATCAAGGCGACCGGCTATCGCTACGAATATTACGATATTCCCGACACCGATCTCGGCCAGGTCTTCGTCTATGGCCCCGAAGGCGTGAAAATCGAGCTGCAATATCCCAGGCCCGCCTGAGCGCAGCGTCGCCATTCGATGTGACGCGTCCGGGGGCAATTGCCGCCAAAAACGGCGTTTTGAACACAAACGTTAAAAAATTCCCATCGACATTAACGGCTTGTTTACCACGTTTCGTGAAAGGTGCGGATTGAGCAGTAGCGATCCGCATTCCTTTTCCCAGTCTCGCGTTCCCTTAGGATGCCGCTACATCGTTCAGCTTGAGGAAAGTCTAATTGACTATCGTCTTATGAATGGTGCGCTCAGGTCCGCGTAAAGCGGGCAGCAGACGAAAAGCCAAAGATCGAGCTCTGACGAGGGGTCGAGCAGTCGAAGCGAGCAAGAAGATGAACGGATCGCGATCAAATCCTTCCCGACAGTCCGACAGGACCTCGCTCGATGCGCTGAACCGCACGATCGAAGGGCTGGAGGCGCGCATCGAAGGGCTGATGGGCAGCGGGCGCGAACAGCGGCCACGCACGGCAGCGGCCGAGCGCGATCCTTATGCCGCTTCCCATGCTCCCCGGCCCGCAAAGGCCCCGCCCGAGCCGCGGCCGGATCCGCTCGCCGAAATCCGTCAACGCCAGCGCGCGCTTGAAGCTAGCCGCGAGCGGCCTTATGCACGCGAACAGGCCCCGCAGCTTCGTGAACCTGCGCCTCGCGCCGCTGCCCCAGTGCCGGCGCCGGCCTTGCGCGCCGGCAACGACACGATGACGGAGATCGCCCAGGCGCTCGTCAACCTGCGGCAGGACCTGAAGCGCGACATTTCCGAGGGCGTCACCCGCGAGATGAACGCGTTGCGCGCCGAGCTGCGCGAAATCAAAACAAATGCCGGAGACGGCCGTTTCGCCGACGACATGCGCGCCGATATGGGCCGCCTTGCCCAGAGCATCACCCAACTGACCGGCCGCTCCGTCGCACCGGAGGCCACCGGCCTTCGCGAGGATTTCGAAGAGCTGCGCTCGCTGATGGACGGGCTGGCGCGCGAGGATTCGCTGCGCCATATGGAAAACCGCTGGGACGGTTTCGAAAACCGGCTTGCGGCGCTCGATACCGAGGGGCTGCAGGAAGAGCTCGTTTCGCTCGCCTATCGGCTCGACGACATCAAGCGCCATATCGGCGGCATGGGCGAGAGCCCGGCCGTTCGGGCGCTGGAAGACAAGCTGATCTCGATCGCCACGGCGATGGAGCATTTCGGCAATATGATCCAGCCGCACGACCGGGTGATGTCCGAACAGTTCGCCGCCATGGATATGCGGCTCGACGAGATCAGCCGGGCAATCGCGGCAAGCGGGCGCACGGCCACCACGAATGATCCGGGCCTGATGCAGCGGCTGGAAAATCGGCTGGAGGCGCTGGCCGATCAGATCGACCTGATGAGCCATGATGCGGCCAGCCGCGTGAACCCGGCCGACGAGCTGGCGATGCGGCTGGAGGCGCTGACGGGACGCGTCGAGGAGATGACGAAGGCGGAAGCGACGTCGCGGCTCGACGAACGGCTGGAACATCTCTCCTATCTGCTGGAGCGCACGCAGGAGACGGCGCCGCAGGCCGACCTCACCGGCACGCTTTCCGACATTTCCCGCAAGATCGACGCGCTTGAGAACGGCGCCGTCAACGACGTGCTGGCGCAGCGGCTCGACCATCTTGCCCGGCGTATCGACGAGATGGCCCATCAGCAGCAGGCGCCGGCGCCTGCTGCTGTAGCCGACGACAGCGCCTTCCTGCGTCTCGAAGGACGGCTGAGCGACATTGCCGCCCGCCTGGAGGAAAGCACATCGGCAGCGCCGACCGATCCGCGGGCGCTGAAGAACCTCGAAGACCAGATCGCCAATCTGTCGGCGCTGATGAGCGCGCCGCGCGAGAGCGCTGTAATACCCCCCGAATTCGACCAGCGCATGGGCGCGATCGAAGACTATATGGCGACGAGCGACGAATATATCATCGAGGCCGCACGCCAGGCGGCAGAGGCCGTGGTCGAAGCCTATTCGCGTCATGGCGGCCCGCAGGGTGTCATGCCGGCCGCCGACATGTCGGCGCTGACGGCGCTGGCCGAGGATCTGCGCCACCTCGAGGATCTCAGCCGCGACAGCGAGGAACGCACGCACAAGACTTTCCAGGCGCTGCACGAGACGCTGGTGCATATCGCCGATCGGCTCGACGGCATGGAAGATCGCGGCCGGCCGCTCGCCCAGATGCCGGTCGCCGACGTCGATTTCGATGTCGATCCCTATGCCCTGATGGTGGCCGAAGCCGAGCTGAACAGGACGCCGGCCACTGCCCAGACAGCGAAGGCTTCTCCTGTTATTCGCACGGCCGAGGTCGCCGCCGAACCTGCCGCCCCGGCGCAAGCCACCGCCATGAGCGGAACGAGCGCGATCGCCATCGAAGCCGCGACCAGGACGACGGAAGTTGCGACAGCCGCACGGGCACAGGCCCCGGCGAAGGCCAGCCTGCTCGCCAGCCTCGGCAAGCGGCTGCTGCCCGGCAAGAAAGCCGAGAGCAGGGCGACCGAGCGTCCGATGATCGACCCCGCGCCGTCGATCGATCCCACCGACGTGGTGCCGACGGATGCGGCAAACGAACTGCTCGAGCCGGGCTCGGGCGCGCCTGACGTGAAGAAGATCCTTGAACGGGTTCGCGCCAGCCAGAGTGCGGCACGCGGCAAGCCTGCCGGCGAAACCGATCGCGCCGATTACATCGCTGCTGCGCGCCGTGCGGCACAGGCGGCTGCGATGGAGGTGGATGCCAATCCGAAGCAGGCAGCCGTTAAGGCCGAGAAAAAGGGCGCGAACGCCGACAAGGCCGGCAAGACTTCCGACAAGACGGGCAAGACCAGCGCCTTTTCGCGCTACCGGCGGCCGATCCTGCTGGCCGTCGGCGCCGTGCTGCTCGCCATCATGGCCTTTCCGCTCGCCCGAACGCTGACGAGCGGCGAGCGCGCGCCGCAGCCGCCAGCCGAAGTCTCGGCGCTGACGGGTGCTGCGGAAAACCCGGCGCCGCCCTTGCCTGAAGCGACACCTGCCCAGCCGGATGCCGCCGCTCTCGGAACGACCGCTCCGGCAGCGGAAGCTGTACCGCCCGCCGCCGAACAGGCTCAGCCGGAAGCAACCCCACCTGACGCCGGCGAGCATCTGACCGACGTGGCGCCGCTTGACGGCGAAGGGGCTGCGACCCTTGCCCCTCCCGGTCCGTCGGGCGCGGCACAGGAGACATCGGGCTTCGTTCCGAACGCCCCGGCTGCGGCGGCACCCGCACCGGCCATCACCATTCCCGACACCGTCCAGCCGAAATCGCTTGCCGATGCGGCGAGCAGCGGCGATACGCTGGCGCTGTTCGAGATCGGCGCGCGTTATTCGGACGGCCGCAACGGCATGACGGTCGATCAGAAGCAGGCGGCGAGCTGGTACCAGCTTGCGGCGGATAAGGGCTTTGCGCCCGCGCAATACCGGCTCGGCAGCATGTACGAGAAGGGCAACGGCGTCGAACGCGACATCACCAAGGCGAAGGGCTTCTACGAACAGGCGGCCAACCAGGGCAATGCCAGCGCCATGCACAATCTCGCCGTGCTCTACGCCTCCGGCGCGCTTGGCCAGCAGGATTATGCGACGGCCGCCGCGTGGTTCACCAAGGCAGCGAACCTCGGCATCACCGACAGCCAGTTCAACCTGGCCATCCTCTGCGCCCGCGGCAACGGGGTCCCGGCGGATCTCGAAGAGTCCTACAAGTGGTTTGCGATCGCCGCCAAGGGCGGCGACAAGGATGCGGCGCAGAAGCGCGACGAAGTGGCCAAAGCCATGAAACCCGACCAGCTCGAACGGGCGCGCGCCAAGGCCGATCTCTGGAAACCGGAGCCGGTCGACCACCGCACGAACGCCATCGACATCCCCGACGAATGGGCCGGCACCGGCGCGAAGACGGCGAGCGTCGACATGAAGAAGGCGGTCCGCAACATCCAGGCGATCCTCAACAATAACGGCTTCGACGCCGGCGTGCCGGACGGCGAAATGGGCGCGAAGACCGTGACCGCGATCAAGAACTTCCAGAAGTCGGTCGGCCAGGAGCCGGACGGCAAGGTGACCGATGCGACCGTGAAGGCGCTGCTCGAACGCAACAAGCAGGCCGGCAAAGCGATCTGAGGCGCGTCGCATCGACGCGGGATCGTCTCGACCCTTTCTTCCGGGCAATGAAAAACGCCTGGCGGCA
Organism: Rhizobium leguminosarum bv. trifolii WSM1325; assembly: GCA_000023185.1. Taxonomy (NCBI): domain Bacteria; kingdom Pseudomonadati; phylum Pseudomonadota; class Alphaproteobacteria; order Hyphomicrobiales; family Rhizobiaceae; genus Rhizobium; species Rhizobium leguminosarum. Next base: position 246,241 of record CP001622.1, on the reverse strand, counting down.
CTATGCCGCAAGGCTTTTTCCAATTTTGCCGTCGCCTGTCACAAAACCTGAAAAAAGCCGGATTATGCCGGACATATCGATCCGCGCATTCGGCGAATCCTCTGCCACCGATCTCTCCGCCAATCTCTATGGCTAATCATGGGGCCGATCGAAAGCCTCTGGCAACGATTTCACAGTATGGTGCGCATTCGAACGGGGACGTGACAAGAAACCGCCCGGCAGGAGCGGTCATCATTCGGGGTCGGCTGTGACAATCTATCTGCCCATCGCAGAATTGTCGGTGAACATTTTCATCATTCTCGGCATGGGGGCGGCCGTCGGATTCCTGTCTGGAATGTTCGGCGTCGGCGGCGGCTTTCTCATCACCCCGCTGTTGATCTTCTACAACATCCCGCCCGTCGTCGCGGTCGCGACCGGCGCCAACCAGGTTGTGGCGTCGTCGATATCGGGCGCGATCACGCATTTCCGGCGCGGCTCGCTCGACGTCAAGCTCGGCACGGTGCTGCTGGTCGGCGGTCTTACCGGTGCGACGGTCGGCATCTGGATCTTCTCGCTGCTGCGCGCCATCGGCCAGCTCGATCTGATCATCTCGCTGATGTATGTCGTCTTCCTCGGCACCGTCGGCGGACTGATGCTGCTCGAAAGCATCAATGCCATGCGGCGGGCAGCGCGCAACGAGCCGCCCGCACCGCGCAAGCCCGGCCACCAGCACTGGGTGCACAAGCTGCCGCTGAAGGTGCGCTTCAAGAAATCGAAGATCTATCTCAGCGTCATTCCGATCGTCGCACTCGGCTTTGCAATCGGCATCCTCACCTCGATCATGGGTGTCGGCGGCGGCTTCATCATGGTGCCGGCGATGATCTACCTGCTGCGTATCCCGACCAACGTCGTCGTCGGCACCTCGCTGTTCCAGATCATTTTCGTGACCGCCTATACGACGATCGTACAGGCAGCGACGAACTTTTCCGTCGACATCGTGCTTGCCTTCATCCTGATGGTGGCGGGTGTCATTGGGGCGCAATACGGCGTGCGGGTCGGCCAGAAGCTGCGCGGCGAGCAGCTGCGCGCCCTGCTCGGCCTGCTGGTGCTTGCCGTCGGCGTGCGTCTTGCGATCGCCCTGGTGGTGACGCCGGCCGACGTCTATTCGGTGGTGATGGGAGCGGGCAATTGATGCGCCTGGCTGCCGCTTTCATCGCGTTGCTTTGCCTGCTGCCGGCCTCTGCCGGAGCGCAGTGGCTGCCGGGGCAGGCAACGGAAGCGGTGCGTGAAGGGCTGGAGATCGGCACGTCGACCAGCGAAATCGCCATCACCTCGGATTTCCACGGCGCGGATCTGACCATCTTCGGAGCGCTCTCGAACACCGACCAACTGCTGCTCGCTGTCGGCCAATATGACGTGGTCGTAGTGCTGGAAGGCCCGCGCGAGGATGCGACGGTGCGCAAGAAGGAACGCGTCTTCGGCATCTGGGTGAACACCCGCTCGATGACCTTCGAAGCGGTGCCGCACTCCTATTCGATGTCGAGTTCGCGCATGATCGACGACATCGTGACGCCGCTTGACCTGACCGATCAGGGGATCGGCATCGACCACATTCCGCTGACGCCGGTCGGCTTCGTCGGCGACGGCAGCAATCTCGGCGAGTTCCGCGAGGCCTTCCGGCGGCTGCAGCAGGGCGGCGGGCTCTATGACCGCAACCCGAGCGGCGTACGGTTCGTTTCCTCCAACCTCTTCAAGGCCAGCCTGCGCCTGCCGGCAAACATTCCGAACGGGGTGCACAGCGTGCGCGCCTATCTGTTCAAGAGCGGCCTTTTCGTGACCGAGAAATCGCTGCCGCTGCGGGTCATCAAGACCGGCATCGAGCAGACGATCACCGATGCGGCGCATGATCAGCCGATCCTCTACGGCTTTGCGGCCGTGCTGCTCGCCGTGATCACCGGCTGGGGTGCCAGCCTGATCTTCCGCAAGGACTGATCCACAGCCAAGGCGCTCAGGATTTCTTCCCGAAACTAGGCTCGGAAAGACGCTGAGCGCGAAGGCCTGCGGCAGCAGCTGCTTGCCCGAATGTTCTGCTTCAAAAAAACCGCTTGCATTCCGCTATCAGTCGACTTAAATTTCAACCAGTTGTTAAACGCAACCAGTTTTAACGGACGGCGATTCAGAAGGAGGATGGAAATGAGAAAGCTTATCGTCTGGAACCTGATGACGCTCGATGGTTATTTCGAAGGCACGAAGCCGTGGGATATCGACTTCCACAATCTCGCCTGGGGGCCTGAATTGCAGCGCTATGCCGAACAGTTCGGTAGGGAAAGCGATCTGCTGGTCTTCGGCCGCAAGACCTATGAGGGCATGGCCTCCTACTGGCCGACCGCCGAGGGCGAAGGTGAGATCAAAACCTATATGAACGGCATCGCAAAGATCGCCGTGTCGCGGACGATGAGCGAGCCCGGCTGGAACAATGCCCGCGTCGTCAGCGATCCGATCCCCGAATTGACCAGGCTGAAGCAGGAGGATGGCAAGACGATCTTGATCTTCGGCAGCGCCGAGCTTGCCGATAGCCTGCTGAAAGCGGGGCTTATCGACGAAGTCAGGGTTTGCCTGGTGCCGGTGATCCTCGGCGGCGGCAATCCGCTTTTCAAACAGGCAGAGGGCCAGCTGCCGCTGAAGCTCATCGAATCCTCGACAACGGAGGGCGGCGCGGTGATCCTGCGCTACGAGCCCGTCAAGGCGTAGGGATTTTGATGCGATGCCGGCCCGGTGGTCAGGCCAGGGTATCCATCCCTGGCCACACAAGGAGGCAGCCGCGGAAGTTCGCATTCGACTAAAAACCGGTTTTTAACATTTACGAGTTAGTAATCTCTCGGAAACGAGAGGTTTTGTCATGCGTACTCGTATCGTTCTGACGGCCGTGGGTCTCGCGCTGCTTGCCGGCTGCGCGACGGCGCCGAAGCAGACGAGGAACATCTGTGCCGTCTTCGACGAGCGCGACGGGCTTTTCTCCAGCTGGCAGAGTGCCGCCGAGCGGACGGAGAAGAAATACGGCGTGCCCGTGCCGATCCTGATGGCGACGATGTATACCGAATCCGGCTTCCAGCCCTATGCGCGGCCACCACGCACCAAGCTGTTCGGCTTCATTCCCTGGACCCGGCCTTCGACCGCCTACGGTTATTCTCAGGCGCTCGACGGGACTTGGGATCACTATCAGTCGCAGACCGGCAACTGGACCGCGCGGCGGGCGAACTTCGCCGACGCGATCGATTTCATCGGCTGGTATCACTACCAGAACAGCGTGGAGACCGGCATTCCGCTGAACGATGCCTATAATCTCTATCTCGCCTATTATTCCGGGCCGACGGGATACAAACGCGGCGACTGGCGCTCGAACGGGCAGTTGCAGCAGACGGCGCAGAAGTTTGCGCGGATGGCAGGGACGTATCAGCGGCAGCTGCAGGAGTGCGATTGAGTTTAGGTGGTGCCGTCCAAATATGGAGGGCACTACCCCCTCAAGTTCCCATATCTGACCGAATAAATCCGATCCCGCCCCAGCAGATGCGCCACCAGCAAAGCCTTGTCGAACAGGCCCTTCATCGCCTGATGGCCGAGATCCAGACCGCCGCTCATGAGGCCGAAGGCCGGCATCAGCAGGCGGGCGCCGTCGGTGGCAAAGCACGGGCGGCGGACGGATTTCTCGCGGCGGCGGACCGTCGCCGACGGGTGCAGGTGGCCGGCGATCTCGCCGCTTTGCAAGCCGTTCTTCGGCTCGTGCCGAAAGGTCAGGCCGGCATAATGCATCTCGTCGGCAGATGTGCCCGGCAGATCGACGATGCCATCCGGATCATGGTTGCCATTGATCCAGATCCATTCGCGGCCGCGGGCCATATTGACGATCAGCGTGCGGAAATTCTCCGGCAGATGCTTGGAACCGATGCGGTCGTGGAAATTGTCGCCGAGCGAGATGACGAGCTTCGGATCATAACGCGAGATGACGGCGGCAAGGACGGTCAGCGTCGCCAGCGTATCGTAAGGCGGCAGCATCATGCCGCGGCGCGCGAAGGCTGCGCCCTTTTCCAGATGCAGGTCGGAGACGACGAGCAGGCCGGCATCCGGCAGATAGAGGGCGCCGAGCGGATCGCAGACGGCGGCAATGCCGTTCACCGATGTCTCGATGCCTGGTATCGCGGCCAGTCCTGAAATGTCGCGCGCGAGCGCCAGGCGGTTCATCACTCTCTTATTCCCAAATACGTCAGTCAGGGCCAATTCTCATCAAGCGAGCGCCTCGGCGATCAGATCGTCCGCCGCTTCGGCGAGCAGTGCATCATGGGCCTCGCCCGGCACCGCCTCGCGTCCGATTTCCAGCATCACCGGCACGGCGAGCGGGGAAATATGGTCGAGGGCGCGGTGGGTGATGTGGCCCCTGATTCGTCTCAGCATATCGCCAAGACGGCCAATATCCAAAAGTCCCGTCGCTGCATCCTGCCGCGTCGCCTGCAGGAGGATGTGATCCGGTTCGTGGCTGCGCAACACGTCGTAGATCAGATCGGCCGAGACGGTGATCTGGCGGCCGCTCTTTTCCTTGCCCGGATGGCGGCGCTCGATCAAGCCTGCAATCACGGCGCAATTGCGGAAGGTGCGCTTCAACAGGAAGGATTCGTCCAGCCAGGCTTCGAGATCGTCGCCGAGCATGTCCTCGTCGAAGAGGTCGGAGAGGTTGAGCCGGCCATTGCGGATCATCAGGCCCATATCCTCGAGGCCCCAGACGGCAAGGGAATAATCGGTGGCGACGAAACCGAGGGGCTTGGCGCCTATCCGCTCCAGCCGGCGGGTGAGCAGCATGCCGAGCGTCTGGTGGGCGAGACGGCCTTCGAAGGGATAGGCGACCATATAGCCGCGGCTGCCGCGCGGGAAGGTTTCGATCAGGAACTCGTCGCGCTTCGGCAGCATCGACTTGTCGTTCTGCAGCGACAGCCAGTCGCGCACCTGATCCGGCAAGCGGCGCCAGCGGTCGGGATCGGCGATCATCGCCCGCACCTGCTCGGCGAGATAGGTCGACAGCGGAAATTTGCCGCCATTATAGGAGGGGATCTTCGGATCGAGCGAAAAGGCCTGCGACGCCAAGCACTCATTTTCGCGAATACCCTCGAAGCGCAGCACCTTGCCGGAGAAGACGAAGGTATCGCCCGGCGACATCTGCTCGAGGAAATATTCCTCGACCTTCCCCAGTGTCGCGCCGCCGCGGCCGATCCTGCCGCCCTCGCCGCGCTTGACCATGCGGATATTCAGCATCGGGCTTTCGACGATGGTGCCGAGGTTGAGGCGATATTGCTGGGCGACTGCAGGGTTGGAGACGCGCCAGCGGCCCTCCGCAGTCTTGCGGATACGGGCGTAGCGCTCATAGGTGCGGAGCGCATAACCGCCGGTCGCGACGAAATCGATGATGCGCTCGAAGGTCTCCCAGCTCAGATCGGCATAGGGCGAGGCGCTGATGATTTCATCGTAGAGTTCCAGCATGTCGAAAGGTTCGGCGCAGGCCATGCCGAGCACATGCTGGGCGAGCACGTCGAGCGCGCCGCGCCCGACCGGCGGGGTGTCCTGTGCGCCGATATAATTGGCGTCGAGGGCTGCCTGACACTCCATGACCTCGAAACGGTTGGCCGGCACGAGGATCGCCTTCGAGGGCTCGTCCATGCGGTGATTGGCGCGGCCAATGCGCTGGGCAAGGCGCGAGGCGCCCTTCGGCGCGCCGACATGGATGACGAGATCGACATCGCCCCAGTCGATGCCGAGATCGAGGGTAGAGGTGGCGACGACGGCGCGCAGCCGGTTTTCGGCCATCGCCGCCTCGACCTTGCGGCGCTGGGCGACATCGAGCGAGCCGTGGTGGAGGGCGATCGGCAGGTTGTCGTCATTGATCGTCCAGAGCGCCTGGAATAGCATTTCCGCCTGGCTGCGGGTGTTGACGAAGAGCAGCGTCGTGCGATGTTCGACGAGCTTGTTGTAGACATCTGGAATGGCATATCGGGCGGAATGGCCGGCCCAGGGGATGCGCTCTTCGGTCGACAGGATCGAGATATCGGGTTTGGCGCCGCCTTCGACGACGACGAGGCCGGCATGATGTTCGCCACCCTCTTCCTGGCCGACCAGCCATTTCTGCAGGTCCATCGGCTCGGCGACGGTGGCCGACAGACCAATGGTCTTGAGCCCGGGGGCAAGGCGGCGGAGACGCGCAAGGCCGAGCGAAAGCATATGGCCGCGCTTGGAGGTGACCAGCGAATGCAGTTCGTCGAGGACGATATATTTCAGGTCCTTGAAGAAGCGCTCGGCCTCCCGGTTTGCCAGAAGCAGGGCGACTTGTTCCGGCGTCGTCAGCAGAATATCCGGCGGGTTGAGCTTCTGGCGCTGGCGCTTGGCGTTCGGCGTGTCGCCGGTGCGGTTTTCGACGGTGACCGGCAGGCCCATCTCCTCGACCGGCTTCATCAGGTTGCGTTCGATATCGATGGCAAGCGCCTTCAGCGGCGAGACATAGAGCGTGTGGATGCCGGTGAAGGCGGAGCCGGGCGGGATTTTGCCGCGGCGGGTGAGATCGGTGAGCGAGGGCAGGAAACCGGCGAGCGTTTTGCCGGCGCCGGTCGGCGCAATCAGCAGCGTGCTTTCGCCGGCCTCGGCGCGGGCAAGCAGTTCCAACTGATGGGCACGCGGGCGCCAGCCCTTTTCCGCAAACCAGCGGGTAAAGGCGGCAGGAAGCAGTGTGCGGGCTTCGGAATCGATCTGGTCCACGCCTGGAAGGTAGTGAAATGCCAGGGAAAAAGAAGAGCCGCGCGCCTTCACATGGCGATATAGCGGTCCTTGCGGTGGTTGATGGCAATCGTCAGGTTGAGAACGATCGCGCCAAGCACGGAGCAGGCGATGATGAAGGGGCTTGCGACGAAGAAGGAGAGCGCCAGGATGGTGCCGTCGAAGCCGAGCTGGACGAAGCCGGCGCGCCAGCCGAGGCGATCCTGGATATAGAGGGCAAGAATGCCGATGCCGCCGAGGCTGGCGCGGTGGCGGAAGAGCGCCAGCATGCCGGCGCCGATGACGAGGCCGCCGAAGAGCGCGCCGGCGATGGGATCGACATGCGCCATGCTGACAAAGCCCGAGATGAATTCCGACAGGACCGAGGTCAGCGCGATGGCCGCGAAGGTCTTGATGGTGAAGGCGAGGCCCAAGCGGCGGAAGGCGAGATAATAGAAGGGCAAGTTCACGACAAAGAAGCAGAGGCCGAAGCTGAAGCCCGTCGCATAATGGGCGAGGAAGGCAAGGCCCGCCGTGCCGCCGGCAAGCAGCCCGGCGCTGGAGAGAAGCGTTACGCCGAGCACGGCGAGCATGCTGCCGGCAACGATGCCCTGGGCGTCGTCGAAGAGCGAATGACGGTCGGCGCTGGAATTCAGAAGGCCTGCAAAAGCGTTGGATGCCATGGTGTTCCCCTGTCTGCGTTTCCGTCTTCTATCCGCGGTCAGGATAAAGGCAAGTGGCAGCAGAGAGGACACCTCTTGACAGCTGACATAATCATGGATATTTTTTATCTACGAATTGAGGAGGCCAGATGCATGAAGATAGGCGATGGGGTCGAGCAGGCCATTCACAGCGTTGCGATGCTTTCCGGCCTCTCCGAAGGCGGCGTGCTTTCGGCGGCCGCGCTGGCGGAATTCCACGGCGTTTCGACGAGTTATCTGCTGAAGCATCTGCAGGCGCTGTCGGGCGCCGGCATCCTCGATACCGTACCGGGGCCGAAGGGCGGATATCGGCTAGCAAAGGCGCCGAAGGAGATTTCGCTGCTCGACATCGTGCTCGCGGTCGAGGGGTCTGCACCGGCGTTCCGCTGCGCCGAAATCCGCCAGCGCGGACCGAACCCGGTCTCCGATCGCTTGTTCGCCCAGCCCTGCACCATCAACGCGGCGATGCTGAAAGCCGAACGGGTCTATCGCGCCGAACTCGCCAAGACGAGCCTGGCGGATATCGGCATCGAACTTGCCGCCGTCGACGACGGATCGATCGCAGCTAGGGGCTGCGCCTTCCTTGAAATCCATGAACGCAAGACGGCTCGTTGAGCCATAACAAAGGAGAAAGAGCATGCAACCACGTTTCAATTTCGCCAAAGCCGCTCCCGATGCCTACAAGGCAGTCGCCGCGCTCGAGCAATATGTCCAGTCCTCCGGGCTGGAGCGCCGCTTCATCCACCTGATCAAGCTGCGCGCCTCGCAGATCAACGGCTGTGCCTATTGCGTCGACATGCATGTGAAAGAAGCCCGCCATGATGGACTCTCCGAACAATGGATCAACCTGATGTGCGTCTGGCGGGAATCGCCTGTCTATGACGCCCGCGAACGGGCGCTGCTCGGCTGGGTGGATTCCGTGACCAATATCGCCAAAACAGGGGCGCCTGATGCCGACTACGAGACGCTGAAGGCGCATTTTTCCGAGGAAGAGATGACAAAGATCACGGTGGCGATCGGCGCGATCAACATCTGGAACCGGCTTGCCGTCGGCTTCCGCTCGCAGCATCCGCTCGATGCGGCAGCGAAGGCCGCCTGAGATATCTGCTGAGAGGAAAACATCCGTGCAACCGACCCGAAATTTCGGGTCGGTCGAATATCGGGTCACTCGCGATCCCTGGTGGCCCGTACGGCAACGGCGTCAAACCGATTGCCCGAGAGGTCGACGCTGTTGAATAGGTCGCGGACGACTTTCGCAATTTCTTCTGCGGAAGCGCCCTTGGCGTATTCTTCCTGCATACGGCGTCTGACAAGTTTTTCCAAATCTGACATAACTCACCTCATCAAATCCGGCGCGAGATGAGTTTCGCGCCAAGACCGATGACAGGCAAGTTACGTTTTATTTAGAATGGCTTACCGATTGGTAATGTTAGAGCATGTCGCGCAAAAGTGTGCGGCGGTTTTGCTACAACGACAGGCGTAAAACTAAAGCGCGATGTAGCGATCAGCGCGGTGATTGATGGCGACGAAGAGGTTGAGGACGACGGCGCCGAGAACCGAATAAAAGACGACAGGCGGCGTGGTGACGAAGAAGGCGGCGGCGAGCACGCACATATCGATGGCGAGCTGGACGAGGCCGGCGCGGATGCCGAACCGCTCCTGCAGGTAGATACCGAGAATGCCGACACCGCCGAGGCTGGCGCGGTGGCGATAGAGCGCCAGCAGGCCGAAGCCGAGCAGCAGGCCGCCGAGAAGGGCCGCCCAGGCTGGATGGATGCTCGAAATGGACAGGAAGCGCGACTGCACGTCGGCAATCACCGAGGTCAGGCCGATGGCGATGAAGGTCTTGATGGTGAAGGCCATGCCGAGGCGCTTCCAGGAGAGATAGAAGAACGGCAGGTTGAGCAGGAAGAAGGCAAGCCCGAAATTGACGCCGAAGGCATAATGCAGGAGGAAAGCGACGCCGGCCGTGCTGCCAGTGAGAAGGCCGGCGCTGGCGAGCACGTAGAGGCCGAGAGCGGCAACGAGGCTGCCGGAGAATATGCCCTGCACGTCTTCGATCGGCGTGTGGCGCGTCGCAGTCGTATTCCAGAAGCCAAGGGCATTGATGAGCTGTGTCATGTCGCCAGTCTCCACGGCAGACGAGTTCAAGAACGCGCTTGGGAAAACCCGGGCGCGACGGAATTTTGGATCATGAAAGGAGCACGAGCGCCTCGGCGTAATATTGCCGGGCTCTCTGCCGATGCGGTGCAGTATCGGGTTTTTCGGTCTTCCGATCAAGCGAAATAGGTAAGCAATGCTGACCTATTAAAAAATCGCAAGAAATGTTCGCTCACGCCGGCTTCTGCGTAAGGAACAGAATGCCGGAAACCGGTTTTCCGCCATCTTTGCGAATGACCGACTTGACGGTCTTGAGGATTTGGAAGCCGTGACGGGCAAGCAACATCCTGACATAGCTTTCCGAATGGGCGTAGCGCAGAGAGGGAGCGAGGTGAAAGCCGTCGCCCTCACCTGCATCCTCGACGGAAAAGGCGATGTCGGCGCCTGATGCAGCGAGTTCTCCGACGATGGCAAAGACGCTCTCGAGATTGCCGAGATACATCAGCACATCGGCTGCCGTCACCAGGTCGGCGCGATGGCGCGCGGCATCGGCAAAGACGACGGAGAGATCGGGCGCGAGCGAGAGATCGGCCTGGGCGAGACTGTCATAGACATGTTTCTCGGCGGCCTTCGCCAGCATGTTCTGCGAGAGATCGAAGCCTTCGAGGCGGTCGACATTGGCCCGGATCTCCGGGCCGAGCAGGCCGGTGCCGCAGCCGAGATCGACGGCGCGTTCGTAGCGCCTGCCGGTGGAGGCGATAAGCGCGGCCAGTTTCTGCGGGACGCTGTAGTCGAGCTTTTCGACAAGTGCTGATTCGAAACGGTCGGCATAGTCGTCGAAGAGGCGCTCGACATAGCGGCTCGGCGGCCGGTCAGGAGGCACGGCGCCATCACCGAGAAGGGCGAGCTTGAGGGCGGCGCCGAAAATGTCATCGGGACCGAGAGCAAGCGTCCTGCGATAGGCCTCGATCGCGGCTTCACCCCTGCCCGCCTTTTCCAGGTAGGTGGCGAGGCGATACCAGCCGGCGGCCCAGGCAGGCACGAGCTCGAGGGCCTGCTCCATCAGCTCGGCGGCCGCTTCCGGCTCGCCGCCTTCTTCGAGCATCCGGGCATAATCGGCGCGGCGGTCGGCGATGACATCGCCTGAGGAAAGCTGGTGGGGCTGCATCAATGGGCCTGTAGCTCTTTGTTTTATGCATGTCGTTTTCCCGGAACCGCTGCACACTTCCGGGCGACATCCATTGGCCCGCATTTGGCGGCGGTCACAAAAAAACTCAAGTCCTATTTCAGAGGCGAAGCGGCCAATTCCGGAAAGGGCTTGCGGGCGCCGCGCCGCGACCTTATTCCAAGGGCAAACAGGAGATGGCTTATGTCCGATCAGGCGAACAGGTTCCTCGGTGATTCGATCGGCCGCACATTGATAAAGCTTATCGTGGTGTCGCTGATCGTCGGTTTCGTCATGACCGTCTTCGGCCTGACGCCGTGGGGCATCATCTACGGCATACGCGATTTCATCCAGGAGATCTGGTACCGCGGCTTCTCGGCGCTTGGGCGCGTCGGCGACTATCTCCTCCTCGGTGCGACGATCGTCATCCCGCTCTTCATCATCCTTCGTCTTTTCAGCTACCGCCGGTAACATGACATCCATCGATCTTTCCAGGCGCGGCCTGCTGCGCCTTTCCGGACTTGCGCTCGCCGCCGGCATCGCCGGCTGCACCACGACCCCGCGGATGGCCGGCACGCCGTCGGACGGCGAGGACGAGACGGCGAGCGTGCTGCCGCTCGTCAACCAGCTCAGGGCCAAAAACGGCCTGCCGCCACTTACCGTCGATCCGGCGGCGAGTACTGCCGCCTTGTTCCAGGCAAAACGCATGGCGAGTGCGGGCAAAATGGCCCATCTCATGGGTATGACCGACAGTTTCGGCGCGCGCGTCAAGGCAAGCGGCGTGCGGCTGCCGGCGGCTGAGAACATCGCCTCCGGCCAGCAGAGCGTCGATGCTGTGGTGACGGCCTGGATCAACTCGCCGCATCACCTGGAAAACATGCTCGGACGTTATGGCGGCCTTGGCGTCGCCGTCGCCCATAATACATCTTCCAGGAACCTGCCCTATTGGGCCATGGTGCTTTCCAGCTGAGGTGATTCCGCCGGCAGCAGTTCAAGTGATGCAGCGTCGGTTGCGCGTCTGAAACGACGCGTAGTGCCGTCGCGACGAGGCCGGCATGGATACACGCAGCAATCACAACGCGCTTGCATTCGACGTGACGCACCTGATGGTGCTGTCGATCGCCCTTCCGATGACGCTCGGCTTCATGACGACGCCGCTGCTCGGGCTGACGAACACCGCCGTCGTCGGCCGCATGGGCAATGCGGAAGCGCTGGCCGGGCTGGCGATCGGCGCGATGCTCTTCGATCTGATCCTCGGCAGCTTCAACTTCCTGCGCGCTTCGACAACCGGGCTGACGGCGCAGGCCTATGGCCGTCACGACCAGCACGAGCAGCAGGCGGTCTTTTTTCGGGCGATGATTTCGGCGCTCGGCTGCGGACTGGCGCTGCTCTGTCTTTCGCCACTGCTGATGACGGCGGGGTTAAGGCTGATGGGGGCGGAAGGGGCGATCGCCGAGGCAACCAGCACCTATTTTTCGATCCGCATGCTGGCCGCACCCGCGGCACTGGCGAATTATGCCATCCTCGGCTTCGTGCTCGGGCGCGGACAGGGCAAGATCGGACTTCTGCTGCAGGCGATCATCAACGGCATCAACATCCTGCTTTCCATCTATCTCGGCCTGACGCTCGATTGGGGCGTGGCGGGGGTCGCCTGGGGCACCATGGCCGGCGAAAGCGTCGGCGCGCTCGCCGGGCTTTTCATCGTGCTCAACGGCTTCGGCAAGGCAGCCCGGCCGGCATGGGCGGAGATCTTTTCCCGGCACCGGCTGGCCGAGCTTTTCGCGCTTAACCGCGACATCCTGATCCGCACTTTCGTGCTGATCGGAGCCTTCACCATCATGACGCGGATCGGCACCAGCTTCGGCGCGGTGACGCTTGCCGCCAATGCCGTGGTGATGAATTTCTTCCTACTATCAGGCTATTATCTCGACGGGCTTGCCAATGCCGCCGAACAGATCATCGGCCGGGCGATCGGCGCGCATTACCGGCCGGCCTTCGACCGCGGGCTGAAGCTGACGACCTTGTGGTCCTTCGGACTGGCGGCGCTCGGCTCCGCCGTCTTCTTCCTCGCCGGCCCCTGGCTGATCTCGGTGCTGACGACCTCACCCGATGTGCGGCAGGCGGCCGAAACCTATCTGCCCTGGGCGGCGGTCACAGGACTGACCGGCGCGCTCGCCTTCGTGATGGACGGGGTCTTCATCGGCGCCACGTGGTCGGCCGACATGCGCAACCGGATGCTGATCTCTTTTGCCGGTTATCTCATGATGCTCGCGATCTTCGTGCCGCTGTTCGGCAATCATGGCCTGTGGCTGGCGATGAACGCCTTCCTGCTCTTCCGCGGTTTCTTCCTGGCGATGCTGGTGCGGTCGCGGGCCGATCAGACCTTCCGCGCCGCCCAATAATCCAGCCTGACATCACGCAGGTCGCGGATCGAGGCGGCCTTTTCGCGGTCCAGGAGTTTCGACAGGCCGCGGACGATATCGCCGGCCAGACCGGGGCCTTCATAGACCATGCAGGAATAGAGCTGGACGAGATCGGCGCCCGCCCTGATCTTCTCCAGCGCGGTCTCGGCCGAGGAGACGCCACCGACGCCGATGATCGGCAGATCAGGGCCGACGCGCTTGCGCATCCTGGCGAGCACCGCCGTCGACTTTTCGAAAAGCGGCACGCCGGAAAGTCCACCCGCCTCCTTCGCCTGGCGCTGATCCTTGAGGCCGTCGCGCGACAGCGTGGTGTTGGAGACGATCAGCCCGTCGAGCCCATGCGAAAGCGCCTCGGCTGCGATATCGTCCATGCCTTCCTCGGTCAGATCAGGCGCGATCTTCAGAAAGACCGGGATCGTCCGGCCGGATGCCGCTGCCATTTCGTCACGCGCCGCAAGCACGGCTGATAACAGCACCGCAAGGCTTTCGCGCCCCTGCAGGTCGCGCAGGCCGGGGGTGTTCGGCGAGGAGATGTTGGCGGTGAAATAGCGCGCGACGGAATAAAAGCGGCGGATGCCGGCGACATAATCGGCGATGCGGTCCTCGCTATCCTTGTTGGCGCCGATATTGACGCCGATCATGCCCCCGCCCCTCAGCGCGGCGAGGTGCCCGAAGGCGGCATCATGGCCTTCATTGTTGAAGCCGAGGCGGTTGATGACGGCTTCATCCTCGACCAGGCGGAAGATGCGCGGGCGCGGATTGCCGGATTGCGGCTTCGGCGTCACCGTACCGATCTCGGTAAAGCCGAAACCGAGCTTCAGCAGCGCCTCCGGCACCTCGGCATTCTTGTCGTAGCCGGCGGCCATGCCGAGCGGATTTTCGAAGGTAAGGCCGGCAACGGTCTGGCGCAGGCGCGGATCGGGGGTGATCTGGCAGGCGGGCACGAGACCGGATTTCAAGGCGGCGATCGACATGCCGTGCGCCGTTTCCGGATCGAACAGGAAGAGACCCTTGCGGGCGAGACGCTTGAAGGGATCGATCATGGCTGCAGCTCCGGAAAGACATGGGCGCCGGCTTCGTCGAGCGGCAGCGGCGCCTCCCAGAGCACGGCGGCAAGCGGCAGATCGGCGTAGAGGTGCGGGAAGAGATCGCCGCCGCGCGAGGGCTCGAAGACCAGCTTGTCACTGAAGCCGCCACCATCGACGGCAATCAGCAGCAGGCCGGACTGGCCGGCAAAATGCAGGGCGGCGGTCTGCTTTACCTGGTCTGCCGTCGAGAAATGGATGAAGCCGTCCTGGAGATCGATGCCGGCGCCATGAAAAGTGCCGGTTTGTCTGGCTTGCTGCCAGAGCGTTTCCGTCACGATCTTGTAAAGGGTCGGTGTCAGGGTCATCATGGCCTCACGATAGGCTGTTCCTTGGTCACCAGGGCTTTGCCGGAAAGAGGCGGCGATGTCCACGCCCCGGCGCCGAAAAACGGGACCGGCAGAACAGGATTCAGATTTTACGCCGACTCGGAGGATAAGACGATGAAGGCATTCGTTATCACGCTTGGCGTTTTTTTCATGCCGTTGGCGGCCGCGGCGGCCGAAGCCGATGCCGGCCGCTTCCAGCTGGAGAAGAGCGGCGATCATTTCATCCGGCTCGACCGGCAGAGCGGGGCAATGTCGATCTGCCAGGACAAGGACGGCGCCCTCGTCTGCCGGATGGCGGCCGACGAGCGGGCGGCCTATGAGGATGAACTCGACCGGCTGGCAAAGCGGGTGACGGCGCTAGAACAGGGCAATGTCGCCCAGCGCGCGCTGCCGAGCGATGCCGAGGTCGACCGTTCGATCAGCATCATGGAGCGGATGATGAAGAGTTTCATGGGGATGGTGAAGGAGTTCCAGGCCGAGGAAAACACCAATCCCCTTCCGCAGAAGACCTGATCTGATATAGTCGATATGAGCAAGCCGGCATGCAACGCGGAGGGATGGCGTCGCATGCAAGGCATGATCGGGCTCTTGGGAGGGAGTTTTCGATGCACGAACAGACCATCATCATTGCGGACGATCATCCGCTTTTCCGTGACGCACTGCGCCAGGCGGTGATCGGCATGGAAGGCCGGCAATCGATCGTCGAGGCCGGCGATTTCGCTGCCGCGCGCCGGGCCGCCGGCGCCCATGCGGATGCCGATCTGATGCTGCTCGATCTCGCCATGCCCGGCGTCAGCGGCTTTTCCGGCCTGATGGCATTGCGCTCCGAATTTGCCAGCCTGCCGATCGTCATCGTCTCGGCAACCGACGACGCGACGACCATCCGCCGGGCGCTGGAGCTCGGCGCTTCAGGCTTCATTTCGAAATCCTCCGGTATCGACGACATTCGCCGCGGCATCCAGACGGTGCTTGCCGGCGACATCGCCACGCCGGAAAGCTATCGCGACGGGCAGGAGCAGGATCCCGATGTCGCCGACCTGATCCACCGCCTGCATACGCTGACGCCGCAGCAGAGCCGGGTGCTGACCATGCTTGGCGAAGGGCTGCTGAACAAGCAGATCGCCTACGAACTCGGCGTCTCCGAAGCGACGATCAAGGCGCATGTCTCGGCGATCCTGTTGAAACTGGACGTCGACAGCCGGACGCAGGCCGTCATCCAGCTCGGCAAGATCAATATGGCGATGGTCGCCTGAACGATACATTTCCCTTTGGAAACAGGATTTTATTCCTCTTTCATCTTTACTCAGACGGCACGGTCGATTAATATTCGACATGGTTGAAGCGCGGCGTTGAATGCCGCGACGGAATCGCGCGCATGCTGTCACACAACCAGATCTGGGAAGCGCTCGACAGGCTTGCCGAACGGCACGAGCTGACGCCATCCGGACTTGCGCGCCGCGCCGGCCTCGACCCGACCTCCTTCAACAAATCGAAACGGCTTTCCGCCGATGGGCGGCTGCGCTGGCCTTCGACGGAATCGATCGCCAAGGTGCTCGACGCCACAGGGGCGAGCATGGAACAGTTTATGGCTTTCATGCGGCCGGACGCCGGTCTTTCCAAGCAGCCGGCCGGGCAGCAGGAAAACGCGTTTCCGCCGCAAGGCGGCTCCATTCCGCTGCTCGGCTTCGCCCAGGCGGGCGCCGGCGGTTTCTTCGACGATGGCGGCTTTCCGGCCGGCCAGGGCTGGGACGTGGTGGAATTTCCGGCCGCCCCGTCGCAAAAGGCCGGCGTCTATGCGCTGGAGGTGCAGGGCGAGAGCATGATGCCGCTTTATCGCGACGGCGACGTGCTGATCGTCGAGCCGGGGGCGCAGGTGCGCCGCAACGACCGCGTCGTCGTGCGCACAAATGAGGGCGAGGTGATGGCCAAGGTGCTGCTGCGCCAGAGCCCGCGGTCGATCGAGCTGCTGTCTCTCAATCCCGAACATCCCAACCGCACCCTCGAGCTTTCCGACGTCGACTGGATCGCCCGCATCATCTGGGCCAGCCAATAGGAAGATATTCCATGCGCCCTGCCGCCTTCATCACAGGTATCACGGGGATGGTCGTGGTGACCGGCCTGCTGCTGGCAGGCGAAGCAAGGCTTGGCGGCGGCACGGCTGGCGAAGAGACGGCGTCCGCGGAGGAGACGGCAACCGCAGCGGTGGATGCTGCCTCCGACGCCGACGAAGGTGCGGCGATCTCGGACGACCGTGCCGAAATGATCGCTCGCTCAACGGAACCGGCGGCTTCGCCCTCTCCGGCGCCAGGCGACGGGGTGACATCCAAACCGGCCGATCTACCGCAACAAGCCGACACGGCGGCCGGGCAAACAGCGAGTCCGAGCGCGAAAAAGGCGGTGGAGCTGGCGCGGCCGATGGTCGACAATGCCGGCATGCTTTCCTTTGGCGAGCGTCGGCTTCAGCTTGCCGGGATCGTGCCGACGCCGGTCGACAGGATATGCGGGCCGGCGGGCCGGCAATGGCCCTGCGGCATGATGGCGAAGACGGCGCTGCGCCTGTTGTTGCGCAACCGCAGCGTCAGCTGCGATCTCGAGACGGTGGAATGGAAGGACACAGTAACGACTGCCTGCCGGCTCGGCACAGAGGATCTCGGCGCATGGCTCGCCGAAAACGGCTGGGCGGAAGCAGCAGTGGGTTCGCCGCTTACGGCGGCCGCCGAAAAGGCCAGGCAAGCAGGAAAAGGCCTTTACGGCGACGACCCGCGCCGCCATTAAACCGGCAGTCATGACAGCGATCGGACAGTCCCGGATCGGGCCGATCCCTTGTAATGGCTGCCGCCAATTCCTAATCTCGGCTGATCGAAAAAGGAATCAGAGATGAACAAGCCGCTTTCCGCCCATGATGCGCTGATCTACGTGATGGTGATGGCATCCGCCGTCGACAGCACGATGAACGACAGGGAAATGGAAAGGATCGGCCAGTTGATCGGATTCCTGCCAGTTTTCCGGGATTTCGATGACGACAAACTGATTGCGGTGGCGCGCGACTGCGCCTCGCTGCTTGCAGGTCCGGAAGGTCTCGACGTCGTTCTCGAAACCGTGCGCGACACCCTCCCCGCAAAGCTCTACGACACGGCCTATGCGCTGGCCGTCGAGGTGGCATCCGCCGATCTCTCGGTCAAGGCGGAGGAGTTGCGGCTGCTCAGCCTGCTGCGGGACCGGCTCGGCCTCGACAAGCTCACCTGTGCGGCGATCGAGCGCAGCGCGATTGCCCGGTTCCGCAAGGGCTAAAAGCTAAAACGCGTCCCGTGCTTTTAGCGGCTTCAATAAAGCCCGTAGGGAAAGTAGCGCAGATAGATTTCCTGGAGGCGGCCGTTGCGCGACAGCGTGGCGAGTGCGTGGTCGATGGCTGACGTCAGCACGCTGTCCTTCTGCCGCAGCATGATCGTCATGCCCTCGCCGAGGAAATGCTCGGAAAGATAGGGGCCGTCGAACAGCGCGCAGCATTTGGCTGACGCCGGCGAAGAAACCCAGAAGGAAAGCTGCAGCGCATCGGCGAAGGCGGCATCGACCTTGCGGTCTCTGAGCGCCGCCAGCAGGGCGTCCTTTGTGTCGAACGGCTCGGCCTTGAGCGTGGGGAAAAAGGCGGCCAGCATCGCCTCGTGCACCGTCCCCCTGACGACACCGACCGGGTGGCTGGAAAGGGCGGAAGCCGTCTTTCCGTCGAGCGGCACGGCGAGATTGCGCACGAAGCGCGCCGGCAGCATCAGATAGGGTCTGGAGAAGACGAATTGCCGGCGGAGTTCCGGCGTCACAGCAAAACCGGCGATGACGGCATCGCCCTGCGAGGCGGCGAGCGCATCCCTGAGGTCGGCGAAGGGGATCGCCTGGATCTGGCACTTGTCCGATATTTCCAGCTCGCTGCAGATTTCGCGGGCGAGATCGACATTGAAACCGGAGAGCTTGCCGTTCTGATCGGTGAAATTGAAGGGCGGAAAATCGACCGACGTCAGGAAGCGCAATCGCACCAGCGAGGAGAGATCGGGCCTGGCAAGACGTTCGCGCGCATCGAAGAGCAACGGCAGCGAGGGGGACACCTGCTGGGCCGATGCGGCCAAACTTGAGAAAAGCACACCGAAAAACAGGCCGAACGCGAGAAAACCCTTCAGAGTCAGGGATGCCAGCTTGGATTGCATCATCGTGATTGTGATCTCTGGGTTAAGCGCGAAGCATTGTGGCGTTGGCGAGATGTATCAGAGTCATGCTTGGTGGGGAATATGTGTGGGAGTGAGGGAGCGGATGACGGTCACGAACTCATCGGCCTCGTAACAGCGCGCCACCCTCTGACGTCCCTCATCCTGAGGCGCGGAGGCCAAAGGCCGGAGCCTCGAAGGACACGCCGCAACGCTGCTCCTTGCATTATCCGACGCGGAATGCCCGCCTCGACCTTCGAGGCCCCTGCGGGGCACCTCAGGATGAGGCTCTCTTGAATGCCGGCGCTCCGAGGCTTGATCTCGGTGCCCGTCATACGCGCTAGGTGACTGCAACCTCTCAGCCCCAAAAAATCACAGCCATCCCCCGCCTCGTGTTAGCGCGGAATTAAAGAATATCGCCTCTTATTTGTTGCGACGACATCGGACCCCGCCAGCCGATCGCATGATGCAAGCGTCAGCCCAAACGTAATCCCTAAACCGCGATATTGAAGCCGCGTTTTCTGCAACAATTGATTTCAAAAGCACCGGGCGCGACACGCCCCGTCAATCGGGTGACATTTCCATGCTGAAACATCTGAAAATCCGCACAAAAATCATATCGGTCGTGGCGCTCATGGGGCTGATCACGATGGCCGGGCTGATCTATGTCATCTCCGAATTCCGCCGTGCGGATGCGGCCTACAGCGCCTTCATCGATCATGAAGCGCAGGCCTCGATGCTGAGCGCGCGCGCCAGCGCATCGGCGGTGGCCTCGGTGCTGCAGGTCACCCTGATTGCCGACATGAAGCCCGATACGCCGGCATTCCAGACGGCGCTCGCCACACCGAGCAAGCTGCCGCAGGCGCGTGACCGCATGAAGCAGGCGCTGGCGCTGGTGCCCAGCCGCAAGCCGGCGATCGATGAGATTCAGGCCGGCATCGATGAGATCGAAACCCTGGCAAACAAGATCATCGAACAGAGCAAGGCCAAGGACAGCGCCGGCGCGCTTTCGAATGTTGCCCTGATCAATGCCAAGCTCGATGCGCTGACGCCGAAGATGATCGCCAACAATGATGCGATGATGGCAATGCTCAACGATGGCGGCGACGCGCTCTCGGCTTCCGTCAACGGGCGGATCGTCTTCTGTTTCGTGCTGATCGGCATCGCCGTTCTCGCCGCCGTCGGCTTCAGCGTGGTCGTCGCCCAGAAGGGCATCGCCGGCCCGATGACGCAGCTGCGCCTGCGCATGACCCGGCTTGCCGAGGGCGATACGACAAGCGATGTCAGCGGCCTCGACCGCGGCGACGAAGTCGGCCAGATGGCAAAGGCGGTTTCGGTCTTCCGCGACAATGCGATCGAGCGCGCCCGGATCGAGGCGCGCGCCGAAACAGACCGCGACGTCAGCGACAGCGAGCGCCGCGACCGCGAGGCGCAGAAGGCCCGCGAAGCATCGGAACTCGACCGCGCCGTCACCGCACTCGGCGACGGCCTGCGCCGCCTTGCCGCCGGCGATCTCGCCTCGCATATCGCGGAGCCCTTCGTCGCGCATCTCGATGCGCTGCGTGAGGATTTCAACAACTCGGTCGAGAAGCTCAACGAAACCCTGCATACGGTCGGCGCCAATGCCCGGGCGATCGGCGCTGGCGCCAACGAGATTCGTTCCTCCGCGGACCAGCTTTCCCAGCGGACGGAACAGCAGTCAGCCTCCGTCGAAGAGACGGCAGCAGCGCTGGAGGAGATCACCACGACGGTGCGCGACGCCGCCAAGCGGGCCGAGGAAGCAAGCCAACTCGTCGCCCGCGCCCGCCTCGGCGCCGAGAAATCCGGCGAGGTCGTCCGCAAGGCCGTCTCCGCCATGCAGCAGATCGAGAAGTCCTCGGGCGAAATCTCCAACATCATCGGCGTCATCGACGACATCGCCTTCCAGACCAACCTTTTGGCTCTGAACGCCGGCGTCGAAGCCGCCCGCGCCGGCGATGCCGGCAAGGGTTTTGCGGTCGTCGCCCAGGAAGTGCGCGAGCTCGCCCAGCGCTCGGCCAAGGCGGCCAAGGAGATCAAGGCGCTGATCAGCACCTCCGGCTCGCATGTGCAGACCGGCGTCTCGCTGGTCGGCGAAACCGGCAAGGCGCTCGACGCGATCGTCCAAGAGGTGCAGGAGATCAACCAGCACGTCCACGCGATCGCCGAAGCCTCCCGCGAACAATCGATCGGGCTGCAAGAGATCAACACCGCCGTCAACACCATGGACCAGGGCACGCAGCAGAATGCGGCGATGGTCGAAGAATCGACAGCCGCCAGCCATAACTTGGCTACGGAAGCGTCAGCGCTCAACAATCTGCTCGGCCAATTCAGGCTGACCGGCACCGGCGGCTTCACCACGAGTACTCCAATCGCCGCAGCAGCACCTCGCGCTGCCGCCCGCCCGGCAGCCAGGGCAGCCCCGGTCCGCGTCGCTCGCGAAGGCACCGCCCGCCCGGCCGCCTCACCGGCCCGCGCGCTCGGTCAGAAGATCGCCAACGCCTTCGGCGCCGGCAGCACATCGCCGAGCCAGGATCCCGACTGGACGGAATTCTGAGCCGACCTCGGCACGAGGCACTGCTGTCCGGTTCGCGCCGCGGTTGCCCCTCACCCTAACCCTCATATGCGCTAGGTTTAGCCCTGGACATAAGGAATCTGGTTGTGATTCAAGCTTTGGATGAAGATTCGTCCTGAGGTTTTGGATCATTGGCCGGAAGTGCGCGAGCGGCTTCCGGATCTGTTTGCCGCACTCGCCGCTCAGCAAGAGCAGGAAGGCGAGGTGCAGGTTCGTGTCCACGAAGGCATGACGGGGACGCCGCCACCACCGCCGCTGGTCCTGCGCCTCATTGTCCGGCGCAAGGATCCGCAACAGGCCCAAGCCGAGCAAGAGCGCCTGCTCAAGGATGCCCGCAAGCGCGGCAAAAAACCCGATCCGCGCAGTCTCGAGGCGGCGAAGTACATTCTGCTGCTGACCTCGCTGCCGACCGCCACCTTCCCGCCGGCCGATATCCTCACCCTCTATCGCTTCCGCTGGCAAATCGAGCTGGCGTTCAAACGGTTCAAGAGCCTGGCCGGCCTCGACAGCTTGCCGGCCAAGAAGCCGGAACTGGCCCGGGCATGGCTCTACGCCAGACTGATCGTCGCCATCATTGCCGAACAGATTGCCGGGCAAGTCCCGGACTCTCCCCCCTCTGGATGTGGCAACCCCACTGGCTAGCCCCCCATTGGCAAGCCCATCGCGCTGGCGTCTCATGAAGATCGCCCTGGCCACCATTTGCGCCGCCATCCGCGGACCACTTCTGTGGCAGGCCGTCTGTAATCTCGTCACGCGAAGTCGTCGCCACCTCTGTGAGCCGCCGCGACGACGCCGAAAACAATGCGACGATCTACACGCTCGCTTAACCTAGCGCATATGACCCTAACCCTCTCCCCGTAAACGGGGCGAGGGGACGTGCCCCGCGAGAGGCTGGCGAGGAACGGAGAGGTCGCGGCATATCCCCTTCGCCCCGTTTACGGGGAGAAGGTGGCGGCAGCCGGATGAGGGGCGGACGGCGGCGGCCGCCCTTTCCTTTTGGGTATCGTCTAACCCGGCCGCCAGCCGATCTCGACGAGAATGTTTCCGGGAGCCGTGCAATAAAACAGCCAGCCGCCGCGCATGGCGGCCGGCCGACCGGACAGCGCAGCACCGGCAGCAGCAAGCCCGGCATGGACCGCATCGACATCCGCCCTCTCGGGCAGAATGAAGCCGATGTGATAGGTCTGGCGTCCCATCTCCACCTGATCGGCGGTGCCGAATTTTGCGATTGCGTGGCTGAGGACGATTTCGAGGCCGGTATCGTCTTCGAGGATCGCCAGGCCGTTCTGGCCGCGCATATCCTTAAGCCTCAGACCGAAATGGCGGATGAAGAAATCCGCCGTGGCAGCGATATCGGGAACGTGGAAATCGAGATGGTTCAAGCGCATGACAGTCTCCGTTCGAAAAAATCCCGGGACTGCCTATTTGCCGTCTCCGCACGCCGCCGGGATCCCGCATCTTCATGCGGATCACGTCGCGGGTTCTCGTGCCATGGCACGGAGCAGAGCTTCCGTGAGAGCGCGCTTGACGCTCGAACGGAAGGGACCGGGCTTACCTCAACCGATCCTGCCTTTTTCGACGATGCCGATCTAGCAGACGACACCGGTTTCGGCAATGGAGGGGTCATCGCGCCTGGAGGATCGGGATTTTCACCCTAACATCCATAGGTGGATGTCGTCCCGCCGGCGCTCGATCACGGCGTCCCCGGCGACGCTTCCCGAAGGATTGAAGCGCGGCATGAGCATTCGTGTCGTGAGCCCTATCCGACGAGGTGTAGAGTGATATTATTCAACGCATTGGGAGGGATGGACATGAAACCTGCAATCATCGGCCTCGTCGG
Source organism: Rhizobium leguminosarum bv. trifolii WSM1325 (assembly GCA_000023185.1). Lineage (NCBI taxonomy): Bacteria > Pseudomonadati > Pseudomonadota > Alphaproteobacteria > Hyphomicrobiales > Rhizobiaceae > Rhizobium > Rhizobium leguminosarum. The sequence goes on along the minus strand of CP001622.1, from coordinate 223,044 downwards.
CACGCTCGTTCTGGCGGGATGCAACACCGTCAGCTACAGCGGACCGGGCCTCGAACCCATCCCCGGCAGCATCACCTATAGTGGCCAGCCGCGCAGCAAGCTCACCAAATCACCCCCCGGCTCCGCCTTCCCGCATGACTTCATCGACCAGTACGGCCGGGAGGTGGAAGAAACCTACATCATCCAGCCCGACCGGAGCCTGATCATCGCGCATCGGCAATACAAGCCGATCCGCTTTTTCGGGGATTAGGCTTGGTCGGTATGGTTTGCGGGAGATGGAGCGGGTGAAGGGAAATATTCCCTCAATTGCGAACGGAGGCCATGGGTCTGGATCAAGTCTGCGGTGTCTTCGGCAAGCGCGTCGATCGCTGCTTAACGGACTTCGAGTCCGGATTTCAGCCCGAGCCGGATCAACCCGTCAGGGCCAGCCAATCACCGATCGTTTTTTCGTAACGCCGCGTGGAGCGGATGGCCGGAGCCGGCCGCTGTTGGGTTGCCATCGTCCTTCGGATTTCACGCGGGCTCAGCCCGAATTCGTGGATGAAGGCGCGCGTAAAATTGGCGGCGACCTCGAAACCGGCGGCTTCTGCGATTTCTGAAATCGGCCTGTGGTCGGCCGAATTGCTGAGATCCGCATAGGCCTGCAGCAATCGCCGCTTGCGAATATAATTGAGCACGCCTCCGCTCGCCTCAAACAGTTGATAAAGCCGCGTTCGCGAAATCCCCAACGCGCGGCACATCACGTCCGGTGTCAAGTTTTCCGAATGGAGATTGACGTGAATGTAGCGGTGCGCCCGCTCCATCAGTCCCATGTTGGCCTGGTTTTGACCGGTATCAGTCCTTGTGGACGATGCGGCGCCCGCAACGACCATATCGCCGATGGTTTGAATGATCCGGGGCACTTCCTCTATCGTCAGATTCCCGAGGTTCGTTTCGAGGCCCGTGAGATAGCCCGTGAGCAACTCGGCGTGGCTGCCCGAAAGAACCGTGTTGCCGGCGCTCTGGAGAAGGCTCGCATCGCGAGCCAGCATCTCATACGGCAGGAACACGAGCAAAGCTTCGGTATCGGTCGTCCGTCCGCGATAGGGGCTGCCGAGCGACATGAAAAATATCTCGCCGGCACCGGTCTCGGTGACACGACGGTTGACCTCGGTCCAGGCCTGGCCGCTGCGCTGCAGGCCGACGTTCCAATGGTCGATAGGGCTCGATCGAAGCATGGCCTGATCGCGGACATATCTGTGGGCATGCGCGCGCTGCTGGACGATCAGGATATCGCCGAGATGCCAGCCGATCTGCTCCGCGAGGAACCCGTCTTCCGGTGATTTTCCCTCCGGCAGATGAACATCCACGAGCGGCGCCATATGTGCCCGCCAGGCCTGGAATTGTTCTGCCGGTGGTAGGTCCTGCGTCGAGAATCGCAGCGGCACGAGTGCAGGGGAGGCATGGGGCGGGCGTTCCTTGCGCATGGCCGGTTCACGCGGCCAGCGCCGCCGCTCCATATGCGCCGGCCGTTCCTGTTCCGCGGCAGGATCATCGTCGGATTCAGACCCTGTAGCCATCCAATGCCTCCAGCGCATAACCCGACCCGAGCCATGGAAATTGAGAAAAGCAATTGTTTTTGCGGCGGAAATCTCCGCAGAACTCCGTTTGGAAAAACGGAAGTGCCCGAAGAGTCTCCTCCATAAGTTGTTTATCATATTCCTTTTCGCTCTGAAATGTACGGAGCGATAATTTCCAGGACGTGAGGATAACGACAATTGCCTTTCTTAGCTGTATCTAAATAAGCATCGGTTCATTCCAAAAGAAAAACCGGACGAATAAAACATTCGCATGATCGAACGACTTGGTTTCGCGATATGTCGAAGTAAATATCGAATATCCCATAGCAAAATCTGAAAACACGGGAGGTAGTCGTGAACTATCTTGGTAAGATTCGTGCGCGCTCTGTACAAGTTTCTGCTCGTGATGCAAATTGTCCTTCCGGAATACATCGCGCTCCCAAGAGAGTTCTTGTCACCGGCGGTGCAGGTTTCCTCGGATCGCATCTCTGCGAGACGCTTTTGGCCGCCGGACACCAGGTGATCTGCCTCGACAACTTTTCCACCGGCATGCGGCGCAATATCGTCCATCTGAAGCGAGTCGATCGCTTCAATGTCGTCGCCCACGATATCGTCCACCCGCTCGATCTGGAAGTCGACGAGATCTATAACCTCGCCTGCCCGGCATCGCCCCCGCATTATCAGGCCGATCCGATCCATACGACAAAGACCTGCGTGCTGGGCTCCCTCAACCTTCTGGAGCTGGCCGCGCGCACCGGCGCACGTATCCTTCAGGCATCCACCTCCGAAGTCTACGGCGACCCGAACGTCCACCCGCAGGTCGAAAGCTACTGGGGCAACGTCAATTCGTTCGGGCCGCGCTCCTGCTATGACGAGGGCAAGCGCTGCGCCGAGACGCTGTTCTTCGACTTCCACAACACGCACGGCGTCGAGATCAAGATCATCCGCATCTTCAACACCTACGGCCCGCGGATGCGTCCGGACGACGGCCGCGTCGTCTCGAATTTCATCGTCCAGGCCCTGACGGGGCAAGACATCACGATATATGGCGACGGTTCGCAGACCCGCTCGTTCTGTTTCGTCGATGATCTCATCGGCGGCATGGTCCGCATGATGGCCTCACCGTCGTCGCTGACGGGGCCTGTCAATCTCGGCAATCCGGGCGAATTCACGATCCGGGAACTGGCCGAGCAGGTGATCGGATTGACCGGTTCCCGGTCGCAAATCATCCATCGCGCTCTGCCGGTTGACGATCCCCGTCAGCGTCGCCCCGATATTTCGCTTGCCATGCAGGAACTCGACTGGCGGCCGAAGATCGACTTGTCGAGCGGCCTGCGTCAGACGATCGACTATTTCGATGGCGTTCTCACCCGTCCGGCACGCGAGCTGGAGGCGGTCTGATGGATGCGCCCCGGGTCCTGGTCACGGGCGGTGCCGGCTATATCGGCAGCCACACCGCCAAGCTCCTCCGCTCGGAGGGGATTGAGCCTGTCGTCTACGACAATCTCACGACCGGAAACCGTTCGTCCGTGCGCTGGGGGCCTTTCGTCGAAGGTGACGTCCTCGACACGTCATGCCTGATCGAGGTCATCGAGAAATATGCTCCCGATGCCGTCATCCACTTTGCCGCCTCGGCCTACGTCGGCGAGTCCGTGGAAAACCCGGCGAAATATTACAACAACAATGTCTGCGGTGCATTGTCGCTTATCGATGCCTGCCGGCAGACGGGGCTTCAAAACGTCATCTTCTCATCGAGTTGTGCCGTCTACGGCGTCCCGTCCGTGCTGCCGATCGATGAGACGTTGCCGAAGGCTCCGATCAATCCCTACGGCAAGACCAAGCTGATCTTCGAGCATATGCTCGCCGATTATGCGGCGGCCTACGGCCTGCGGTATGTTGCCCTGCGTTATTTCAATGCCTGTGGAGCCGATCCGGACGGCGAGCTTGGCGAATGGCACGTTCCGGAAACCCATCTCATTCCGCGGGCGCTGCTGGCCGCGGCCGGCCGGATTCCGCACCTGGAGATATTCGGCGATGATTACGATACCCCTGACGGGACCTGCATAAGGGACTATATTCACGTCGCAGATCTCGCGCGCGCCCATGTTCAGGCCTTCACCCATCTCGCCAAAGGCGGAGCAAACCTCGCTGTCAACCTCGGCACCGGGCGGGGTTATTCCATCAGGGAAGTCCTGCGCGTGATCCAGGAAACGACCGGCTGCGAAGTCCCGGTCGTCATCCATCCACGCCGTCCGGGCGATCCGCCCAGCCTCTACGCCGACGCCAGCCTGGCCCGCGAGACGCTCTGCTTCCAGCCTCGATATTCCGACCTCGAAACCATCGTGCGGACGGCGGCTCCGTTCTTCGGACTGGAGGTGCGCGCGTGACCGAACTTGCGATTATCCAAGCGACGCACGCTCCGGAACCCTCCCACGAGCCGCTTCTTGTCCCGGTTCTGACCGGACATCGGCGGACCGAATATCTGTTCTCGGCGGCCGTATGGGCCTGCGCCTTCGCCTATTTCTGGATCTGGTGGCTGGAGCCGCGCCATCACGTCGATGCTTTCGGCACAATTACGGTGAGCCTCGTTCTTGCCTGGGTTACCGCGCTGCCGGCCTATTTCATCGTCGTCTTCTATCGGGCGGCAAGACCGAACGGTCCCTTGCGCCTGCCGGCGGGCAGTCGAGTGGCCATGGTCGTGACCAAGGCGCCGGCCGAACCCTTCTCGGTCGTCAGTGAAACCCTGCTGGCAATGCTTGCCCAGGAGGTGGAACACGACACCTGGCTTGCCGACGAAGACCCTTCCCCCGAGACTCTCGACTGGTGCTCCCGTCACGGGGTCCTCGTCTCGACCCGCAAGGGGCGATCCGATTATCATCGGACGTCGTGGCCCCGACGCACGCGGTGCAAGGAAGGCAACCTCGCCTTCTTCTACGACCACTACGGCTACAGCCGCTACGATTTCGTGGCGCAACTCGATGCGGATCATGTTCCCGCGCCCGACTATCTCTTCCACATGCTGCGTCCGTTCGGCGATCCAAAGGTCGGCTATGTCTCGGCCCCCAGCATTTGCGACAAGAACGCTTCCGAAAGCTGGTCGGCACGTGGAAGGCTCTATGCCGAGGCCAGCATGCATGGTTCGCTCCAAGCCGGTTACAATGGCGGCCTGGCGCCGATGTGCATAGGGTCGCATTACGCGGTACGTACCGTCGCCCTCAAACAGATCGGCGGCCTCGGTCCGGAGTTGGCTGAAGACCATTCGACGACATTGATGATGAATGCCGGCGGCTGGCGAGGTGTGCATGCGCTGGATGCCATCGCCCATGGTGACGGCCCCAGAACCTTCAGCGATCTCGTGACGCAGGAATTCCAGTGGTCGCGCAGCCTGGTCATGGTGCTGTTGCGGTACTCGCCGAGCCTCCTCGGCCGGCTGCCGGCCCGGCTCAAGTTCCAGTTCCTCTTTTCGCAACTCTGGTATCCGCTTTTTGCGTTCTTTATGTTGCTCATGTTTGCTTTGCCGATCATCGCGCTCGTGCGCGGCCAGAATTTCGTGACCGTGACCTATCCCGATTTCCTGGCGCATTTCGCACCGCTTTCTATCGCTCTCGTGGTGATGGCTTATCGCTGGCGCGCCAGCAGCTCGTTCCGCCCCTACGACGCCAAGATCCTGAGCTGGGAATGCATGCTCTTTCTCTTCGCCCGCTGGCCCTGGGCGCTCGCCGGCACGCTGGCTGCGGTGCACGATTTTGTGACAGGCTCCTTCGTCGATTTCCGCGTCACGCCGAAAGGCCGGTCCGAAGTCGATCTGCTGCCGGTGCGTGTCCTGGCGCCCTACGCTGTGCTGGCGCTCATGGCGGTATTGCCTGCCCTGGCAATCGCCGATGCCGGCGCCTCCAAGGGCGGTTACTTCTTTACCATCCTGAACGCCGCAATCTACTGCGCGCTGCTGTTGGTCATCGTCGGGCGTCATTCGAAGGAGAATACTGTTGCGGCGGCCCCGCGTTTCTACCGTCCGGCGATGGCGACCGTGCTTCTGGCGCTCGTCGCGTTGCCGGGGGCTGCAACCATCATGCGCGGAAAGGATGCGACCGAGGCACTCGCCTGGGGCAGCGGCCGCCTTCAGCTGTTCGAAGAGCGCTACGCCGCCTCCGGTGCAGGCCGGGGCGGGACCGCCCTGCGCACGATCTTCTTCAAACCACGATGGATTTCCGATCCGGAGGAAATCCAACTGAGAACGGATGCCGCTCACCCGGATGTGCGGCCGAGCGTGGAGGAAGTACACAATGCATAGCCCATCCAAAATAGCCCTGTTGTCGTTAACCGGCCTGTTGCTGTCGGGAGTCGCGGTCCTGCCGACCGCTCTGGGCAGTTCTGCCGAAGGGCAGCCGCTTGCAATGACGACATCGTCCATTGCGCCGCCGACCAAAATGCCGGTCGTCACGAAGGAGTCGATCACGTTCGGCGCCTATGATCCGCACGGAGATTTAGGCGCCTCGCCCGATTCGAAGATCGAACACCTCTTCCTGCCCTGGGAAGATGTCGATCTGCGCACGCTCGCCCTCGCCGACGATTATGCGCAAGCGCGTGGCCGCACCCTGCTGATCTCGGTCGAGCCCTGGACCTGGTCGACCGGTTCGCGCCAAACCTCGCAGGAACTGCTGCACAGCATCCTCAACGGTTCGCGCGATGCGAACATGGCCGCCGTCTGCTCGACTGCTGCCAAGCTGAAAAGTCCGGTCATCATTCGCTGGGGACAGGAAATGGACGAAACCGACAGCCAGTTCTCCTGGTCGCATTGGCAGGGCGACGATTATGCCAAGGCCTATCGCCGGATGGTGGAGGTCTGCAAGGTCCACCTGAAGACGGCCAAATACATGTGGTCACCGAAGGGCAATGAGGGGCTTCAAGCCTTTTATCCCGGCAACGATGTCGTCGATCTCATCGGGCTCTCGGTCTTTGGCCTGGAGCAATACGACAGGGACAAGACTGGCCGCGACCAGACGTTTGCCGAGCACCTTGCGCCCGGATACGCCCGTGTCGCCGGTTACGGCAAGCCCATCATGGTTGCCGAACTCGGATACGAAGGCGGCGATTCCTTCGTGCGAAACTGGGCTGAGAGCGTAACGAAACGCTATCCCCAGTTCCCGGCGCTGAGCGCCGTTGTCTACTTCAACGACCGTGAAGTCTATCCGTGGCCGGACGGCTATGGCCGCCCCGACTGGCGGATCGTCCGCGAAAGCATCAATTGAACAAGAAGGAACCTGAACATGTCCATGCTTCAAAAAATGTTCCTGGCCGTGGTCCTGACCGGCGGTATCGCCACGGCCGCGTCCGCTGCCGGAACCAATGAGCCTGCGGGGATCGAGACCGCAAAACCGATGAGCAGCGCGGAAATCTATCGGCTCTACAACCAGAATTCCTGGATGTGGAAAGCCGGCGCCGGCTACTTCTCCGCAAAGGCGCGTCGCTTTACCGCCTGGTCGCGGGAAAATGGCTCGCCGTCCTTCGGCACGGGCCGCTGGTTCATCACGGAAACGGGTAAACTCTGCTTCAACGCCGACTGGCACGCCAAGACCGGAACGGCGACGGCAATCACCTGCTTCAGCCACCGCAAGAAGGGCGGCCTGATCTATCAGAAACGCGAACCGGACGGTGAATGGTACGTTTTCAAGAGCGCACCGGCACAAGCCACCGACGAATTCGCAAAGCTTCGCCGCGGCGACTACGTGAGGTCTCAATTGGGGGGAATTGAGATGAGCGTCAGTAAGACCAGATAAAGGCGAAGCTAGGGGTTGCGCGCGGCCGAGGCGCCATCTGTGTCCTTGTAGGAGCCGATGCCTGCGCGCAACCCTTTTCATAAAAGATCACGAAGCGCCTTCAAAAGGCGGCGAACGGCCTGAGGGTGAATGGAGCGGGTGAAGTGCCTCGATGGCACCACACCTACCTCATACATCATTGATTTTTAAAGATGTTTCTTGTCGACAATTATAACGTGTGACGCTTTTTGTGGCACTTCTTGTGGCACACGCAAACAACATAATCAAATGGTGCGACATAATTTAAACCCCCGGTCCAAGGACACAAGTGATTTTATCGCGCGTCGGTTCGGCGTCCAGTCCTACCGATCTCTTCTAAGACCGGCGCAGTGCCACGCCAGGACCTCGGTTACGTGAGGCTTCGACAAATACCACGCCCCCTTCCTCCAATGCTAAACGCACTTTGTCGATAGAGTCGGCAAGAACGTTCAGTTCACACTTTTCAATCCGGACAATAATCTGCCGGCTGACTCCGGCCAGAACTGCCAGTTCTTCCTGACTCAGTCCCAGTAGTGCGCGGCCAGCCCTGAGGGCTCCCATGATCTCGGTCGAAGAATCCATGACGACATCGATGTAACAATCGGCCAGATTGTCAACAATTAGATGGAGAAACATGTAACAAATTCAATGCCACCGGATCGCAGGTAGCATGTTGTGCATGGCATCCTGCGACACCCGTCGGCTGCATGACCGGCCATGGATGCGATTGATCCAGGTGACGGTCGCGGGACGCTCTTTCCAAAGGCCCGCGCGTGCTTTAGCGGCCTACAAGGGAAAGCTCATCGTGACGCCCGCGGCAGTCATCTCAGTTTCAGCAAACCAAGGCCGCCATGCACGCTAGGCCTCGATGAAGTCGAGGTTTCCCGCGATCATCGATCTGATATTCCGGACAGCCAACCTGCCAATAGCACCTCGGAGGCGACCGGGGCGAAGAGGAGGGGCCATCACTGCTTCTTCAGCGTAGTGAAGAAGCAGGCGCTATCCACAGCACCTTCCACGTGTCTATTTCCTTGAAAGGCAATCGCGTTTCACGGAAAGATTGTCTGGGCGATTCGATCCACAGGCGGTGACCATGACGGATGTCGGCGGAAACGCACAGGATGCACGCAGGTTTAAGTTCCTGCGCGGCGGAGACGCGAAGTCCGGAGAACTCCTTTGGCCGACCGGTGCAGAGGATGTTCGGAAGTCGCTGGCGGAGTCGTTGAACGCGAAAAATGTTGCGTTTCTGCTTGGTGCTGGTTGCTCCTCTTCGTGGTCGACAGACCGCGAGGTCGGAATTCCGACGATGGCTCCTCTCGCGAAGGAGTTCACAATGGTGCGTGAGCTGGACGATCCCGCTTTTCCCACCAAGGCTGAACGCACGGCCATGCTTGAACTTTTCGGCATCCAGATCGAGGCTGACGAATACGCGCGCAATCTCGAGCGACTCATGGAACTACTCTTCAGCATGAGGTTCGTCCTGAAGCGGAGTTCGCATGAGACTACCGCTGACGGCATCAAGCTGGTGGAAGGCATCATCACAAAAGTTCAGGCGTTCTTGTGGGAGCGGTGCACGAACGGCGTTTTTGCGACCGGCGACGGAACGGTCCGCGGCTTCTATGAAACATTCTATCGGAAGCTTGTTCTTCGCGATCGGTCACTTCCCAGGCCATGGGTGTTCACGACAAACTACGACGTCTTCAACGAGACGGCGATGGACAGGCTTGGTCTCCCTTATGCGAACGGCTTCTCCGGAGTCGTCGAAAGAAGATTCAACCCGGCCACCTTCCGCTACGCATTGGCCGAGCAGCTCGATGTGTCCAGTCGCAAGTGGTCGGCGGTCGACGGGTTCGTATACCTGTGCAAGCTACATGGCTCGATCACCTGGACCGAAGACGACCATGGACTATTTCCGATAAGGGAGATGGCTCCGGGCAAGCAGCCTGGCAAGGTCATGATCTACCCCACGCCAGCAAAACAGAATTCGAGTCTCGGATCCCCCTATTCGGACCTGTTCCGTGAATTCCAGTCGCGGGTCGTCCGGGAGCAGAGCGTGCTGTTCACGATGGGATACGCCTTCGGCGACGAGCACATCAACAACATCATCTACCAAGCCCTCACCATTCCGACGTTCAGACTGGTCATCTTCGTCGATCCGGAGCTCGGCGGCGAGATCGCGAAGCTTCGAGCACTGGAAGATCCTCGTATTTGGATCATCGGCGGTGATGGCCGTGAAAAGGGACAGAAAGCGCATTACTTCGACACGATCGTCGAAGAATTCATGCCCCAGCGTCCAACGGAACGCATCGACGAAGCGGTCAGAAAAGTACTTGAGACTATGGGCGCCGCCAGCAGAGGCGAGGCCGAATGAGCCGAGATGACAGGAAGAGAGCGATTGGTAAAATCGTTTCGGTCGCTGCCGACCGGTTCGTAGTCGAGATGCATTCTGGAACGGACAATTTCACCGTAGTCGGCTTCGACGACGTCCATTACGTCGCTCGGCTCGGGTCCTTCCTAATGGTTCCAGTCCAAGATGAATACGTGGTCGTCGAGGTTGTCGGCCTCCGCGAACGGGATTCTGGAAATCCGGGTCACGGCAGCGGCGACATGGACAAGGCAGCTTCAGCGAAATACCTAGACGTGGTGCCAGTCGGCATGCTTCCGCAGGTTCGCGGCGCTAAATTTCGCTTCGGCGTCTCAATCTATCCATCTCTCTATGCAGACGCGCTCTACGCGCTCGACGCAGAACTCGACAGGGTTTTCGAGACGGAAGTCGTTACCGAGCAGCCGCCGGATCCCGGCGGCCAGGCGCTTCCCACCCGATACAACGCTCTCTCGATCGGGAGGTCGGTCGTGTTCGAAGGTTACGACGTAAAGGTCAAGATCGACGAATTCTTTGGCGCACACACAGCGGTTCTCGGAAACACAGGCAGCGGGAAGTCCTGCACGATCTCTTCGGTGCTGCAGTCGCTATTTCAGAAACCGGACGAACACCGCGCACGCGGCGCGACATTCATCGTCTTTGACGTGAATGGCGAGTACTGGCAATCGCTATCCCCGTTGGCAGCGGATGAAGGTATTGGGGTTTCACGTCTGGTCCTTGATGGATCCGCAGAACCCGGCCGCTTCAGGCTCCCTCACTGGTTCCTCGACCAGACCGAATGGGAGCTGCTTCTCCAAGCGAGCGAGCGCACGCAGATGCCCGTGCTAAGAACAGCTCTGGGTCTGACCGGATTATTCAGAAAGGACTCCCCGGAAGCCTTGCTCGTCAAAGAGCATTTCATGGCTAGATGCATCATCGAGTGCTTTCGGGGAGCGGACGGCGACTCTCCCGTGTCGAAGTTCCATCGCGTCGTCTCTCTCCTACAGAGGTACCCGACCAAGGATCTTAACCTGGCACTGCTGCGCGCCTACGGCGCCAATTTCCAATTCGGGAACTTTGCCAACAATAATCTCGTGCCGTTCCTTGAAAAGGTCGGAGAGAAGGTTCGGGAAGAGATCAAGCTTCCCTCATACGACCGCACCCCTTTTGCTTTCGATGATCTCGAGGAGTGTCTGGACTTTGCGATCCTCTATGAAGAGTCGCATGGCAATCGGCAAATACGCGACTACTGCTCGCAAATGGTGACCCGGCTGAAATCCTTGAAGGAGCGGTCCGACTTCCGATTTCTGCGTCACGAGCTACCAACCGAAGGCGACGCACCGACAACTGGAACGTTTCTTAAAACATTGCTCGGCCTCCGTGAAGCTGGCCCCGGCGGCAAGCTCATCAAAGACGCCCAGATCGTCGTCGTCGACATGAACGACGTCGAGGACGAGGTCGTCGAACTCGTCTCATCCGTTCTCGCGAGAATGACTTTCAGGCTGCTCAGGCAGGCCGACCCCAGGAACCGCTTCCCCGTACATCTTCTCCTTGAGGAAGCCCACCGATACATTTCTGAAACTCCGTCGCGATTTGCGATCGACGCTCACCGTATATACGAGAGGATTGCGAAAGAGGGCAGGAAGTACGGCCTCTTTCTTCTCGTCGCCTCTCAACGACCGAGCGAGCTGTCGAAGACGGTGCTTTCCCAGTGTTCTAACTTCGTAGTCCATCGTATCCAGAATCCTGATGACCTGTCCCAGATCCGGCAAATGACACCGTTCATCTCTGACGCTGTCCTGAAGCGCCTACCGTCGCTGCCAAAGCAACACGCTCTTGTATTTGGAACATCCGTCAATCTTCCCACTACGTTTCGCGTTCGCAACGCTGATCCCTTGCCAAAAAGCGACGACGCCAAGATCCGAGACCTATGGTTTCATGGAGCTGATCGAGCTGCCGGTATCAGCTTTTCTCAATCATCAGCGCCGCCAGGCCTGCTCGAGAGTGAAGCATGTTGAAGACCACTGGCGACAGGATCGAGCAAGTCCGAGAATACTCCGGCAGGCACCTGACATCGATGTGACCTTCATGCAGAAAGTCTACACGGAAGCCGTCCTCAACACCTCGCAAAAATTGTCGCCCCGATGACGAGAATCTGCTCTCGGCCTTCGACGCCATCTATGAACTCGAGCAGTTGATTGACGATCTAGCGGTGGTAGTCGACTTAGACGTGGGTGAACTTCGCCCGGCCGCACAGGAAAATCCAACGCTGACGACCTAGGATTCGAAAACTATCGCATTATCGCCGAGATGTGTTTAGAGGTTGGTGTCGTCAAAAGGGGTAGCGCGGTACGTGAAGCTCGAAGAAATAAAGTCTGGTCAAAGTCTATCTGGGATTGAGCCGTCGCAAGTGGTGATGGTTGTCGCGCTCATCCCGCTCAGCGAAGGATCTGTCCAGCTAATCTATCGGACCCCTGATGGTGGCATAAAGGAACGGCTTCTAAATAGAGGCGACGAACGCACTGTCGAGGTTGCCTCTGCAGAGCGGCCGTTTTCCTTCGACGGCGATGGCGCGGCGTTTCAACTTGCTTGTGAGGCCAAGCGGATCGACCTTGCGTTTCTCTTCGATCCCATGATGGCTGTCCATAGCTCGAATGTTGAGCCACTGCCGCACCAGATTACCGCCGTTTATGAGTCGCTCTTGCCTCGGCAACCTTTGCGATTCGTACTCGCGGACGATCCCGGAGCGGGCAAGACCATCATGGCAGGCCTTTATATCCGTGAGCTTATTATGCGTGCGGATTCGCACCGCATTGTGATCGTTGCGCCTGGTGGCCTCGTTGAGCAGTGGCGGGACGAGCTTTACGAAAAATTCGGTTTGGAGTTTTATGTTTATTCGTCACTTCTGGAGCAGACTTCGCCGAGCGGAAATGCGTTCGACGACTATCCCCGCCTTATCGTCAGGCTAGACCAGCTCTCACGCAGCGAGGAACTCCAGGACAAACTCTGCGCTCCTGGCTGGGACTTGGCGGTCTTTGACGAAGCACACAAGCTCTCCGCGCACTATTTCGGCTCCAAGCTGGAAAAGACCGGCCGCTTCCGCTTCGCCGAAAAGCTGGGCGCCCATGCCCGTCATCTGCTCTTGATGACTGCGACACCACACAATGGTAAGGAAGCGGACTTCCAGCTTTTCCTTTCATTGCTCGACTCCGACCGCTTCTACGGCAAATTCCGCGACGGCGTTCACAAGGTTGATGCCTCGGACCTAATGCGCCGCATGGTTAAGGAAGAGCTGGTGAAGTTCGATAACACGCCGCTCTTTCCGGAACGCAAGGCGTACACGGCCAATTACCAGCTCTCGCAGATCGAAGCGTCCCTATACGAGGCCGTGACCAGTTATGTACAGACCGAGATGGGCAAAGCCGACCAGCTCGAAGGCGCGAGAAAGGGTTCAGTGGGCTTCGCTCTCGCAGCGCTGCAGCGGCGCCTCGCCTCTAGCCCCGAAGCGATCTTCCAATCCCTGAAGCGCCGCCGCGAGCGGCTGGAGAGCCGGTTGCGCGGCGAAAAACTCGGAATCAAGGGGCGTCAGGCCGTTGCCGAAACTTATGCCAGCGCACCAGAGGATGACGATGACCTTAGCGCTGAGGAACAGGAATCTCTCGAGGAAAACCTGATCGACGACGCGACCGCAGCCAAGACAGTCGCCGAACTTGAAGCTGAAATCGTTATCTTGAAGGGGCTGGAGGAGCAGGCCAAAGCTGTCGTCGCCTCCGGGCAGGACCGCAAATGGGACGAGCTATCGAGAATCCTTCAGAACAATCCCGAAATGCGCGACGCCTCCGGTCGCCAGCGCAAGATAATCATTTTCTCGGAGCACCGCGATACTCTGAACTACCTTCAGGCGCGGATTGCAGGTGTGCTCGGCAATCCAGATGCCATCGTGACAATCCACGGTGGGACACACCGCGACGAGCGCCGCCGCCTTCAGGCGCTCTTCCGCTCCGATCCCGACGTCCGCGTGCTGGTAGCGACCGACGCCGCAGGCGAAGGCGTCAACCTTCAGAACGCGAACCTCATGGTCAACTATGATCTGCCGTGGAACCCGAACCGGCTGGAGCAGCGGTTCGGCCGTATTCACCGCATCGGGCAAACCGAGGTCTGCCACCTGTGGAATTTGGTCGCCAAGGAAACACGCGAGGGTGATGTTTACCACCGCCTGCTGCTGAAGCTGGAGGTCGAGAGCCAGGCCTTGCACGGGCGCGTGTTCGACGTTCTCGGCGAGGTTTTCGAGGAAACCAGCCTGAAGGACCTGCTGGTCGAGGCGATCCGCTACGGTGATCGCCCGGATGTACGCGCGCGTCTCACGTTAAAGATCGACAAGGCACTCGACCACGACCACTTGAAATCCCTCTTGAATCGCAATGCTCTCGCTCAAGAGACCATGAGTCCTGAACGTCTGTTCGCCGTGAAGGAAGAAATGGAGAAGGCGGAGGCACGGCGGCTTCAGCCTTACTTCGTCCGAGCCTTTTTCTCCAAAGCGCTCGACGCGCTCGGCGGCACAGCACACCCGCGAGAGGCCGGCCGCTACGAGATTAGCCACGTTCCATCGGCCATCCGCGAGCGGGATCGCCGCCAAAACGGCCGAAACCGCCGCGACCATGAGCCGGTTTTGCGACGCTACAGCCGAATTTGCTTTGAGCGCCAGGCCATCCAGCCGCTCGACAGGGCGGGGCTGGAGCGTGCCGTTCTGATGCACCCCGGCCATCCGCTCATGCTTGCTATGTCGGATATGATACTAGAGCAGCATACCAACCTTCTTCGGCAGGGTTCAATCCTTGTTGACCCATCCGATGACGGACTCGACCCAGCGCTGCTGTTCCTGCTGACGCATGAGATCAAGTCCGGCGACAATACAGTCCTATCCAAGCGCCTGCAGTTTGTTCGGGTTGGTCCTGACGGAAAAACGACCTTCGCCGGATGGGCGCCTCACCTCGACCTTGAGCCTCTCCCGGAAGCTGAACGTCCCTTACTCAAGGATTTGCTCGACAGACCTTGGCTGTCCTCCGGTCACGAAGCGGGTGCATTGTCTTTCGCCGCGACAACGCTGGTACCAGAGCACTATGGCGAGGTTGCTCAGCGGCGTATCGACAACGTTGAGAAGACGCTGAACGCCGTTCATGAGCGGTTGAGCAAGGAAATCGCGTTCTGGCAGGACCGTTGGATGAAACTGAGGGACGACGCCGTGGCCGGAAAAGACGTCCGCCTCAACCTTCAGAATGTCGAGCGCACGCTTGGCGACCTTCAGGGTCGTTTGGACAATCGGAAGAAAGAGCTTCAGGCCATGCGCCATGTCGTGAACGGTACGCCAGTCGTGCTGGGCGCGGCGCTGATTGTGCCGGCTGGATTAATGATCAAGCTGCGCGGCGACGAGCCAATTGATCCGGTAACGGCGAACTTCGCGGGCGACGCGGCTGCGCGCTCACGCATTGAACGGCTCGCCATGACAGCCGTTCGGAAGGCCGAGGAAGCTCGTGGTTGTCGTGTCGTCGATGTCACTGCCGCAAAATGCGGCTGGGATTTGACTTCCTACCCGCCGGCCGTTGATGGCAGACAACCCGATCCAAAACACATCGAAGTCAAGGGGCGGGTGAAGGGCGCGAATACCGTCACGATCACCCGAAACGAAATGCTCTATGCCTTCAACCAGGGCGACAAGTTCGTACTAGCGGTCGCCATCGTCGGCGAGAACGATGTCGTCGACGGTCCATATTATATTCCCAGTCCGTTTGACCGCGAACCCGGTTGGGGGGTGGCGTCTATTAATTTCAGTTTGGGCGATTTGCTTGCAAAAGCAGAGGTTCGATGATGGCGCTGCGTCTCGACAAGCTCTCGCTGACAAATTTTCGGTGCTTCGCTAATTGCGAAATCGAATTCCATTCCGGTCTCACAGTTCTGGTCGCCCAGAATGGGAGCGGTAAGACCGCGGTGCTCGACGCCGCCGGCGCTGCTCTTTCGGTCTTCGTTAACACGCTTTATCCGCTCGAGAAGATTTGGCGGATCGAGCGGAGCGATGTGCGCTTGATCCCCGGTCAGGAGCATAAAATGTCTCCCTGCCTCCCAGTCGAATACGAAGCGCAAGCGACCGTTCAGGCCACTTCAGTAACTTGGAGGAGCGCCGTCAGAACGTACGGTGACAAAGTACGCCCGAGCACCCGGAACCTCGGCCCGATAAGTATGGCTGCACAACCATTCTTATCCGATACGGCGGTACTTCCGCTCATCGCCTATTATGGAACGGGCCGCCTCTGGAACGAGCAGCGCCAGACCGAATATCGCCGTTCCTCCGTTACGAATGTTGATGAGCGCGTAGCCGGATATGCCGACTGCCTCACCTCGTCTTCGTCCTTCAAGGGCATTTCGGCGTGGTTTGAGCATCGCTTCAGGCAGACGGCGTCGCCGTTATATCGGGAGAGCCTGCAAACTAATCTCGCGATGATCGAAGGTGTGAAGACCGCCACCGACACCGTTCTGCAGCCAACCGGCTGGTCGAATCTTCGTTGGGATGACGAGCTTCATACTCTGACAGCCAAGCACGACGGGCGCGGCGAACTGCCGTTGTCCATGCTGAGCGATGGTGTCCGCACCATGCTTGCGCTTGTCGCAGACGTCGCGCGGCGTTGCGCTAGTCTCAATCCACAACTGAGCGATCAGGCCGCGCTCAAGACTCCTGGCGTCCTCATCGTAGATGAAGTGGATATGCATCTACATCCAAGCTGGCAGCAGCAGGTTCTTGGCTTGCTGCAAAGCGCGTTTCCTGCCCTACAGATCATCGTTAGCACGCATAGCCCGCATGTGCTGTCGACGGTCGAAAAATCATCGATCCGTGTCCTTCACGTCAAGAACGGGGACGTAGTGGTTGAGACGCCTTTGGTTCAGACCCGCGGGGTCGAGAGTGCGGATGTCCTCGCTACCGTAATGGACGTGGACCCCGTTCCAGCGCTTGAGGAATCGACCGCTTTAAGCGCCTATCGTAAGCTCATCGAGGCGGGCGAAGCCGAGGGCCAGGAAGCGTCAGCCCTGCGGTATCGCCTGAACGCGCACTACGGCGAAAGCCATCCGGTCATGCTCGAGGCGGATCGCCTCATCCGTTTCCAACGGTTCCGGCTCGCCAAGAGCCGGCCGGAGAGCGCGTGAGATGTGGAGACTTGATCGCATTGTCTACCCCGCGCCGCCTTGCTTGGGTGGCTATCATCACAGCACGCACTCGTGGCAGGACGTAATCTCCGGCCACAAGGCGGAAATTAGAATGCATCTGGAAGCGATGCAAGGTCGGCGCTGCGCCTATTGCGAGGGCGACATCGACTCACTCGGCCAGCACATAGAGCATTTCCGGCGGAAAAGCCTGCATTCCGCGTTGACTTTCGATTGGGATAACCTCTTTTGGTCTTGCGACCAAACGGACTCCTGCGGCCACTTCAAAGATAACGGCGCAGGTCAATACGACGTAGCCGACCTGATAAACCCGTGCTTCGACGACCCCGACGTTTTCTTTGTCTTTCAGGCAGACGGCACGATCAGCATCAGGCATGGCCTTTCGGCGGTGGACGAACACCGCGCTAGGGAGACGTTACGCATCCTTTCGCTTGATGCCGAGTGGGGGCGACTGCGTGTCATGCGCAAAATCGCTGTGTCGGGATACGTTGACGACGCTGACACTGCATTCAACGAAGGTTGGCCACCCGATGATATTTGCTCATACTTTGCGGAAGAGCTTGAGTGCGCTCGCAATCTGCCATTTTACACGGCAATCCGGCATGTGTTGACTGAAAGACAATAAGAATGACCGCTACTGTCAAAACCCCGAAGAAGCTGATCGAGGTCGCGCTGCCATTGGATGCGATCAACGAAGCATGCGCGCACGAAAAGCAGCCGGGTATAGGAGCGCATCCACGAGGGTTGCATCTTTGGTGGGCACGACGCCCGCTGGCAGCAGCGCGCGCCGTGATCTTCGCGCAAATGGTCAACGACCCTTCATGGAAGTGGGAGCTTGAACGCCCTGGCGACATACCGCCGAACAACATTAAGGCAAGCTGGGCGGCCAGTCGCAACCGCCTGTTCGCAATCATCAAAGAAATGGTCAAATGGGAGAACTCGACCAACGAGGCCGTCCTGCAAAAAGCCCGCGCCGAGATTCTTAGATCATGGCGTGAGACCTGCGATCTCAATAAGGACCATCCACGAGCGGCGCAACTGTTCGATCCTGAAAGGCTGCCCGCCTTTCATGACCCCTTCGCTGGCGGGGGAGCATTACCCCTGGAAGCGCAGCGTCTCGGTCTGGAATCCTATGCGTCCGACCTCAATCCAGTCGCCGTCCTCATCAACAAGGCGATGATCGAGATTCCAACGAAATTTGCTGGTCGGCCGCCGGTTAGCCCGGTTGCCCGCGACAGTCAGGATGCTTGGAGTAGACAATGGGCGGGTGTGCGGGGCCTCGCTGAGGACGTACGCCACTACGGACAGTGGATACGGGATCAGGCGCAGAAGCGTATCGGCAACCTATATCCGCCTGTCGAAATCACAGCCGACATGGCAAGAGAACGGCCTGATGTAATGCCGCTTGTCGGACAGCGACTTAATGTTTTGACCACGATTTGGGCGCGGACGGTCAAAAGCCCCAACCCAGCCTTTCGCCATGTAAATGTGCCGCTGGTCTCGACCTTCATATTGTCAAGCAAGGCGGGCAAAGAAGCCTATGTGGAACCCATTGTCAGCGGTGATACCTACCGCCTTACGGTAAAAGTCGGAAAAGCCCCAAAGGACTCGGACGAAGGGACGAAGTTTTCGCGTGGCAACTTCCGATGCCTACTCTCACAGGCACCTATTAGTGCTGATTACATCAGAAGCGAGGCCAAGGCTGGACGTATGGGCGCCCGGCTATTGGCTGTTATCGCTGAAGGCCGAAACGGTCGCATATACCTCCCCCCAACTTCCGAGCAAGAAGATGCGGCAAACAAGGCCCAACCATTGTGGAAGCCTGAACTGGAGTTCTTTCAGCAGGCCCTTGGATTCCGTATCGGTAACTATGGAATGACGGCCTGGAGTGATCTTTTCACTGCGCGCCAACTTGTTGCCCTCACCACCTTTAGCGATCTCGTATCCGATGTGATCGAAGTGATTAGACGGGATGCCATCAGTGCCGGCGTGGATGACGATGGAATTCCGCTTAACGATGGCGGCAATTCAGCCTTAGCCTACGCGCAGGCTGTGGGCGTCTATTTAGCGTTCGCTATAAGTCGTCTTGCAGACTACGGAAGTTCAATCGCTACCTGGAAGCCATCCGGCGAGCAGGTCATGCAGACCTATAAGCGTCAAGCTCTTCCAATGACGTGGGACTTTCCTGATTCAAATCTTCTCGGAGATAAGGCGATATGTTGGACTAATGCAGTAAAATACGCTGCGGATAATTTATTGTCTACGGCTGCAGCTTCAACCCAAGCCGAAGGATTTGCGATCCAAAGCGATGCTCAACAACAAACAATAAGCCAAAATAAAGTCGTATCTACCGATCCCCCATACTACGACAATATTGGATATGCTGATCTATCAGATTTCTTCTATGTTTGGCTGCGAAAAACACTGAAGCCAGTTTATCCAGAACTTTTTGCAACTGTCGCCGTCCCCAAAGCGGAGGAGTTGGTCGCTACCCCCGCTCGCCATGGCGGCAGGGAGGGGGCGGAGGAGTTCTTTCTCCACGGTATGACGCAGGCCATGCAACGCCTAGCAACTCAGGCACACCCGTCATTTCCGGTCACAATTTACTACGCTTTCAAGCAGTCCGAGACGCAAAACGACACGGGCACGTCTAGTACGGGTTGGGAAACTTTCTTGGATGCGGTGATCCGATCCGGGCTCGCTCTTACCGGCACATGGCCGATGCGCACCGAGCTGGGCAATCGGATGCGCGGGCAGGAATCCAATGCGCTTGCGTCGAGCATTGTTCTGGTTTGTCGTCCGCGTTCGGCTACGGCGGATACCATTTCCCGCCGTGTGTTCCAACGGGAGTTGAACCAGGTTCTGCCCGAGGCGCTGGACGAGATGACACGCGGCTCCGGAGAAGACCGTTCCCCCGTCGCGCCGGTTGATCTCTCTCAAGCCATTATCGGCCCCGGCATGGCGGTGTTCTCGAAATATGCTGCTGTCCTGGAGGCGGACGGCACTCCAATGACTGTGCAAACGGCGTTGCGGCTTATCAATCGCTTCCTCGCCGAGGATGACTTCGATCACGACTCCCAATTTTGCTTGCATTGGTTCGAGCAATACGGCTGGAAGGAAGGCCGGTTCGGCGAGGCGGATACGCTCGCACGCGCCAAAGGTACGAGTGTTGACGGTGTGAAGCAGTCGGGCGTGCTGTTAGCCATGGGTGGCATTGTGCGGCTATTGAAGTGGGCTGAGTACCCTGCCGAATGGGACCCAACGAACGACGCACGCTTGCCCGTGTGGGAAGCCCTGCATCATCTGATCCGCGTGTTCAAGACTGACGGCGAAAGCGGCGCCGGCAAAGTGCTTGCGGCCATCGCGGCTAAGGCCGAGCCGACGCGTCAGCTTGCCTATCGCCTCTACACGCTTTGCGAGCGAGCAGGCTGGGCGGAGGATGCCCGTGCTTATAACGAAATCATAACAAGCTGGGGCGCCATCGAGTCCGGCGCCGCAATGGCACCGAAGGCGCGTCAAAGCGACTTGTTTGGTTAAAGGGGAGCCGACGATGAAACCTTGGAGAGAAGTGGCTGTACCCCATCGGGACGTGCTTGAAGGCACTTTCCAACAGTCAGAGTTCGCCGCCGACATCACAGCGGTCAACACTGGCAAGGCCAGCCGCGAGTATCAGGATGCCGGCGCGTTTTTCGACCGCACCTTTATCACCGAGGGCATGGCGCTTCTATTAACGCAGGTTGCGCAGCGCCTCACAGGACGGGGCGGTGAGCCGGTCGTGCAGCTTCAGACCGCCTTTGGCGGCGGCAAGACGCACACCATGTTGGCCGTCTATCACCTTGCCACCCGCAAATGTGCCCTGTCCGACCTGGCTGGTATCTCTGCGCTTGTCGACCGGGCCGGCTTGATGGATGTGCCGCAGGCCCGCGTCGCAGTGCTGGACGGCGTTGCGCACGCGCCGGGCCAGCCATGGAAGCGCGGGAGCCAGACAATCAAGACCCTGTGGGGCGAGATGGCGTGGCAGCTTGGCGGGGCGGAAGCCTTCGCGCTTCTCGCCGAGGCTGACGTCACTGGCACATCGCCCGGCAAGGACGTGCTACGCGATCTTCTGGAACGTCACTCTCCATGCGTAGTGCTGATCGATGAGTTGGTGGCCTATATCCGTCAATTCCCAGAATCACAGCCGATCAGTGGGGGTAGCTACGATTCGAACCTCTCCTTCGTGCAGGCTCTCACCGAAGCCGCGAAGCTGGTGCCGCGTGCCATCGTGCTCGCATCGTTGCCGGAATCCGATCTTGAAGCGGGGAGTCAGCGCGGCGCCGCGGCTCTGCGAGCACTCGAAAAGACCTTTGGGCGTGTACAAGCGCTTTGGAAGCCAGTGGCGACCGAGGAAGCCTTCGAGATCGTGCGCCGCCGGCTATTCGAGCCGGTACGCGACGAGAAGACCCGCGAAGGCGTTTGCCGCGCCTTCGCCGACGCCTACATCGCCGAGGGTGTGAAGCTTCCTGCCGATACACAAGAACGACACTACTACGACCGACTGCTGCACGCTTATCCGATCCACCCTGAGGTTTTTGATCGCCTCTTTGAGGACTGGACGACCATTGACGGTTTTCAGCGCACGCGGGGCGTCCTGAAGCTCATGGCGAAGGTCATCTTCCGGCTGTGGAAGGACGACAACAAAGACCTGCTCATCATGCCTGGTAGCCTGCCGCTTTATGATGGCAGCAGCCGCAACGAGCTGACCTATTATCTGCCCGCAGGATGGGACGCTGTGATCGAGCGCGACATCGACGGCGACCGCGCCGAGACGACCGCGCTTGAGAACAAGGAGCCGCGCTTCGGTCAAGTGGGTGCGGCTCGGCGCATTGCGCGCACGGTCTTCCTCGGCAGCGCCCCGTCGTCGGTCGCGTCCAAGGTCGTCGCTCGCGGCATTGACCGCGCCCATATCATTCTCGGCTGCCTTCAGCCGGGACAGGCGGCGTCCGTCTATGCCGATGCGCTCGGCCGGCTGGCCGACCGGCTGCACTATCTCAATTCCTCGGGCGACAAGAGTCATGACGCGACGCGCTTCTGGTTCGACACCCGCGCAAATCTTCGGCGGGAAATGGAGGATCGGAAGCGCCGGTTCGACGACCGCACGGAGGTGCGCGGCAAGATCGCAGGAGCGTTGAAACAGACCGTTGGCAGCCTCACTTATTTCGACGGCGTGCATATCTTCGCGCCGCATGGCGACGTGCCGGATGACACCGCCCTGCGCTTGCTCGTGCTGCCGCCGGAAACTTGGTACGCCCGCGACGAAAATCGCCTCGCCTTTGAAGCGGTGCTGGAGACAATTGGCAAAAACGGCCCCAAGCCGCGATACCGCAGCAACCGACTCCTTTTCCTTGCACCAGATCATGCTGCGCTTTCCCGTCTTATGGACGCAACACGCGTCGCGCTCGCATGGGGTTCGATTGTCGAGGACGTGAAAGAGGGCCGCCTGAACATCGACCTCTTGCAGAAAAATCAGGCCGAGAAAGAACTGAAGAGTGCAGAGGACGCGCTGCCGCGCGTGGTCCGCGAATGCTACAAATGGCTACTCTGCCCGATGCAGGATGCAGCAACCGATCCGAAGCCCGGAATTGAGGCATTCGCCCTAAATACTGCCGGTGGCTCGATCGCCGCGGACATCGAGCGAGTTTGCATCGACAACGAACTGGTTATCACCACTTGGTCGCCGATCCACCTGCGCACCAAGCTTAAAGAGCTTTACTGGAAGGGCGGGAAGCGAGCGGCAAACGCGGCCGGGTTCTTCGAGGACACCCTGCGCTATCTCTACATGCCGCGCCTCAAGACGCGGGATGTTCTGTCGCAGGCGATCCAGGCTGGGGTAGCAGGCAAGGACTTTTTTGGCACCGCCTATGGGGAAGCAGATGGCAAGTTTGAGGGCTTTTACTTCGGCGGTGGCACTGTCATCTTTGATGACACATTGCTTTTGATCGAGCCTCAAGCAGCTCAAGCCTATGAGGAAGCAAACCGGGAGGCACAACCTGCCGCTACTCCGCCTGTTTCCACTGCCACGGCGGCAGGCGGCGTGGCCGAGGCGCCGAATGTCTATGTTTTCAATGGCGGGAGCACATCGCCGCCGGTGGCAATCACACCTACGTCAGGCCCTACGAAGCCGAAAACCTTTTACGGTTCCGCCGAGGTTCCGCCCGCGACCGCAAAGATGCGCCTTGTGCAGATCGCCGAGGAAATCGTGTCGGTGCTCACATCCGATCCAAATGCGACCGTCCGCCTTGTCGTGGAAATTTCGGCCGAGTTCCCAGATGGAGCAGGCGATGGCTTGAAACGTGCAGTCTCGGAAAACGCCCGCAGCCTTGGCCTGAAATCGGCGGATTGGGATTAACGATCTCACCGGGCTGATGGCTGGTGGCTGATCGCGGACCCACGCTGGAGACCTTCTTTAGCTTGAAGGCGAGCGTTGGAATAAAGACGATTTTCTCGTTGAGGGAGACGCGGAGTATCCTTGCGGCCTACGTCTTGCCCGCGGAAAGCAGGACGTAGTTTAGCGAGAGCGCTCGCTTCTGTACTTCGGGGATCTTTTCGATCCTGGCGAGACTATCGCGAACCTCGCCGAGTTTGGCGCGCTCGGCCCGCTCCTTCTCTGAAACCCTTTCGAACTTCGCCCTGGCGTCGGTCAGCGCCTTCGACAGCACGCCCTCGCCGGCGATCAGCGCGAACCGGTCGGCGAACGAGTTCTGGTACCCGGACATGACGTCACCTGCAAACGCGCTTCAGATGGATCGCATTTCGCTTATGGAGAGCGTAAGGTTTCATTGGTGAAGAGCGGGCTCTTTTGCTGCCTTTGGAAGCCAGACGTCCACCGGGCTCCGCGCGGCGTTTGAGTCAGCGGACCTTTCCGAAGCGGTGCCCTCAAAGTAACATGCTGCTCACCAATGCCCGTTGAGAATGCCGCGCCTGTCATAATTGAGCATTCAGTTTCTTGAACAATGCCTCGAAGCGGTTCTTCGTTTCCTCGGAGATTTTGGGCGTGAGAACAGCAAGGTTTTCAGCGAAGTAGCGTGCAGGTCTGTAATGTCCGAACTGCCCCGATTTCAGAGGCGACGTTTGAAAATGCTCCTCAAGGGCGCGCAGTACGCGAGGTAGGTTCCGGTTGAGTTTAGAAGCCGTTATCTTCGACGATAGCTGCCCGCGGAACTCCTCGTTGACTAGATTGACGTAGAAGTCGCGCTCGAACATGTCCTCTACGTCGGATTCTACAAGGCCAGTGAAATCGGCAAACGTATGGACGTTTTTCTGGTCGAGCAGCTTCTTCTTATAAAGCCCTTCCACAGTCTGCCGGTCGCTAGCCTGGATATCGACGAGAACCGCGACGTTCATGCCCCTTTGTGGAGCCAGCATGGCCACGAAAGTAGGGATTTTGCTGCTTCCGCCGACGGGCGTAAGCGTCCATTCCGGACTCAACCCGGTTCGCTTTTCTCTTTCGAGGAGACTGCTCATACCCCGAAGGTAAAAGAGGTCCGATGGTCCTTCCACGACGAGAGAGTTGGGTCCGATGAAAAGTGTCTGGCTGATGTCGTAGCCGAGTGCACCCTGCAACGGGAAGAGACTGTCGTCGGAGGCGTCGAACACGTTTTCCAGGACTTTCGTTCCGTCCTCTTCCCGCGGTAATGGATCGTCAGAATCGATGCCCCTGTCCTGCACGATCCTGACTCGGTCGAAGTGCTGAGGATCCACCATGAACGGCGAGTGCGTGGTGTAGATTACCTGATGGTGCGGACGCAGCTCCTGTTCGATATACCGTAGAAGATCGCCCTGTGCGCGACCGTGTAGCGAGGTGCCCGGCTCGTCGAGAAGGAGGATAATGTTCTTGCGAGCTCGTTTCACATCTTCGTACCAAGCGAGGAACGAGAAGAACCAGACGAAGCCTCGTGATCGGGAGCTCAGCTCCGTGGTCGCCCAATGCACCTGGTCGTAGACGCGGCCCCAGATGTTATGCCCGCTCCTCATTTCGACCGGGTCGTCGGCCATCGCCTCGCGGACATCGAACTTCATCTGAAGATGCTTGTTTTGTGACCAGTATTTGAGGATCTGGCGGGTCAAATGGTTTCCTGCTGCCTCCAGCTTGTTGACCATCTCCATCGTCCTTTTGGACGAGATCAAGTCGTCGAGGCTGAGCCGGGCAAGATTGATCAAGCCTAGAAGCGGGTGGTCCGACGGCCGTAAGTCTTCGCTGTCGCGCCGTTGGATGAGGGCCTCAACGTTATCGTGACCAACCATTTGGTAATATTCGTCGAAGTAGAGGAACTCCGGAACGCTCCTGCTCAAGATAGAATTGTACGCATAGTAGCCACCTCCGGAACCCTTGTCGTTGATCTTATCAACGAGCATTTTTAGCTTCGCTCCGGTGGGCGATGCGGCCAGCTCCGCCAGTCGGTTCCCCAAGCCCTTCCATGTCTGGACGTCGCCGACAGCCGCAAGATCGGCACTTTCCAGCTCGGCGGACGAAACGACGTACTTCAGGGCCTCCGTCTCGTTAAAGTCCAGTGAGTAGACCCGTCTATTGTCGTATGATTTCTCCAACGTAAGAACGTTTGAAGTCAGAGCCTTAGGCCCGAACAGGTTTGCTACGGATGAAACCTCCGCGTCGGTCAATTCGAACGTCGCACGTATAGGGACGGCTTGACCCCTGACACCCTCGTCGACTTCGTGCTGGTAATCGCCCAGATCCTTGCGCGGGTAGTCATCCGTCACGTCGAATCTGGCATCGGTAGTGGACATCGGCGATAGCTTGTAAAGGGCCTTCAGGAGAGCCGTCTTTCCCGCTTCGTTCTTACCGACAAGGCATGTTACGTCTCCAAGCGTGATCTCGCCAGAAGCAATGATGCTGCGAAACTCCGACACGCTAAAACTCTTCAGCCTCATAGGGCCATCCCTCCGTGTTTTTCAGAGGATTGTGTACAACTTTATGGATGTCAAGCTTGTGTAATTCGCTCAGCGGGTAGACGGATGCCCGCGGCGAAATCATCGTTTCGCGCGGCGGATTTTAGGAACTTAATCGGCCGTCAGCGCCACAAGCTTCCTGCTCATCAAGCAAGTCCTAAGGAGGGATTCTGGGGAGTTGAGAAGGTCGACCATCGTCGCCACGTCGGGCATCCGCAGAACCATCTCATAAATAGCCAAAGTGCCCAGCGGTTCGCCTGTCGGATTGATCGTTCGGAGAGCCTTGCGATATTCACCCACTTCCGCTTTCGACTTTGCGAGTGTCGCAGCGAAGTGGAGGCCTACATCCGACGCCGAGATGATTTCGTGGCAATAGACGGTGAATTCCACGCGAGCCCCGCTTTCCACACATGTCCTAATTTCTCTTGCCTCACTGCGACGGCAAGTGAATCCTTGCCGCGTGACGTGGCCGTCCTCATTTTTTGTCGATCAGCAATTTTCGATCGACAACGAGTTCGGCGGCGAGCCGCATGAGATGAGCCTTTTCCTTGCTGAGCAACTCCTTCGTCGCCCGATATTCCCGCGCAAGGATCCCATCGACTTCGGCTCGAAGCTCTGGCGCCGGTACAAAGGTTTCGTCCACGCGATTTGCACCCATCTGGTAACGAAGCCATTTCCCCAGGCCATAGCTGCCAACCAGCCGGTAAGCGAGCCGGGTAGCCTGGTCCAGATCGCTCCCTTCGACGCCGCCAGCGCCTATGGATCTGTTGCCGAACACAACTTCCTCAGCCGCGGTCCCGCCCAGCATGATCCTGATCTTGGCGAGCAAATCCTTGTCCGACGGAAGCGCTTCATTGTGTATTTTGTAATGCAGCCGACCGCCGTCCTGCACGAACTGGCCCTCCACCATATGGGATTCGACTCTGATGCTGATCACATCTGCTGACCCCGATGCCATCGCCATAAGTGCGTGACCGATCTCATGCACACAGATGCGGTGAACGACGGCTTCGGGAAGCGGAACCTGCGCTGGAAGAATGGCTTTGACGTCCTGGATACTAAGAAGCCCCTTTCGAATCCTCGCCGCTCGTTTTGCCGCTCGCGCAAGCTTTTCCAGGTCGGCGGGTGTGACGAGCCTTAGCTTGTCCGTGATTTCACGCAGGTCCTTCGCAGGTAGGGCCTGATTAAAATGATAGGCGAGGATTTCCGCGCGCTCCTCGTCCTCGGGCAACTCAAGGTACACGTGTTTCTCGAGGCGTCCGGATCGCAGGACAGCGTTGTCGATGAGGTGTCCGTAGTTTGTAGCTCCGACGATGATTGTGCCGGGCTGTTCGAGCGCATGCGTCGTCAGTTCAAGAAATCTGCCGATGACGTTGCCTTCGTAGAAGGCATGATCTCCCCGCATCGTGGCGCGATCTCCGATGGCATCGAGTTCGTCCACGAGCAACACAGCTCCGCGCCGCGCCGTGGCGTCGGCGAAGGACTTGGACATCGCGGCAAGCATGTCGCCAAGGTAGCCGTTATTGGATCCCTGCCATGCGCCCACCGACGTCAAGACCAGATCGAATCCGAGCTCGTTGGCGAGTGCCGTGGCGAAAAGCGTCTTGCCGGTTCCGGGCGCGCCCAGGAGAAGGATTCCTCTGTCCACATCCGTCCAGGGAAGTTTACCCTCCCGCCAATCGGCGACGTCCTGCTTGATGGCATCGACCCAAGGACGTGCTGGACCGTATCCAGGCAGTTCCGACAGCTTGTGCGAACGCTCAGGTACCGCGATCGGCTTCGTCAACGTCGCTATGTCGAGGCCCTTGAGCGAGTTCCTTGCGGTAAGCCCGATGACGATCTCCGCCGACTGCTGCGCGATCGCTTCTGCAAGCGGCATGTCAACGTCTTCGACGCCGAGCACCTTACGCGCCGCGATCACGTGTCTCGCCGTGGGCGGCAAGATGTTGACAATCACGTCAGCAGCTAACTGCAGCGAAAGCCTCACGGCGTCTAAAGACGACGCAAGATAGATGACCTGGTGCTCCGGACGAAAGACTGTGGAATCTTCGACGCCCTTCGACGTCGTACGCCGGGGCGACTCACCGATGATATGCACTGGGCGACGGAAGTCGTCGTAGTACGAATGCACTTTGCCGCCCGTCATAAGGACATTCGCCGCGGACTT
Source organism: Rhizobium leguminosarum bv. trifolii WSM1325 (assembly GCA_000023185.1). NCBI lineage: Bacteria > Pseudomonadati > Pseudomonadota > Alphaproteobacteria > Hyphomicrobiales > Rhizobiaceae > Rhizobium > Rhizobium leguminosarum. Next base: position 195,003 of record CP001622.1, on the reverse strand, counting down.
CGCATACCAGAGCCAAGCCTTGTCGACGATGCAGACGATGATGCCTTTCGCATCGACCTTGAACTGATCCGTTCCGCGAAGGGCCTGGCGAAGAGCGCAAAGCATCAAGAACTTTGCCGTGTTGCTGCTGGTTTCCGCAAAGACCCGCCTATCGAGGTGATGATACATGTCACATCTCCGCGCGTCGGAAACGAACGCATGTAAGGAGACGGAACCCTTCCCGCGAAGAAGGATTCGACGGCATAGATAGCAACAATTTAAAGTCTCCATTGTTGAGAACGCGCCGCCTGTTCATCGAAAGGCCAATGCGAACGCGCGGTCAGCAAGGGAGGTTTCGAACTACGGAGCCGCCACAAATCGAGCCGCCCGTGAGCAGTCTCAATCCTTGATGGTGTGCCGCCAGAAAGACGGCGATTGGTTTCCATTCTTGCACAAATGCGTGGAAGCGCCTTGCGTTTCAGAACACTCCTTTCCTGAATCGATTGAGCAGCCAGAAGGTTTTTCTCAAGGATTCGACCCTTTCCGATCTGACCAGCAGACCACGCCGCGAATCTTCGATTCGATCCCGCAGAGCGTTCGCGTGGACGGCATCGCGCCGTTCTGAACGCTCAAGGATTCGATCGCACTCTGAAGCTTGGCCGCGTCATGAACCCCTCGGCGTGGAGCATGTGTCGAAGCAGCTTCCCATTACATTAAATCGCTTTTTATGAGCACCATGCTCACGCTGTAAACATTATGTCACGTTGATCGCATTGTCAACAGCGTTTGCGGAGTAAGCGCAACGTGGCTGCAGGAAGCCTCACGGCTCGATCGTACCATCGCTGAGTGAGCGGGTAAGTGCGCAGCGCGTGGAGACGCCTAATCCTTGGCTTTTCCAAGGATTCGCACATTTATGCTAATAGTTGACAATTTGCAGAGGTTACTCAGTGTCTTTGTTCCGTTACGGCCATGGTCGTTAGAAAAATATTGTCTGACGGCTGGACAGTCGTTTTCGATTGTGCGAGACTGACTTCATACGTAAACACAGCATATCGAGACCGGAGCTCCGAATTCCCGCGGCACCGGATGCGAAAGGTTCGCCCGGAGTTCAGCCATGTGGGTCTTTGACGGCACGGTGAATTTGTACAGGCCTAGGGACCCGTGGCCGCGATCCAGCAATACGTGGGAGAAAAGTCGCACCATGTGTGTGACGGATTCTGATCTTTCTGTCGAACAGAATGCCGAGATCCAGGCTCTTTGCCGCGGCGTCCAAGAGGAACCTGCAAACCGAGAACCGCGCGGCAATAGCCCGGACCTAACGAGATAGGGCAGTCTCTTCGACGACGCCGTTTCGCTTATTGATGAACCGAGAATGCGCGCCAGGGGTGGCGCAATGTCGGGATACTCAAGGGAAAGTTCGCCCCAGTGGAGTGTTGCGTGAACAGCAAGACATCTATGCCGAGTACCGAGCTTGTCTGTAGTCTTCACAATCCCGTTGGACCAACGGATCGAAGCGTATCCCTCTCTGTTCCCGTCGTCGTTTCACGGCACAGAAGACAGGCTCCACTGCCTTACGCTCCCACCATACCCGCTTACGTATCGTTGGATGAAATTGAAGCTCACCTCGACCGGATTGCGTTAGCGATAACGTCGAGCCCTCACGGGAATGAATATCTGCTGATGTACACATGGCTTGAAGAGCAGTTCGAACTCAAAAAACGCCACCTGGCGACGATGACGTCCGTATATGACAGGATCAGACGATTGCCAGGTCGAACGGGAGCGCGATCTTAGCGAGTTGTGCCTGCTTCCACTCTAGCGTTCCGCCTTCGCCGTATTCTGGTCGCGAATTCGTGTGGCCCATCAGCATCATGCGCAGTTCGGTATCTAGTCCGGCCACTGTCATCCGATCCTCAAAGCCGTGACGGAAGCTGTAGATGACGTGCTTCTCCGTCGGAAACAGGCCATTCTCTCTGAAGTACTTGTTCAAAGTCGCGGACATGCTGCTTTCCTTGTCGCGATATCGCGGAAACCCTTTTGGAAACTTCTTCAGAGCCTCTAGGGCGACGCCTACCAAAGGTATTACACGCACCGACGCGTCGGTTTTGATTTCCCTCGGATCTTCCGGATCTAACCGCGACTCGATAGCAATATGCGGCACTGGGTGGTCGAGGAATATTTGGCTTTCGACCAAGTTTGCTACCTCCGAGGGGCGGCAACCGGTTTCGGCGAGAACAAGAGAGATCGCCCGCGCCTGGTCATTGAGCCGGGCCAGGGCACCGGGTTTTAGAATGTGCTTCTCGATCCACTCGGCCGTAAATGGCAGCCGTTTCTTTTTCTTCTTTTGGCCTACCTTCTTTTCTGAGAACGACAGATTGCGGAATGGATTAGTGATGTCTTCCACGCCCATGTATTCGAAATACTTTTGGTAAAGCACACGCATATTTCCGACTTCTCGGTTTCCCGAGGATGGAGTGTGGGTTGCATGTTGGCCGGATTTCGGGTTGGGAGCGATCTTCTCCCGCCATCTGTTGTAGAATTGTCGGGCATGTTCGCGCGTGATTTCGTCGATGTTTAGTTCACCGCACACCTCAACGAACGATGTGACAGCCCGCCGTTTAGTATTCTCCCATAGTTCTCTCTGGGCCGGACTCTTGCCGGAAATCTCGTCCGCCACGATCTCTTCAATATAGATTTCCAATGCCCGCCAGACGGAAACCTGCGGCCGCGGCACACCTCCTAGAATGGCGGTTTCCTGCGGCGAGGCCGGCTTGACGTCCTGCACAGCGCGCAAACGGGAGAGGATGCTTTCGCCACTCTCCTCCGATAGGATCGCGGGCAGATGACGATAAGTGTAGCCCAGCGCCTTGGCACGCGCCACGGCCGATTTATAACGAGCCTCGGCCGCAACTTGGTCGCCCCCTTCGGTCAACGACGCCCACAAGAGGTCGTCCGCCCGCTCGTGCGCATCTCGCTTCGCGCGCGCTTCTCCTACCTCCCTCGTTCCAAGGGCAACCCGGACGGTCGGATATCGCGGATCAAGGTTACCGATGGCCGCCGGCACGCGCCGTTTGTAGGAGTAAAAGCCGTTTCTTTTCGTAAGATGCCGATCGAAATCGGCCAAACCAACAACCTTCGCCATGGCTCACCAGAGTCACATTTTGTGTCACCTAATGTGGCACATCAATGGGCGCGAAATCAAGCCGAATAAATCATATTATCCTAATATCTGCGCATTTTCAGTTTGATAGAAGCATCTTGGCGAGGCAATTTGGAGCGGGTGAAGGGAATCGAACCCTCGTATTCAGCTTGGGAAGCTGCTGCTCTACCATTGAGCTACACCCGCGATGAAGCGAGATTTCCAACAGATAGGGGCCGCTGTCAAGTCGCGGCCGCCGGGAAGCCTCAGATGCGGAAGTGCTTCGAGAGCTTCAGGCCCTGGGCCTGGTAATTGGAGCCTAGGCCGGAGCCGTAGAGGCTGGCGGGCTTTTCCTGCATGTGTTCGTAGACGAGGCGGCCGACGATCTGGCCGTCTTCGAGGATGAAGGGCACCTCGTGGCTGCGCACTTCGAGCACCGCGCGGCTGCCGCGCCCGCCGGCAGGCGCATGGCCGAAGCCCGGATCGAAGAAGCCGGCATAATGGACGCGGAATTCGCCGACCAGCGGATCGAAGGGGGTCATTTCGGCTGCGTAATCCGGCGGCACGTGCACCGCCTCGCGCGAGACGAGGATATAGAATTCATCGGGATCGAGGATCAGCTCGTTGCGGCCGCGGCTGTGGAGCGGCTCCCAGAAATCGAAGAGGTCGTGCTCGGCCTTCTTGTCGACGTCGACGACGGCGGTGTGATGTTTGCCGCGATAACCGATCAGGCCGTCCTTGTCTCCGGCGAGGTCGATCGACAGGGCGATGCCGCCGCCGGAAACGTTCGGCAGCTTGCTGGCGACCAGCGTCTCGCTCTCATGCAGCTTCAACAGTTCCGGCTCGCCGAGCAGCGCCTGGCCGACGCGGAACCGGATCTGCGACAGCCGCGAGCCGCGGCGCACAACGATCGGGAAGGTGCGCGGGCTGATTTCGAGATAGAGCGGGCCGGAATAGCCTGATGGGATCTTGTCGAATTCCTGGGCGTAGTCGGTAATGACGCGGGTGAAGATATCGAGGCGCCCGGTCGAGCTCTTCGGATTGGCCGAGGCCGACATCTCGGCCGGCAGCGCCAGGCTCTCCATCAGCGGCACGATATAGACGCAGCCCGTTTCGAGCACCGCGCCTTCGGAGAGGTCGATCACGTGCAGGCTCAGCCGGTCAAGCTTGTCGGACACCAGATGCGAGGGGCCTGGCATGAAGCTGGCACGCACCCGAAAAGCCTTGCCGCCCAAGCGCAGGTCGAGGCTTGCCGGCTGGATCTGGTCGCGGTCCAGCTCCCGCTCGGAGATCAGACGCCCCGTTTCGAACAGCGCGGAGATCGCGCGATCCGCCAGAATTCCCGTTTCGCGAGCCATCATGCCTCATCCATCATTTGCCGCCGACAAAACCAAACTCGGGGAATTGACGCAAGCAGCTAACAGCAGTATTGCAGAATTATCCCGTGGTGATTTGGCCGGTCGGCTTGCAGCCACGTTAAACAAGTGGCTAAAAAGACCGGGTTGAAACCGGTCTGCTTTTGCGACCGGTTTTTTTGTTATGTGAAGGTGATGGCATGAGCAAGACCTGGCGCCCGGCAACCCAACTCGTCCACGGTGGCACGCTGCGTTCGCAATATGGCGAGACGTCCGAGGCAATCTATCTCACCCAAGGCTTCGTCTACGAAACGTCCGAGGCGGCCGAAGCCCGCTTCAAGGGCGAGACGGAGGGCTTCATCTACGCCCGCTACGGCAGCCCCACCAACGACATGTTCGAAAAGCGCATGTGCATGCTCGAAGGCGCCGAAGACGCCCGCGCCACCGCTTCCGGCATGGCCGCCGTCACCGCGGCGATCCTCTGCCAGCTGAAATCAGGCGATCATATCGTCGCCGCGCGCGCCCTGTTCGGTTCCTGCCGCTGGGTCGTCGAGACGCTGGCGCCGAAATACGGCATCGACTGCACGCTGATCGACGGCCGGGATCTGGCGAACTGGGAAAAGGCGATCACGCCGAAGACCAAGGTGTTCTTCCTGGAAAGCCCGACCAACCCGACGCTCGAAGTGATCGATATCGCTGGCGTCGCCAAGCTCGCCAACCAGGTCGGCGCCAAGGTCGTCGTCGACAATGTCTTTGCCACGCCACTTTTCCAGAAGCCCCTGGAGCTCGGCGCCCATATCGTCGTTTATTCCGCCACCAAGCATATTGACGGCCAGGGCCGCTGCCTCGGCGGTGTCGTTCTTTCCGACAAGGAATGGATCGACGAGAACCTGCACGACTACTTCCGCCATACTGGGCCGGCCATGTCGCCGTTCAATGCCTGGACACTGTTGAAAGGCATCGAGACGCTGCCGCTGCGCGTGCGCCAGCAGACCGAGAATGCGGCAAAGATCGCCGATTTCCTGGCCGAGCAGGGCAAGGTCGCCAAGGTGATCTATCCCGGCCGCAAGGACCATCCGCAGGCCGATATCATCGCCAAGCAGATGACCGGCGGCTCGACGCTGGTCGCCTTCGAGCTGAAGGGCGGCAAGGATGCGGCCTTTGCGCTGCAGAACGCGCTCGATATCGTCAAGATCTCCAACAATCTCGGCGACAGCAAGAGCCTGATCACCCATCCGGCGACGACGACGCACAAGAACCTGACGGATGAGGCGCGCGCCGAACTCGGCATTTCCCCGGGCACGGTCCGCCTTTCGGCCGGCATCGAGGATACCGACGACCTGATCGAAGATTTCGCCAAGGCGCTTGACAAGGTCTTGGCCTGATCGACAGCCAGAGCGGCCGGACCCCACCCGGGTTCGGCCGGATCTCACTAAAGCGCGTCGCGATCTTTCAGATTCGCTCCTCGCGCTTTAGTTTTTGTTTTTACGCATGTCGTTATCGCAAAACCGCTGCACACTTTTGCGCGACATGCTTGGGGTTCGGCCGTGCCGGACCTCACTGGGTGAGACCGAGGGGGGGGGGAACAAGTTTGCCCGCCGCGGCGTTCCGAAACTGAATTAACACTGACAATTAGGCTTAACGATCGAAAACCCTTCGGATCACAGCCATTTCAGCGATGATAATTGTTCCGTTTCTTGACGGACAGGGCCTCTTATAAGATACGGGTAAGATATCTTGACTAAGGTGCAAGGCATGTATCGCGCCCTCACAAGAGAGATCGAAGTTGTCGTCGAGCCGTTCTATCTGGAGGAGCAATCCGATCCGGACGACGACCGCTATGTCTGGGGTTACCGGATTGTCATCAGCAACAATTCCGGCATAGCCGTTCGACTGGTCAATCGTTACTGGAACATCACCGACCAGAACGGCCAGGTGGACGAGGTGACCGGTCCCGGCGTCGTCGGCGAGCAGCCGCGGCTCAGCCCCGGCGACACCTACGAATATTCCTCCGGCTGTCCGCTCGACACGCCCTCAGGGCTGATGTTCGGCCATTACCAGATGGAAACGGACGACGGCGAGATGTTCGATGTCGACATCCCCGCCTTCTCGCTGGATTCACCTGGGCTGCTGCGCGTGCTTAATTGAGAGCGTAGGTTCGCGGTCGTTTCGTCGGTGCAAGCACGGCGCGTGGATCCGGCCGGCTACAGCCTTCCAGTCAGTACCAGCATGGACGCCGTACCCTCGGTCGTAGATCCTCGGGCTTGCCCAGTCATCAATCTACTAAAGGTCAAAAGGATCCGAGGCCTGGGTGCCTGGCTTTGCTTCGAACGGATCTTTTGATTGTGGCGGCGCCGGATGTTTTGCGACCGCATCGTTTACCGCCTTTTGGCAGGCGAGCAACTCATCCGCTGCACTGGCGGAATCTTTCAAACCGAGAGCCACAATCTGCTTTCCTCCAAAGCTGGCGCGGAAACTCAGTTTACCAGCGAACTCCTCAATCAAGTCGGGATCCTCGAAATCAATCCATAATGATTTGAGGCCATCGAGATCCAGACCTCTCCCATCAGCCGTCCGTTTAGACTGGTCGAACGAGAGTTCGATGGGATAATGCTTACCTTTCTCCAAGGATTTCCAGTTTGGGTTTCCGAGCAGAATGTAAAGAGGGTTGTCCTTTTTGCGGAAATTGAAGCCAAGACGAAAAATGGTGTCGTCATCAAAGGAAGTCAGAACAAAACAGCCATTGTCTAAAGTCGGGTCGACAGCCACGCTCCAGCCCCCGACCTCTTTCCATGGGACTGTCTGGTCATCAGCCAAGCTCACTGGTGGCATCGCAGCTATGAGCGCGAGTACAAAAAACAAAAGTCTCATCAACGCCCCATCCGCTTTCTTAGGCCAGAACCAATGAAACAGAATAGGTGCACAGTGACTACGCGAAGTCGAGTCACCGTGCTGCATCATCGCTAATCTTTTATTGTTCGCTGTGCGTGTCCTTAACCGCGCCTATTCCGCCGGCTGAAGTTCGGCCGGCTCGAAGCGGTAGGTGGTCGAGCAGAATTCGCAGGTCACGGCGATTTCGCCATCTTCCTGGCTGGCCTCGATCTCCTCGGCCGAAAAGCCCTTCAGCACGCCCTTGATCTTGTCGCGCGAGCAGCTGCAGCGGTCGAAAACCGCGCGCGGTTCGTAGACGCGCACGCCGCGCTCGTGGAACAGGCGGAACAGCAGCCGCTCGGTTCCGACCAGCGGATCGGTGAGTTCATCGGCGTCGATGGTCTCGACCAGCGAACGCGCTTCGAGCCAGGCATCGTCCTCGCCGTGCGGGCGGCTGCCGGTGTCGCCGTCGCCGCCGTGGAGATCCGGCTGGCGCATGCGCTCCGGCGCTTCCGGAAGGAACTGGGCGACGAGGCCGCCTGCCCGCCAGCGATGGCGCGGCTTGCCCGCATCGTCACGGTCGAAGAGTTCGGCCGCGGCAAGACGGACGCGCGTCGGGATCTGCTCCGACTGGCGGAAATAGACGCCGGCAATATCTTCCAGCGTGGTGCCGTCGAGCGGAACGATGCCCTGGTAGGGCTGGCTGAACTTGCCCTGGTCAATGGTGAAGGCGAGCACGCCCTTGCCGAGCAGTTGCTCCGGCTCGGTTTCACCTGACTCGATCGCCTTGTTGAGCAGCGCCTGATCGAAACGGGCGTAGGCGCGGACATTTTCCGGCGTCGAGAAATCGGCGACGAGAAGATCGACCGGGCCGTCGCCCTTGGTCTGCACCGTGAACTTGCCGTCGAACTTCAGCGAGGTGCCGAGCAGCACCGTCAGCACGACGACTTCGGCAAGCAGCCGGGCAACGGGTGCGGGATAATGATGACGCTCGAGGATGGCGTCGAGCATCGGGCCGAGCTGGACGGCGCGGCCGCGCACATCCAGCCCTTCCACCTGGAAGGGGACGACATGGTCATCGCCGGCGAAATCAAACTGGCCGAGGGCGGCTGCAGCTTCTGCCATGGCTTTTAACTCCTAGTTTCAGAGCGATGGGCCAGCGTGCCCTTCGCTCACGCGGTCGCGAGTCTGTCTCTCGCGACGTCCGATTATGGTTCAGATCGCGCCCAGGCACCAAGCAAGAATCGACTTCTGCGCATGAAGACGGTTTTCCGCCTCATCGAAGACCACGGATTGCGGACCGTCGATCACTTCGTCCGTCACTTCCTCACCGCGATGAGCGGGCAGGCAATGCATGAACAATGCATCATTGCCGGCTTTCGCCATCAAGGCCGCGTTGACCTGATAAGGCTGGAAGACATTGTGACCCCGGGCCCGATGTTCCTGATTCATGGAGACCCAGGTATCGGTCACCACGCAATCGACGCCGGCGACCGCACGGTCGGCATCATGGCAAAGCATGATTTCGGCGCCCTCATTGCGGGCCCAGTTCAGATAGTGATCCTTGGGCTCCGAGCCAAGGGGCACGGCCATGTTCATGCGGTAGCCGAAGCGGGCGGCACCCTCGACCAGCGAATGCAGCACATTGTTGCCGTCGCCGGTCCAGGCGATGGTCTTGCCCTTGATCGGGCCGCGGTGCTCTTCGAAGGTCATGATATCGGCCATAATCTGGCAGGGATGGGTGTCATCCGTCAGCGCATTGATGACAGGCACGGTCGCATGCTGGGCCAGCTCGACCAGCCGCGAATGCTCGGTGGTGCGGATCATGATCGCATCGACATAACGCGACAGCACCTTGGCGGTGTCGCCGATCGTCTCGGCGCGGCCGAGCTGCATCTCGGTGCCGGACAGGAACAGCGTTTCGCCGCCGAGCTGGCGCATGCCGACGTCGAAGGAGACGCGGGTGCGCGTCGACGGCTTCTCGAAGATCATCGCCAGCATCTTGCCGGCGAGCGGCTTGTCGCCCTGGCCCGCCTTGAAGGCCTGCTTGCGGGCGAGCGCATCGTTCATGATCGTTCTGAGATCGGCTGATGTGACCGCCGAAAGATCGAGGAAGTGTTTAGGGCTCATATCGTCTTCTTACCTGTGCTGCGCCCGAAGGCGGCAATTTCTTCAAGCCGTCTTCTTGACCTTGGAGGCGCGAATGCTCTCGGCGGCGCGCTCGACGCGGGAAAGGCCCTCGCGGGCTTCCTCGGCGGTGACCACGAGCGGCGGAAGAAGGCGGATGACATTGTCGCCGGCAGGCACGCCGAGCAGATGGGCGGCGCGGATCGCCTGCAGCAGTTCGGCTGAGGGAACGGCAGCCTTGATGCCGAGCAAAAGCCCTTCGCCGCGCACGTCCTCGATCACATCGGGATAACGATCCTTCAGCGAGGCGAGGCCCTGGCGGAAGACAAGTGCTACGTCGCGCACCTGCTGGAGGAAGCCATCGGCAAGGATGATGTCGAGCACGGCGCTGCCGACGGCCATGGCAAGCGGATTGCCGCCATAGGTCGAGCCATGCGTACCGGCCTTCATGCCGGAGGCGGCCTCTGATGTGGCAAGGCAGGCGCCGAGCGGGAAACCGCCGCCGATGCCCTTGGCGACAGCCATGATGTCGGGGGTGACGCCCGACCATTCATGGGCGAAGAGCTTGCCGGTGCGGCCGACGCCGGTCTGGACTTCGTCGAGGATCAACAGCAGGCCGTTCTCGTCGCAGAGCTGGCGAAGCGCCTTCATGAACTCAGGCGTGGCAGGACGGACGCCGCCCTCGCCCTGCACCGGCTCGATGAGGATGCCAGCCGTGGCATCGGTGATCGCGGCGCGGACCGCTTCGATGTCGCCGAAAGCCACCTGATCGAAACCCGGCGCCTTGGGGCCGAAACCTTCGAGATATTTTTCCTGGCCACCGGCGGCGATCGTCGCCAGCGTCCGTCCGTGGAAGGCGCCTTCGAAGGTGATGATATGGAAGCGCTCGGGATGGCCCTTGGAAAACTGGTAGCGGCGCGCCGTCTTGATCGCGCATTCGAGCGCCTCGGCGCCCGAATTGGTGAAGAACACCTTGTCGGCGAAGGTAGCGTCCGTCAGCCGTTTTGCCAGACGCTCCTGGCCGGGGATCTCATAGATGTTCGACAGGTGCCAGACCTTGTCTGCCTGCTCCTTCAGTGCGCCGACCACATGCGGATTGCTGTGGCCGACGGAGGTGACGGCGACGCCGGCGCCGAAATCGAGATATCGCTCGCCAGTTTCGGTGATCAGCCATACGCCCTCGCCTCGCTCGAACCGCAGCGGGGCACGAGAATAGGTGTCATAAAGCGGCGCGGCTTCAGCCATGGCGCGATCTCCATCAAAGTTGCCGGGCAATGACTCCGGCTAAGGAAACCAGGCCCGAAAAATCAAAAATGCCGCCTTGCGGCGGCGAGTGGCACTATTTCCTTTTCGCGCTGCAATGTCAACAAAACGGCGCCCTTAGCGTATGCAGCACAGGTGTACAGCGGCATTTTCAGTCTTCAACAGGCATTATTGCAGAAATGCCACGCAGGGACAGCAAGTTGGGGAAAACTACGAATTCGATTCATCCGGATTCATGCGACTCTTGTCACGGAGTCAGGCTCACACTAGGTTAAAGATCAATTACTAGACTGCATGCGGCGGAACTAGTCACCAAAATTGATCAAGCGTTTCTTGTTTCGGAGCTCCCGGGACAACGGTGAGGGATTCTGCCATCACCAACGCAAAAGGTGGAGACAGGGCATGAACTGGACAGACGAGCGGGTCGAGAAACTCAAGAAGCTTTGGGCCGAAGGACTGAGCGCGAGCCAGATCGCGGCACAACTTGGCGGTGTCAGCCGAAACGCGGTCATCGGTAAAGTGCACCGGCTGTGCCTTCCCGGCCGTGCCAAGGCCGGCGGCACCAACACCGCGGCGCGAACGCCGAAGCGCAATACATCGGCGCCGCGCGCGCCGAACTTCGCCTCTCGCATCACCACCCGCACCGTCACCCGCCAGCAGGGCGCGACGATGCTGAAGGAAGAGATCGAGATCGAAACGATCGAGGAAATGGAATACGTGCCGAGAGGCAATGTGGTGGTGCCGATTTCCCGCCGCCTCGGCCTGACGGAACTGACCGAACGCACCTGCAAGTGGCCGGTCGGCGATCCGCTGAAGGATGACTTCCATTTCTGCGGCTGCGAGTCCCCCGACAATTCGCCCTATTGCGGTTATCACCAGAAGCTTGCCTACCAGCCGGTGAATGAACGCCGCCGGGCAGCGGCGCGGGCCAGCTGAACGGGCTGACCATCGTTAGAATGCAGAAAACGGGCCGAGTGGCCCGTTTTTTTATGCGCGGATGGAAGCTCAGGTTTCCCTCCGTCATGCTCGGCCTTGTGCCGAGCATCTGATCACCTCAACTACTTGAGGGAAAAAACTTTATTTTCAAATACTTCATTTGGCGTGCGCAGATCCTCGGCACAAGGCCGAGGATGACGTCGCGGGTTTTGCCAGGGCTCAGCAGGCTCAGATGAAAGCCCTCAGGCTTCCATCGAATAACCGGCGCCGCGGACGGTGCGGATGACGTCCTGCATGTTGGAGAAATTCAGCGCCTTGCGCAGGCGGCCGACATGGACGTCGACGGTGCGCTCGTCGACATAGATATCGTGGCCCCAGACACCATCCAACAGCTGTGAGCGGGAGAAGACCCGGCCCGGCGACGACATCAGGAATTCCAGCAGGCGGAATTCGGTGGGGCCGAGGCGGACTTCGCGGGTCTTGCGATGGACGCGATGGGTCTCACGGTCGAGCTCGATGTCACCGCATTTCAGCACCGTCGACAGCACCTCGGGACGGGCGCGACGCAGCATCGCCTTGACGCGGGCAACGAGTTCGGGGGTCGAAAAGGGCTTGACGACATAATCGTCGGCGCCCGTCGACAATCCGCGGACACGCTCGCTCTCTTCGCCGCGCGCCGTCAGCATGATGATCGGCAGACGCTCGGTCTCCGGCCGCATGCGCAGGCGCCGGCAGAGCTCGATGCCGGAGACGCCGGGCAGCATCCAATCAAGGATGAGAAGATCGGGCGTGCGCTCCTGAAGCCGCATTTCGGCTTCGTCGCCACGAAGGATGGTATCGACCTCGAAGCCTTCCGCTTCGAGATTGTAGCGAAGAAGCACGCTGAGGGCTTCCTCGTCTTCAACAACTGCAACTCTCGGGATCATGCGTGTCGGTCTCCTCGCGCATAATCCTTAAACCAGGGTGATTTAAGCAATGCATCCTGCGCAAATTTAAAAATTGGCTGCGACCTCTTTGCGCGCCCGGACGGGCGCGCACGCAAGCGGCGGGGTGTGGGCAGTTATTCGGTGACCGCGCCGACGGTGTTGGCGCTGTCGTCCTTCGGCCGATCGCCTTCCGGCTGCGCGCCTGTCGTCATGTAATAGATCGTCTCGGCGATGTTGGTGGCGTGGTCGCCGATGCGCTCGATGTTCTTGGCGCAGAAGAGAAGATGCGTGCAGCTGGTGATGTTGCGCGGATCTTCCATCATGTAGGTCAGGAGCTCGCGGAACAGCGAGGTGTACATCGCGTCGATCTCGTTGTCGCGTTCGCGGATCGCATTCGCCTTGTCGGCGGAACGATTGGTGTAGACGTCGAGCACTTCCTTGAGCTGGACGAGCGCCAGCTCGGACAGATGCTCGAGGCCGCGGGCGAGCTTGCGGGGAACGCCGGTGCTTTGGACGGCGATGACGCGCTTGGCAGTGTTCTTGCCGAGGTCGCCGACGCGTTCGAGATCGGCGGCGATGCGGATCGAACCCATGATTTCGCGCAGGTCCGCGGCCATCGGCTGGCGGCGGGCGATGGTGACGATCGCCTTGTCGCCGATTTCGCGTTCGGCGTGATCGAGGATCACATCGTCGGAGATGACCTTCTGCGCCAGCGCGGTATCGCCGTTGACGAGCGCCCGTACGGCTTCGGCGACCATCTGCTCGGCCAGGCCGCCCATTTCGGAAATCCGCCTGGACAGGAACTTCAGATCATCATCATAGGCAGAATAAATATGTGTCGATGCCATGGGGCTTTATCCTCGAATAACGGAAAGGCTTGGTGACGCCAAAATCAGCCGAAGCGACCCATGATATAGTCCTGGGTGCGCGGATCGTCGGGATTGGTGAACATCTTGTCGGTGTCGTTCTCCTCGACGAGATTGCCGAGGTGGAACATGGCGGTGCGCTGCGAAACACGCGCGGCCTGCTGCATGGAATGGGTGACGATGACGATCGTGTAGTTCTCGCGCAGCTCGTGGATCAGCTCCTCGACCTTGGCGGTGGCGATCGGGTCGAGCGCCGAGCAGGGCTCGTCCATCAGGATGACTTCCGGGCTGACGGCGACGGCACGGGCAATGCAGAGGCGCTGCTGCTGACCGCCCGACAGGCCGGTGCCGGATTCGTGCACGCGGTCCTTGACCTCGTTCCAGAGACCGGCGCGCTGCAGGCTGGTCTCGACGATCTGGTCGAGATCGGCCTTCGACTTGGCAAGGCCATGGATGCGCGGGCCATAGGAGACGTTTTCATAGATCGTCTTCGGGAACGGGTTCGGCTTCTGGAAGACCATGCCGACGCGGGCACGAAGTTCGACGACGTCGATATCGGGATCATAGATATCGTCGGTATCCAGCGTGATCTTGCCGGTGACGCGGCAGCCGTCGATCGTGTCGTTCATGCGGTTGAGGCTACGCAGGAAGGTCGACTTGCCGCAGCCGGACGGGCCGATCAGGGCGGTTACGGTGTTTTCGCGGATGTTCAGGTTCACATCGAATAGCGCGCGCTTTTCGCCGTAGTAAACCGAGACATCCTTTCCGATCATCTTATACGGGACGTTGCTCATCTTGTGATCCAGCGCCTTTTCAACTGCAGCTTCCGTCAACATGTTCATGATCTTGTAACTCCGTTTACCAGCGGCGCTCGAAGCGACGACGCAAGAGGATGGCGCCCATGTTCATGACGATCAGGAACAGGAGCAGGACGATGATGGCACCCGAAGTACGCTCAACGAAGGCACGTTCGGCCTCGTTGGCCCACATATAGACCTGTACGGGCAGAGCCGTCGAGGGATCGAGCGGTGTCGTCGGCGCGTTGGCGACGAAGGCGACCATGCCGATCAGAAGCAGCGGCGCGGTTTCGCCGAGCGCATGCGCCAGGCCGATGATCGTGCCGGTGAGGATGCCGGGCATGGCGAGCGGCAGAACATGGTGGAACACCATCTGCATCTTCGAAGCGCCGAGGCCGAGGGCCGCGGCGCGGATCGACGGCGGCACGGCGCGAAGGGCGGCGCGCGTCGCGATGATGATCGTCGGCAGGGTCATCAGCGTCAGCACCAGGCCGCCGACCAGCGAGGCCGAGCGCGGCAGGCCGATGAAGTTGATGAAGACGGAAAGACCGAGCAGACCGTAGACGATCGAGGGGACCGCAGCGAGGTTGTTGATGTTGACCTCGATCAGGTCCGTCAGCTTGTTCTTCGGTGCGAACTCCTCGAGATAGATCGAGGCGGCGACGCCGATCGGCAGAGCAAGCACGAGGACGATCAGCATCAGGTAGAGCGAGCCGATCAGGGCGACGCCCAGGCCCGCGGCCTCCGGACGGCTGGAATTGCCGTTGACGAAGAGGCCGGTATTGAACTGCTTGTGGAGAGCGCCGCTCGCCTTCAACTCGTTCATCCAGCCGACCTGCTTGTCGTTGACCTTGCGGTTCTTCTCATCGACCGACAGATCGATCTGGCCCTTGTTGGCGCTGTCGACATTGGCGTCGGCAAGCACCGTGACATTGACCGTCTTGCCGATGATGGACGGATCGGCGACGACCATGTCGCGCAGCTGGACCGGCGCACCCTTGGAGAGCATGGCGGATGCATCGCGCACATCGGGACGGCTCGCGGCATTGACGTTCAGCTGCTTGACGATCGCGTCGCGCAGGAGAACCGGATAATTGGCGGCGATCAACACCGAAGGGTCGGTCGCACGCTTGTTGTTCGGGTCGATCGTCTTCTCGGAGAATTCGATCGGCAGGGTGATCGCCGTCTGCTGGAAGGCGGTATAGCCCTTGCCGATCACCGTCCACAGCAGGATGAACAGGAAGACGAGACCGAAGGTGATGGCGGCGATGCCATAGGCCTGGAACCGGCGCTCGGCGGCATAGCGGCGCTTGATGCCGATATCGCGGCGCACCGGCGCCTTGGAAACGGTGACGCCTGATGTGGGAGAAACAATATCCGTCATTCGTACTGCTCCCGGTATTTGCGCACGATGTAGAGCGCATAGATATTGAGGCAAAGCGTGATGCAGAACAGGGTGATGCCAAGGGCGAAGGCAACCAGCGTCTGCGGCGAGGTGAACTCAAGGTCGCCGGTCAGCTGGTTGACGATCTTGACGGTCACCGTCGTCATCGGCTCGAAGGGGTTGATCTGGATGCGGGCGGCGACACCGGCGGCCAGCACGACGATCATGGTTTCGCCGATGGCGCGCGAGGCGGTCATCAGCAAGGCGCCGACAATGCCGGGAAGAGCGGCCGGCAAAACCACTTTCTTGATGGTTTCGGAGCGTGTGGCACCAAGACCGAGCGAACCGTCACGCAAGGTCCGCGGCACGGCGGTGATGATGTCGTCCGACAGCGAGGAGACGTAAGGGATCAGCATGATGCCCATGACGATGCCGGCCGTCAGAACGCTCTGCGCCTGGATGAAGTTGCTGTAGTTGCCGGACAGAAGGCCGCTGATCTGGGCAGAGAAATCGCGCAGGAACGGGCCGACGGTGACGAGCGCGAAGAAGCCGTAGACGATCGTCGGAATGCCGGCGAGCACTTCGAGGAGCGGTTTGGCGACGCCGCGCAGCTTCGGCGAGGCGTATTCGGCCATGTAGATGGCGGCAAAGAGGCCGACCGGCACGGCGACCAGCATGGCGACCAGACCGATATAGATCGTGCCGAGCAGCAGCGGGATCAAGCCGAACTGGCCGAAGGACGAGCTGCCGGCGCCGGCAAAGCGTGGATCCCAGACGGTGCCGAAGAAGAAGTCCATGGCGGGAACGGCCGCAAAGAAGCGGGCGGCTTCCGACAGCATGGAGAAGACGATGCCGATCGTCGTCAGGATGGCGATCGAGGAGGCAAGCAGCAGGCCCCAGAGCATGACGCGCTCGACCCGGTTGCGGGCGCGGAAGCGCGGAGCGATGGAACGCAGCGCATAGAAGGCGCCGGCAACGGCGAGAGCGAAGACGATCGCCGTCATGGCGATGCGGCTCGTCATGCTCATCGCGTTGAGCTTTTTGGCGGCGTCGAGCATGTAAGGCAGCGGCTGGCTGGCAAGCGGCACGCCCTTTTCGAGGAGCTTGGCCTGCAGGGCAGCCGGATCGTTGGCGACCGCGGCAGTTTCATCCGAGGTCAGCATCGTCATGCCGCGGGCAACCGTCGCCACCGTCGAATAGCCGAGATCCTGCTCGACTGCGGCTTGCGCTTTGATGTCGTCGGGGAAAGCACCGCGAACCGAGGACTGGATGATGCCGGGGCTGATGGAGAGCCAGAGGCAGAGGACGAGCAGGGCGGGAAGAACTGCCCAGATCGCCGCATAGGCGCCGTAATAGACCGGCCGTGAATGCAATGCGGAGGATCGGCCTCCGGCAAGCGCCGTGGCACGAATGCGCGCGACCAGATAGGCGGCGGCACCGATCACCACAAGGCACAAAAGTATGATGGATGTGCTCATTCGTTACGTCCCCAGGCCCATAGCCCCCAAAAAGCCCGGCAGCTTCATCAGCCTGCCTTCAGCTTCCAATCATGGAGAAGGAATTCCAACCCTGCAGCTCCAGAACCGCTGGCGCGCAGGGACATAAGCAACGCCGGCGCGGGCCAAGAAGGACCGCGCCGGCAAAATGATTACATGGACTTGCCTGCTTCGACGTCCTTGCGGATTGCGTCGCGCTCTGCGTCCGGAGCGGCAACGAGGCCGTATTCGACGAGCGGGCTGTCGGGGCCGATCATCTGGTCGGATACGAAGAAGTTGACGTATTCCTTCAGGCCCGGAACAGCGCCGAGATGTGCCTTCTTGACGTAGAAGAACAGCGGGCGGGAAACCGGGTAGGTGCCGTTGGCGATCGTTTCGGTGGACGGAACGATACCGCTCATGCTCGCAACTTTGAGCTTGTCGGCATTGTTTTCATAGAAGGAAAGGCCGAATACGCCGACGCCGGTCTTATTGGCGGCGATGCGTGCGAGGGTTTCCGGATAGTCGCCGTCGATGTCAACGGCAACGCCGTCCTTGCGGACTGCGACGCAGGCCTTGCCCTGGGCAGCCTTGTCGGCGATTTCCTTGGCGATGACGTCAGTTGCGCCCGAAGCCTTGCAGCCGGCGGCGAGAACGTTCTGTTCGAAAACTTCGCGGGTGCCGTGCTTTTCGCCCGGGATGTAGGCAGCGATATCAACAGCCGGAAGCTTCGGGTTGACTTCCGACCACTTCTTGTAAGGGTTGGCGACGAGCTTGCCGTCGACGACGACCTGGGCTGCGAGGGCCTTGTAGATGTCGGCAGGAACGTAGGCGACGTCAGGGTTGGAAGCGTCGGTTGCGAAGACGATGCCGTCGTAGCCGATCTTGACTTCCTGGATGTCGGTTACGCCGGCAGCCTTGCAGGCTTCGGCTTCGTTCTTGTTGATCGGACGCGAAGCGTTGGCAATGTCGATGGTGTCTTCGCCAACGCCCTTGCAGAATTCCTTCAGACCAGCGCCCGTGCCGCCGGATTCAACGACCGGCGTCTTGAAGTTGGTGAAGGTTTCGCCGAAGGACTCGGCAACGATCTTTGCGTAAGGCAGGACGGTGGACGAACCAGCAACCTGAATCTGGTCGCGGGCGACGGCAGCGCCAGCGAAAGCAGCAGTTGCGGCGAGCGCGGCAACGGTGAGCTTAAAGGTGTTCATGTAAATCTCCCGGCATTTGGGCTTGTGTGAGTGCGGCCTTAGAGAGGCCCTCGCATTGCCTTTTTTCATCGGCGAGACTCTCTTAGCGCTGTAAGCACCGTCCTTTTATGTCAAAGCCGTGAAACATTTGTGACAGGTTACGTTATTGATTTATAATGATTTATTTTAAATTGGCCAAACGATCGTGCCGGGCGGCCGGCAATGTTTGCCGGTCAATCCACCTCGCGTTGTAAAAATGGCTGCAGATAGGCGAGCGGTTGCGGTCACTTCCCGCTTGCGGCCGCCACCTTCTGCCCGCTCGCGGGGCTAAGGGACATGCCGCAGCGTCTCGACTCCCTCTTCTCCCCTCGGGGAGAAGGTGCCCGTAGGGCGGATGAGGGGGCCAGCGAAGCCGGTCTTTCCTATGACCCGGGCAACGGTGCAGGCGTCGTCTCGACCATCGTCAAGGCCCTTGCGCAGGCATCGCGGAATAGGTTTTACGTGAGGTTTTGCCGTGCGGCCCCCTCATCCGCCTGCCGGCACCTTCTCCCCGAGGGGAGAAGAGATTTGCGGCAGCCTCTCCGTTCCTCACGCGACACATACGTCAGAAACGGACGGTAAAATCAGTGCCCTTGCCGACTTCCGACTTGACGATCAGCCGCGCGCGGTGGCGGGTGAGGATGTGCTTGACGATGGCAAGGCCGAGGCCGGTGCCCTTTTTCGAGCGGCTGTCCTCGATGCTGACTCGGTAGAAGCGTTCGGTCAGGCGCGGTACATGCTCGGCCGGAATGCCCGGCCCCTTGTCGACGATGCTGACCTCGACCGGCTGGCCGGTGCCGTTCTTCAGCCAGACATCGACGATCTCGCCCTCCTGGCCGTATTTACAGGCATTTTCCATCAGGTTCTCGAAGACCTGGACAAGTTCGTCGCGGTCGCCCAGCACCTCGACCTTGCCTTCCGGCAAATGCAGGTTGATGTCGACGCCGACATCCTTTGCCAGCGGCACCAGTGAATCCCGGACATGGCCGAGCAGCGGCACCAGATCGATCTTCTCATCAGGCGCGATGTGCGATTTCAGCTCCAGACGGGAGAGCGACAGCAGGTCGTCGACCAGCCTGCTCATGCGCGTCGCCTGATCGAGCATGATATTGAGGAAACGCGTCTGCGCCTTCAGATCGTTCTTCGCCGGCCCCTGGATGGTCTCGATGAAGCCGCGCAGCGAGGCAAGCGGCGTGCGCAGCTCATGGCTGGCATTGGCGACGAAATCCGAGCGCATGCGGTCGATGCGGCGGACCTCCGATATATCGCGGAAGGAGAGGATGAAATAGCGCTCACGTGGACCGTCCTCAGCGGCGAATTCAATGGGGGCGCTGCGCACGATATAAACGCGCTCGGAGGGCAGCCGCTCGGAATGCTCGATCTGGTTCGGCGCGTTGGTGGCGATGGTTTCGCGCACCATGTCGAGCACGCCGGGCGAACGCATACGGGCCGATATATGGGCGCCGAGCGCCACCTCGCCGAAGGCCTTTTCGGCAGCGCGGTTCTGGAAGAGCACCGAGGCGTCTTCCGACAGCAGCATGACGGGGATATCGAGGCCCGAAAGTGTGGCGGAAACTTCCGGCAGGCGGCTTGGCGGCGCCTCCGGCTTGATTTCCACCGGCAGGGCGGGTTCTGCCTCGATGACGGGCGCCTCATTGAACAGCGCGGTGAGGATCATCACAAGCAGCAGGGCGAGCACAACCCACTTGTTCATGCCGGCGGCAAGCGCCGCGAGCGCGCTGAGGATCGCCGCAAGCAGCACCGGCCGTTCGCGCCTTATGCGCGCCAACAGGCTTTTTCTCCATGGAGTTTCGTCTGGCAAGTGCCCTCGCGGCGTCGATTCGTTTTTCGTTATATTGAACTCTGCCTGATAGCGGCAATTCATGACAGAAGTTTTCGGGTTGCCGCGTCCCAAGCGAAAGGCAGCAGCCGAAACCCATGAAAAATGGCCGGCCGGCCGCGAGAGATTTGATTTTCAACGGTAAATATGTTCGCTTGGAGGACGAGAAGCGATCGGGCTGAGGAGGCTGATATGGACGAGGACATCGAAAACAGGGCCGTGGAGCTGGAGATCCGCGGAAAGAAACGCACCTTCGATGTCGACGACCCCGCCCTGCCGAACTGGGTGGACGAGCACGCGCTGGAATCCGGCGACTTCCCTTACAAGAAGAAGCTCAAGGAAGAGGACTATCTGGAGGAGCTGGAGAAGCTGCAGATCGAACTAGTCAAGGTGCAGTTCTGGCTGCAGGCGACCGGCAAGCGGGTGATGGCGCTGTTCGAGGGCCGCGATGCGGCCGGCAAGGGCGGCGCGATCTCGGCCTCCTCGGCGCATATGAACCCACGCCTTGCGCGCGTCGTGGCGCTGACAAAGCCGACCGAGCGCGAACAGGGGCAATGGTATTTTCAGCGTTATGTGGCGCAGTTTCCGACCGCTGGCGAATTCGTGCTGTTCGATCGCTCCTGGTACAACCGCGCCGGCGTCGAGCCGGTCATGGGTTTCTGCACGCCGCAGCAATATGAGGATTTCCTCAAGCAGACGCCGCAGCTCGAAAAGATCATCGCCCATGAGGGCATCTTCTTCTTCAAATTCTATCTCGATATCGGCCGCGAGATGCAGCTCAAACGTTTCCACGACCGTAGGCACGATCCGCTGAAAGTCTGGAAACTGTCGTCGATGGATATCGCGGCGCTGACCAAATGGGGCGACTACAGCGAAAAGCGCGACCGGATGCTGAAGGAAACCCATACGGATTTCGCGCCCTGGACGGTGATCCGCGCCAATGACAAGCGGCGGGCGCGCCTCGAACTCATCCGCCACATGCTGAACAAGATGGATTATGACGGCAAGGACAAAAAGGCGCTCGGCACGGTCGACGAGGAGATCATCGGCTCAGGGCTAGGCTTCCTGAAATAGGGCTTTCCGAACAGGCTGGCCCGCAATCGTCACCGGCTCCGCCGGGACCGGCCTTACTGCCCCGGCAGGATGCGTATGGCGAAGAGGTTGATGCCGCGCGCCTTGCCGTCGAGATCGCTGTTGATCGTCAGCGTGCCCGGCGAATTCGGCGCCAGCGAGCGGTCGAACTTCACCTGCAGCAGCGCATCCGACTTTTCCCGGGTGACGGTAAAGCGGTGACGGGCGCAATTGCCGAGCGTCTGGAAATTGCATTCGACGGTGATCTGCGTCGGCTCGTCGGTGGTGGACTGCAGCGTCAGCGCGATCGTCGAGGATTTTCCGGCCAGCTGCTGCAGCACCGATGGCGGCACGCTGATCGAGACATTGCCATCGGCCGCACCGCTTTCGGAAATCAGCCGTACGGCAGGACCGTCATTCTCGGCGATTTTTTCGGTGCGCGCCCGCGGGCCGCTCTGGATCTTGTCGGCGTCCTCAGGCTTGAACAGCGGGATCCAATCGGCCGAGAAACTGTTCTGCGGATCGATGGTCACCGGCTCATCGGTGTGAGAAGCGGCATTGCCGGCGCTGTCGTCATTGCCGGTAAAATCCTCCGGTTGCGTGCTTGCCGGCGGATTGGCGACGCTGGTGTCGCGCTCGGCCGCCGTCATCAATAGGCCTGACGTATGCGCCCACCAGGCGCCGATGCCGATGAAGGCCAGCAGGACGCACCAGACGAGCAGCCTCGAAAAGAATTTGCGTGGCTTGCGCCGGCCTGCCGCCCGCTCCGGGCGGAAATCCATATTGGTGGCGCGCTGACCACGGGCAAGGCGCTCCTCGCCGACGGGGGCGGCAGCCAGATGATCTGTATTGCCGGCATGCACGTCGTCGAGGCTGGACTCGTCGCCGCGGTGCATAACCTCAGGCGCGCGGGTCTCGCCTGACACCATCGGGCCGTCGAACTCATCGGCTTCGGCCTGGTGAACCGGCGGCGCCGGCATTTCCACGACCGGCGGCACGGGCACTTCAGGCGGTCTCTGGCGGGGATGAAGGCGGTCGCGCTCCTCGCCTTCGATGGCGTGGATGGTGCTTTCCAGGCGGTGGCGGTGATGGGCGACGACCTCGGTGTCGGTGATATCCTGCTTGCGCAGCCCGGCTTCCAGCGCCTGGCGGGCCGACTGATAGATCCTCGCTCGAACCTCTGGATTATCGCGATCGGAATTCTCGAGCGCCGTTCTGATGGCCGTTTCTAATCCGCTCACATTCAGTCCTTCACCTTGAATTCGGCATCGGACTGCAATCCCCGCCGTTCTCCATCAAAATTCGGTAACGGCAAGTGCGGCAAACCGCAAGCCTTGCAGGCCCGGCCGCCATCGATCGGCGGGGATATCGGCAGGTTTCACCGCTTGTGGGCCTTATTCTATTAGCTTTCTCGGACGTATATATTCGGGCTGAAATCGACGAAGGCATGGCAGCCGCTCTTTTATCGCCTTTTCATCTCTGTTATGAGATTGACGTTTTCGTAAACGTCAATGGAAGCGACGAACCATGGCCCTGCCCCCGATCCTCAAGGACAGATTGAGACTGCCGGTCATCGGTTCGCCGCTGTTCATCATTTCGCATCCAGCGCTGACGCTGGCGCAATGCAAGGCCGGCATCGTCGGAGCGTTTCCGGCGCTGAACGTCCGGCCGGAAAGCCAGCTCGACGAATGGCTGGCGGAGATTACCGAGGAGCTCGCCCGCCACGACGCCGCCCATCCGGAGCGGCCGGCCGCCCCCTTTGCCGTCAACCAGATCGTCCACATGTCGAACAAGCGGCTGGAGCACGACCTCTCGCTCTGCGTCAAATACAAGGTGCCGATCGTCATCTCCTCGCTCGGCGCCGTGCCCGAAGTCAACGCCGCCGTGCACTCCTATGGCGGCATCGTGCTGCACGACATTATCAATAACCGCCACGCCCATTCGGCGATCCGCAAGGGTGCGGACGGGCTGATCGCGGTGGCGGCCGGCGCCGGCGGCCATGCCGGGACGTTGTCGCCCTTTGCGCTCGTCCAGGAAATCCGTGAATGGTTCGACGGGCCGCTGCTGCTGGCAGGCGCCATCGCCACCGGCGGCGCTATTCTCGCCGCAGAAGCGATGGGCGCCGACATGGCCTATATCGGCTCGCCCTTCATCGCCACCGAGGAAGCCCGCGCCGCAGCCGCCTACAAGCAGGCGATCGTCGAAGGGGCCGCCAGCGATATCGTCTATTCCAACTATTTCACCGGCGTGCACG
Source organism: Rhizobium leguminosarum bv. trifolii WSM1325 (assembly GCA_000023185.1). Taxonomy (NCBI): domain Bacteria; kingdom Pseudomonadati; phylum Pseudomonadota; class Alphaproteobacteria; order Hyphomicrobiales; family Rhizobiaceae; genus Rhizobium; species Rhizobium leguminosarum. The sequence goes on along the minus strand of CP001622.1, from coordinate 171,494 downwards.
GCAACTATCTCAAGCCCTCGATCCTCGCCGCCGGCATGGACCCCGACAACCTGCCGCTTGCCGATGTCTCGAAGATGGATTTCGAGCAGGCTGTCGGCGGCGCCAAGGCCTGGAAGGACATATGGGGCAGCGGCCAGGGCATTAGCGCCGTCAAGGCCGTCGAGCCGGTGGCAAAACTCGTCGACCGGTTGGAGGCCGAATACAGGGCGGCGCGCACCCGGCTGGCGCTCTGAGCGCGCCTTCTTGGTCCCTCCCCTCTTTTTTGCCAAAGCCATGACAGGGTGCTTGAAATCTTCCAACAATGGCTGTATCAGCGCCATGCAAATCGCAGGCCGCATGCTTGGGCCGTGAAATGCCGCTTTAGCTCAGGTGGTAGAGCACATCATTCGTAATGATGGGGTCGCAGGTTCGAGTCCTGCAAGCGGCACCATTTCTTTATAAGCCTCTTTTAAAATCCTTCGTTTACCTTTAGCTGCCTTTGGCCACTCGGCAGCGAAAATTTCAGTAATTAGAGCCTCTTCACTCATAGCGGCTGGGCTGCCCTTCATCTACATATGCGCGACCGATATCGATCGAACGAGAGCAGGTTTGCGATTAGGAGGTTCTATGAGGACATCGCTTTTAAGTATCGCGCTTTTCACATTTAGCTTGTCCGCTGCGCAGGCAGCAGACTTCCCTCTCGCCTCATGTGCTGGATGGAACGGAACGCTTGTCAGCAGGACCGGCACCGATTCAAGCACCGCAATTATGAAAGGAAAGGTCACTCAAGCCGATTTCCGGGAATACTGCGAGCGAGACCCAGGAGGTGAGACAACAGCACATGGCGGCAAACTTACTGTAAAGCAGTGCGTGGCAACGTATACAAAAGCGAATGGGAAAGACACCTATCGCTCCACCGCCAATTGCATCGAAGGCACCCTGTCCTTCGTTCCTCCTCGTGGAGAACCGCTGCGTGTCACTTTCCCATTACCAGAGGACGCAGATGTGTCGTGCGCCTCAGGCATGCCGCCGCTGATCGAGCAGTTCAAGCTCCTCTGCCCTCAGGCGGCGCGGGAGTTTCATTTGATGGATGACGAATGACAGGAGGGCCGTCTCAGCACTCCGGTCAACAAAAAGTTGACTACTCGCGGGAGGGTGTTAATTATAGTTCACGGAAATACACGGTTCTCCAGACAGCCGAATTCCAGAAATGGCTGCGCAAGCTGAAGGATCGGAATGCAAGAGACCGAATTGTCACGCGCATCGTTCGTGCGGAGGCTGGCAATTTGGGCGACCACAAATTCTTCGATGGCATCGGGGAATTGAGGCTCGACTACGGTCCTGGGTATCGTTTGTATTTTGCAATGCAGGGCAGCGTTGTCGTTATTCTCCTGTGCGGGGGCGACAAGGGCAGCCAGGAGCGGGACATCAAGCGAGCAATCGAAATGTCCAAGGAGATATGAGATGGCGCTTGAAATCATCCCTTTTGACGCAACCGAGTTTCTGGACACCGAAGAATCTCAGGCCCATCTCATTGAAGACGCGTTTGAAAGCGGTGATGCAGGTTATATCGCGCACGCATTGGGCGTTGTTGCGAAAGCTCGTGGCATGTCACAAGTCGCCCGGGATGCCGGCGTTACTCGCGAGGCTCTGTACAAATCGCTCAGTGAAAAAGGCGACCCAAAACTCTCGACGCTCATCGGCGTAGCTGCAGCTCTCGGATACAAGCTGACAGCGACGCGTGTGGGTGATTCAGATACGCGCGAGGACGAGCGCCGATCTGCTTAGCAGGCACGATCCAAACAATTCGGACGCTGCGGCCGATTTGGCTTCAAACAAAATTTCGAGCCTCGACAGCCGCTTTCTCTGCCCATCACGGAGATACAGGTCCAGTAGTCGCCCAAGCCGTTATCTGTCCCAATCAAACGACCGTGAAATCCGCAACTACGACAGGAACAATGCCCCCACCAAGCTGGTTTTCTCCCGTGAGACAACAAGCATGGAGAAAATCATGCCCTGCAAGTTCATCGCAATATCGCTGCTTTCGATCGGTCTGGCCGGCCCGGCGCTGGCGCAGACGGCCGGGGGTGCGGATGCCAATGGGCGGCTTTCGGTGGCACCGATTATAGGCGGATCGGGGAGTTCGGGCGCCGGTTCGGCCGGCGCGGGGTCGGCGGGCACTGGTTCTGTCGGCGGCGGTGCAACGGGCACCGGGTCGGTGGGGACTGGGTCTGTCGGAACCGATTCCGGCACCACCGGCAGCACGACTGGCAATGGCGGCGTCAATCTCAACAGCGGCCGCAGCACGATCAATCCCGGCGGGGTCAATCCCAACCTGCAGCAGACGCCGGGTTGCACCAGCGGCAGCGCGGACACCGGCTCGCGGGGCGAGGCATGCCCGCAATGAGGATGAGGTGGCGGTTCGCCTTCCCTTCTGACAAAACGGAGGCCCGGAGCGGAATGGCGCCGGGCCGTTGCTTTCGGCCGCCGCTTCCCTGACATCACGCGAAAACAACCGGTGCTGTCAGAAACCGGTCGCGGCCTGCTTTACCGGCCGGGCTTGAGGTCGTAAAAGGACGGCATCACTCCGCAAGCGGCGCATCGCCCCACATCTCGCCAGCCTGCCGATATTTCCGGCATCTGCGGAGCACCCGAAGAGGATCGTCATGTCGAATGCAGCGCAACGCTCGAACCGCGTGCTTATCGTCGCCACCATCATGCTCGCGACCTTCATGGTGGCGATCGAGGCGACGATCGTAGCGACCGCGATGCCGCGCATCGTCGGGGAGCTCGGCGGCTTTTCCTATTATAGCTGGGTGTTTTCGGCCTTCCTGCTGGCGCAGTCGACGACGACTGTTATCTACGGCAAGCTTTCCGACATTTTCGGGCGCAAGCCGGTGCTGATCGGCGGCATCCTGATCTTCCTGGTCGGCTCTTTGCTCTGCGGGCTTGCCTGGTCGATGATGTCGCTGGTGCTGTTCCGGCTGCTGCAGGGGCTGGGCGCCGGCGCCATCCAGCCGGTGACGACGACGATCATCGGCGATCTCTTCAAGCTCGAGGAGCGCGGCCGCGTGCAGGGCTTCATGGCGACCGTCTGGGCGACGTCGGCTGTCGTCGGGCCGCTGGCCGGCGGCATCATCGTCGACAACATCTCCTGGGCCTGGATCTTCTGGATCAACCTGCCGATCGGCGTCATCTCGATCATCGCCTTCATGGTCTTCCTCAAGGAGGACGTGGCGCACAAGCAGGCAAAGATCGATTACCTCGGATCAGTGCTGTTTTCGATCTCGATCGTCGCACTTCTCGTCATGCTGACGGAAACCGATGCCAGCGCCTGGATCCTGATTTCGCTTTTCGCCGTCTTCGTGATCGCGGGCATCCTCTTTCTCGCCCAGGAGAAGCGGGCGCCGGAGCCGATCATCTCGATCCCGCTCTGGAGCCGCAGGCTGATTGCGACCAGCAATGCGGCGACGCTGCTGGCCGGCATGGCGCTGATCGGGCTTTCGACGATCCTGCCGCTCTACGTGCAGGGCGTACTTGGCCGCTCGCCTCTTGTCGCGGGGTTCACGCTCACCATGCTCGTTGTCGGCTGGCCCTTGGCGGTGATGCTCTCCGGCCGTTTCTACAGGGCCTTCGGCATCCAGCGTACCTTGCGCGTCGGCAGCCTGATGTTTCCCTTCGGCGCCTGTTTCCTGTTGTTCCTGACACAGGAAAGCTCGCCGATCGTTGCCGGCGCCGGCTCCTTCTTCATGGGCTTCGGCATGGGTCTCATCAGCCTCACCAGCATCGTGCTGGTGCAGGACAGCGTCGAATGGTCGATGCGCGGCAGCGCCACGGCCTCGATCATCTTTTCCCGCAGCCTCGGCAATACGCTCGGCGCCACCGTGCTCGGCGCCATCCTCAATGCCGGCATCAACCATTATGCGAGCGGCGAGGCGGCGGCCGGCCTGCACGAGGCGCTGAACCAGCCGACCGGGCTCTCGGCCCTCGCCGCCGATCCGGCCATCCGCTCGATCTTCAATGCGGCGCTGCACTGGAGCTTCTGGGGCGTGGTCGTCGTCGCGGTGCTGACCTTCTTCACCACCTGGCTGATCCCGGTCGGGCCGAGCCAGAAACGCGAGGGGACGGCTGTCGCCAGCGAGGCGGCATCGCATTAAGCGGTTCAGCTCGTGGAAGCGCAGAAATGCTGTGTTTTCACACCGATGGATTGTGTTGGGAGAGTTGTCGAACGATGAGTGTTTTCGTGTTGCTCTTGGGGTTTCCGGGCGTCGGCAAGCTGACAATCGCCAAAGAACTCGGCTCGCTTATATCAGCAAAGGTCGTCGATAATCACTGGTTCAACAACCCGATCTTGCGCCTCCTCGACGAGGAGGGGACCGCTCCGCTGCCGAAGGGCATATGGGAGTACACCGGCAGGGTCCGGCAGGCCGTCCTGGATGCGATCACCGCCTATAGCGGCCCGTCGGCGAATTTCATTTTCACCCATGCCGGTGTCGAAGGCGATGAGCGGAGCACACGGACCTACGAGCAGTTCGTCGAAGCCGCCAGACAGCGCGCCGCGGTCTTCGTTCCGGTGAGATTGCTGTGTGCCGAAGAAGAATTGGCGCGTCGCGTTTCGGCTCCCGCACGGCGCGACCACTTGAAAACGACCGACGTCGAGACGTCGAGGAGCCGAAGCCAACAGGCCGTGGTTCTCAATATCCCGCACCAACACGCGCTGACGTTGGATGTGACGCTCACGTCGCCCTTGGAAAGTGCTGCGGCATTACGGGATCATGTTGTGACATGCCTGCCGAACGGGCGCTGATTGTGTAATTGCATGCAACGAAAGAGGATATTCCGAAGTGTGGTGTCGTCATCGACGTCACTCTCCCGCTCACGGTCGTCGTCGATGAGATTCTCTTGAAATGCGGAGAGGTGGACCAAGGGGCAAATTAGACTCGGCGTCGCGCGACAAATCGCTACGATTCCGATTCAAGGAATTCTGCAGTTTGGCTATCGCGTGCCTGTGATCACAGTTGCCGTTGAGCGAAGGTAAACCTTGCCATCGCTGACGGATTGTAGCGCCAGTTCCAGAACCTCGCCGCGGATTTTCTCCCGTGTCGCCGCATCTGCCCTGGATAGTCCAGCGACGACAGGCGCGGCGACCTCAGTCATGAAGTCCCAGTAGCGCGCCGGGGTATCGTGCACCATCATCGCCGACACCTCCTCCTCGGCGACATCGAGAAGGCCCGCCTCTTTGAAGGTCTCGACCATCATGCCTTCCCCGGCACAGCGGAACAGGCCCGGAGAGCCGGGTGGTGGCGCTGATATGTCCACGTGGCGGGCGATCGTGCCCATGATCGTGGTCGCCCATGGATTTTTGGCAGGCGCGCTCCAGACGGCTGCGCTGACACGCGCACCGGGTTCTGCCACGCGTGCCATCTCCTTGGCGGCGGCAGCGATGTCAGGGAAGAACATAAACCCAAACCGGCACAGGACGGCGTCGAAACTGGCATCGGCAAAAGGCAACGTTCCCGCATCGCATAGGCGAGTTTCGAAGTTTTTGAGGCCACGTCTGGCCGCATTTTCGGCGGCAGCAGTCAGCATATTTTCCGAGAGATCGGTGACGACGACATGACCCTCGGGGATTGCCGCCGCCGCCGTCAGGCCGGGTTCGCCAGTGCCAGCTGCTATGTCGAGCACGTTAAAGCCGTTGGAGAGATTTGCGCGCCGGAGCATGGCGTCACCAAACGGGGCGAGCCAGCTGAGAACCAGGCTGTCCCATTTCTTCCAGCCGGCAGAAAACTTGTCCCAGGTCTCACGTTGATGGTTACGGATATCGTCGAGATTTGCTGACATGCACCGGCTCCCCCTACGTTCAACCGGCAAAGCCGGGAACGTCGGTACTATGCGCCGCTGATGTCGGGATTCAATGGAAATAAGCGCAATCGGGCCAACCGCCAGGCATGACCAAACCTGTTGGGACAGAGTGATGAATTGACCAAGACTATCGGAGCTTTTATACAATAGCTTTTGCGAAACTCCGGATTGGCCAAAATTAATCCTTTTAAATCAATAGGCTTCTCCTGGATGGTGCAAATCAAGAATGCGGAACCAGCGGATTGCTGAAGCGATGCAGTCCAGCTGTATGCATCAGCCATGGAGAAAGAAAATTATAAAGATCATGGTCTTGCTGCACAGCGCCGATGGCATGGCTTGGCAGTCTCCCCCCAAAGGCACCAGCCTGAAGACACTGAGCGAAGCCGAGGAGCAAGGCTTCATCTTGATCCGCGGGGAATTTCAGAAACGCCAATTCCGTCTGACAGAGCTCGGCTCCAACTATGTCGAGCGCGACAAGCGGCGTCTGGAAGCGCGCAGGCTCTGAACCGATAGTGCCGGCTAAGCGCGAATTGAACGCATAAGCCAGGCTTCCGACGGCCGAAAGGCCAGTCTGACAATCGCGCTTCGCAACAGGAGCGGTCATCCCCGCATGGGAAGTACCAGCTTACAGAGCATGCTGGGCTTACAGCGCATCCCGGATATCGAAGCGAACAATTTTATCGCCCTGCATGCGGAAGATGTGCGTCACGGTCTTGTCCTTCAGGCCATGAGCCCGCCCTTCCAGCGGCCGGCCATCGAGGTCGAAGACCGACTGGATCACCTCGACAGCGATAGCGCCGTCTGGCGTTTCCTCAAAGGCCACCGGCTCGACGTGTGGACTGATGACGGCCCATTGGCGTGTCCAATAATCGCGTACAGCCTCACGACCATGAACATGGCCACCATCCATGCCGTTGGCCCAGGCGACATCATCGGAAAGCACGGCAAGCACAGCGTCGATGTCTCTGGCGTTGAAGCTGGCATAGATGCGCTTGATCATTTCGACGTCATTTTGAGACATATCGTTTCCTCAGTGGAGATTGAAACATTCGCTGTGCGGCATCGAAACGCCATTGCCTCGTGCCGCGCATCAAGTTACATACGTACATATATATCTTACGGTCAAGCGCAGGCAAGGGGTAAGCCGAATGGACGACGACGTGCTTTCAACGCCGGGGCATCTCGTCAGTCTTGCGGCGCGGGGCTTTGCCCGTCTCAGCGAGTCACGCCTTAAACCGCTCGGCTTCGGTGTCGGCCAGTTGCCGGTGCTGGTCGCGCTGCAAGATGGCAAAGCCAGCACTCAACGCGACCTCGCCCGCTTTGCCAGGATCGAGCAACCGCCGATGGCGCAGATGCTCGCACGCATGGAGAGGGATGGCTTGATCAAGCGGACACGCGACCCGGCTGACCGCCGCAGCAGCCGTATCGTGCTGACGAAAACTGCACAGGAACGTATGCCGAAGGCAATTGCGGCCCTATTCCAAGGGAATCGTGAGGCACTGGCCGGGTTCACGGATGCGGAAGCGGGACAACTTGCAGATCTGCTGACGCGGCTGATCGACAATCTGGATCAAATTGCGAGCGCAGAGCCTTCGTCAGGTGTTTGATGGTTTTGTGGCCAAACGGACAGTGTCTATTCGGGGACTGTGCCGCCTTCATTCGCGGTCGTACTGCCTTTCGGCGGGGAGCGCCGCTTCTCCAAAACGCGTGACAGCAAGTTCCGTTTTCTCTTGCGCTTGATCAGGTCGATATCGCTGACAAGCTTTGCGCCGCCCTCGCGCCGCTCGAGCGTGATCTTGCGGCTATGGAAGACTTCCAGCTCAGCGCGATGCGCGACGCTCAGGATGGTGACTTCAGGCAATTCATCGATCACCATCTGCATCATCTTATCCTGGCTCTTCTCATCGAGTGCTGCCGTTGCTTCATCCAGCACGATGATATCGGGTTGGTGCAGCAGCAGACGCGCAAAGGCGAGCCGCTGCTTTTCGCCACCCGACAAGGTCTGGTCCCAGGGCGCATCTTCCTCGATCTTGTCGTTCAGATAATCCAGTCCCACCTTGTCGAGAGCCGCCTTGATCTCGTCCAGCGGCCAGCTATCGGCGGCGCCCGGATAGGCGACCGCACGGCGAAGCGTGCCCGAAGGGATATAGGGCCGTTGCGGCAACATGAATAATCGCCGGTCGGCATGGAAATTGACGCTGCCGCCGCCCCACGGCCAAAGACCCGCGATGGCCCGCACCAGCGTGCTCTTGCCCGACCCGGATTCACCGGACACAAGCACCCGCTCGCCGGGCTCGATTTCGACCCGGGTTTCCGTCACCACGGCGGTGCCATCGTCAAGCGACACGGAGAGATCGTTGAGGCTGAGCATCGCCTCGCCTTCGGTTTCACCATGCTTGATGCGCCCGAGCGAGTCGCTCTGTTCGGCGCGCTCCAGCCCGTCGAGCGACATCATCAGCGAGGCGATGCGCCGTGCACAGGCATTCCAATCGGCAAGACGGGGATAGTTGTCGACCAGCCAGCCGAACGCGCCCTGAACGATGGCAAAAGCAGAGGCGGCCTGCATGACCTGTCCGAGGCTCATGCTGCCTTCGAGAAATTTTGGTGCGCAAAGCAGGACCGGGACGACTGGCGCAATCAGCATCGACCCATGCGACACAAGCGTTGTGCGCATGTGCTGGCGGGCAAGCAGCGCCCATTGCCTTAGCACATTGGCGAAGGTCTTATCGAGGTCGTTACGCTCCTCCTCTTCGCCGCCGAGAAGCGCGATGCTCTCGCCGTTTTCCCTGACATGCGTCAGCGTGTAGCGAAACTCGGCTTCTGCTTGATTTTTGGCCTCGGAGACGTGGACGAAATAGCGGCCGATGACCGCCATCGAAGTAGAGGTGATCGCGGCGTAGAGGACCGCAGTGACGACGAGAAAGCCGGGAATGGTAACGGGGAAACCTGCGATCGGCAGAGTGAGAGCCCCGCCGATCGTCCAGAGCACCACGATGAAGGTCGAGGCCGCCAGAAATGCGGAAATGACACCGGCGATGAAATCGACGGGTGCTTCGGTGGCAATCCGCAAATCCTCGGAAATGCGCGCTTCCGGGTTCTTGTGGTCGCCGCCGATGAGATTCAACTGATAGTAACGGCCGTTTGCAAGCCAGCGCGCGATGACTGATGTTGTCAGCCAGGAACGCCAGCGACGTTGGATCATCATGCGAACGGCGACCTGTATCGTGACAATGGCGACGGTTCCGAGCACAAGCGGCACGAATACGGCGGTCAGGAAATAGACGGTGCCGGCATCGTGTCGCTCTATGGCGTCGAAGATCCCGCGGTTCCACAGATTGATTCCGTACTGGAAGCCGACATTCATGCCGATCAGGGCCAATAGCCCGATCGAGAAGGGCCAAGCGAACTTGTCGCCACCGCGACCCCAGTAACGGCGCGCGCTGATCCAGAAACGTTTGAGCAGATACCGCTTGCGCGCCTGCTCGGCCTCTTCAGGTGTCAACTCCGGATCGGGCTCGATGGCATCTGGTGGCGGCATGACCTCGACAGTCGATGCCGTCTCCTGGGGCGAGTTCCCGGCACCGTGCGGTTCGGTGCCGTCGACCGATTTCGGTTTAAGTTTAGCGTCGGCCATAAGCGCGATAACGGCTTACACATCGAAATGTTTCATGATGGCTGCCATCCGCAGTATCGAAAACATCTGCCCCTCACCCTAACCCTCATATGCGCTAGGTTAAGCGAGCGTGTAGATCGTCGCATTGTTTTCGGCGTCGTCGCGGCGGCTCACAGAGGTGGCGACGACTTCGCGTGACGAGATTACAGACGGCCTGCCACAGAAGTGGTCCGCGGATGGCGGCGCAAATGGTGGCCAGGGCGATCTTCATGAGACGCCAGCGCGATGGGCTTGCCAATGGGGGGCTAGCCAGTGGGGTTGCCACATCCAGAGGGGGGAGAGTCCGGGACTTGCCCGGCAATCTGTTCGGCAATGATGGCGACGATCAGTCTGGCGTAGAGCCATGCCCGGGCCAGTTCCGGCTTCTTGGCCGGCAAGCTGTCGAGGCCGGCCAGGCTCTTGAACCGTTTGAACGCCAGCTCGATTTGCCAGCGGAAGCGATAGAGGGTGAGGATATCGGCCGGCGGGAAGGTGGCGGTCGGCAGCGAGGTCAGCAGCAGAATGTACTTCGCCGCCTCGAGACTGCGCGGATCGGGTTTTTTGCCGCGCTTGCGGGCATCCTTGAGCAGGCGCTCTTGCTCGGCTTGGGCCTGTTGCGGATCCTTGCGCCGGACAATGAGGCGCAGGACCAGCGGCGGTGGTGGCGGCGTCCCCGTCATGCCTTCGTGGACACGAACCTGCACCTCGCCTTCCTGCTCTTGCTGAGCGGCGAGTGCGGCAAACAGATCAAAGGGCTCGCCATTCGTCTGCAACAGGCGCAACGAGTTCCAGCCGGTCCGCACGATGAAGTCTGCACCGGCATCGATCACCGGCCGCAGGTCGCGCGGTCTTGCATAGTAGCGATCGGCCAGCACGATATCGCCGGGTGCGTAGGTAAGGCGCTGAAGGTTCTCGGCACCATGGATGTCGGTCAACTCAAGCTGATCGACCTGAGCCGTTGCCAGATCGTAGCCGACATGCAACCGCCATGTCGTGCGGTCAGCGCCCGGATGGCAGATCGACGTTCCATCGAGCACACGCAAGCGATATCCCGCAAAGCGCCCCGTCGGCACTTTGGCCTGTTCGGCAATCAGCGCGGCCACGATGTCGCCAAGCCAAGGCGCCGCTTTGCACAGCCGCTCGAGCAGCGATGGGTCTGACAAACGGGCGATCCCGCCCGCTTCGGCCCATGCACAGGTCTCGCGTAGCGACATGCCAAGGCCGCCATAGGCAAGTGCCAGCCGCAACAGCGTCTCGGCATTCTTGATTTCCCGCACCCGCGTAAAAGCACCGCGCAACCGCGCCGTTGCTTCCAAGTCAAAACCCGCCGGAAGCCGCTCGCGCACTTCCGGCCAATGATCCAAAACCTCAGGACGAATCTTCATCCAAAGCTTGAATCACAACCAGATTCCTTATGTCCAGGGCTAAACCTAGCGCATATGACCCTAACCCTCTCCCCGTTCTGACGGGGAGAGGGGACGTGCCATACGAGACGCGATAGAGGGACGGAGAGGTCGCGGCATATCCCCTTCGCCCCGCAAACGGGGGTCCGAAGGACGCGTCGAGACCCGTGGCTCGACCCCGGTTGGTGCCGGCAGGCGGATGAGGGGGCTGGCATCGGCGATCTCTGGGCCGAGATGTCCCCCGCTCAGGCGTTCTCTGTGGCGACTTGCGGCAGGGATTGCAGCAGGGTCTGGCGGGCGGAGTGCAGATGGGCGCGGCAGGCGGTTTCGATTGCTGGTTGGTCGCCGGATTCCAGCGCTGCGATATAATCCAGATGTTCGTGGATGGCGCGCTCGTTGCGCTGGCGGGCGGCGGCCTTGTTCCACTGGTAGTGATAGTGGAAGACGATGGCGATCGCGTCGTAGAAATCGGCGATGAAGCGGTTCTTCGAGGCGCGGTGGATCAGCAAGTGGAAGCGTTCGTCGAGGACGGAGAAATCCTTGAAGCGCTGGTTGATGTCGGCAAGCATGGCGTGATGTTCGTCGCGCATAGCGGCAAGATCGGCCCAGCTTTGATTATCCCTGGGAAGCCGGCCGAATTCGGCGGCGGAATGCAGCTCGAACATTTCGCGCACATCGGCAAGCTCGAGGGCGAATTCGCGGGTGAACCCTTTGAGCGTCCAGTGGCTGTTCGGCCGTTTCTCAATGAGGCCGAAGCGGGAGAAGCGGATCAGGAATTCGCGCACGCTGGTGGTGCCGGTGCCGATCTCGCGGGCAAGCTCCAACTCGTTGATCTGCATACCGGGTGCTGCATCATCGGCAAGGATGCGCTGCATGAAGCTGCGCTCGATGATATCATGCAGGGAGTCGGTTTCTTCGGAGGGAAAGAGATCATGGTCAGTCGGCTGGCGCAGCACGATCTTCTGGCGTTTGTTCCAGCGGATGATGCCTTCTTCGCTGAGCCGTGTGAGGATGGCGCGCGCCGTCGAGCGGCTGACGCCGAGTTGGGCGGCGATCTCCGGTTCCGACGGCAGCGCCGTATCCGTGCGCAGGGCTACGGCATACCTGTTATAGGCTTCCTTGAAGACCGTATTCTGCCTTGCCACCAGACCCCGCTTTCCGCCCTCGTATCCACCGCCCGCTCTCCAGCAGGGCAGAAAAATCGGGGCTTGTTCAAACGACCTTTAGCTTATTTCCGGTCGCCTGCGGCTCATTGCCTCCCTCGTCCACAGGATCAATATTCCCGTTGACTTGAAAATGTTTATTGTAGATAAAAAACAAAATCAATGCGCTTTCGCCGATGCAGCGAGCCTTTCCCAGGGAGAATAAATTGGACAAACTGCCTTGGATCATCCTTTCGGCCGGCGACAATGTCGCGGTCGCAACGGCGGCAATCGCGCCGGGTTCGACGGTTGCCGGCATTCAGACCCGTGAGAAGATCGACCCCGGCCACAAGGTGGCGATAGCGGATATTCCGCTCGGGGGACCCGTGGTCAAATACGGACAGGCGATCGGCCGCACGACGGCCGAGGTCAAGGCCGGCGACCATGTGCACAGCCACAACCTGCATTTCGAAAACGACCGGCTGGCGGCAACCGCCAATTCGGCGCCGGAAGCGGCGACAGCCGACGACGTCGGGCGCACCTTCATGGGCTATCGCCGCGCCGACGGGCGGGCGGCAACGCGCAACTATATCGGCATCATCGCCAGCGTGAACTGTTCCACCACGGTCTGCCGGGCAATCGCCGACGAGGCGAACCGGACGATCCTGCCGCATTATGAAGGCATCGACGGTTTTGTGCCGATCGTGCACGACCAGGGCTGCGGCATGAGCTCGACCGGCGACGGCATGAACGTGCTGCACCGGACGCTCGCCGGCTATACAAGGCACGTGAATTTCGGCGGCGTGTTGATGATCGGCCTCGGCTGCGAGGTCAACCAGCTGACGCTCTACGGCCAGAGTGGTGCCGGCGCCTCGAAGCGGCATTTCAACATCCAGGATGCCGGCGGGTCGCGCCGCGCGGTCGAGCGCGCCATGGGCATGCTGCGCGAAATCGCCGCCGATGTCGGCAAAGAAAAGCGCGTGCCGATGTCGATCGGCGAGATCATCATCGGCCTCCAATGCGGCGGCTCGGATGGCTTTTCCGGCATCACCGCCAATCCGGCGCTCGGTGTCGCGGCCGATCTGCTGGCAGCGGCCGGCGGCACGGCGATCCTGTCGGAAACCTCGGAAATCTATGGTGCCGAACATCTGCTGCGCAGCCGCGCCGTCAGCGACGAGGTGGCAAAGAAGCTCGACGACAAGATCGCCTGGTGGGAAGATTACGTCGCCCTGCACGGCGCCTCGCTCGACAACAACCCCTCGCCCGGCAACAAGCGCGGTGGCCTCACAACCATCCTCGAAAAGTCGCTCGGCGCGGTTGCCAAAGGCGGGCGTTCGCCGCTGACGGCGGTCTATGGTTATGCCGAGCGGGTCACGGCCCCCGGCCTCGTCTTCATGGACACGCCCGGCTACGACCCGGTCTCGGCGACCGGCCAGGTGGCCGGCGGGGCGAACATGATCGCCTTTACCACTGGCCGCGGGAGCTGCTTCGGTTGCCGGCCGGCGCCGTCGCTGAAGCTTTCCAGCAATTCGGCGCTCTATGCCTCGATGGAAGAGGATATGGACATCGATTGCGGCACGATCGCCACGGGTGACGCGACGATCAGCGGCAAGGGCCGCGAGATCTTCGACCTCATCGTCGATACGGCATCAGGCAAGAAGACCAAGAGCGAGCTCTTCGGCTACGGCGACAATGAATTCGTGCCGTGGCATCTGGGTGCGACGCTGTAATCTCTGTTTTTACGCAATCCCGGACGGAAAACCGCTTCACACTTTTCCTGGGATTGATTTGAAGTACGCAATCCCGGACGGAAAACCGCTTCACACTTTTCCTGGGATTGCTCCAGATAGTTCAGCTTCTTCGTGAGGAGGAATGATGAAGACGAGACAGATCGGCAAGACCAAGCTGGAGGTGACCGAAATCAGCTTCGGTGCGGCCGCTCTCGGCGGTCTCTACCGCGCATGCCCGCGCGAGGTGGCGATGGACACGCTGCAGGCGGCCTGGGATAGCGGCATCCGCTATTTCGATGTGGCGCCCTGGTATGGGCTCGGCCTTGCCGAACGGCGGGTCGGCGATTTCTTGCGCGACCAGCCGGATGGCAGTTACGTGCTTTCTACCAAGGTCGGCCGGCTGCTTCGGCCGGTGCCGACCGGCACCGTGCCTGATTACAGCTATGTCGATCCGCTCTCCTTCGATGCCGATTACGACTATTCCTATGACGGCATCATGCGCTCGGTCGAATTCAGCTATGCGCGCCTCGGACTCAACCGCATCGATATTCTCTATGTGCACGATCTCGGCGTCTACACGCATGGCGCGGCGAAGAATGCGGTCCACCAGAAGCAGTTTCTCGATTCCGGCGTGAAGGCGCTGGAGGAACTCAAGTCGTCTGGCGCGATCTCCGCCTTCGGCCTCGGCGTCAACGAAGTGCCGGTCTGCCTCGACGTTATGCGCCATTCCGATCTCGACTGCATCCTGATGGCTGGCCGCTACACGCTGCTCGACCGCTCGGCCGTCGCCGAACTGCTGCCGCTTTGCCGGCAGAAGGGCACGTCGCTCGTCGTCGGCGGCGTCTTCAACTCCGGCATCCTCGCCACCGGTCCGGTACCGGGTTCGCATTTCGACTATATGCCGGCTGATGACGATGTGCTTGCCAAAGTCGGCGCGATGGAGGCGATCGCCAAACGCCACGGCGTGCCGCTGGCAGCGCCCGCCCTGCAGTTTCCGCTGCGCGAACCGATCGTCGCATCGGTGCTGATCGGCACGGCGAAGCCGTCGAGCCTGACGCGCAACATGGAGATCGTCGAGCCGCGGCTTGCCGACGCGATCTACGCCGAATTCGAACCCTATACGCTGGTCGCGCCGCCGCTCGGCGCCGAAGCTGTGCGAGTCTGAGGAGAGATTATGCTCAAGGGTATTCATCCGCTGCTTGGCCCCGACCTGCTCCATGCATTGAAGACCATGGGACATGGCGACGATATCGTCATATCGGACGCCAATTTTCCCTCGGGCTCGATGGGCCCGCCGGTCATTCGCGCCGACGGCGTCAGCGCCACTGACATGGCCGCGGCCATCCTGACCCATATGCCGCTCGACACTTTCGTGCCGGAAGCGGCGTGGCGGATGGAGGTGGTCGGCGATCCCGATGCGATGCCGGAGGTCTGCACCGAATTCCAGCAGATCGTTTCCAAGCACGCCGGCGATTTCCGCATCGTGCCGGTGGAGCGTTTTGCGTTTTACGCGATGGCCCGCAAGGCGACCTACATCGTCGCGACGACGGAATTTCGGCTGTACGGCAACCTGATTTTGAAAAAGGGCGTCGTCCATCCGCACGAGGTCGATCAAGCCTGATCCCTATTTTAGTGTATCGTTGTATTGGAATAAAATCAGTTGCTTGGCGGGAGTTTACCGAAGAAAAAAAGCCTGTTTGGCGCTCTTGCAATTTGATTGCGCCTCGGCTAGCTTCACCTGGCAAATGTTTTTTATCGATAAAAATCGTCCGCCTGCGTTCAGCGGTCGATTTATTCGGAGGAGAACGCACCCTGAGAGGAGAACCCTTATGAGTTTCGTGAAATCCCTTCTGTCCCGCCGCGCCTTTACCGCGCTTGCGGGCGCCGCAGTTATCGCCTCGGCGATGCCGGCACCGTCGTTTGCGGCCGACGTGACGATCCCGATCATCGTCAAGGACACGACGTCCTTCTACTGGCAGATCGTTCTGGCCGGCGCCCGCAAGGCCGGCAAGGATCTCGGCGTCAACGTGCCGGAACTCGGCGCTCAGGCCGAATCCGACGTCAACGGCCAGATCAGCATTCTTGAGAACGCCGTTGCCGGCAAGCCGGCGGCCGTCGTCATTTCGCCGACCGAATTCAAGGCGCTCGGCAAGCCGATCGATGAAGCGGCCAAGTCGGTTCCGATCATCGGCATCGACTCGGGCGCCGACTCCAAGGCGTTCAAGTCGTTCCTGACGACCGACAACGTTCAGGGCGGCCGCATCGCCGCTGACGGTCTGGCCGCCGCCATCAAGGGCGCCACCGGCAAGGAAGAGGGCGAAATCGTCATCCTCACCAACCTTCCGGGCGTCGGCTCGCTGGAACAGCGCCGCGAAGGCTTCCTGGATCAGGTGAAGACCAAGTATCCCGGCCTGAAGGTCATTGCCGACAAGTACGGCGACGGCCAGGCAACGACCGGCCTCAACATGATGACCGACCTGATCACGGCAAATCCGAACCTCGTCGGCATCTTCGCCTCGAACCTGATCATGGCGCAGGGCGTTGGCCAGGCGATCGCCGAAAACAAGCTCGGCGAGAAGATCAAGGTCATCGGCTTTGACAGCGACGACAAGACGGTCGGCTTCCTCAAGGATGGTGCGATTGCCGGCCTCGTCGTTCAGGACCCCTACCGCATGGGTTATGACGGCGTGAAGACCGCGCTTGCCGTCTCCAAGGGCGAGAAGGTCGAAGAGAATGTCGACACCGGTGCAAACCTCGTCACCAAGGCGAATATGGCCGACCCGAAGATCGACGCGCTGCTGAACCCGAAGATCAAGTAATAACGACAGACAAGCCGCGCCGGCTTCAAAAACCGGCGCGGCTTTTTCCATCCGTGCTATGTTTTGCGGGGGATGGAGAGCAGACGCGACACAAGGAGGAGAGGTCCCATGATCGGACTGGAAGAGGTCAGTCATCGCCATGATGACAGTGCGACGCTGAAAGAAGCCAATCGAATTCCCGCCGGATCGCCTATCCTCGAACTCAAGGGCCTGCAGAAGAATTACGGTCATGTGCAGGCGCTGAAGCCAGCGACGCTGACCTTTCTCGCCGGCGAAATCCACGCCATCGTCGGTGAAAACGGCGCCGGCAAATCCACCCTCATCAAATTGCTGACCGGCGTCATCACCCGCACCGCCGGCGAAGTGCTGTGGTGCGGCCAGCCGGTGGGGCTGGCGACGCCGAACGAGGCGATCGCCCGCGGCATCAACGCCGTGCACCAGGAAGTCGTGCTCTGCCGGCACCTGACGGTCGCCGCCAATCTCTTCCTCGGCGATGAAGTCAACCGCTTCGGCCTGATGCGCAAGAAGCAGATGGAGAAGATGGCGCAGGCCGTGCTCGACGATCTCGGCTTCGGCCTGCCGGCCGGTGCGCTGTTGAGCTCGCTGACCATCGGCCAGCAGCAGCTGGTGGCCACGGCGCGCGCAGCGATGCGCGGCACGCAATTCCTGATCTTCGACGAACCGACTGCCTATCTCACCCGCCAGGAATCGGCGCAGCTCTTCAAGCTGATCCGCCGGCTGCAGGGCGAAGGCGTCACCATCGTCTATATCAGCCACCGCATGGAGGAAGTCTTCGAGCTTGCCGACCGTGTCTCGGTGCTGCGCGACGGCACGCATGTCGGCACGCGCCTGATCGGCGAGACCAACGATGCCGAACTGATCTCGCTGATGATCAACCGCTCGATCGAACAGATCTACCACAAGGAAAAGATTGCGATCGGCGAGACGATCCTCACGGTCAACGGCCTCTCCGGCCCGGGCTTCGAAGATGTGTCGCTCAGCGTCAAGGCGGGACAGATCGTCGGCCTCTACGGCCTGATCGGCGCCGGGCGCAGCGAATTCGCCCTCGGGCTCTACGGCCGCCAGCCGACGACAGCAGGCGATGTCGAATGGATGGGCAAACGTGTCGACATCCGCAACGAACGCACGGCGATGGAGCTCGGCATTGCGCTGGCGCCGGAAAGCCGGCGCGATCAGGGGCTTTGCCTCAACCTGCCGATCGGCCTCAACATCAACCTGCCGGTGTTCGGGCGGCTGAGCCACGGGCCGGTGATCAATCACACGCGCGAATCGGCCAATGCCGACCAGCAGATCCGCAATCTCAGCATCAAGACGCCGAGCCGGCGCGTTCCGGCCTCCAGCATGTCGGGCGGCAACCAGCAGAAGATCGTCATCGGCAAGTGGCTGAGCCATGGCGCCCGGCTTTTCATCTTCGACGAGCCGACCGTCGGCGTCGACGTCGGCACCAAGGCGGAAATCTACCGGCTGTTCGCCAAGCTTCTGAAGGACGGCGCGGGCATCATCCTGATCTCCTCCTATCTGCCCGAGGTCTACGAACTGGCCGACCGGCTGCACGTCTTCCGCGCCGGCAAAATCGTCGCGAGCCATGATTATCACGCGGCGACGCATGAAGAAGTGCTCAGCGAAGCGATCGGCGTCTGAGCCAAAAGAATAAGAGGGAGAAAATTCATGACTGCCACCCCCACCGAAATCGTCGCACCGCCGCCGCGCCGGAAAATGAACATCCTGTTCGGCCTGACGCTGATCGGCCTGCTGATCTTCCTCTGGATCGTGCTTGGCGTCGTCACCCCGAGCTTCTGGACGCCGCTCAACATCTCCAACCTGCTGCGTCAGGGTGCGATGACGGCGATCCTGGCGCTCGGCCAGACCTTCGTCATCATCACCGCCGGCATCGATCTTTCGGTCGGCGCCATCGTCGGCTTCTGCACCGTGATCATCGCCTGGCTGCTGCAGGCGGGCGTGCCGGTCTGGGGGGCGATCGCGCTGACGCTGCTCATGGGTGTGGCGATCGGCGCCTTCCATGGCTTCGGCATCGTGCATATGGGCCTGCCGCCCTTTATCATCACGCTGGCAACCCTGACATCGCTGCGCGGCATCGGCCTGCTGATCACCAACGGCTCGACGATCAACATCACCAATGAGGGCTTCAGCAATTTCGCCCGCGCCGATCTGCTCAGTATTCCGAGCCTGTTCTGGATGGTCATCCTGGTGGCGGTCCCATCCTTCATCTTCCTGCATCTGAGCCGCTGGGGCCGGTATCTCTTCGCGGTCGGTTCGAACGCCGAGGCGGCGCGCCTTTCCGGCGTCAACGTCAAGGGCATGATCTACCTCGCCTATATCCTGTCTGCCTCCTTCGCCGCCTTCGTCGGCGTGCTGCTCGCCTCGCGCATCGCGATCGGCAATGCGACGCAGGCCGACGGCTGGGAACTGCAGGCGATCGCCTCCTCCGTCATCGGCGGCACCAGCCTGTTCGGCGCGGTCGGCTCGGTGCACGGCCCACTGATCGGCGCCTTCATTCTCGCCACCATCAACAACGGCGCGAACCTTCTGAACGTCAACTCCTTCTGGCAGCGTATCATCACCGGTCTGCTGATCATCGTGATCGTGTTCTTCGACCAGCTGCGCCGCCGCCGGAGCAATTGAGAGGCGAGCAAGAGATCGCTGCCTGCCCCTCATCCGCCTGCCGGCACCTTCTCCCCGTTTTGACGGGGAGAAGGGGATATGCCGCAAACCTCTCCGTCCCCATTGACGTCGTGCAGGGCACGTCCCCTCGCCCCGTTTACGGGGAGAGGGTTAGGGTGAGGGGCAGCTATCCGCACGAACCGAACAGCAGTGGCACGACACAGAGTAAAGAACCAGGAATGCGAGACCCGTCATGAAAGCAGTTCTTTGCCGGGAGCCCGGCGTGCTCGATATCGTCGAGCGTCCTTCGCCTGCGGCTCCCGCCGCCGGCTGGGTGCGGCTTGCCGTCAGCCATGTCGGCATTTGCGGCACCGACTACCACATCTTCGAGGGCAAACATCCCTTCCTCGAATATCCCAGGGTGATGGGGCACGAGATCTCGGCGACGGTGCTGGAAGCGGGCGACGGCGTCACTATCGCAGTCGGCACGCCTGTCATCGTCAATCCCTATCTCTCCTGCGGGCAATGTATCGCCTGCCGGCAGGGCAAGCCGAATTGCTGCACCAATATCAAGGTGCTCGGCGTCCATACCGACGGCGCCTTCTGCGAGGAGATTTCAGTCCCGGCCGAGAACCTCTACGCCGCCAAGGGTGTAAGCCTCGAAGCGGCGGCGACGACCGAGTTCCTGGCGATCGGCGCTCATGCGGTGCGCCGTTCGATGACCGGTGCCGGAGCCCGGGCGCTCGTGATCGGCGCCGGGCCGATCGGCCTCGGGGCGGCGATCTTCTCGCGCATCGCAGGCCATGAGGTGACGCTGCTCGATACCAGCACCGAGCGGCTGCAGATGGCGTCGGAACGCTTCGGCTTCACCTCCGGCATCGTTGCCAACGAGGCGACAGCGGAGACCGTCCGGGAAAAGACCAACGGCGACGGTTTCGACGTGGTCTTCGATGCGACGGGTTACGGCCCTTCGATGGAAAAGGCCTTCTCCTTCGTCGCCCATGGCGGCGCGCTGGTGCTGGTCAGCGTCGTCAAGGACGATATCCGCTTCTCCGATCCCGAATTCCACAAGCGCGAGATGATGGTGATCGGCAGCCGCAACGCCACCCGCGTCGATTTCGAGCATGTCGCGGATTCGATCGCCAAAGGGCTGGTGCCGGTGGACAAACTGATCACCCACCGCACGACGCTTGCCGATGCGCCGCGCGATCTCGCGCGCTGGGCGCATGAGAAGAATGGGCTGATCAAGGCTGTGATCAGTATTGGTGGTTAGGGCGTTTCCAGCGAACGCGTGACGTGGTTTCCGTCCGCTTCGCGCCGGCGGCTGCCCCTCACCCTAACCTTGCCGGGGTCGAGCCACTGGTCTCGACCCGTCCTGTGGACCCCCGTAAAACGGGGCGAGGGGACGTGCCCTGCTGGGCGGGGGACGGAGAGGTCGCGGCATATCCCCTTCGCCCCGCAAGCGGGGAGAAGGTGGCGGCAGCCGGATGAGGGCAAGCCGCGGTCGCTAAACTCCCGCCTCGATCGCCCTGCGCATCTGCCTGACGACGGCGACATCCGTCTTGTTTGTGCTTCTCGCCTCGAAACCAAAAGCGACCGCGCGCGGATCGGCGCTTTCGACCGGTGAACTGCAGGAGCCGTGGACCTCGCGGGCGCCGGTCGCCTTCAATATCTCGCCGACATTGGTGGGGCGGATGCCGCTGCCGGGCATGATGGCGATGCGGCCGGCGGCCTTTGCCGAAATGCGCTTCAGCGTGTCGAGGCCGTCTACCGCCTTCAGCGCGCAGCCTGATGTCAGGATGCGTTCGCAGCCGAGCTCGACCGCCTGCTCCAGCGCCTGGTCGGCATCCGGCACCAGATCAAAAGCGCGATGCAGCGTCGAGCCGAGTCCCGCCGCATGCGCCTTCAAACGGTGGACCAGCGGCATGTCGAGCGTACCATCCGGCCGGTTGGCGCCGATGACGACGCCGGCAAGGCCGGCGGCGCGCACGGCGTCGATATCGATCATCATCGCCTCCTCGTCTGCCCCGTCGAAGATGAAGGGGCCGGCGTGAGGGCGGATCATCGCATAGACCGGAATGGGTGCCCGGGCGGCGATCCGCATCAGGCTCGGCAACGGCGTCAGGCCGCCGAGTTCCAACGCCGAGCAGAGCTCGATGCGCCCGGCGCCACCCTCGATCGCGGCGGCAAGGCCTTCGGCGCTGTCCACGCACACCTCAAGCAAGATCGTCATGTTGCGGTCTCCCTAGCTCCGCCGAGGCTTAAGCCACGGCTGCGGTTCGCACGACCGCTTCAGAGGTAATTCTCGCTGCCGCCTCGATGATCATTGTGCAGGCATCGGCGGCGGCTTTTCGATGGTTGAAGGCGACGTGATAGGACATCGGCAGGTGCTCGTCGAGATCGACGATGCGCACCTTGTCGGCAATCGGCATGGCGCTGACCCGACCGAGGAAGGAGACGTAGCCGTGATTGGCGACGAGGTCGACGATGACAGGCAGCGAATCCGCCGCGGTGATATCTTGGCCGCGCCGGCGCCGGTTGGGCGCGCGCTCGTAGCTGAAGGCCATGGCCGCATGGCCGAGGCCGGTGCGCGGGCTCGGCATGCAGATCGGGTGGCCGGCGACGAGATCAGCAACGCTGGTCTCGGTACTATCCGGCGGCGCGATCACCACCATATCGGTCTGCAGCAGTTCGCGATGCCGAAAGCTTTCGAGGCCGAAGACCGAATCCAGGATTGCGACATCGATGCGGCCGTTCTTCAACGCCTCGCGCAGATCGTCGGCGGTCATCGACACCAGCGAGATCGCATTGTTGTTGCGGCGCGCATTCCATTCGGAGACCAGCGATCCCAGGCAGCGCGCCACCCAGCTTTCCGATCCGGTCGGGATGATCGAACCGATGCGCAGCGACCGGGCAGTGCGCCGATAACGCTCGTCGGCCGACGATTTCAGATCGTTCCACGCCTGGCTGATCGCCATGAAGATCTGGTAGGCGCGCCTGCCCTCCTCCGTCAGCACCGAGCCCTGCGCCTGGCGCTCGAACAGGCGATGGGTCAGAAATTTCTCAAGATTGGCAAGCTGAAGTGAAAGCTGCGGCTGACCGAGGCGAAGGCGGCGCGCTGCCCGGTTGATGCTCCCCTGGTCGGCAACTTCGAGAAACCGCTCCATCGTGACGATCTTGACGGGAATGCGCGATGCCCAGACCTCGTCGATCTCAGCGCCGTCGCCGTCGTGACCGGCCCATTGGCCGAGCTCACCGATCGCAGCCATGATCGGCTTCAGGCCTTCCAGCACCCTGCCGCTCGCAATTAGCATCGCCAGCTCGCCGGAGGCGCGTTCGGTCAGCGTCATCGCCAGTTCGGTCTCGAGATTATGGATTGCCGTCGAGACGGTGGAGGGCGATAGGTGGAAGCGCCGCGCGGTCTCGCGGACCGAACCGGAGGTCAGGACATGGCTGGCGATGAACAGGGCACCAAGATGCAAACGGCCACCTCCGGAAAGTGCTGGAAAAACCGGACGATATGATGTGTTCAGGAAAAAAGATATCCCTGCCTCCGGAGAGCCGGGCTATCGTTCGATCATAGAAAAATCCGGGCGGCGGGAATCCGCAACAGAGCCTGGGAATATCGTGGAAACACGCAAGGGGACAAAAACAAATCGCGCCGGCCTTGGAAAAGGGAATGCGTTTCCGCGCGCGGAGGTGCATTCGCCGCCATAATCGTGGCGCGACCGCAAATACTCGAGGGGGCTTGCATCGATTTTTCGGGCATGAACGCTATTTCCATGACGCACGCAATTCCGGCATGATGGCGACTTGGTCGCCTTCGCCGGCAGATTTCCTATGCGCAGGCCTCCCGCCAGGGGTTTGAGCCTCATTCAACGGTGTTTAACAAGGGGATATTCCATGCTGAAGAAACTCGCACTTGCCGTTTCGCTCTCCGCCTTCGCGGTGGGTGCGGCCCATGCCGCCGACGTCGTCGTCTCGTCGAAGATCGACACGGAAGGCACGCTGCTCGGCAACGTCATCGCGCTCGCTCTCGAAGCCAACGGCATCAAGACGCAGGACCGCATCGCGCTTGGCGCGACACCGGTCGTGCGCAAGGCGATCACCGCAGGCGAAATCGACATCTATCCCGAATATACCGGCAACGCCGGCTTCTTCTTCAACAAGGCCGATGACGCCGCCTGGAAGAACATCGACCAGGGCTATGAGCTGGCGAAGAAGCTCGATTACGATGCCAACAAGATCGTCTGGCTGACGCCGTCGCCTGCCAACAACACCTGGGCGCTCGCCGTGCGCAGCGATGTTGCCGGCCCGAACAAGCTGAAGAGCCTCACCGACTTCGGCAAATGGGTTGCCGGCGGCGGTGCCGCCAAGCTTGCCGCCTCCGCCGAATTCGTCAATTCGGCCGGCGCGCTTCCCGCCTTCCAGACGACCTACGGCTTCCAGCTGAAGCCCGACCAGATGGTCGTTCTTTCCGGCGGCGACACGGCGGCAACGATCAAGGCAGCCGCCGACCAGACGAACGGCGTCAACACCGCCATGGTCTACGGCACCGACGGCGCGATCGAAGCGGCTGAACTCACCGTTCTCGAAGACGACAAGAACGTGCAGCAGGTCTACGCCCCGACGCCGATCATTCGCGAAGAGGTGTTGAAGGCCAATCCGAAAATCGAGGAAGTGCTCTCGCCGATCTTCAAGAGCCTGACCGCCGACGAATTGCGCAAGCTCAACGCCAAGATCCAGGTCGATGGCGAGCCGGCAAAATCCGTCGCCGAAGCCTATCTCAAGGAAAAGGGCTTCCTGAAGTAGTCATTGCCCGCTCCGCCCGATTACGGGCGGAGCTTTCTTTCCTGACAGGATTGGCTTTCCTGACAGGTTGGCCAGACAGGATTGGGATACATGGCAGAAACCTTAGCGGTCCGCAGGCTGGACCGGCTCGGCGTGGTTCTGGTGGCCGGCGGCATCGCGGCGACGGCACTGATGCCCTTCATCTACGTGAAGGCAAATCGCATCGCCGCCGGCAAGCCGATGCTGCTGTTGCAGCTTCTTCCCCAGCCTTCCGTCGTCATCCTGACCGTGCTCCTCCTTCTCACCGCCTTCGCCACGCTGTTCCTACGCCATGCGATCGCGCGGCTTGCGATTGCGACACTCTGTCTTGCGGCGCTGATCGTTGCGATCGGCCTCGTCTCGGCCGCGGCAACGCCGCCCGGCAGCACGGTGGCGCGGATGACGCCCGGCGGCGGCTTCTGGGTGCTGTTTGCCGTGATCGGGCTCGTCATATCCGATGCGCTGGTGAAGATCCGCCTTGCGCCCTGGATGCGGATCGCAGCCCTTGCAGCCTATACGGCGCTGCTCTTCATCTCGCTCTCCTCCGGCCTGCTCGACAGCCTTTCGATCATGAAGGAATTTTCGACACGGGCACCGCAGTTCGAAACCGAAGCGATCTCGCATCTGCTGCTCGCGTTCGGCTCGCTTGCCATCGCCGTTGTTCTCGGCCTGCCGCTCGGCATCCTCTGCTTCTGGGTGCCGAAGCTGCGGGCCATCGTGCTGCAGGGGCTGAGCCTCATCCAGACGATCCCGAGTCTGGCACTCTTCGGCCTGTTGATGCTGCCGCTCGGCTATCTCGCCACCCATGTGCCGCTCGCCGCCGCAATCGGCATTCGCGGCATCGGCACGGCGCCCGCCTTGATTGCGCTGGTGCTCTATTCGCTGCTGCCGATCGTCGCCAACACCGTCGTCGGCCTTCAGGGCGTCGACCCCTCGGTACGCGACGCTGCGGCCGGCATGGGGCTGACACGGTGGCAGATCCTTGTTGGAATCGACATGCCGCTCGCCTTTCCCGTGATCCTCACCGGCATCCGCATCGTGCTGGTGCAGGCGATCGGCATGGTGACGATCGCCGCGCTGATCGGCGGCGGCGGCTTCGGCATCTTCATCTTCCAGGGGCTCGGCCAGACGGCCATGGACCTCGTCCTGCTCGGCGCCGTGCCGACCGTCTTCTTCGCCTTCTCATCGGCCGTCATCCTCGATGCGGTCATCGAAAGCATCCGGGGATCTGCCGCATGACCATGATCGAGATCAGGAACGTCACCAAGCGCTATGGCGCGGCCACCGTCGTCGACGACGTCTCGATGAGTGTCGAGAAGGGCGAGATTACCGTCATCGTCGGCACGTCTGGCTCCGGCAAATCGACGCTGATGCGGATGATCAACCGGCTGGTGCCGATCACCGAAGGCGAGATCTTCGTCGGCGGACAGAATGTGATGGACGTTCCGGTGACCGAGCTTCGCCGCAAGATCGGCTATGCGATCCAGGGGCACGGCCTCTTTCCGCACCGGACCGTGGCGCAGAATATCGCCACCGTGCCGCAGCTTCTCGATTGGGATTCCGCCCGCATCGCCAAACGCGTCGAGGAACTGCTTGGGCTCTTCAACCTCGATCCAGCAACCTTTGCCGACAAATATCCTCACCAGCTCTCCGGCGGCCAGCAGCAGCGCGTCGGTGTCGCCCGGGCGCTGGCGGCCGAGCCGGAACTGCTGTTGATGGACGAGCCGTTCGGCGCGCTCGATCCCGTCATCCGCGGCAAGGCGCAGGACGATCTGCTGGCGATCCAGAAGCAGTTTGGCACGACGGTCATTCTCGTCACCCACGACATGGACGAGGCCTTCCATCTTGGCAACCAGATTGCGGTGATGAGCGAGGGCAGATTGCTGCAATGCTCGACGCCGGAAAAGATCCTCACCGAACCCGCCGATCCCTTCGTGCAGCAATTGACCGGCACCTCCGACCGGGCGCTGAAGCTGATGTCGCTGCTGCCGCTGAAGGAAAGCATGGAGCCGGCCAAGAACGGTCTCGCCTATGCCCTGCCGCAGTCGCTCAGCCTGCGTGATGCGCTGGCCGAGATGATCTGGCAGGGGGTCGATGAGGCGGCCGTGCAGGACGGCGAAAAGGCGCCTGTGGGATCGATCTCGATGACGCGGCTGCTCGAACTGGGCCGTAAGGCATGAAGCTCGTCGTCGCCAATCTCTTCCGCCTGGCGGCGCTGGCTTTGCTGCTCATCCTGCTGTTCAGGACGGAGTGGCTTTCCTTCATGCTGGTGCCGCTGACCAGCAACAATGCGCCTGCCGTCTATAGGCAGAACAGCCTTGCTTCGCTGGCCGCCGGCCATCTGCAGCTGGTGATCGGATCGATCGTCTGCAGCGCCGTGCTCGCCGTTGTCGGCGGCATCTTCGTGACACGGGAAAGCGGGGCTGACTTCCTGCCGCTGTCGCGCGCAATCGCCAATGCGGGGCAGACTTTTCCGCCGGTCGCCGTGCTGGCGCTCGCCGTTCCCGCGACCGGCTTCGGCGCCATGCCGACGCTGATCGCGCTCTTTCTCTACGGGCTGCTGCCGATCTTCGAAAACACTGTTGCCGGCTTGAAGCAGGTTTCGCCGCAGGTTCTCGATGCCGCCGACGGCATGGGCATGAACGGCACGCAGCGGCTGCTGCGGGTCGAGCTCCCGCTTGCCTTGCCGCTGATCCTCGAAGGGCTGAAGGTCGCGACCGTGATCAATATCGGCACGGCGACGATCGGCTCGACGGTTGCGGCCAAGGGCCTCGGCGAGGTCATCATCGCAGGGCTGATTTCCGACAACACCGCCTTCATCCTGCAGGGCGGCCTGATCGTCGGCCTGATGGCGGTGCTGATCTATGACGCCATGGGCTTGATCGAAGGAGCGATTACGCGAAGAATCGGCTTGCGCGCGGCGTAGGAGGACGGGTACCAAGACCGCCGTGATGGATGACAAAGGGAGGCAGAATTGGCGAAGATGATCCACTCCATGATCCGCGTTCTCGATGAGGCGCGCTCCGTCGAATTCTACGAGAGGGCCTTCGGCCTTTCGGTCGCCGACCGCGTCGATTTCGAGACCTTCACGCTGATCTATATTAGCAATGCCGAGACCGGCTTCGAGCTGGAACTGACGGTCAACAAGGGCCGGACCGCGCCCTATGACCTCGGCAATGCCTATGGCCATCTCGCCGTCTCCGTCGAAGAGGTGGCGGTCGAGCGCGAGCGGCTGTCGAAGCTCGGGCTCAAGCCCGGTGAATTGGTAGAGCTCAACCGCGACGGCAAGCTCTTCGGTCTGTTCTTCTTCATCAGCGATCCGGATGGCTACAAGATCGAGGTGCTGCAGCGCCACGGCCGGTTTCTCTGAGGCATCTCATGCCGAACCACCGGCACGTTCCAATCCATAGATAATCCCACAGCTTCAAGCAGCATGCATCAGGAGCCCGCCATGATCGAAAAGACTGCGCTCAATTCCGGCTGGACGCTCTCCTGTAACGATACAGTAAGGCTCGGCCTGCCGGCTGCAATACCCGCGACGGTGCCGGGCTGCGTGCATCTCGACCTTCTCGCCAACCGGCTGATCCCCGATCCCTATATCGACGTCAACGAGATCACCAATGACTGGATCGGCAAGACCGACTGGACCTATCGCTGCAGTTTCGAGGCGATGCCTGACGATGCCAGGGTGCAGGAACTGGTCTTCGACGGGCTCGATACGGTCGCGGTGATATCCCTCAACGGCGAAGAGATCGGCTGCACCTTCAACATGCACCGTACCTATCGTTTCGATGTTTCCCGGCTTCTGAAGGCTGGCCAGAACGAACTCACGGTCACCTTCCGCTCCGCCTACGCCTATGGAGCGGAGATGGAAAAACATTACGGCTACCGTCCCAACAACTACCCGGGACCGGGCAATCTGATGCGCAAGATGGCCTGTAATTTCGGCTGGGACTGGGGGCCGACGCTGGTGACGGCAGGCCTCTGGAAGCCGGTCCGGCTGGAAAGTTGGGATCGGGCGCGGCTTGCCGAAACACGGGTATCGGCAATACTTTCCGGCGGCGACGGCCTGGTGAAGGTCCATGCCCGGCTGGCGCGGCATGGAGATAAGACGCCGTTGAGGCTCGTTGCCGAAATCGGCGGCGTGAGCAAGACGGTGGCGATTGCGCCTGATGAAGACGCGGTTTCCTTCGAGCTTGCCCTCCCCTCGCCGCAGCTCTGGTGGCCGCACCATCTCGGCGCGCAGCCGCTCTATCCAATGACGCTGAGGCTGTTCGACGAGGCCAGCGACGATCTGCTCGACAGCTATCAGCGTGAACTCGGTTTCCGCTCGCTGCGGCTCGATACCGCAGCCGACGACCATGGCTCGGCCTTTACCTTCATCATCAACGACGTGCCGCTCTTCATCTGCGGGGCAAACTGGATTCCGGACGATTGTTTTCCCCCGCGGTTGACGGCCGAGCGTTATGCCGCGCGGATCGAGGAAGCAAAGGCCGCCAATATTCATATGCTGCGCGTCTGGGGCGGCGGCATCTTCGAGGCCGACGAGTTCTATGAGACCTGCGACCGCAAGGGCATGCTGGTCTGGCAGGATTTCCTCTTTGCCTGCGCCGCCTATCCGGAGGAAGAGCCGCTCAGAAGCGAGGTCGAGGCGGAGGTGCGCGACAATGTCGTGCGGCTGATGCCGCATGCTTCGCTCGTCCTCTGGAACGGCAACAACGAGAACATCTGGGGCTTCGACGAATGGGGCTGGCGGCCGATCATCAAGGCGGGCGAAAGCTGGGGGCTCGGCTACTATCTCGACCTGCTGCCGAAACTCTGCGCCGAACTCGATCCGGACCGGCCCTATTATCCCGGCAGTCCCTATTCCGGCTCGATGGAGATCGAACCCAATGCCAACGGTCATGGCTGCAAACATATCTGGGATGTGTGGAACGATGTCGGCTACGAGGTCTACCGCAATTATATCCCGCGCTTCTGCTCCGAATTCGGCTGGCAGGCACCGGCTGCCTGGGCGACGATCGAAGAAAGCGTGCATGATGCGCCGCTGACGCCGCAATCGAACGGCGTCTTCCACCATCAGAAGGCAACGGAGGGCAATGACAAGCTGATCCGCGGCCTGTCCGGCCATCTGCCGGAGCCCAAGACGATGGATGACTGGCATTTCGCCACCCAGCTCAACCAGGCGCGTGCCATCCGTTTCGGCGTCGAGCACATGCGCTCGCATCGCAATATCTGCAAGGGTTCGGTGGTCTGGCAGTTCAACGATTGCTGGCCGGTGACCTCATGGGCAGCCCTCGATTCGGCCGGACGCCGCAAGCCGCTCTGGTATGCGCTGAAGACAGCCTATGATCCGCGCCTGCTGACGATCCAGCCGCGCGGCGGCGGACTTGCGGCGGTGGCCGTCAATGAACGGACGCTGTTCTGGCGGGCGAAGATCAGCGGCAAACGCCTGAAGCTCGACGGCACGGTGCTTGCCGAATTCGAATTCTGGCGCTTGCTCTGCGACCGTTTCGAAGCAAAGGAATTTCCGCTGCCCGAGGAGATCGTCACCCCCGACTTACCGAAGGACGAGGTCATCGTCGTGCAGATGCTGGACAGGCGAGCCTTCCACTATTTCGTCGAGGATATCGAGCTTGCCTTACCAGCACCGCGGCTGACGGTCGATGTCACCAGCATCGAGGGCGGGTACGGGGTCAAGGTGACGGCGCAAAACTTCCTCAAGGATCTCTGCCTGATGGCCGATCGACTGGATCCGGATGCCGTTGTCGATTCGATGCTGGTGACGCTGCTGCCGGGCGAGAGCCATGTGTTTGTGGTCAAGACGACAAAGGCGATCGGGGCAGACGACATTGTCTTCGGCACCGTTCTGCGGTCGGCCAACGATCTCACCGCCGGGCGCTAGGAAAGCCCCTCATCCGGCTGCCGCCACCTTCTCCCCGCTCGCGGGGCGAAGGGGATATGCCGCGGCCTCTCGGTTCCCCGCCAGCCTCTCGCAGGGCACGTCCCCTCTCCCCGTTTTTACGGGGAGAGGGTTAGGGTGAGGGGCGGCGGTCGGCACGAGCCAAACACTAAAAAGGCCCCGCATCCGCGGGGCCCTTCCAGCTCGGCCTATCGGACGACGTTACATCCAGTAGGGCGGCACGCCGTAGTAATCATAGACCCGGCGGCCATTGTCGTTGTACCAGGTGTCGTCATCGTCCGAATAGCTCGGGGCGCCTTCGATCTGCTCCTTGGTCAGGTCGATGCGATAGCCATCCAGCTGGGTGTCGTAGTTCAGCTTTTCCCAAGGAAGCGGATAGTGATCATGACCGATGCCCAGGAAGCCGCCGAAGCTCAGCACCGCATAGGCAACACGGCCGTCGAGCTTTCCGATGATCAGGCGTTCGATCGAGCCGATATGCCTGCCATCTGCCCCATAGACACGGGTGCCTTCCACGCGGTCGCTGGCGATCAGCGAGTGCGTGACCTTAGCATTCGGGTCACGGCGGGTGGCGTCAGTATCCTGGTTCAACATTGTGCACCTCCTTTTGGTGTTTCCTCATGGTGAGTATGCAAGATCAACGTCACGGCGGACTCAAAGTTCCCCATCCTCTCCATGATCGTGTGCTGGCAGAATGTTGACGTTTACGTCAAGGTTAGTATAGCTTCATTCGGCTTGAACCGTTCAGGCAATGGCATAAGCTGCCGACTGGAAGATGGAGGATCCTTCTGGTCGATTGCCGGCTCGGCGCTGGCGGTGGCAGCAAGGGAGAGAGACAGATGAACAGCATTTCCGTCCATCCGAACGGAGCCAAGCCCGACAAGCCCTGGCTTGCCGCTTATCCCGATATCGTTCCGGCAGAGATTCCGCCGCTGGAATATGTCTCGCTTGCCGAACTGCTGGAAAAATCTTGCGCCCGTTATGCCGACCGGACCGCCTTTTCCAGCATGGGCAAGGGGATGCGCTACCGCGAGCTGGAGAGCCAGACGCGCAAACTCGCCGCCTGGCTGCAAAGCACCGGCCTTCAGAAGGGCGACCGCGTCGCCGTGATGATGCCGAACGTGCTGCAGAACCCGATTGCCACCTATGCCATCCTGCGCGCCGGCCTTGTCGTCGTGAACGTCAACCCGCTCTATACGCCGCGCGAGCTCGAACATCAGTTGAAGGATTCCGGCGCCAAGGCGATCTTCGTGCTGGAGAATTTCGCACGCACGGTGGAACAGGTTCTCAACAAGACGGATCTCCGCCATGTCGTCGTCACCTCGCTCGGGGAAATGCTGGGGCCGAAGGGGCTGATCGTCAATTTCGTCGTGCGCAAGGTGAAGAAGCTCGTTCCCTCCTGGTCGATCCCTCAGCACAAGAGCTTCGGCCAGGTGCTTAGCGAAGGTGCGGGAAAAAAGCTCCAGCCGGTCGCGCTGACAGGCAGCGACATCGCCTTCCTGCAATATACCGGCGGCACGACGGGCGTTGCCAAGGGCGCGATGCTGACACATCAGAACCTGCTCGCCAACAAGGCGCAGCTGTCGCTCTGGCTTCGATCGGCCTTCGAGCGCAAGAAAGAGCCGGAGGTGCTGAACTTCCTCTGCGCCCTGCCGCTCTACCACATCTTCGCGCTGACGGTGAATTCGCTGATGGGCATGTCGCTCGGCGCCCACAATATCCTGATCGCCAATCCGCGCGACATTCCCGGTCTCGTCAAGGAATTCGAAAAGTCGAAGGTGCATATCTTCCCCGGCCTCAACACGCTGTTCAATGCGCTGATGAACAATGCCGATTTCGCCAAGCTCGACTTCTCCTCGCTGATCATGTCGCTCGGCGGCGGCATGGCCGTGCAGCGCCCGGTCGCCGACCGCTGGCTGAAGATGACGGGCACGGCGGTGACGGAAGGCTACGGCCTTTCCGAGACATCGCCCGTTGCCACCGCCAACCGCTTCGATTCGCCTGAGTTCACCGGCACGATCGGTCTGCCGCTTCCCTCCACCGAACTCGACATCCGCGACGAAGCTGGCAATTCGCTACCGCTCGGCGACGTCGGCGAGATCTGCATCCGCGGGCCGCAGGTGATGGCCGGCTACTGGCAGAAGCCGGAGGAGACGGCGCGGGTGATGACCGATGACGGCTATTTCCGCTCGGGCGACATGGGCTTCATGGACGACCGCGGCTATACCAAGATCGTCGACCGCAAGAAGGACATGATCCTCGTCTCCGGCTTCAACGTCTATCCGAACGAGATCGAGGAAGTCGCTGCCATGCATGCCGGCATCCTCGAGGCCGCAGCCATCGGCGTGCCGGACGGACATTCGGGCGAGGCGGTAAAACTCTTCGTCGTCAGGAAGGATCCGAACCTGACGGAAGCCGAGGTAAAAGCCCATTGCATCGCCAACCTCACCAACTACAAACGCCCGCGCTTCATCGAATTCCGCACCGAGCTGCCGAAGTCGCCTGTTGGTAAGATCCTGCGCAAGGACCTGCGCGGCTGAATTTGACGATTTGATGAATTAGAGGCTTTCCTCAAGGGGCCATCCGCTTGCCGCGGGTGGCTTTTTTCCATTTCGACAGGCGGCTGAACTTGATTTGCGGGTGAGAAAGCGAATAGTTTCCGCAACCTTTCCGCCTCCAAAGGAGCCTCCCATGAACGCCATCGTCGAACAGCTGAAAAGCACCGCTGATGCCACCAAGGCAACCGATATCCGTGCCGCCTTCGCCACCGATTCGCAGCGCTTTTCGCGCTTTTCCGTCGCGCTTGACGACCTGCTGATGGATTTTTCCAAGACGGCGGTGAATGACGACATCCTCAAGCTCCTGGTGAAGCTTGCCGAAGACGGCGGCGTCGAGACGAAGCGCGAGGAAATGTTCTCCGGCAAGGCGATCAACTTCACCGAGGATCGCGCCGTTCTGCACACAGCGCTGCGCAACCGTTCCAACACGCCGGTGCTGGTCGACGGCAAGGACGTCATGCCCGACGTCAATGCGGTGCTTGCCGCCATGGGCAAGTTTGCCGACGACGTCCGCTCCGGCACGCTGAAGGGCGCGACCGGCAAGGCGATCACCGATGTCATCAATATCGGCATCGGCGGCTCGGATCTCGGGCCTGTCATGGCGACGCTGGCGCTTGCCCCCTTCCATGACGGTCCGCGCGCGCATTTCGTCTCCAACATCGACGGCGCCCATATCGCCGATATCCTGAAGCTGGTGCAGCCGGAAACGACGCTGTTCATCGTCGCCTCGAAGACCTTCACCACCGTCGAGACGATGACCAATGCGCAGACGGCGCGCAATTTCATCGCCAAGGCGCTCGGCGAAGCCGCCGTGCAGCACCACTTCGCTGCCGTCTCGACGGCGCTCGACAAGGTCGCCGCCTTCGGCATCGACAGCGCCCGCGTCTTCGGCTTCTGGGACTGGGTCGGCGGCCGTTACTCGATCTGGTCGGCGATCGGCCTGCCGCTGATGATCGCAGTCGGCCCTGAG
The DNA here is from genome assembly GCA_000023185.1 of Rhizobium leguminosarum bv. trifolii WSM1325. Taxonomy (NCBI): domain Bacteria; kingdom Pseudomonadati; phylum Pseudomonadota; class Alphaproteobacteria; order Hyphomicrobiales; family Rhizobiaceae; genus Rhizobium; species Rhizobium leguminosarum. The sequence continues at coordinate 137,983 of CP001622.1, read as the reverse complement.
AATTTCGGCAAGTTCCTCGACGGAGCCCACGCCGTCGACAATCATTTCCGTAAGGCGCCGATTACCGAAAACCTGCCTGTGCTGCTCGGCCTGATCGGCTTCTACCATCGCAATGTGCTGGGCTACCCCACCCGCGCCATCCTGCCCTACGACCAGCGCCTGTCGCGTTTCCCGGCCTATCTGCAGCAGCTCGACATGGAATCGAACGGCAAGGGCGTCACCATCGACGGCACGCCGGTCGAAGGCAATTCCGGCCCCGTCGTCTGGGGCGAGCCCGGCACCAACGGCCAGCACGCCTTCTACCAGCTCATCCATCAGGGCACGAGCATCATCCCCGCGGAGTTCATGATCGCTGCCAACGCCTTCGAGCCGGAGCTGCGCCACCAGCACCAGCTGCTGATCTCCAACGTTCTCGCCCAATCGGAAGCGCTGATGAAGGGGCGCACCTTCGCAGAAGCCAAGAAGCAGCTGACCGACAAGGGCATGGACGACAAAAAGGCCGATTTCATCGCGCCGCACCGCGTCTTCACCGGCAACCGGCCGTCAATCACCTTCGTCTACGACAAGCTGACGCCCTATGCGCTCGGCCGGCTGATCGCGCTTTACGAACATCGCGTCTTCGTCGAAGGCGTGCTCTTCCGCATCAACTCCTTCGACCAGTGGGGCGTCGAGCTCGGCAAGGAACTGGCAACGGGTCTGCTGCCTGTCGTCGAAGGCAAGGAAAGTGCGGCCGCGCATGACTCTTCGACGCAGGGCCTGGTTGCGGCACTGGCGAAGCTGGCGAAGTAAGCGATCGAGATTGCCCCTCACCCTAACCTTGCCGGGGTCAAGCCACTCGTCTCGACCCGTCCTCCGGACCTCCGTTCTGACGGGAAGAGGGGACGTGCCCTGCGAAAGGCCAGTGGGGAACGGAGAGGTCACGGCATATTTCCTTCTCCCCGTCAGAACGGGGAGAGGGTACCGGCAGGCGCGCTGACGCTGGCTCCAACCTTACAAATCAATCTCACGCGCCGGGGCGGATTGGCGCCAACATCGACATTGCCGCCGCAATGGCGAACTGATAGCGGTCGGCCTGGCACATCCCTTTTGATGGGGCCCACGGTGCGAAACCGGATGAACGTTCTCCTAATCAAAAAATTATAGAATGAATTCTTTCAATTCGTTGGAATCGCCCTAGATTCAAGCAAAATCTGTGCGGAAAATGCGCCGTTCGTTGTTCTTGTTGGCATCTGCACCCGGCGCTCGCGTCCGGGTCGGCTCTGTCGATGTCGGCGCCTTCACTGCATGGGGTCCCTGCCCAAGTTCGGGAGATGCCTCAAGACGCTCGTCACCCAGCGTTTTCATGGCCTATCTTCACCAAAGGAAGCTCATGAGCCGTCTTGTCGTCGTTTCCAATCGTGTTCCCATGCCGGCCAAAGATGGGAGCGCCGCTGCCGGCGGCCTGGCCGTCGCGCTGCAGGCAGCCCTGCAGGAGCGAGGCGGCATCTGGATGGGATGGTCGGGAGAATCGAGCGGGGACAGGGAACCTGGCCCGCTGTCACAGCTGCAGAAGGGCAACATCACCTATGCGCTGACCGATCTCACCGACACCGACGTCGAGGAATATTATCGCGGCTTCGCAAACCGGGTTCTCTGGCCCATCTGCCATTACCGCCTGGACCTCGCCGAATATGGCCGGAAGGAAATGGCCGGCTATTTCCGCGTCAACCGCTTCTTCGCCCACAGGTTGGCGCCGATGATCGAGCCGGACGACATCATCTGGGTTCATGATTACCACCTCATTCCGCTGGCGGCCGAACTGCGCCAAATGGGGCTGAAAAACCGGATCGGCTTCTTCCTGCACATTCCCTGGCCGCCGGCCGACATTCTCGTCACGATGCCCGTCCATGAGGAAATCATGCGCGGGCTCTCGCATTACGATCTCGTCGGCTTCCAGACCGACTACGACCTCCAGAACTTTGCCGGGTATCTCAGAAGGGAGGGAATTGGCGACGACCTCGGAAATGGATTGTTCGATTCCCATGGGCGGATATTCAAGGCCGGCGCCTATCCGATCGGGATCGAAACTGCTGCCTTCGCCGAATTCGCCGAGAGAGCCGCAAACAATATCATGGTACAGAAGACCCGGCGCAGCGTTGAAGGCCGGGACATGATCATCGGGGTCGACCGCCTCGATTATTCGAAGGGCATCATTCAGCGGCTGGAAGCGTTCGAAACCTTCCTCACCAGCAATCCTGCCTACCAGAACAAGGTCACCTATCTGCAGGTCACGCCAAAATCGCGATCGGAAGTTCCCGAATACGAGCATATGCAGGGGATGGTCGCCGAACAGGCCGGCCGTGTCAACGGCGCCATCGGAACGGTCGACTGGGTGCCGATCCGCTATGTCAACCGATCGATCAGCCGCAACGTGCTTGCCGGCCTCTACCGGCTGGCGACGATCGGGCTGGTCACGCCGTTGCGCGACGGCATGAACCTCGTCGCCAAGGAATATGTCGCCGCCCAGGACCCGGATCGCCCGGGCGTATTGGTGCTATCGCGCTTCGCCGGTGCGGCTCGCGAGTTGAAGGGCGCACTGCTGGTCAATCCTTACGATGTCGAAGGCACTGCCAATGCCATCGCCAAGGGCCTTGCCATGTCGCTGGAGGAGCGCCGCGACCGCTGGAGCATGATGATGGAGCATCTGCTAACCCACGACGTCTCGCTTTGGTGCGAAAACTTCTTGGGGGATCTCGTGCTTGCTCCCGAGCTTCGACCGGAGCGTGACTCCCGGATAGGCTCCTGATCGATCGACGTCGACCCGTCCTTCGGACCCGAGGGAAGAAGAGGGAATCGAGACGTAGCGGCAAGGAGGAGGCACTTACGGGCGAGATTCCGCGTGACCTGCTGCGTGATGTGGCGGATGACTGTCGCCCGCCGTTTCAGTTGCGTTGACGCGTCTCAACCCTCGCCTTGGCACGATCGTATGTGGCAGCTTGATCGCCGAAGCCAGACCGAGCCTTGCCAGCAGCCCGATGAAATACCAACCGAGATCCAGCTGCCCCGGCTCGATGCCGAGCCGCGCCGAATCCGGAAAGGCGTGATGATTGCCGTGGAAGCTCTCGCCGAAGGTCACCAGCCCGAAACGCGGGAGGTTATAGCCCTGTACCGCGACATCATCGACACTCCAGCCCTGATGGCCGTCTCGATGCGCGAAATGGCCGACCAGCCAGTGTCCGGTCAGCGACACCGATATCCGCACGGCAATACCCCAGACCACCCATGGCAGTCCGCCGAGCGCAAAGAGCGCGAGTCCCAAGGGAATCTGCTGCGCCATCCATGTCGCCTCCAGAAAACGATAGAAGCGGTCGCGCCGCTCGCGCTCCTCGAGGACGAAACGCGGCGGATGGTCCAGCGCCACGATGCAATGCATCTGCCAGAAGGCATCGATGAAGAAAGACCGCCGATGGGCATAGAGGTCATGGCAGTCTCGCTGCCGTTGCGCCCAGTCGCGAATGTCGTGCGCGTAGATCATACCGAAGGGGCCGGCCATGCCGACCACCGTACCGAGATAGACGAGAAAGTGCTCGATCCAGGTATGAGTGCTGAATGAGCGATGGATCAGCAGCCGGTGCATGCCGACCGAATGACCAAGGCAGATCGTGATGGCGGTCAAGAGGATAAAGACGGCAAAGGCGCTCCAGGTGAAGGTCAGTGGACCACCAATGACGGCAATCAAGGTCATGGCGGTGATCCAGATCGACTTTGCGGGCATCCAGACCACTCTGCCCTTCACCGCATCGCTGCTGTTGTCAATCATTCGTCCAGTGGAAATACTGCTCATGACAAACTCCTTCCCATCGGGCGCATTCTCTACTTGAACATCGCCTACCAATTCATTATTTAAGAAATTACCTAATTACTTTGCACGAACGAAAACAATTAAGCAATGCATTAACTGCTTAATTGATTAACGGATCGATGCGATGATGCAGCAGGCACGGAGACCGGACTTGGACGAAGAGACTTTCGATGACGCTGTAGAAGGCCGCTCCGTCAGCGCCGCCCAGCGGGTATTCCACGCGCTTTCCAGTGCGCCGCGCCGGAAGATCCTCGCCTATCTCTCGGCATCGGGTCTGACCGCTGGCGAGATCGCTGACCGCTTCAGCATGTCCAAGCCAGCCGTTTCGCAGCATCTTTCCATCCTCGAAGCTGCGGGTCTGATCAGACGAGAGAAACAGGGCCAGTTCGTCCACTATTCCCTGATCGAGAACAATCTCGTCAACACGCTCAACGGCTTCGTGCAGGAGGTCTGCCCGGTCGGTCGGCCGATCAAGAAGGAAAGTCAGGCGCGCACCCGGGGCGGATTGGTGCCGGCGAAGCCCGCGAAATAAGCGTTCGAGATTTGCCCCTCACCCTAACCCTCTCCCCGCGAAGAACGGGGAGAGGGGACGTGCCATACCGGACGTCAAGGGGAACGGAGAGGCGGCCGCGGCACATCCCCTTCGCCCCGTGTTTACGGGGAAAGGTGCCGGCAAGAGGATGAGAGGCGGAGGCTTGCTCGAGCCTTAAAGACCGATCTCGCGCGCCCAGGGCGGATTGGCGCCGGCGCGGGAGACGGTGACGGCGGCGGCTTTGGCGCCGAGGGTCAGGGCGTTGCGCAGCGCCTGCTCATCCAGCGAGGCGACTTGGCGCTTGGTCAGCAGATTATCCATCTTCAGCGACGCCAGGATGCCGGCATCGAAGGTATCGCCGGCGCCGACCGTGTCGACGACGGTGACGCGCTCGCTCGGCACTGTTACCTTGCGCTCCTTGGTATAACCGGAAGCGCCTTCCGCGCCCTTGGTGATGACGACGAGCTTGGCGCCGTGGTTCAGCCAATGGGCGGCGAGCGCATCATGGTCGCCCTGCAGACCGAACCATTCGAGATCCTCGTCGGAGAATTTGACGATGTCGGCTTTCGCAGCCATGCGCTTGATGCGGGCCATATGCGACGGCTTGTCCTTGATGAAACCGGGACGGATATTCGGATCGAGCGAGATGACGCGGCGAGCGGCTTCGCGGTCGAGCAGGGCTTCGTAGGTTTCGCCGCAGGGGCTGGGGATCAGGCTGATCGCGCCGAAGTGCAGTGCTTCACAATCGTCGCCGAGATCCGGCAGGTCGGCCGTGGTGATCATCCGGCCGGCCGTGCCCTCATCGTAGAAGGCATAGGTCGCCTGGCCGTTGACCAGCTTGACGAAGGCGATGGTCGAGGGATGCGGCGTGATGGCGCATGGGCTGTAATCGACATTGCTCGCCTTCAGCGTCTCGAGCAGGATTTCGCCCATCATGTCATCGGCAATGCCGGTGAAGAAGGCCGTGGGGATACCGAGGCGACCGAGCGCGATTGCGGTGTTGAAGATTGCGCCGCCGGCATAGGGCGCAAAGCCCTTTTCGCCCAGCGTCGTGTCCCTCGGCAGCATGTCGATCAAGGCTTCGCCGCAGCACAAAATCATCGTATTCCTCCAACAGCACTTATGTGTTCATCAACCGATTAAGCGAGCTTTTGTCAACTAGCTAGAGCGAAAGCTCACTCACCCCGCCATTCCTTCCCGACCAGGCGAGCGGCGCATCGAGGAAGGCCTCGACTTCCGAGAGCGTCTTGTCGTCGAAGAGCTTCTGCTCCTTGGCAACGGCCAGAACATTACGCCAGGTGGCGATGTGATGCAGCCTGACCTTGCCGTCGGCAAAGCGCTGTTCGCCGAATATGCCGTAGAAGAACAGCGCGATGCCGTGATCGACGATGCCGCCAGCGGCACGGACGGCATCGATGAACTTGAACATGCTGCCGCCTGCTGTCGTCAGGTCTTCAATGACGAGCACGCGCGAGCCTTCCGGCATATTGCCTTCGATCTGGGCATTGCGGCCATGGCCCTTCGGCTGCTTGCGGACATAGATCATCGGCAGGCCGAGACGATCGGCAAGCAGGGCGGCGAAGGGAATGCCGGCGGTCTCGCCGCCGGCGATGCAATCGAACTGCTCGAAGCCGGCATCGCGCAACAGGATGCTGGCGGCGAAATCCATCACCGTCGAGCGGATGCGCGGGAAGGAGAGCAGCTTGCGGCAATCGATATAGACCGGGCTCGCCATGCCGGAGGAGAGTTTATAGGGCTGGGCGGCATTGAAATGCACCGCCTTGATTTCCCAGAGCATCTTGGCCAGCAATTCAGCCATCACGGCGCGGTCGGGAAATGTGGTCTGGATCATGCGGCTCTCCTTCGGCTTGGATCCTTGCGGGAATAGCAGCAAGAGCCCGACGTTTCCAGACGAAAGGCGGGGCTATTGCAGCAGACTGCCGATATCAACGATCTGCATCTTCTTGAACAGGGCGATCGCCTGGGCGCCCTCCTCCGCATCCAGCGAAACGGCATAACGCACGGCGGCGGCAAGCAACTGCATCGTCAGCCGGGCGATCACGAGCAACTCCCTGCGGTCGCGATCCGGCCATAGACGGATAAGCACGGCGAGAAATGCCTGGGCATGAAATTCCATGTCCACGGCATCGACCTGTTGCAGCAGCTTGTCGGTATGGGTCGCATGCCAGATGTCGCGCATGACAGGCTCGCGGCGGAAGAAGGCGTAATATTCGTCGACGATATTAGCGAGCGCGCCCTGCAGGGCCGCAGCGTCGGTCACCTTCGCCAGCTCCTCTTCGACACACCGCCTGCCCTCTTCGTTGAAGCGCTCGGCCAATGTGCGGATGATCGAGGTCTTGTCGGGGAAATATTGGTAGAGGGCGCCGAAGGAAAGGCCGGCCTTTTCGACGATCTCGCTCATCTTCAGGCCGTCGCTGCCATGGCTTTCGATCAGCTCGGCGGCCACGGTGAGGATCTTTTCGAAGCGCTCGCGGCCACGCTGCTGGCTGGGGATGCGGCGCAGCTGGCCGGTAGACTCCTGCTGGCGCCTGCGCGTTGCGACCGGCTGTTCCGACATGCTCTTTCCTTTTTCCACGTTGACAAACAAAATAAGAGAGATTATCTCATTTTGCAAATGAGAGAGTTTCTCTTGTTTGAAAGTTTGGGAGGAGTTTTGACATGCAGACTTCCGAAATCGTCCTCGTTGGTGGATCGGGAAAGACCGGCAGCCGCATCATCAAGCGTCTGGAAGCGCGCGGCCTCACCGTTCGTGCGGCATCACGCTCCAGCGCACGGCCCTTCGACTGGGAGGACAGGTCGACCTGGCGCGGCGCGCTTGAGGGCGCATCGAGCGCCTATGTCGCCTTCCAGCCGGACCTTTCCGTCGCCTGGGCGGCGGAAGCGATCGAAGCGCTCGCCAGGGTCGCTGTGGAATGCGGCCTTGAGCATATCGTGCTGCTTTCCGGCCGCGGCGAAGAGGGCGCGCAGCGAAGCGAAGCGGCGCTGAAAGCTTCCGGCATAAACACCACCATCCTGCGCGCCTCCTGGTTCTGCCAGAACTTCAGCGAGGGCGCCTTTGTCGAGCAGATCATTGGCGGCCGGCTGCAATTGCCGGCAGGCGAGATCAGCGAACCTTTCATCGATGCCGACGACATCGCCGATGCCGCCGTCGCCGCCTTGACCGATCCCGGCCATCGCAACAAGACTTACGAACTGACCGGCCCGCGGGCGCTGACATTCCGTCAGGCGGTCGCCGAGATCGCCCAGGCCGCCGGGCGGCCGATCGAATATGAGCAGGTGTCGATGGCGGATTTCACCGGCGGGCTTGCGGATGCCGGCCTGCCGCAGGGCCTGATCGATCTTCTGGAGGAGCTTTTCAGCCAGGTGCTCGATGGGCGCAATTCCGGCACCATGGGCGGTGTCGCCGAAATTCTCGGCCGTCCCGCCACCGATTTCAGCGAATGTGCCCGCCGGACCGCGGCAACCGGACTATGGAGCGCCTGACCATGCAGATCTTTCTCACCCTTTTCCTCGTGGCCGCGGCGATCGGCAGCGGCCTCGTCGCCGGCATCTTCTTTGCCTTCTCGACCTTCATCATGACCGCCTTCTCGCGGATCCCGGCGGAGCAAGGCATTGCGGCGATGAACTCGATCAACGTGACGATCGTCCGCTCGCCCTTCATGGGCCTCTTCGTGCCGACGGCGATCCTCTGCCTCGTCATCGCCGTGCTCGCCCTGATCGACTGGCGCGGCGGGGCATCCTTTCTGATGCTGGCGGGTGCAGCTCTCTACATCTTCGCCTCTTTCCTCTCGACCATCATCTTCAACGTGCCGATGAACGATGCGCTGGCAAAGGTCGGCGGCAATGGGCCGGAAGCGGTTCAGCTCTGGGCCACCTATGTCAGGGACTGGACGCGGTGGAACCATGTGCGGACCATCGCCTCGCTACTCGCCTCGGTCGCCTTCGTGCGGGCGTTGATGATCGTCTGAATGGTTGCTTCCCGGCGATCCAACGCGCCTTTCAGGAATCGGGTGGTTGGCCCCGGGCGGGCATGCGATGTTGGGCAATCGCCGCGAAAGGACCGTCATGTTTACGCTTCACGATTATCTGCCGTCGCAAAATGGCTGGAAGGTCCGGGTTTTGCTCGGCCTGCTCGACATGCCCTATCACAGCCGTATCGTCTCGATCTTCGAGGGCGAGAACCGCACCGAGACGTTCCTGGAACTCAATCCGGTGGGCGCCATCCCGGTTCTCGAACTCGACGATGGTCGTGCGATCGCCGAATCCAATGCGATCCTCACTTTTCTTGCCGAGGGCACGCGCTTCTTGCCGTCAGATCACTATCTGCGCGCCAAGGTCATGCAATGGCTGTTCTTCGAACAGTATCATGTCGAGCCGGTCATCGGCTCGCTGCGCTTCTGGACGTTGACGGGACGGCTGGAGCGTAACCAGAGCATGGTCGCGGGCAAGCGCGAAGCCGCAGCCCGCGCGCTTGCCGCCATCGATCGCAGGCTGACCGACAGCCTGTTTCTTGTCGGCCAGCAGCTGACGATCGCGGATATCGCGGTTTACGCCTATAGCCACCGGGCCGAGGATTGCGGCTTTTCTCTCGCAGCCTATCCTACGTTTTCTGCCTGGTCCGGCCGCGTTCGGGATGCCATCGGCGCCGATCATCCGGTCTATCCCTATAGTATGGACCCACATTCGGCCGGCTAAGACAAAGTCCTACTCGTTCCGGCTATTTGCCAGCATCCCGGGTGCGGAACGCGCGCCAGGCTGAGATCACAGCGAGCAACAAGAACAGCCCTGCCAAACCAGCCCACAGAGAGCCGCCTTGCGTTAGATTGTCACCGTCGGGAGTGAGGCAACTGGATAGGGCTTGCGATATGCAACCTCGGAACTTCCAGTACCTTTCATAGAATAACCATCCGAAAAAAATCGACAGAAACGTTAGGACGAAGACTGGAAGGTATTTCATTTTGCTCCTCTCGGCAGGCATGCCCGCGACCCACGGCGCCGTCCCGCGCCAGCGCCCCGGAGCGCCGGCATTCAAGAGAGCCTCATCCTTGTACGTTGCCGTTGCTGTATAAAGGGGCTGTGCGGCGGGGATGCGTGTCATCCTTGGGTCTTGAACTCGTACCTCAGCAAGCATCTCCGTCGCCATGTCTTCGCTCGAACGGTTGGTTGGGCTTCGAGCCCGCGTTGCAAGGAGGAGCAGTCATGCATATCCAGCAATCTTTCATGGTCGGTATCGATGTCTCGAAGGCCCATCTCGACGTTGCCGTTGAGGGCAAACGCGCCGTTGTCCGCTTCGACAACAATGCGCCAGGCTGTGCCGCACTCACTGCGGCAGTGGCCGGCGCAGAGCTTGTCGTCGTCGAGGCGACCGGCGGTTACGAGATGGCAATCGTCAGAACGCTTATGGCCGCCGGTATTGCCGTCGCCGTCGTCAATCCCCGCCAGGTGCGCGACTTCGCCAGGGCCAGCGGTCGTTTGGCCAAGACCGATCAGGTCGACGCCCGCGTCACGCTCCACTTCGCCAGAGCGATGCGGCCGGCACAGATCCCCCATATCGACGACGGCCGCATCGCGCTTGCTGCGCTTGTCACCCGCCGTCGCCAACTCATCGACATGGCGGTCGCCGAGAAGAACCGCCTCGAGCATGCGCCTGAGGCCGTCGCAGCGCTGATTGGCGAGACCCTCGCCGCCCTCAGGGCTCAGCTCGCCCGCGTCGATGCCGCCATCGCGCTCGCCATCGAGGCCGAGCCCGACATGGCCGCACGCCGCAATCTGCTGCTGACCGTGCCGGGCATTGGCGAGGTCAGTGCCGCCGTGCTCATCGCCGAACTGCCCGAACTCGGCGCCATCGACGACAAGAAGCTCGCAGCCCTCGTCGGCGTCGCCCCCATCGCTCACGACAGCGGCACATGGCGTGGACAACGCCATATCGCCGGCGGCCGCGCCACCGTCCGATGCGCCCTCTATATGGCTACGCTCTCGGCCATCCGTTGCAACCCGGCCATCAAGACCTTCCACAAAAGGCTGCGCGACGCGGGCAAACCGCCCAAGGTCGCCATCGTCGCCGCCATGCGAAAGCTCATCATCATGATCAACACTATTCTTAAAAGACGAACCCCATGGAACCAGCCCCAACAACACGGTTGCTGAGGTGCCCCGCAAGGGGCCTCGAAGGACGAGGCGGGCGTTCCGGCGTCGGATCTATGCAGGAAGCAGTGTTGCCGCATATCCTTCGAGGCTTCGCCCTGCGGGCTGCGCACCTCAGGATGAGGTACGTTGGAGGGTACCGCGGCTCCCTCTTCTCCCCGCCGGGGAGAAGAGACATGTGGCAGCGCCTTGCGTCTCTCCTTAGCCGGAGCGTGACTAAAGACGAGTTGGCCGGCTACTTCTGCTCGCAAAAGGCGATGCGGTTGCTGAAGGGGTCGATGACGGTCATCTCGAGCCCCCACGGCGCTTGCTCGACGCCGGGCTTCATGTAGCGGTAGTCCTTGCCTGAGAGCTCGGCGTGATAGGCCCTGATATTGGCGACGCGGACGAAGGCCTTGGCGCCGGGGCTGGCGTCGCCGGAATGTTCGCTGAGGTGCAGCGCCATGCCGTCGCGCGAGACCTGGCAATAGAGTGGGAAGTTTTCGCCGAAACGGTGCTCCCAATCGAGATGGAAGCCGAGAAAGCCGCAATAGAACTCCATGGCCTTTTCGACAGAGAAGATGCGGAAGATCGGCATCGGCGGCTCGATGCCGATGGCAGAGGGGTTAGCCCCCGCCGCATCGATCTTTGCCGAGAGGATATTCCACTGATCGAGCCCGAACTGCCGGGCGACGATTTCGAGCGTCTCGCTGTGGGTGAGCGAAATGTCGCGGTCGGCAAGGGCCTGCCGCAATGTCTTTGCCATGAGCTTGGCATCGCGAAAATCGCGCATGATGTCATCCTTCCGTTGGCGGCAAACAGGAAGATCAGTGCCCGCGTCTGCTGACCCGTTCGCCATCGATCGCCAAACGGCAAGGGATGTGAAGGATGTTGTCTGGATACATTCACCTTAACGCAGAAGCGTCGCGGGGCGGCTGGCCGCATCCGGCCGAGGGCGATAATATGAGAGGGTCGGTCAGGAATCAAGACGCGGTGCGTGTTGCCTCGACGGGAACCGCCTTGAGGTAGCTGGCAAGCTCGACCCGGTTGCGGCCGGCGCGCTTGGCGACATAGAGCGCCTTGTCGGCGGCACTCAGCATGGTGTCGAAATCCAAGCTCTTCGAACGGCCGGGGGCGACGCCGACGCTGACCGTGCATGTCAGCACCTCGTCGTCGATATGGATCTCGCGCGCCTCGAACGCCCGGCGGATGCGCTCGGCCGTCAGTTCCGCCCGGCCGGGCATGATCTCCTTCAGCACCAGCACGAATTCCTCGCCGCCGAGCCGGGCAGCGGTGTCGCCGGTGCGGCAATGCGCCGAAAGTTCGCCGGAAAAGACATTGAGCACGCGGTCGCCGGCGGCATGGCCGAAGCGATCGTTGACGGATTTGAAATGGTCGATATCGAAGACGATGACGGCCGTCGTCGTTCCCATCGGGCGCGTGCCGTATTGGTCGAAGAGGGCGCGGCGGTTGAGCAGGCCGGTCAGCGGATCGGTGATCGCATCGAGGCGATGGCGGGCAGCGAGCCGCCATTGATGCAGCGCCAGCGACAGCGCGCCGATCCCGGTCATGCCGGCGATGCAGACGGCAAGGCTCAGATCTTCGGCCCAGTTGCTGGGGGCTTTGCCGAGCACCAGCTTGCCGTCTGAAATCAGCACCGCGGCGCAGAGAACGAAGGAGATCGCCGTCAACGTATAGAGCACCGTGATGCCGAGGAGCGGCGCCGGTGCTTCGGCACGGGCGAGCCAGTATTGCCGGGCGGTGGCAAAGAGCAAAAGGGCGATGGCAAGATTGTCGGCGATGAAGGCCAGGCCGTCATAGCCTGACAGCATCGGCACGACGGAGAAGACCATCGCCGCAAGCGCGCGGATCGCGATGGCGGGGAGAGACACCCGGCCGGTGAGGAATTGTTTGCCGGCCCCCCAGATGGTGGCAAAACCGGCATGAAACAGCACGAAATTGGCGACGCCGAGCCATGTCTCCGGCGTATCGACATAGGCGCTATAGACGAAAATGCCGCTGACGACGAGGACAAGGCCGACGGTGGCGGTGAGCAGCACGGTTTCCGAGCGACGGACAAGCCAGCTGCCCATCAGCGTCACCGCAAGGCAGGCCGCGGAGACGCCGAGCGCCAACAGGAGGGAGTTATAGTCAAGCATCATGCTTTTCAGTCTCCGCAGCTATTGTCGCTTCGAATGGCAGCTTATGGGTCCGCGAGGAGGAATGTCTTATGCATCCGTTAACAAATGATGCACCGCACAATACAAATGTTACGCGTTTAACGTCGCGCCGAAGTTTAAGATGAATATTCTATTTAAAATTGAAATCTGAAAGCTTACGCCTGCTGTACCACCTGCCAATGCAGGGGAAACATCGGATCGAACACCGTCACGGGACCGGCGCCGGTTTCAATCCTCGCGGGAAAGACGACCGGGTCGGCCTGCCTCGCCAGGGTGATGCGCTCCTCGTTCGGCTGAAGCCCGTACCAGGCCGGCCCGTTCAGCGACACGAAGGCTTCGAGCCGCTCCAGAGCGCCCTCCTGCTCGAAGACATGGGCGAGGCAGCTCATCGTATTGACCGAGGTATAGATGCCGGCGCAGCCGCAGGCGCATTCCTTCAGCGGATCGACATGCGGGGCGGAATCCGTGCCGAGGAAGAAGCGGGCATCACCGCTGACGGCCGCCGCACGCAAGGCCAGCCGGTGGTTTTCGCGCTTGGCGACGGGCAGGCAGTAATAGTGCGGGCGGATGCCGCCGACGAGGATGGCGTTGCGGTTGATGATCAGATGGTGGGTGGTGATCGAACCGGCGAGATTGCCCTTGGCCGTCTTGATGTAATCGACGCCATCGGATGTCGTCACATGCTCCATCGTCACCTTCAGCTCCGGCAGGCGCTGGCGCAGCGGATCGAGCACGGTTTCGATGAAGACGGCCTCGCGATCGAAGATATCGACCTCCGGCGTCGTCACCTCGCCATGGACGCAGAGCGGCAGGCCGATCTTTGCCATGCGCTCCAACACCGGCATCGCCTTTTCCATATCGCGGACGCCGCCATGCGAATTGGTCGTGGCGCCGGCGGGATAAAGCTTGACGGCGGTGATGAGGCCGCTGTTCTTCCCCTCCTCGACGTCATCGGGGCTGGTATGTTCGGTCAGATAAAGCGTCATCAGCGGCTGGAAGCGATGGCCATCAGGCAAGGCCTTGAGGATACGTTCGCGATAGGCCTTGGCGTCAGCTGACGTGACGACCGGCGGCACGAGATTGGGCATGATGATGGCGCGGGCGAAGGTGCGGCTCGTATCGGCGATCACGCCCTCCAGCATGGCGCCGTCGCGCAGATGCAGGTGCCAGTCATCAGGACGGCGGATGGTGATCGATTGCATGGCAGGCCTCCGAAGCGATGCGTCTGCCGTCTCGATAACACTAAAGCGCGCCGCATTGAAATTGAATCATGCGACGCGCTTTAGCTCTTTTTTCCTGCGTGTCGCGCGGTATTACGCCAGCGCGATCTCCAGCGTCACATCGGCCGGGCGGCGGTTTTCGAGGATCAGCCGGCCGTTCGGCAGGTCGTTGCCGTAGACCTTGGCGTTGGCGGCCTCCTCGGTGAGGTTGTAACCGCGCCAGCGCGCCCAGAGCCGCTCCTCGAGCACCTCGATCGGCGGCGCCAGCATGATCGAAAAGTCGAAGACGCCTTCGAGTTCGGCCCATTTGCCCAGCGAAAAGAGCAGATAATTGCCCTCGACGATGATGAAGCGGTGATCCGGGGAAACGGGGCGAGCCGACGCAATGGCGAGTTCACGCGAGCGGTCGAAGACCGGCACCAGAACCTCCTGATCGGCCAGCCTGACGGCGCGGATGATATCGAGGAAACCGCGGACATCGAAGGTCTCGGGAATCCCCTTGCGCGCCAGCAGGCCGCGTTCGATCAGGATGGCGTTGTCCATGTGGAAGCCATCCATCGGCAGGACTTCGGCACTTTCGCCCTTGGCCTTCAGCGCTTCCGCCAGATTGTCGGCCATGGTCGATTTGCCGGCACCCGGCGGTCCGGCGATGGCGACCAGGAAACGCTTGGAATGGCCGGCGCGGTCAAGCACCTCGCCGGCGATTTCATCGATGCGTGCATTCATGCGGCGACGGGCTCCGTCGGCACCGCCTTGGCGCCGGTCATGAAGGCGACGGCGTCGGACATGGTGTATTCCTTCGGATCGATCACCGTCAGCCGCCGGCCGAGACGGTGGATATGGATCCGGTCGGCCACCTCGAAGACATGCGGCATGTTGTGGGAGATCAGCACGATCGGCAGGCCGCGGGCGCGCACGTCGAGGATCAGCTCCAGCACGCGGCGGCTTTCCTTGACGCCAAGCGCGGCCGTCGGTTCATCCATGATGATGACCTTCGAGCCGAAGGCGGCGGCACGGGCGACCGCAACACCCTGGCGCTGACCGCCGGAGAGCGTTTCCACTGCCTGGTTGATGTTCTGGATGGTCATCAGGCCGAGTTCGGACAGCTTGTTGCGCGCCAGCTTTTCCATGGCCGGCCGGTCGAGCATGCGGAACATCGAGCCGAGCACGCCCGGTTTGCGGATCTCGCGGCCGAGGAACATGTTGTCGGCGATCGACAGCGCCGGCGACAAAGCAAGATTCTGATAGACGGTCTCGATGCCGGCGTCGCGCGCCTCCATCGGCGAGCGGAACTGCACCTGCCGGCCTTCGAGGGTAATCACCCCCTCGTCCGGGGTAACCGCGCCCGATATTGCCTTGATGAGCGAGGATTTGCCGGCGCCGTTATCGCCGATGACGGCGAGGATTTCACCCGGATAGAGGTCGAAATCGGCATTGTCGAGCGCGGTCACGCGTCCATAACGCTTGACGAGACCGCGGGCGGTGAGAAGGGGTTCGCGAGCCATGATTACACCGAAACCTTTCTGATCCACTGATCGATGGCGACGGCGGCGATGATCAGCACGCCTGTCAAAAGGACTTTCCATTGCGGGTCGGCGCCGAGCATGTTGAGGCCCATCGACACGACGCCGACGATCATCGCACCGAAGAGCGTGCCGAGAATGGAGCCGCGGCCGCCGAACAGCGAGATGCCGCCGATCACCGTCGCGGTGATCGCCTGGAGGTTAAAATCGGTGACGGCCGACGACGGCGAGATCGAGCCGTTGCGGCCGATCGAGACCCAGGCGGCCAAGCCGGCAATGACACCCGAGATGGCGTAAACGGTCAGCAGCACCTTCTTGGTCTGAATGCCCGAGAGCTTGGCTGCCTCCGGATCGTCGCCGACGGCATAGACATGCCGGCCCCAGGCGGTGTGATTGAGGACATACCAGAGCACCAGGACGAGCAGCACCATGGCGATGACGCCGAGGGTCAGCACGGCGCTGCCGAGCTTGAAGCTCACGGCGAAAAGATGCAGCAGCGGCGCCTTTTCGTCGACGTCGGTATCGCGGATCGTCTCATTGGCGGAATAGATGAAATTCGTCGCCATGACGATGTTCCAGGTGCCGAGCGTGACGATGAAGGGCGGCAGCTTCATGTAGGCGACGAGGAAGCCGTTCAGCAATCCGCAAAGGCCGCCGACAAGCATGCCGGCTGCGACCGCGATCGGCGTCGGTATGCCGTAGGTGATGGCGACATTGCCCATGATGACCGCCGAGATCACCATGATGACGCCGATCGAAAGATCGATGCCGGCGGTCAGGATGACCAGCGTCTGGGCGGCGCCGAGAATACCGACGATGGCGATCTGCTGCAGGATGAGCGTCAGCGTATAGGACGAGAAGAACCGTCCGCCGATGGTGATCCCGAAGATGACGATCGCCAGCACCAGCACGATCAGCGGCACGGCGGCCGGCGTCGAGTGCAGAAAATGCTGCGCGCGCTTGATCAGCGAGACTTTCTCGTGCTCGAAGGAGGCAACGCTCTTGTCGCTGCCGTCGAGGACACGTTCGAATTCCTGTGTTCCGGTCATGGTTCCTCCTCCGCATCCGCGCGCCGAACTCGCGCGGGGGCCGTCACCGATATCCATCCGGTCTTTGATTAGCCGGTTCGTGAGGCGACGGCACATCGTCCGTCGAAAACGGCCGGGGATCAAGCCCCGGCCGGTCTGCTTTCAACAATCAGGGCTCAGCCCCAGCACTTGTCCGTGCCTTCCTTGGTGTCGATCGACTTGACGCCGGAAACCGGCTTGTCGGTGACGAGCGAGACGCCGGTGTCGTAGAAGGACTTGCCTTCGGTCGGCTTCGGCTTTTCACCGCTGTCGGCGAACTTCTTGATCGCTTCGACGCCAAGGGCTGCCATCATCAGCGGATATTGCTGCGAGGTAGCGCCGATGACGCCTTCCTTGACCGACTTCACGCCCGGGCAACCGCCGTCGACCGAGACGATCAGCACGTTCTTTTCCATGCCGACGGCCTTCAGCGCCTGATAGGCGCCGACAGCGGCCGGCTCGTTAATCGTGTGGATGACGTTGATGCTCGGATCCTTCTGCAGAAGGTTTTCCATGGCCTTGCGGCCGCCTTCTTCATTGCCGTTGGTCACGTCATGACCGACGATACGAGCATCGTCCTCGTCGCCGATCTTGTTCGGGTCCTTCGGATCGATGCCGAAGCCCATCATGAAGCCCTGGTCGCGCAGAACGTCGACCGTCGGCTGTGACGGCGTCAGGTCGAGGAAGCCGACCTTGGCATCCTTGGCCTTGTCGCCCATCGTTTCTTTGGCCCACTGGCCGATCAGCTTGCCGGCGAGCAGGTTGTCGGTGGCGAAGGTGGCGTCGGCGGCATCGGCCGGCTCGAGCGGCGTGTCGAGCGCGATGACCAGCAGGCCGGCATCACGGGCCTTCTTGACCGAAGACACGATGCCCTTGGTGTCGGAAGCAGCAATCAGGATGCCCTTTGCGCCGTCGGCAATGCAGCTTTCGATCGCGGCCACCTGGCTTTCGCTGTCACCGTCGACCTTGCCGGCATAGGACTTCAGCGAGACGCCGAGTTCCTTGGCCTTGGCCGTCGCACCTTCCTTCATCTTGACGAAGAAGGGGTTGGTGTCGGTCTTGGTGATGAGGCAGGCAGCAACGTCAGCCGCCATAACAGGAGCGGAAAAGGTGACACCAAGCGCGAGCGCGCCGAAAGCGAGAACAGATTTCTTCATGGAACTCCTCCCAGAGTTTGCCGGCGCCGCCCCTGCGGGGCCGGAAGCTTAAGATATGACACTTCGCCGTGGATCGCTAATGCCTCCCAGCGGTCCCGTGCCCTTGACGACGGCAATTAAGAGCGAAAAGAAATCGGCTTGTCAATAAATAAATCCAATTGAATTATTAATTCGATGTGGCATGCTCCATCGAATTCGGGCATAGGCCAACGATCGGGAGGAGCGGCCATGTCGACCTTGGATGGACCGGAACACACGCCGGTCCCGCCACCAATTCTGAATCCGGCCGGAGGTGCGAACCAGGTCAGGGTGCGAGCCTATAACGAACGGCTCGTGCTGTCGCTGGTGCGTCTCTACGGCACGCTGTCGAAGGCCGATATCGCGCGTCGCAGCGGACTGTCGGCGCAGACCGTCTCCGTCATCATGCGGGTGCTGGAAAAGGAAGGGCTGCTGTCGCGCGGGGAACCGGTGCGCGGCCGTGTCGGCCAGCCGTCGATCCCGATGCATATCAATCCCGATGCCGTCTATTCCTTCGGCCTGAAGATGGGCCGGCGCAGCGCCGATCTGGTGCTGATGGATTTCGTCGGCCGCATCCGCATGCAGCTGCACCGGACCTATGCCTATCCGCTGCCGGATGAAATCCTCGCCTTCGTCACCTCGGGCATCCGGGAGCTGGAAGACCGGCTCGACGACAAGCAACGTAGCCGCATCGCCGGCCTCGGCATCGCCGCCCCTTTCGAGCTCTGGAACTGGGCCGAAGAGGTGGGCGCCCCGCCGGGCGCCATGGAGGTCTGGCGCGACGTCGACCTGCAGGCCGACATCGCCGCCCGCGTCTCCCATCCGGTCTTCATGCAGAACGATGCGACCAGCGCCTGCGGCGCCGAACTGGTCTTCGGCGTCGGACCGTCCTACCCAGATTTCGTCTATTTCTTCATCGGCTCCTTCATCGGCGGCGGCATCGTGCTCAATTCGGCGATCTTTTCCGGCCGCACCGGCACGGCGGGCGCGATCGGGCCGCTGCCGGTGCGCGGCAAGAACGGCGAGACGATGCAGCTGCTCGAAATCGCCTCGATCTTCGTGCTCGAAAACATGCTGCGCGAGCGCGGCATCGATCCCGAGCCGCTCTGGTATTCGGCCGACGGCTGGGTGGATTTCGGCGAGCCGATGGAAGCCTGGATCCAGGACAGCGCCAAGGCGCTGGCGCAGGCGATCGTTGCCGCCGCCTCGATCGTCGATTTCAGCGCGGCTGTGATCGACGGCGGCTTTCCCGATTGGGTGCGCAGCCGGGTGGTGCAGGCCACGATCGACGAAGCCGCCAAGCTCGACCTGCAGGGCGTCGTCATGCCCGAAATCATCGAGGGCGCGGTCGGCGCGCAGGCGCGCGCCATCGGCGGCGCCAGCCTGCCGATCTTTGCGCGTTACCTCACCGACCAGAACGTACTCTTCAAGGAGGTAGACCATGCTGAAAGGACTTGACCCGCTGCTGAGCCCGGAGCTGCTTTTGACGCTTCGCGCCATGGGTCACGGCGACGAGATCGCCATCGTCGACGGCAATTATCCGGGCGTCGAACATGCCCGCCGGCTGATCCGGCTCGACGGCCACCACCTCATCCCGGTCCTCAATGCCGTGCTCAGCGTGCTGCCGATCGACGACTTCGTGGCGGAAGCGATCTTCCGCTCGACCGTCAAGGCCGAGCGCGACAAGCTCGACCCGGTGCATGAGGAGATGATCGACTGCTGCGCCCGCCACGAGCCGCACCGGCAGGTGGTGCCGCTGATCGGCCAGGATTTCTACGGAAGGGTGAAGACCGCCCATGCGTTGATCCAGACTGGCGAGCCCAGGCTCTATGCGAACATCATCCTGCGCAAGGGCGTGATCTATCCGAAAGAGCCGGGCACCCATGCCGCGGCCGGAGTCGATCCGTTCGTCTATTAGAATAATTCCGGCAAAAGTGCACAGCGGTTTGGTCGTCGGTAAGCTTTGGCTTTCGGTCCTGCTGAAGGTCAGTCTTTCGCCATTCGTTCGATGGATGTTATGGTGCGGCGGTTGCGTTGGTCCGCCGCGCCGGCAAACCGCTCGGCAAGCCAAATGCTGCGAACGGCGCCTCACCACCAGGAGCGGACGTCGCGCGGCTCTATGGACACGTGCGGGATCAGGCCGGTGAAGCGATGAGGAGACGGGTCTCACATGGCACCAGACATGAGCACGGTCCCTCGTCGCAGCACCACTGGTCTGCGCAAGTTTCTGGATCCTGAGCAGCAGCGCGATTGGGTAGAAGGCGAGGCGGATTTGATCGACGCCGAAGAGCGCTCGGAGTCCCTGGAACAGCGGTTCAAATACGTCGCCCGGTACGAGAAGCTGCTTCGTCGCCCGCAGGCGCAAGACGTTCTGGAAATTCTCAGGGTATATGGGCAAACCTGCATCCCCATCCCTCGCAAGACCGAGCGTCACTACTGGTCGGTTTCTTGTCTGCCCTCGACCTCAGACAAGCCGCTCATCCGCGTCAATGCGAGCTGGATGGAGCTTTTCACGCTCTATGCCGACGGCGAGGGCCTGCGTGCACGATTCCTCGTGCATCTTTCGCATTTCACTACGGACCATTCACCCGCGCAGGGCGATGTCGACGAGCCTTTTCTCGAGGACTGCGTCACGACGCCCGAAGACGTCGGTTATTTTTTTCCGCGCGGCGAGGACATTTTCGGCATCACTGTGCGGGGCTCGGCCTCGATCCGCAAATTCCTCGCGGAGCGCCGCATCTTGCGCGCCATTCGGACTTTCAATGTGACGCACATGAACCGAGGTCGGAACGCCTATCAGGCGAGCCACTGCTACAGCCTGGCGGATACCATGCTGGCAGATTGATCGCTCCGGGATGCGCCCGGCACCCATCCGGGGTCTGACGGCGGTCGGTTCGATGCCGATCCTCCGGCGGATTCTTCAGCCGATCGAAAGAATGGCTGTGTGCAGCGACCGATGGACCGGAACCGAATCCTCATCCAATTTGCGGCAAAGATATCCATTGTGCGCAGCGAAACTCCCGTGCCTTCGCAAAGGCAATCCACCATTAACCTACCAGGCGCATAGACGATCTTTGGGATTTGTCGGTGCTGCGCGGCTTCATCAGCCACTGCGATACCGGCCCTCTTAATTCCGCCCGAATGAATTGAGGCGGTCTTCGATCACGGCGTAGGACCGCCGATGCCGTGAAGTTGCGCCATCCGTCATCGGCATTCGGTGATACGAGCGTACCAAACTGGCCATGACGGCT
Organism: Rhizobium leguminosarum bv. trifolii WSM1325; assembly: GCA_000023185.1. NCBI lineage: Bacteria > Pseudomonadati > Pseudomonadota > Alphaproteobacteria > Hyphomicrobiales > Rhizobiaceae > Rhizobium > Rhizobium leguminosarum. Next base: position 117,050 of record CP001622.1, on the reverse strand, counting down.
CTTCACACAACAGGAGCCTGTTCATATGCCTCGCAGCCAACCAACCAGACCGCAGATCGAGATCGTTGCCTGGCTCGCGATCTTCCTGCTTCTCTTCTGCCTATCTTGGCTCTTCCAATGGCATGAAGGGCTGGATGAGTTTATCGAGAAGCATCATGACTATCCGCTGGACCACGCGCTCCTCGCCCTGAATATCTCCGGGTTTCTCGGGCTCATCTATTCCGCGCTGAGGATCCGGGATCTTTCGAGGGAGGTTCATCGCAGGCTGCAGGCCGAAAAGAACGTAGACTGGATTGCCTGTCACGACACGCTGACCGAACTGCCTAACCGCAGATTTCTGGATTCTATATGCGCGCAGGCGATGAGCGATCAGAGGGCACAAGAGACCTATGCCGTGTTCAGCATCGATCTCGACGGCTTCAAGAAGGTCAATGATCTCCTGGGGCATGATCACGGTGATGCGGTGCTGAAGACTGTTGCTCAGCGGCTCTCTTCCCTCTTTCCCCGTGAGCGCGTTTTCCGCCTTGGGGGAGACGAGTTCGTTGTTCTGGCGCGGCGCACTGGAAATCCCGATCTTGTTGCGTTGGGGAACCGCATCGTGACCGTGATCGGCAAGCCGTTCACATTCAATGGTGTCGCCGTCGACCTCGGCGCCAGTGTCGGCTTCGCGCTTTTTCCGGAGAACGGCGATGACCTCGGTCAGGTCATTCGACATTCCGACTGTGCGATGTATGTCGCCAAAAAGCAGGGGCGCAATCTGGTGAAGCCCTTCGTGCCTTCGATGCAGGACGAGTTGGCGAAGCGGGTCCGGCTGGAAGCTGATCTGAGAGCAGCCATCAAGAAGGCAGAGATCGTTCCCTACTATCAGCCGCTCGTGGACCTGAAAACGAATAGGATTATCGGCTTCGAGGCCTTGGCACGCTGGAAGACGGCCTCCGGCGAATTCATCCCACCGAACGAATTCATTCCGGTGGCAGAGGAAGCCGGTCTGATCGTCGAATTGACAGACCAGCTGCTTCGCCACGCCTGCGCCGATGCGCTTTCCTGGCCAAATGAGCTCGTCCTGTCATTCAACCTTTCTCCGATCCAACTAAGCGACCGACTGCTGGGGCTTAGAATTCTCAAGATATTGGGCGATGTCGGTCTGCCGGCGCACAGGGTCGAGCTTGAGGTGACGGAGAGCGCCATCATCCAAGACGCCGTCACTGCGCGAATCGTCCTCGACGATCTGGTGAACGCCGGCGTCAGGATTGCTCTCGACGACTTTGGAACAGGTTATTCCAGCCTCTCACAACTATCCAACTACCGGTTCGATAAGATCAAGATCGACAGGAGTTTCGTCTCTTCATTCGAAACCAATGATAAGCAGGACAAGGTGATCAAGGCCATCATCGCTCTCGGTGCGGGACTTGGCGTGACGATAACCGCCGAGGGTATCGAAGAAGAGAGCCAGCTTCAGCGGCTTCAGGATCTGGGTTGCGACATCGGCCAAGGATATCTGCTTGGTAGGCCAGCCCCGGCCGCGGAGCTTGCCACAGATCACGTCAGCACTAGAATTTTGCAACGCGGTTGATGGGCCGCGGCGTGTCGGATTCAGCCGCGAGATGCTCGAGGCTGTCGTCGAACAAGCGCTGTCCACCTGGCCGACCGGCCGTCCATGCTCTCCGAAACATCATCTTAAAGCTTAAGAGAGAAGCACGCCGGCCGTCGTCGCCTCCGTGACATCCTCGGGTCAAGCGGCGCATCCAACGAAGCATCGTGCGGACGCTGACACCTCGCCAGCGCCCGGAGCGGCGGCGTTTAAGAGAGCCTCATCCTGAGGTGCCCCGCAGGGGCCTCGAAGGACGAGGCGGGTATTGCGGCGCCGGATCATGCAAGGAGCGGCGTTGCGGCGTGTCCTTCGAGGCGATCCTGCGGATCGCACCTCAGGATGAGGTATATTGGAGGGTGCCGCGGCTTAGCTCTCTCTTCTCCTCAACGGGGTCCGGGTTGGAGTGAGGGGGTCATCGGGACGAAAAGAGGGACCAACATCTGTCGACCCCCCGTTTTTGCCGACGCAGGCAACAGATCCCGATTCAGGTGTTCAAGCCGCCATCCACTGTGAGGATGGTGCCGGTGATGTGCCTTGCAGCAGGGCTTGCGAGGAAAGCCACAGCAGCCGCCACATCTTCCGGCTCGCCATAACGGCCAAGTGGGATCAGGGCACGCTGGAAATCGGCGAAGTCGCCATCGGCGGGATTCATATCGGTGTCGGTCGAACCCGGCTGAACGAGGTTTACGGTGATATCGCGAGATCCGAGTTCCCGCGCGAGGCCGCGGGTAAACGAGTGGAGCGCGGATTTTGTCATGTAATAGACCGTGCCGGTGTCGCCGACGATGCGTTCGGCGCCGACCGAGCCGATGGTGATGACGCGGCCTCCCGCCTGCAGATAGGGAATGGCGGCCTGCGAAGCGAGCAGAGGCGACCGCACATTGACATCCAGCAGCGCATCGATCTGCTCGACGCTGACGTCGGCGATCGCACCGTAAAGCGCGATTGCGGCATTGTTGACGAGAATGTCGAGACCGCCAAGTGCCTGGGCGGCCTCGTCGACCGAGCGCTTCACGGCCGCCGGATCGGCGCTGTCGGCCTGGATGGCAAGCGCTTTGCGGCCCTTGCCCTCGATCGCTCGGACGACTTCGGCGGCGCGATCGGCCGAACGCTCATAGGTTATGGCGACATCCGCGCCTTTGTCGGCAAGCGCCAATGCGATGGCGGCACCGATGCCACGCGAGCCACCTGTGACCAGGGCACGCTTTCCAGCCAGTTCTGTCATGATCTTCTCTTTCTGTAGTGATCGACACATAAATAGCTAGGCACGTTGCGATGGGGTGTCAATGGGTTTATATAATGATCGATGCAAAAATCGGATGAGACCTCGAACGTCGATGAAACCCCGACCCGCGGGCGCGGACGGCCGCGGGCGTTCGATCGGGAAGCAGCCTTGGCGCAGGCGACCCGCCTGTTCTGGATCAAGGGCTTCGAGGCGACCTCGATCGCCGACCTCACCGAGGCGATGGGGATCGGATCGCCGAGCCTTTACGCGGCATTCGGCTCGAAAGAGGCGCTCTATGCCGAGGCGCTGCGCCACTATCGCGACAACAACGAGGCGCTCGTCTGGGGAGGCTTCTTTTCCGCGGGCACGGCCCGTGAGGCGGTGAGGTCGTTTCTGATGGATTCGGCCGCTGCCCTGACCGGCTGTGTCGTGGATATTCCCCGCGGCTGCATGGTGGCGCTCTCTTCGGTCGGCAGCGAGGGCCATGTGGAACTCGGCGAACTCGTGCGAGCCGCCCGCGCCGTCACGCTCGACCGCCTGAAGCTGCGCCTGAACCAGGCGATATCAGAGGGCGAAATTCCCGTCTCGACCGACGTCCATGCACTCGCCCGTTTCGTCCAGACCGTTCAGAACGGCATGTCGATCCTGGCCCGCGACGGCGCGACCCGCGGCGAACTGGAGGCAGTCGCCGAGTTGGCCATGCTGGGTTGGGACACTCGAACCGGGGATTCTGAGCGCAGGCAGACTTACGCCGATCATGCGTAACCTTTAGGCAGTCGGTCGCGGAAGCTCCGTAGGATCGTTGGAGCGTGCCGCTGCCCCTCATCCGGCTGCCGCCACCTTCTCCCCGCCTGCGGGGAGAAGGGCATATGCCGCGACCTTTCCGTTCCCCATTGGCCTCTTGCATGGCACGTCCCCTCTCCCCGTTTTTACGGGGAGAGGGTTAGGGTCATATGCGCTAGGTTAAGCGAGCGTGTAGATCGTCGCATTGTTTTCGGCGTCGTCGCGGCGGCTCACAGAGGTGGCGACGACTTCGCGTGACGAGATTACAGACGGCCTGCCACAGAAGTGGTCCGCGGATGGCGGCGCAAATGGTGGCCAGGGCGATCTTCATGAGACGCCAGCGCGATGGGCTTGCCAATGGGGGGCTAGCCAGTGGGGTTGCCACATCCAGAGGGGGGAGAGTCCGGGACTTGCCCGGCAATCTGTTCGGCGATGATGGCGACGATCAGTCTGGCGTAGAGCCATGCCCGGGCCAGTTCCGGCTTCTTGGCCGGCAAGCTGTCGAGGCCGGCCAGGCTCTTGAACCGTTTGAACGCCAGCTCGATTTGCCAGCGGAAGCGATAGAGGGTGAGGATATCGGCCGGCGGGAAGGTGGTGGCCGGCAGCGAGGTCAGCAGCAGAATGTACTTCGCCGCCTCGAGACTGCGCGGATCGGGTTTTTTGCCGTGCTTGCGGGCGGCTTTGAGCAGACGCTCCTGCTCGGCTTGGGCCTGTTGCGGATCCTTGCGTCGGACAATGAGGCGCAGGGCCAGCGGCGGTGGTGGCGGCGTCCCCGTCATGCCTTCGTGGACACGAACCTGCACCTCGCCTTCCTGCTCTTGCTGAGCGGCGAGTGCGGCAAACAGATCAAAGGGCTCGCCATTCGTCTGCAACAGGCGCAACGAGTTCCAGCCGGTCCGCACGATGAAGTCTGCACCGGCGTCGATCACCGGCCGCAGGTCGCGCGGTCTTGCATAGTAGCGATCGGCCAGCACGATATCGCCGGGTGCGTAGGTAAGGCGCTGAAGGTTCTCGGCACCATGGATGTCGGTCAACTCAAGCTGATCGACCTGAGCCGTTGCCAGATCGTAGCCGACATGCAACCGCCATGTCGTGCGGTCAGCGCCCGGATGGCAGATCGACGTTCCATCGAGCACACGCAAGCGATATCCCGCAAAGCGCCCCGTCGGCACTTTGGCCTGTTCGGCAATCAGCGCGGCCACGATGTCGCCAAGCCAAGGCGCCGCTTTGCACAGCCGCTCGAGCAGCGATGGGTCTGACAAACGGGCGATCCCGCCCGCTTCGGCCCATGCACAGGTCTCGCGTAGCGACATGCCAAGGCCGCCATAGGCAAGTGCCAGCCGCAACAGCGTCTCGGCATTCTTGATTTCCCGCACCCGCGTAAAAGCACCGCGCAACCGCGCCGTTGCTTCCAAGTCAAAACCCGCCGGAAGCCGCTCGCGCACTTCCGGCCAATGATCCAAAACCTCAGGACGAATCTTCATCCAAAGCTTGAATCACAACCAGATTCCTTATGTCCAGGGCTAAACCTAGCGCATATGAGGGTTAGGGTGAGGGGCAACCATCGGCGCGAACCATGCTCCTCGCAGTCAAATCTCCCCAGCCGATGGCCCCCACACATCCGTCAGCGCAAAACCGTTCGGATGCGGGTCAAAGGGGTCGAGTGCTACCTGGGTCAGGCCGAAGGTGAAGCCGCGGCCGGTGATGGTGGGGATGACGGCGGGGCGGCCGGCCACCTCGGTCACCGCCTGGAGGCCGACTTCGAATTCGGAGCCGATGATCGACTTCGAGGTGAAGGTGTCGCCGACCTTGGCCTTGCCGCGGGCATAAAGGGTGGCGAGATTGGCGGAATTGCCGGTGCCGCAGGGCGAGCGGTCGGCCCGGCCCGGCCACATGGTGGTGCAGGTGCGCACCGTGCCATCGGCTTCCGTGTCGCGGAACATCACATAGGCGACGCCCGAGATCGCCGGGATCTCGGGATGGACGACCTTGATGTCGCGGTTGATCAGCTCCTTGAGGATCATGCCGGCCTGGACGAGGCCGGCGGCATTGGCCTTCTCGATCGTCAGACCGATCTGGCCGACATCGACGAGCGCATAAAAGATGCCGCCATAGCTGATATCGGCCTTGATCCTTCCCCAATGCGGCGTGTCGATCGCGACATCGAGCTCATGCACGAAGGAGGGCACCATGGTGAGCTTGACCTTCTCGCAGCGCCCGTCTCGGCAGGTTGCCGTCGCCTTGACGAGGCCGGCGGCGGTTTCGAGCGTCACGATCGTCTCCGGCTCCTTCATCTCGACGATGCCGGATTCGAGCAGTGCCGTGGTGACGCAGATCGAGTTCGAGCCGGAGCTCGCATGCGCCTGATCGGGCTGCAGGATGATGAAGGCGGCGTCGGCCTCCGGGTGCCGTGCCGGCAGCAGCAGGTTGACCGAGCCGATCGGCGCGCCGCGCGGCTCCAGGCAAAGGAAGCGGCGCAGTTCGTCGCCCTTCGGATCGGTGTTCAGCCAATGCAGCTGGGCGGCGATGGTCTCGCCGGGGATCTTCGGCACGCCGCCGATCGCGACGCGGCCGATCTCACCTTCGGCGTGGACATCCAGCAGCTGGATCGTGCGCTTCCATCTCATATCGAAAACTCCAGATCAGACGTGACGGGTGACGCCGCCATCGACGCGGATATTCTGGCCGGTGATATAACCCGCGCCGTCGGAGAGCAGGAAGGCCGCGGTCTTGGCGATCTCCTCCACATGGCCGATGCGCTTCATCGGCACCTTCTCGGCGGTCTCGGGCTTGTGGTTGAGACTATCGATATAACCCGGCAGGATGCAGTTCATGCGGATATTATCGGCCGCATAACGATCGGAATAGAGCTTGGTGAAGGCGCCGGCAGCGGCGCGGTAGGTGCAGGAAACCGGGAAGACCAGCGTCGGCTCGTAGGCGGCGAAGGTGGTGATGTTGACGAAGGCGCCCTTGCCCTGTTTCAGCATAACCGGTGTGACCAGGCGGGCCATGCGCACCAGCGACAGGATCATCATGTCGGAACCGAGCGTCCAGTTCTCGTCTGAAATATCGAGCAGGTCGCCCTTCGGCGGATGGCCGCTCAGGTTGACGACGGCATCGATGCGGCCATAGGTCTTCATCGTCAGGTCGAAGATCGCCTTGAGATCCTCGGCCTTTTCGGCCACGCCGCGCGAAGCGACGCCGCCAAGTTCAGCCGCCAGCTTCTCGCAGCTTTCCGAAGGCGACATCAGCGCCAGCCGATAGCCCTGGGCCGAGAGCTCGCGGGCGATCGCCTCGCCCATGCCGCGGCCGCCGCCGGTGATCAGCGCTACGGGTTTGGCGGTATCGGACATCGGGGCCTCCTAATAACGGTCTATGCGGAACGGGGTCATATCGAGGGATGGTTTGAGCCCGGTCACCATATCGGCGATCACCAGCGCTGTCGTTGCCGAAAAGGTCAGGCCGAGATGGCCGTGGCCGGTCGCATAAAAAACGCCGGGCAGTTTCGACGACGGCGAAATGATCGGGATCGTATCGGGCAGCGCCGGACGGTGCCCCATCCATTCCGTCGTCTCCTCGACCTTCAGGCCGGGCAGCGCGCGCTGGGCATGGCGCACCAGCACCCGCGGACGGCGGAAATCGGGCGCGGCATCGAGGCCGGCGAGCTCGACATTGCCGCCAACCCGGATGCCGCCCGCCGTCGGCGTCACCATGAAGGCGCGATGCGGCCAGATCACCGAATAACGCATCGCGATGCCGGGCTTCATGATCTGCGTGTGATAGCCGCGCTCAGTTTCGAGCGGGATCGGCTCGCCGAGCTTTTCGGCGAGGAAACGGGTGTGGACGCCGGCGGCAAGCACGACCGAACCGGCCTCGATCCGCCTGCCATCCTCGAGGAGAACGACGGCCGTGCCATCGCCCCTGCGCTCGATATTCCTGACAGTGCCGGAGACGAAGGTCGTGCCCGCAGCCTTTGCGGCATCGGCGAGTTTGACCACCAGCTTGTAGGGGTCGCGGATCGACTTGTTGTCGGGGAGCAGTACGGCTTTGGCGATCGCCGGTGACAAAGTGGGTTCGTAATGTTGGATGGCGCCGTTGCTCAAAACCTCGAATTCGAGGCCGTAGCGCTGCATCATGGCGAGATGGCCACGGTCGGCGGCAAATTCCGCCTCGGTCTCGTAGATCGCGAGACAACCCTCCTCGGTCATCAACTCGGGTGCGCCAATCGCCTGGAGCATCTGCCTGAAATCGCCGAGCGCCCGGTTCGACAGGCGCATGCCGGCATCCTCGATCTCTCGGAGGCGCGAGGGCCGGCCGGCAGCGAGGAAGCGCAGGAACCAGGGCAGCATCCTGGCGGCATAGGAGGGCCGCAGCCAGACGGGACCTTCCGGATCGAGCAGCCAGCCGGGGATCTTCTTCCAGGTCGAAGGGCCGGAACCGGCGGCAAAATCGAGCGCGATGCTTGCCATATTGCCGAAAGAGGTGCCGCGACCCGGCTCGCCCTTGTCGATCAGCGTCACATCAAACCCGCGCCGCTGCAGCTCGAAAGCGATCGAAGCGCCGATCACGCCTGCGCCGACGACCGCTACCGTCTTCTTCGTCTCATCCGCCATGCCATCAACCCATCGCACGGCAGACAAAATTGCCGTCGTGAATCTGATATATCACATCAAGATGCGATGCCTAGAGAATTTCCGTTTTTTCCGAATCACGGAAATTCTCTATTTCTTTGTTTTTTTCGCAATTCCGAAACGCAAAACCGCTGTGCACTTTTGCTGGAATTGCTCTGTGGAATTTTTACTGGCTTGCCGGCAGGCCGGCGCCGACGCTGTCGCCGACCGAACCGACGGTATTGTTCATCGACTGGCCGAGACGTTTCAGCTGGGCATCGTAGTTGCGCCGGGTGCGCGGATCGAAGATCGCAATCGGCGTGCTGACGGCGACGCTGACGGCACTTCCGGCGGTCTGGGCAGCGCCCATCGCCACGGCGCCGACGGCCTCGCCGAGGCCGACATTGGAATCGGTGATCGTCTGGCCGGCAATCAGCCGGTCGCCGATCAGCTTCACCACTTCGGGGCTTTCGGCGAATTTGCCGTGGTTCAGCCGGTCGCCGCCCTTGAGCTTGGTGAGGTCGAGCACGGTGATGCCGGCCGCTTCGAGCTTGCTGCGATAGGGTTCGACGGAAGGATCGATCTGGCCGAGCCGGTCGACATTGCCGGAGATGCGCCGCGACAGCGCCAAAGCGCGATCGTCCTGCGAGACGAAGATGGTGAAGTGCGGCCTTTCCTTGCCGAGGCTGGCGAACTGGCGGCCGAAAACGTCGACATCGAGATCCGGCGAAGCGAGGATGACATTGTTGATCTTCGAGGCGACATGACCGTTGCGGATCGCCATCTGCCGCAGCGCTTCGACGGTGAGCCAGGTGCCCATCGAATGGGCCATGATGGTGACGTCGCTAACGGCGGGATTGGCGGCGGTGCGGGTCAACAATTCCTCCAGCGCGTCGCGGGAATAGTTGGTGCTTTCCTTGTCGTAATTATAATCGAAGATGCTGCCGCGCGAAGGCCAGGTGAAGACGACGGGCGCAACGTCGGCATGCGAATCGTGGACGATCTGCGCGAAGCGGTAGACGGCATCCTCATAACGATTGTTGAAGCCGTGGACGAAGACCAGTACGCGGCGGCTCTTCGGCATATGGGACTTCAGCCACGTCTCGCCGGCCCGCTCGCCTTCCAGCGGATCGACAGAAACTGTGACGAAATCGCGCAGCGGATCGGCCGGCAGGCGGCTTGGCCATTGCACCTGGCCGACCTTGCGATTGGCTTCCGGCGGAATGGAGACGTCGACGGCATTGACGGCAAGCCCGGTGCCGCGTTCGCCGGAGAAAAGCACGGCGGGATTGTCGTCGGCAGCGCGCGTCGTCGCGACGAGCAGGTCGACCTTGGAGGTGCCGGGGGCCGCGGTGCCGGCCGCCTGCATGACACCGACCGGCCTGCCGCCGCAGCCGGCGAGCGCCATCGTTGCAATCAGAAGACCTGTCAGAGCCGCGGGCAAGCCGCCTCTTTTGCCGATCATGACCAAACTCCAATCGGTTCACGCACCGGACAGGCGGCGCCCGTTCAAATAGTCCGACGAGGCTTGCCGAGTCAAACCGCGGGCGGTGGAAGCCTTTGTTTTGCGCAATCCCTCGTGAAAACGCAGGACTGGCGTTGCGCGGATCGGCAACCGATCGATTTCGATTTAGGGCGGAAGATTTGGGGGGGAAAAGAAAAAAGCCCGACGCGGGAGGAGGTGCGCCGGGCTCTTGATCCTGACTGACAACTGGGAGGAGGAGTGTTGTCAGTCCGATGTAAGAGCACTGGGAGGAGGAGTGCGCTGCTTACGAAGATAGTAATAGCCAATTCTTTTGATTCGGAATAGCGAAAATACCGCAATGCAGCAATGCGCTAGATGCAAAGCTTGCCCTCAAAATAACAGGTATCCGCCTCATTTTGCAGCATGTTTGACCAGATGGTCAAAATTATGCCGAAAATTGTGGCCCTCTCGGATCGCCGATAGACTCGCCCCTCATCCGCCTGCCGGCACCTTCTCCCCGCTCGCGGGGCGAAGGGGATATGCCGCACCCTCTCCGTTCCCCACCACCGATCGCACCATCGCAGGGCACGTCCCCTCGCCCCGTTTTTACGGGGAGAGGGTGAGGGTGAGGGGCTGCCATCGGCACAGACATCTTTCGCCGGTTTGCCCGTCAAGCAGCCTTGAAGACTTTGCTGCCCTCGGCGTCGAGGGCGGAGAATTCCTCGTCTGACAGCGCGATATCAACCGCCGCCACGTTTTCCTCAAGATGCTTGACCTTGGAGGTGCCGGGGATCGGCAGCATGACCGGGCTGCGCTTCAGCACCCAGGCGAGCGCGATCCGGCTGGGTGCGGCATTGTGCTTTTTGGCGATCGTATCGAGCAGCGAGCCGGGCTTGGCGAGATCGCCCGCGGCGAGCGGGTACCAGGGGATGAAGCCGATATTGTGCTTGGTGCAATAATCGAGCACGTCCTCGCTGGTGCGATCGACGAGATTGTAGCGGTTCTGGACGGTCGCGACCTTGAAGTGCTTCGAGGCGGCCTCGATGTCGGCAACGGACACTTCGCTGAGACCCGCATGGCGGATGAGGCCGGTATCGAGCAGCGATTTGATCGCATCGAACTGTTCCTTGGCCGGCACCTTCTGATCGATCCTGTGCAGCTGCCAGAGATCGATCTGCTCGACGCCGAGATTGCGCAGGCTCTTATGCGCCTGCTGGATCAGGTATTCCGGACGTCCCACAGGCAGCCAGATATCGGGTCCGTGGCGGGTCAGGCCGCCCTTGGTGGCGATGACCGACTTGCCGCCATAGGGATGCAGCGCTTCCTTGATCAGCCATTCGGAGACATCGGGGCCGTAGGAATCGGCCGTATCGATAAAGTTCACGCCGAGTTCCGGCAGGCGCTTCAGCGTACGGATGGATTCGGCATGATCGGAAGGCTCGCCCCAGATGCCCTTGCCGGTGACGCGCATGGCGCCGAAACCGAGACGATTGATCTCGATATTGCCGCCGATCTTGAAGGTGCCTGACTTTGCTGCGTTGTAATTGGACATGGTCTTTCCTCTCTTATCAATCAATCATTGAAATTCGGTGGAACGGTCGGAGGCGGTTAAACAGCGGCGGCACGAATGCCGAGGCTTTCGGAGATGCCTTCGAGCGCGAATGTCTGCCCTGATCGAAAGCGATGCCCGGCATGGTGATGATCCGCCTATCGCGGGATCAGCAGAATGTGGCCGCTACGACGCTTGCAGATATAGGACGGCCCAGTCCCGATAACAGGGCCCGATGACAGGGATGAGTGGAAACATCGACATCGAACCGACGCATCGGGCGAGCGCAGTGATCCTCAGGCGGGCTGGGTCAAAGCCTGGTCTTCGCCTCGTCGCCGAATTCCGCCAGCATCTTCCAGAGGTCGGCGAAGATCTCCCGGGCGAAATCCTCAAGCGAGGCGCCCGGCGGGCGCTGCTGCCAGAGTTCCGCCCCGACGCGCAGCGCACCGATGACGACGGCCGCAAGGACGCGCATGCGGGGCCGCTCAAGCGGATCACCTCCCTTGCGCAGCAGCAGCGCCTCGGCGAGCTTCTGTTCGAGCCTGGCGTATTTCAGCTGGTCGCGGGCCTTCAGCGCCGGCGTGCGATGGATGAGTTCGCCAAGCGCCAGGCCAGGCTCGTCGACGGCAGCGATGACGGTTGCCGTGATCGCCGCCTCGACGGCGGCGACCGAGGATTCTGCCGCCGGCCTTGCGGCGACCGCCGCCATCAAGCGATCGGCGAAGGCATCCTGCCAGGCGAAAACCACCTCTTCCTTGGAGGGGAAATAATCGAAGAAACTGCGCTTGGATACATCGGCCGCCTCGGTGATGTCCTCGATCGTCGTGCCCTCAAAGCCGCGCTGCAGAAAGAGGGACATCGCCGCATGCTCAATGCGCTCGCGCGTCTGCCGCCGCTTGCGTTCCCGCCTGCCTTCGGTTGTCTCCGTCCGCTTGTTCTCAGCCATTCCGGCCCGGCATCATCGTTCAGCCGCCGGTTTCGTTGGAAAAGGCGGCGACGTCGTCGATTTCAGTCTCGCTCTGGCGATAGCTGATGCGCTCGCGCGACAGTTCCAGCGGCTTGCGGCGTGAAATCCTGTAGACGGAGGCCGGCGGCAGGTTGCGCACCGTGCCGCCGATGCGCACCGCCTTCAGGCCGAGACGATCGAGGATCGGCCGCGGCACCGGGCAGCGCGGACCATAGGTAAACTGATAAATGGCCCCGCCCGGGCGCATATAGGCGAAGGCGCCGGCCATGATCGAGGCGATCTTGCGGGGCGACATGGAGAGCAGAGGCAGGCCGCTGACGACTGCGCCGACCGGTTCGCCCTCGAAAATATCGGCATGGGCGAGATGGGCGGCATCCATCTGCAACACGCGCGCCGTCGGGAACCGTGCCTGCAGCGAGGTGATGAACTCCGGGCCGTACTCGATCAGGGTCAGATCCGCTTCGCTGACGCCGCGCGCCAGCAGCGCCCGGGTGAAGACGCCGGTTCCCGGGCCGAGTTCGATGATCGGACCGTCGAGTGCGGCAATTTCACTGGTCATGATCCTGGCAAGCGAATCCCCCGACGGCGCGATGGCCGCGACCCGAAGCGGGTTGCTGATCCAGGAGCGGAAAAAATGCAGGAAATCGGAGCATGCGGCCTTTGCAGTCATGACTATCCCACCTGTCTGAAATTCGATTGATTATAAAATGCGACCATCGCGGCGAGCATGGCAATTCCAAGGCAGACGCGTCAATCGCTCTTGGCTGCGGCTTTTCGCAACACCCACTGTCACCAGTTTGCATGATTCTGTACTTATTGCATTTTTGCATTCGATGCAACATTTTCCAAACGGGCGACAATGGACCCAGCGCAACCAGTCACCCCGCATGCGAAAGGGCGACCCTGAGGCCGCCCCTTCAGCCCATTGCGGGCCGCTCACGATCGCGAAAACGCCGAAGCGCCTTGTCAGTAGTTGCAGCTAGAGCTGCTCGTCGGGTTGAAGCCGAGCTTGCAATCCTGGTTGAGCGGCTTCTTCGGGTTCATCATATAATGTGTCGAGCCCGTGGTTTCCGAGGCGCGCTCGCCGATCGAACCGGTGGTGCGCCTGTCGTGCTCAACCTTGGTTTCCTGTTGGGCAACCGGACGCGTCGTCGCACCCTGCTCCGTCGCGCTCGACTGAAGGGGAGCTGCCGTTGCCGAGAAGGCCGAGAGGCCGAGAATTGTGCCGAAGGCAGCGGCCATCAGGCCGTTCTTGAAAGTCGTGGTCATCATCGTCTCCTTGGGAGGATTCGGGGAATTTACGCCCCGGAGTTAGGAAGGCGATCTGTCACATACTACGGTGCGAAAGCAGAGGTCACGGACATGTGAGCGGCGGCCCGATCGAGAAAAAGGCGGCTCATCGCCGCCTTTTTCATTTGCCGGCTCAATAGCCGTTATCGCAAGGCATGCTACCGGGACCGATCGATCCAGAAAACGTAGGGTTGCACATTTCCGGAGCTGCCGGCCTGTTCACCGGCGGGCGGACGATGGAGCCTGTGGTGCCGGCCTCGACGCCGAAAGCAGCAAGCGGATACCAGTAGCCATCGGAATGGCGGCGGGTGCCGGGGCGCTCGGTGCGGAAACCTTGATAGCCATGCCAGGACCCGGGATGTGGTTTATATTGCACCATTTTCACGCCCGAGACAGCAGGCGGCCGAACCGCCTGGGCGGGCGCCGCCTGCGCGGGGATGATCGATGTGAGGGCGAGAAGGGCGCTAAGCGCGACGGTGGAAGGGGCAAGTCTGAGCATTTTCATGATAAACCCTCCTTACTGGATTTATCTCGAGAGAATGCCTTTCCCGCGTGCGGAGTTCCGCCGTTGCCTGCAGCTTCCAAAACTCGTGATTGCAGGCGATCCGGCGTGACTAAATCGCCGAAAAACGTGAAAAGTCGCGATCAGGAAGAGGGCTCAAACGGCGCTGGTGAGGAAAGCTGAATTCTCTGTTCTCAATTCGCGTATAATGTCCGGTAGCCCTGGCCGGAGAGGCAGGCGACATATTGGCGATGGGCGGCGGCGCGCGCTATCGTTTCGGCCTCCAGCTCATCGGCCCCGGCATATCCGGTCAGTTGGGCGCGCAGCTGATACTGCTTCCTTGCCTCGTCATACATGGCGTTGCCGTCGGTCATGCAAATGCCGTGCGCAACAACAGGCGGATTGACCGGCACGCCGACCGCCAGGAGTACGGGATCATTGGCATGGTCGATGCAGCCGCCAAGGGCCGTCATCATCGCCAGGGCAGCCAGAGCCCGAAAAATTCCCACCGTCATGCATTCCTCCGGCTGAAGCGCCTCAAAGATCATCAAACCTGCGGATACATCAGGAAGGTTGCGCGAAACTAGGCTGACGGCTTGCCTCAATTCCGGCCGGACGGCGCCGCCCGTCCCAGAGATGTTTAAAATATTTCTAAAATAGTATATTAATGCTTACTTATAGTCGTAGACGTTAATCTTTCAGGAGGGAAGGATTATGGCTTCGCCGTGGGTAAACGACGCGCTGTCGCACGCACAATCTGCGTTTTCCGGCAACAGCAACACAGATATCCTTGAGGTTGGAGGCGGCTCCCGCACGCATATCCCCTTGAAAGGTGCGAGATATACCGTCGTTGATATCTCCAAGGAGCAGCTGGAGAAGAACAGGGACGCGGCCGAGCGGATCCTCGGCGATGCTCAAACCATCGACTATGGAGATCGTCACTTCGACGCCTGCGTCTTCTGGGACGTTCTCGAGCATTTGGAAAGCCCGCGCTCTGCCTTGTTGAGAGCCCATGACACCCTGTCTCCCGGTGGTCTGGTGTTCGTCAAGGGTCCGATCCTGAACTCAGCCAAGGGGATCTTCACCGATCTGACGCCCTGGTGGACCCACGTCTTGTTTTATCGCTACGTTCTCAGGCAGAAAAACGCCGGAAAGCCGGGCTACGCCCCATTCCGCGTCGAGCACGCCGCAGAGGCATCCCATTCGGAGATTGCCGGGACATTGAAGGACCTCGGCATGGATGTCGTCTTCGTCGGCGAATATGTGTCGACACAGGTGCACGCGCTCAAGGACCGAATTCCCCCACTTTATTGGCTCTATGAAGCTTTCGGCCTTCTGCTTCGCACGACTTCGGCTGGGAAGATCGGGGGGCGGGAGACGGAGTTCCTGATCGTGGCAAAGTGCCTTCGTTAGGGACAGCCCCACCAAGATCTATATAGCACTTCGGAATCCCGAAATTGGTTGCGGCATTGAAATCATTGCCTGTTTCTTCACCTGCGCAGCTCACGAAGCGCGGCGAATTTCGGAATCCCGAAGCGGGGGGATTTCGGGATTCCGAAGTGGGGTTTTTTTCTTCCTGCCGACGCGTCCGCGTTTGTCGGCGGCAATCTTGCGGTCGGTCTCGGACCATTTCCGGCACCTTTCCGCCGTGCATCGCTTCCACTCGTCGGTGGGCGGCGCACCTTCATGGTCACCGACAAAAGTCAGCGTGAACCGGTTGGGATGCGCGACACCGCTGCCCGCCCGGCCGCGGCGAACTTTTATCAGCCCCTTATATTCGAGCTCATCGATCGCATCGGCCACATATTCGCCGGTCACGCCGTAAGACACGAACTGAGGATGGGTCACGACAAGCTTGCCGTTTTCCAAGGCGGCGTGCGACGTGTGCTCGATGACGATGCGGAAGAAGGCGCGGCAGGCATTCGCACTCAATGTCGTGAAGGCCGCAGATTCCAGCAACTGAATGGTGAACCATTGCCAGCGAAGACTGCCGTCATCCATGCCGCTCGGCGGAGCGGTATGCCTGCGCACCATCGCCCGCGTCTTTCCTTGACTGGTTCGGCTTTTGTCGCGAGGGTTGAATTCCGCCATCAGCCCCTCGCCCGTGTTGTCGATCGGTATCCGCCCGCCCTCCGGAGCCTGTTGCGGGAACTCCGTTCATGCCGCGCGTGACGGCCAAAGCTCGTCCACACCATCACCTGACCTCGGAGAAAAAATTTGCTCAACATCTAACAGTCCGTGGTTGCAATTGCGGCAAACCTAGCGCAAGAACGATCCGTGAACTAGGAAAATATTCTTAGTTATGATCTTCTATTATCCAGTCCCTTCTGATAGGATCCCTGCAATGAATCTCGGGGGTAGAAGCGCGATGCGAATAAGCTGTATGGGGGAGAAGAGCGTGGCCGTTTGCGTCCGGCGATTGTTGGCATTGATTTCGATCGTGCTGGGAAGCGCCGTCCAGGCTTTTTCCTGCGATCAGCCGATTGTCATATCCAATTGGTCGTTCTGTGCGCTCGCCAACGTGAGCGAAGAGGGCGGCGACGCTGATTGGAAAGTCGTTCCTGCCTGGACTCGCGAGAAAGCCATAAGCGCGTATTTCGGAAACGATCCGCGGCTCCTAGCAAACCACGGACTTTGCAACGCCAAATTCCATCACGTCGTACTCTGCCAGCCGGGATGGCAAACGGGCAACCCGGATGAGTGCTCATATCTGGTTTGCAGCGGCTATTACTCATCTTTGGTCGGGAAGGAAGAAAGGGAAGACTATTTGAGAGACCACCCGACCGCTCAATAGTTTTTCCCTTCGCTGCCTTGGTGAGACTGGAGCGGCCGACGAGAAGTGCTTATCGTTGATCTCCCGATCTCCATCTTGAAAACCTGAAGCAGTTTCGCGCAAAACGATTATCACAGTGTCGGTACTACCCATCCTCTTCGTCAGCCAATCAGCTCGCGGCCGGCAGCCGGAAGGCGCCGCTGGCGGAACAGTTGAGAGTTCCCGGGGCGAAGATTCTCGTCCGGTTACGCCCATGAGGGCGCCAGCTGTGTAAAGGCGGGCTTCAATCTTTCACTTCAGAAATCAGACGTATCAGAGTTCCATCATTCGCCGCAGCGCTAATTGCCGTTGCGATCTGCCGGAGCGGTCCACGCGCGACGAGCATCTCTGGCGGAGGAGGTTTTCCGGGACCCGGATCGATAAAGGCCGAACACAGGTGATCCGAGTCGCGCATCGCCATGAATGATGTGGCGACAATCGCTTCGCCGCAGGCGGCGCATCGGAGAATGTAGAAACCGCGGTGGACGATCGATTCTGTTTTGTCCAATCCGCAGGACGGGCAGGCCAACATATCGGTCATTGCTTCACCCCAGCCTGAGCACGCAGCTTATGAGGCAGCCGCCAGAACCACTGCGATCGCGAGCAGCAAGGGACCCATCCACTTGAAATGGCGAATCAACGGTGGCCGGCTGGCCGGCTTGCCTGGATATGGCAGATAACCAAAGCCGACTGATGTCATCCACAGGCCGGCGCAAAACATGATGATTTCATCAATATAGGCTGCGATCATGACTTTCCTGCCTTCGGAAGGGCTCGACGATATCTCCGTCTCCGCGCCCGATGCCACTCATCCTACCCATCAGCACGGCCAGACGGAAGAGAAGAGTGGAGCTGAGAGATTAAACTTGGGGTAGCATAATTACTTCGAATCCCCTAGGCATTCGAAACTCGCAACGCGCCAATCCGCGACAGCCACTCTCTCGGGAAAATATTCCATGCACAACGCCAAATTCATTCGCCACGCTGCCGTCTCCGCATGCGTCGCTTTTGCGGCATTTCAGGCCGGGCAGGTTCTGGCCGATTCGGCCAATGACAAATTCTTTGACGCAGCCCTTTGCAAACCACCCTATACGATGACATCGGCAATGAAGGTCTATGATGTCGTGGAAGCTTTGGCCAAGCCGGACACGTCATCCTTGGGCGCGGCGATCTACAAACTCCCGAACCAGATAGGCCGCGACGGCTTTAAATCGACCGAGATTTTCTTTGCTAACAACGCTGTTGGCGTCTTGGTCGAGGGCGAACGCGCCGACGATCTGGCCGTAAAATACGGTTTGAAGCCGGAGACCTCGGATCTACTGGGCACATCCACCAAGGGCTATTCGCGCGAGCTGCCGGCAGATCTGCAGCCGGAACCCGGAATGGCCGGGCCTGGAAAGGTCTCCATCGTTGCCCGCCAAGGCAACGCCTTGCCAGGAAAGACATTGCTGGCGTGTGAATTCGTTCAGGAGTTCTAGGCGTCGCATGCAAATGCGCGGTTATATTCGACTGCGGGTTTCATTGCTTCGAGGGCTCACACAGAGACTGTCGTGGGGGCGGCCATGAGTTTCCGGGCAAGACATGGGTCCTATAAGGCGGGCGACGATGTCCTCGCTGCTGGAGAAACTATCTCGTTCACCCGCTCACCTCGCCACGCTGGATGAACCGCGCTATGTGAGCAGCCTATAGAGAGCACGCAGCGGAGGTGCTGAGATCATGCAAACCATTTGGAAGAAGCCGGTGACGCTTGCCCTTGAAGGGCCGGATCAGTGGGTGGTGATCCAGACGACCCAAGCCGCGACATGGGCGCTGGTCGAAGACTGGCCGACCGAAGAGGGTCCTGCCCTGGATAGAGCCTGTGCGGTTTGCGCCGATGTGATGTCGGGCAAACGAAACCGGGAAGAGGCGCGGCAGGCGTTCATCGACGCTGCGATCGAAGCCGGAATCCCGATTAAGGAATGAGGCCACGACCCGTGCGGCGCCTATCTGGCGCTGGAAGGCGAGCGATCATCTCGGCCCGCCATCCAGCGTGATGATGCAGAGATTATGCGCGATCAGCCATCATAATGGCCCGACAATGCCGCGTCCGCAGACTTGACCACCACGGCCAGATTGACGCCCTTTGTCACGATTGCCCCGGTTGCTCGAAGGTCGGTTACCGCTTTCAGCCCGCCCGACTTGGGAGACGGAAGAGGCACCACCGTGCCGGCGTCCAGATCAGCGACCCAGAGATCATCGTCGCCTTCAACACTAATAACAACAACTCTAGCCATGCTTTTTCCCTCTTCTAATGATTGGTGTTTAAAATCCAGCTTTCTTCAGGCCTTCTCGGTAAAGATCCTTATGCCATTGCTCCTTACTCGGAACCGCAGACAGCCATTTGTCCACGTCGAAGTCCGGATTGACTTCGCGAAACCTCCTGACGAAGATCCGCGCCTTGTCCTGGTGGCCCAACATGGCCCAGCTTGCGGCCGCTAGCCTGTCGGCCAAACTGGCATCGGCCATCTGCCCAATGTAATCCAGCGAAGCTTCGAATTCGCCAAGGGCATAATTTGCGCCGGCAGCGGTCCAGAAATAGGTGTCGGGGCTGAGCGGGTTCAGCTCGATTGCCCGCTCGATCTTTCGCAAGGCGATGGCAGGGAGCGAACAATGAACCAAAGTGTCGGCGTAGTCGGCAATAACATCCGCATAGTGCGGGGCAAGGCTCTCCGCCACTTCCATTGCCTCGGCGCTTTCGTCAAATGCACCCTGCAACAATTTCGCCACGCCGAACTCGCGATATCCATCGGCAAAATCTGGACGCGTTTCGGTGGCCTGCTTTGCCAAGATCTCTGCCGTTTTCAACAGATCGATATCACCCCGCGCGGTCAACAACCATTCCTTGGAGTAAGTCCGCGCCATTGAACTCAGCGCCGGTGCGAAATCGGGGCTGAGGCTGAGCGCGGCTTTCATCTCCTTGCGCGCACGCCGTAGATTCGGAAGTGTCAGCCGCGCCAGATGCCGCCTGCCAACGAGATATCGATGGTAGGCAGCCGGGTTCAAATCCTCGCGCAACGCCTCATGGCGCTCGATTTCGCTGGATATGGAAAGAGCAATCCGTCGAGAGACAGTCCTCCTGTCTTTGACAAGATCCCGATGATCAAGGCTGAACCTCTCTGCCCAGACAATTTGATTCTGGTCAAAAAAGATCAGTTGGGCGAACAGGGTGACGTCATCGCCCGCATTGCTGATCCGAGTGTCGAGAATGTAATTGACGTGATGTCGTTCAAAGAAGGCCTTCTGGGTCTCCATGTGGTGGCCAATTTGCACCGCCGAATATGGGGCTATGACCTGCAGGCTGTTGAAGGCGCAAAATCCAATCGTGATATCCTCCACCAAAGACGCAGCTAAAAAACCGGCTTGGGGATGAATGGATTGATTTCTGGGTGGAAGCAGCACCAGGCGAGGAATTGCAATGCTGACGTCCTCGGGCTCAAGGGAAGCAGCGGTTACGTGTTTTTCCCTTGACGGCACTAACGCCGGGCGAACGGGTTTTGTGTCAGCGCCGTCGGATGCGCCGCGTACCGCGATCCCTCGCGAAATCGAATTACGCCGCTGTTCGAAATAGGTCCGAAGCGATTCAACCTCTTCCTCCGCCTTGAATATCTCTATCAGCAACTGCAGCGTATCCGGATCCTTCGGTTCCGTCCGAAACAGGATAATGGCGGCCTTTCGCAGGAGTTCTGATTCCGCTCTCGACTGCGCTCGTCGCGATACCGTTTTCAATGTATTTGCGAGAAGGTCGATATGGCATTTTTCGCGCTCGGCAAGCCACTGTTGAAACTCGCGGCTGTGGCAGTGAACCGGCCCCAGAAAGGGTTGGTTCAGCAGCTTCACAAGATGTTTAAGCAGAGAGAACGACGCGACCGCTTCGTCGGTCTCGGATAGCAGGAGGTCGGAAGACAAGGACTTTCGGTCGAGAGAGACCATGTTGCCCTGGGATGAGAGAATGTTTATTCCGAGTTCGGCTTGACGGGCCTTCACTCTCGAAATCAGCTTACGCAACGTCGAAAGCGCAACGTCCCTATCGGCATCGCCCCACAGAAAACGCGCCAAGGTCGTTCGATCCGCCGAACCTTCACCGGTCGTCAACAAATAGACGAGAAGCAGCAAACCTTTCTCGGGAAAGGCGACGAGGCTCCCCTCCCCGTCAACGAGCTGCAACCTGCCAAAGGTGTTTAGAACAAAAGCCATTTTGCCTTTACGTCACCACGTACCCGGGTATTCACATGAAAAGTGAAATGCACGCACTGCAATAATAAAGTCGCGAATTCGTTATGCGGCGGGCACTTTGTCCCAATGTCCTACGAAATTCAATATGCGCGAGAGACGCAAAGGTTGCGCTATGCTTGAGATCCTCGCCATTACGAATAGATTTTTCGCAAACCAGCTTATTGCCGGTTAGCTTTAGAATAATTCTATATGTAATATCGTTTTCCGAAACACCTGCGATAGCGGTGTTTAGGCATTTTCCGCGGGGTTGAAGATATCCTTAGGCAAATTACTGCAAAGCCAAAAACCCAAATCAATCAATCGAGCAGCGCTGCTCGCTCTGTTGCTAATGAAACTTCCACCTGATCGCCCGAACGAAGGATAGCGTCGGCAAAGCACCTGGAACGGCAAATTTCTTCCCGCGGTTCAACAGGTCGTGGCAGACTTTCGATGAAAAGAGAAATGGCGCACCCGAAGAGATTCGAACTCCTGACCCCCAGATTCGTAGTCTGGTGCTCTATCCAGCTGAGCTACGGGTGCGTGCAAAATGCGGCGGAGCCGCTTGCGTGGCGATCCTCTAAAACGTCCTTCGGGACAATGCAAGAGCATTTCTGAAAAAATCGCGTCTTTGTCTGCCAGCAGCCGCACCTTGCGAAACCCCGTCACTTTTCAATGTGCGCCCGGCTGCGGTAATCCTCCAGCGAAACCGGGCGATCGGGGATCTCGATGCGGAACTGCGTGCCGACCGTCGGTTTTTCCACCAGCGCGATCGTGCCGCCATGGGCGAGCACCAGCTCGCGGGCGATGGTGAGGCCGAGGCCGGTGCCGCCGGAGCGGGCCGAGCCGCGGAAGGCGGCAAAGAGGTTCTGGCGCGCCTTCAGCGGCATGCCGGGACCGGTATCATCCACGGTGATGCTGACGACGCTGCCGACACGCTGGGCGGAAACGGTGATGCGCCTGACGGAGCCCGGGCCGCCCTCGCCCGGCGAGGTCAGCGCCTGCAGCGCGTTGCGGCAGAGATTGTGGATGACGCGGAAAAGCTGTTCGCCATCGGCATCAACCTCAAGCTCGGCGCCGATCTGCTCGGCGAATTCGATGCCGCTTTGCGGATCGATCGCCAGCATGTCCTTGACGTCCTGGGTCAGTTCCAACAGGCGGATATGGCGGCGGCGCGGTGCGGATTCGCTCGCCTTGCCGTAGGACAGCACCTCGGTGGTGTAGCCGACGGCGCGGTCGATGGTGCGCAAGAGCTTCGGGGCGAAGCTTTTCACCATCGGGTCATCGACATCGACCAGCCGGTCCGACATCAGCTGCGCAGACGCCAGGATATTGCGCATGTCGTGATTGATCTTGGAAACGGCGAGGCCGAGCGCTGCCAGGTTCTTCTGCTGCTTCAGCGTCTTTTGCAGCTCCATCTGCATCGAGGTGAGGTTGCGGCCGGCGACCGCCAGTTCGTCGCGGCCGCCGTCGCCGATATAGATATGGGCCGGGTTGTCGGGATCGGAGGAGAATTGCTGCATGCTGCCGGTCAGCCGGCGGATCGGGCCGATGAGGATGCGGTTAATCGCAAAGAAGATCAGCGTCGCCGTGAACAACGAGATCAGCACCGACAGCAACAGGACATTGCGGGAATAGACGAACATCGCCCTACGCAGCGGCCTGTCCTTCATCACCACCTCGACGCCGGTATTGGTGTCGCCGACGGGACCATAGACGCGGATCATCCTGCCGCCGCCGAAAACCAGCGTGTCGAGCGCATCGCGGATTGCCGTTACCGGCGGCACGTCGGTCAGATCGTAGGCCTCATCGACGGAGGTCGGCATATCGGTCGTCGCCAGCAGCCGCGAGGTGCCGTCCTTGCGCAGTACGATCGCCTTGGTGCCGGTCGCCTCCAGCGTCTCTTTCTGCAGCGCGCGCGGCAGCTCGACCGGCTGCAGGCCATCGATGACGATGGCGGCGGCAGCGGCCGTATTCAGCCTGTCCTGCAGCCAGCGCACGCGCATGCTGGCGACCGAGGGAAAGAAGATCAGGATTTCGGCGAGCATGATGAAGAAGACGGTGAGCCAGAGCAGCTTGCCGGAAAGGCCGCCGAACAGGCCGGCAGACGGGCACGGCGCCCTTGCAGCCTCGCCGGCGGCCGGGCTTTCCGCCGAAGGATTATCGCCCTGATCTTGAATCGGCATTCTGGTCTCGCCCGATCGGCAGCACCCAGGCCGCCCTTACCGTTGAGCTCTATATTAGACCAAGATGCTCCGCTTTCAAATCTTTGCGAGCAGCGTCATGTCGCCACAAGAAAACGCCGCCCGGAGGCGGCGTTTGAAGGCACGTGATCAGGAAAGATCAGAACTCTTCCCAGCTCTGTTCGGCTGCGGCGGCATTGCCGCCGAAGGCGCGTGCGACCTTGGCGATTGCGCGGCGGGCGGGCGAGGCGACCGGCCGATGCGGCTCGTTGCGGACGAGCGCCGCGGGTGCCGGCGCATCATCCGACAGTTTGAAGCGGGCAATGAGGCGCACCAGGCCACCGGCTTCGGCCGAAAGCCTGTGCGTGGCGGCGGAGGTCTCTTCCACCATCGCAGCGTTCTGCTGTGTCACCTGGTCCATCTGGTTGACGGCGGTATTGACTTCCTTGAGGCCGGTCGACTGTTCGGTCGCAGCCGTCGCGATCGAATGGATATGGTCATTGATGGCGATAACGCGGGTGCCGATTTCGGCCAGCGCCTCGCCAGTCGCCTGGACCAGCTTGACGCCGACCTGCACCTCGTTGCCGGATTTGGTGATCAGCGCCTTGATGTCCTTGGCAGCCGTCGCCGAACGCTGGGCGAGTTCGCGCACTTCCTGCGCCACCACCGCAAAACCCTTTCCGGCATCGCCGGCGCGTGCCGCCTCGACACCGGCATTCAGCGCCAGCAAGTTGGTCTGGAAGGCGATCTCATCGATGACGTTGATGATCTGGCTGATTTCGCGCGAGGCCTGCTCGATCCGGCCCATGGCCTCGACGGCATTGCGAACGACGACGCCGGAGCGGCCGGCATTCTCCTTGGCTTCGGATACCATGATGGTGGCTTCATGCGCCCGCTCGGTGGAATTCTGGACGACGGCGGTGATCTCGTCGAGTGCCGCCGAGGTCTCTTCGAGGGCGGCTGCCTGCTGCTCGGTGCGCTTCGACAGGTCGTCGCTGGCATTGCGCAGCTCGGCGGTGTTGCCGTTCATCGCCTCCGTCGTCTCGCGCACTTCGCGCATCGTCGCCTGCAGGGTAACGAAGGTATTGTTGACGTTCTGCTGCAGCTCGGCGAAGGCGCCCTGGAAGTTGCCGCTCATCGTCTGGGTGAGGTCGCCTTCGGCAAGGCTTGCGATGACGCGGCGGGTCTCACCGATGCCGGCATCGACGCTCGATAGCAGCATGTTGATGTTGCCGGCGAACTGATTGAGGTTATCGTCCTCGTAATCCTTGCTGATGCGGTGGCCGAAATCGCCGGCTGCTGCCGCTGCCACGACGACAGACATGCTCGACTGCAGGTCGTCGCTCTTGGCGCGCATCGCCGCCTCCTGGGCGTTCAGGCGCTTGATGGCCAGGCCGTTCGCCTTGAAGACCGCAACCGCTGCGGCCATCTCGCCGATTTCATCCGGACGGCCGGCAAAGGGGACCTCGGCGTCGAAATTGCCGTCGGCAACTTCCTTGATCGCATGGGTGACGCGCTTGATCGGGCGGCTGAGATGGCTGGTGCCGATATAGAAGCCCATGCCGACGCCGACCGCGATGCCGATGCCGGTGATGCTGAGTACAAGCATCAGCACCCAGGAGCGGAAGCTCTCGATCTCGGCGTTGACGGTCTCCAGCGCTGCCTTGTCGGTGGCGACGACCGCATCGATTTCCGCCTGGAACGCCTTGCGGTTGGCGCGGTTGGCGTCATTGTTGCCCTGTTGGCCAGCGGCTTCGGGGCCGACTTCCGTGCCGAGACGGACCGTTTCCGTGCGGAAGGTGCGGAATTCCGCGGCGCGGGCGACGAGCTTGGCAAAGTCGGCCTTCTGGCTCTCGGGAACGAGCGGCGCCCAGCCCGAGATGACCTTGTCGATCTCGTCGAGATCGGCCATCAGGCCCTTGGCGAAGTTCGGCGTATCCTTGATCGTTTTGGCGGCATAGATGCCGCGCGCTTCCATGACCACCGCCGTGACGAAACGGTTGAGGCGTTCGCCCGCATAGGCACGGGCTGCGGCATGCTCGTAAGCCGTCAGGTTGCGACTGTATTCGTGCATGGCGGACAACGCCGTTGCGCCGATCAAAAGCGCCACCGCGCCCATCACGCAAACC
The DNA here is from genome assembly GCA_000023185.1 of Rhizobium leguminosarum bv. trifolii WSM1325. NCBI lineage: Bacteria > Pseudomonadati > Pseudomonadota > Alphaproteobacteria > Hyphomicrobiales > Rhizobiaceae > Rhizobium > Rhizobium leguminosarum. The sequence goes on along the minus strand of CP001622.1, from coordinate 91,696 downwards.
AGCAGATTAATTTTGCCCCGGATCTTCAATGCAATGCCTCCTAGCTACGCTACTGCCTGGAAAGCAAATTCCCAGTCGATGCGTTGAATATCGGCGAAATTTATTAAAGTTCGATTTCTAATATTTACGATTGTGGCTTCGGAAATGATCCATGCCGAATACGGTTGTCCGACCTAAGCGCCTGAAAACAGGGGCAATCGATCTGCCACGACGAAAACTACAACCACTCGGGGCATGCCTCATTTCTTAACACCAGAGTGCGAAATTACTTTAGGGGCCGGCAGCGCAGAGCGAAATTATCCGGCATAATTGACTTTTACAGGCTTCATCCTTATAAGCCCGCGCACGTTCGGTCACTTAAGCCTTTCATGGCCCGCCCGTTCGAAAAACAACGCTCCTTGCATTATGCAAATTCAAGAAGGGCCGCACTCCGCGGTGTTTAAAATAAATGAAGCGTACCTACCAACCATCCAAGCTTGTTCGCAAGCGTCGCCACGGTTTCCGTGCGCGCATGTCCACGAAGGGTGGCCGCAAGGTCATCGCAGCCCGCCGCGCGCAGGGCCGCAATCGTCTGTCGGCGTAAGCCGGGCTGCCCGGTAAGAGATGGCGGGCGAATTGACGATCAGTGAGAAAAAACACACTGTCGGGCGGCTGAAGAGCCGCCCGCAGTTTCTTGCCGCGCGCGAGGGCGAAAAACGCCGGGGCGGCCTCTTCCTTCTCGAAGTCCTCGACCGGAAGGAACCCGACAGCCAGGCACGCGTCGGTTTTACAGTCACCAAAAAACATGGCAACGCGGTCGAACGGAACCGCATGCGCCGCCGCCTGAAAGAGGCGGTGCGGCTTCATGCGGGGTTTGCAATGCAGCCCGGACACGACTATGTGGTTGTCGCGCGCAGGGACGTGCTAGACGCGTCCTTCCAGGAATTGGCCGCGGAACTGAAATCCCGCGTGGAAACCAGGCCGAAACACCGGCGCTCCGGAGACGGACGCCCCAGGAACGTATGATGGAAAACAACCGCAATTACTTCATTGCGATCGCTCTCTCGGTGCTGATCGTCCTCGGCTGGCAATTTCTCTATATGAATCCACGCATCGAGGCCCAGCGCAAGGTGCAGGAAGCCCAGAAGGCGCAGCAGCAGACCGAGCAGGTGCAGCAGCCGGCAGCAGGCGGTCAGACGCCGGCCCAGCCGAGCGGTGCGGCACCTACCAGCCAGGCGGCCGCAACGGCGACGCTCGAGCAGGCGCTGGCAAAGAGCCCGCGCGTCGTCATCGACACTGCTGCCCTCTCCGGCTCGATCAATCTTGCCGGCGCCCGCCTCGACGACCTGAAGCTCAAGGGCTACCACGAGACCGTCGACGACTCGAGCCCGATCATCACGCTGTTCAGCCCGGCCGAAACCAAGGACGGTTACTTCACCGAGCTCGGCTATATCGGTAGTGACGCGACAGGCAGCGTTCCCGGTCCCTCGACGCTCTGGACGGCTCCGGAGGGCGCCAAGCTCACCGAAAAGACGCCGGTGACGCTTTCCTACACCAATGACAAGGGTCTGACCTTCACCCGCACCATCTCCGTCGACGAACGCTACATGTTCACCGTCGCCGACAAGATCGAGAATGCCGGCCAGGCTCCCGCCTCGCTCAATTCTTACGGCCGTGTCACGCGTTACAACAAGCCGACGACGCCCTCGGTCTACGTGCTGCATGAAGGCTTCATCGGCGTCATCGGCGACGACGGCCTCGTCGAAACCAAATATACCGCCGCCGAAAAGGAAGCCGTCAAGCCGGCCAAATCCACCGGTGGCTGGCTCGGCATCACCGACAAATACTGGGCCGCGACGATCGTTCCACCGCAGAGCGCTCCCTATGAGGCAAGCTTCTCGCATTTTGCCGACGGTCAGCCGCGCTATCAGGCCGACTACAAGGAAGATGCCTTCACCGTTGCGCCTGGCCAATCGATCGAGCTGAAGAACCTCGTCTTCGCCGGCGCCAAGGAAGTGCCCGTCATCGACGGTTATGAGGCCAGCTACTCGATCCCGAAGTTCGACCGGCTGATCGACTGGGGCTGGTTTTATTTCATCACCAAGCCGATGTTCAAGCTGATGGACTTCTTCTTCCGCTACTTCGGCAATTTCGGCGTGGCGATCCTGTGCACCACCATCGTCGTCAAGCTCCTGTTCTTCCCGCTCGCCAGCAAGCAGTACGCTTCGATGGCGAACATGAAGCGCATGCAGCCGAAGATGGAGGAACTGAAGGCGAAATTCGCAGACGACCGCATGGGGCTGCAGCAAGCGACGATGCAGCTCTACAAGGAAGAGAAGATCAATCCGATCGCCGGCTGCTGGCCGGTGGCGCTGCAGATCCCGATCTTCTTCTCGCTCTATAAGGTGATCTACATCACCATCGAGATGCGGCATGCGCCGTTCTTCGGCTGGATCAAGGACCTTTCGGCGCCCGATCCGACGACGATCGTCAATCTGTTCGGCCTGCTGCCCTTCGAGGCGCCGACCATTCTGCATCTCGGCGTCTGGCCGCTGATCATGGGCGTCACGATGTTCCTGCAGATGCGCATGAACCCGACGCCGCCCGATCCGACGCAGGCGATGATCTTCACTTGGATGCCGCTGGTGTTCATGTTCATGCTGGCAAGCTTCCCGGCCGGCCTGGTCATCTACTGGGCCTGGAACAACACGCTCTCGGTGGCGCAGCAGTCGGTGATCATGAAGCGCCACGGCGTCAAGGTCGAACTCTTCGACAATCTGAAGGGTCTGTTCCGACGAAAAACGGCACCGTCGAAATGATGCCTGCCAAGCCCCGCTCCGGCGGGGCTTTTCTTTTGCGGCAGCGGAAGAAGGAGGCAAAGCCATAGCCTGCAAACGGCCTCGAAGCTTGACATCCGCCTGCAAAACCACGAAGCCCGGTAAAAGACCCAACCCAGAGATTGCAGAGCCCGCATGCCCGAAACCGAAAAGCCGCTCTTCGGCCACCCGTGGATCTTCATCCGCGGCGTACCGTCCCTGAACTTCCTGCCGCCGGAAGGGCCGTTGGAAGTGGCCTTTGCCGGTCGCTCGAATGTCGGCAAATCCTCGCTGATCAATGCGCTGGTCGGTCAGAAGGGCCTGGCGCGCACCTCGAACACGCCGGGACGCACGCAGGAACTGAACTATTTCGTTCCGGACGGTTATTCCGGCGAAGGCCAAGACCTGCCGCCGACGGCGATCGTCGACATGCCGGGCTATGGTTATGCGCAGGCGCCGAAAGAGCAGGTCGACAAATGGACCAAGCTCGTCTTCGATTACCTGCGCGGCCGCGCGACGCTGAAGCGCGTCTATGTGCTGATCGACAGCCGCCACGGCATCAAGAAGAACGACGACGACGTGCTCGATCTGCTCGACAAGGCCGCCGTCTCCTACCAGATCGTGCTGACCAAGACCGACAAGATCAAGGCGGCTGGCGTGCCGAAGCTGCTTGCCGAAACGGCAGAAAAGATCCGCAAGCGCCCGGCCGCCTATCCCGGCGTGCTGTCCACCTCCTCGGAAAAGGGCGATGGACTGGACGAACTGCGCCAGGCGATCGCCGAAACCGTCGGTATCGCCCGCTGGAAGTAGAGGGCATACGCGCGCCGGACGCGGCGACTTGTCTGGTGTAAAGGCCTCAGCGACATCCAACAGTTGAATCTGCTTACAGTTGAAAACTAAAGGTTGACGAAGCAGCTTTGATGAGCTAGATAGCGAGCATCGAATTTTGCTTGCTGGCTTGGTTATCGCGCGATTGGCACCGCGCTCTGAACGAACTTCCTTTCAAAAATCGCTATCACCATCCGCATCGCCTTGGCGTTGCGGTTCTTCAATATTGCTATGAAAGGGTTCATCATCATGGCCACTGGCACAGTTAAATGGTTCAATTCCACCAAAGGCTTCGGCTTCATTCAGCCTGATAATGGCGGCGACGACGCCTTCGTTCACATCTCCGCCGTCGAGCGCGCCGGAATGCGCGAACTCGTCGAAGGCCAGAAGATCGGCTTCGACCTCGAGCGCGACAACAAGTCGGGCAAGATGTCCGCTTGCAATCTCCAGAACGCTTAAATCGGTATCTGCTTCCCTTTGACCACGGATGTACTGGCACTGCCGGAAGCACGTTATCAATCCAAGGCCAGGCGATTTGCCTGGCCTTTTTTGTTTTCGCTCGCGCGTCGAGCCCACCCGTATCGGAGCCAACATGACAGAGACATACAGCAAATCTCGACAGCGGGCGGAGATTGCCTTCGGCAACGTCCAGACCCAGTTCTTCGCGAAGAACCAGGCGGCCGAAGAGCTCGAATCCGACGCCCAGTCGCAACAGGCAAAGACGTTGCGGCTTCGGGAGGCCCGGCTTGCCAGGGAACAGAGTGACCGGGTGTCGGCAACCTCTGCCCTCATTGCAAAACGCGCCAGGGCCCGCTGAGATCACAACCCGATCGCCAAGGCTCGAGACTTAAAACGCGTCTGAAATGACGGGCTTACAGATCGCGCGCTGCACACGACCCAAAGCGTGCTGATATTCACTCGCATCAAGGAAGCATCAATGGCAGAGACTCCGCAGGAACTTCAGTCGATCAATACGGCCTGGCAGATCGCCATTCAGGAAATTCTGCGCATGGTGATCAGAGACATGTATCACGGCGGCGGCGAGGCTTCGTTCAAGACGCATATCAAGCGTATCGAAGAAGCGGCCGTCGACAGTATTTACACGGATTTGCGGCTGCGCGGGACTGATGAATGGACGGAAGTGCTGGTCAAGGAAAGGGCGAGCAATTTCGTCACGACCCTGCTGACGTCATTTACCTATGACCGGGCTTAAATCACCCTGTGGCCGGAAATCGATGGACGCGCCGCCGATCAACGCTTGCGTCCCAGCAGTTTTTAAAGCAACCCTAGTTCTCCTGCTGTGCGGGAAAAGCCGCGTCCAAGAGTAATATTTGATGACCGATAGCAAAGACCAGCCGATTTCGCCCGAAGGCGTCGGCAACTTGCCCCACCTTGCCGAAGCCCTTGACGATGACCGGTTTCGACACTTTCTCGATCATGTGCCATTCGCGGTGGCTGTCTCCGAACTCGGTGGGAACGAGCCGCTGATTTACGTCAACCTCGAATTCGAACGGCTGACGGCGCTTGGGGCAACCGAGGTCCAGGGGAAACCCTGGCCGGACATTGAATTGAATTCCACCGCCGTCTCCGGAGAGGTGCCGCTCACGGCAGCTGTGACCTCTGCTGAGGAATATATTGGTGCCTTCTCGCTGGTGGCCGAACCCGAGAGCACCGTCATTATCGATGTCTGGTCGAATACGATCGTCGACGATGATGACACGCCGCTTTTCCGATTGGTGGCCTTTGCTGCCCGCAGTGAGGCGACAGCCGCCGAGAGCTTCAGCGAACTGCTGACGGAGAAAGATGTCCTTCTGCGGGAACTACAGCATCGCGTGAAGAACAATCTCCAGATGATCACGGCGCTCATCCGAATGGAGGCGCGCAATGCTCAACAGAATGAGGAAAGCGAAAGATTTGCACGGCTTGCCGGGCGGATTGAAGCCTTGGCCCTGCTCTATCGCTCGCTGTCAGACGAAGAGAAAGGCGCCACTGTCGATCTTGGCACCTATGTCAGCCAGATTGCCGCCTCGGTGATGGCGGCCCATGCCGTGGAAGGGATCCGGCTGGACATGAAGGTCGATACCTGGCCGGTTTCGGTCGATGTCGCCATGCCGGCCGGCCTCGTCATCAACGAACTCCTCACCAATACGCTGAAGCATGCCTTCGTGGGGCGTGATGGCGGCGAAATCACACTCCGCTGTGTCGTCAGCGAAACCGGCTGCAGGATCACCGTTGCTGATAACGGGGTCGGTCTTCCCCAGGATGTGACCTGGCCGCAGCCGGGAAAGCTGAGCGCGATGATCGTACAGTCACTGAAACAGAATGCCCGCGCCGAGGTTGAAGTCAGCTCATCCCCTGACACCGGCATGAGTGTCTCCCTCGTCTTCCCGAGAGCTGAAGCGGCCCAATAGAGCGCCGCGCGCCTTTTCAGACGCACTAGGGACGCTCTATCATTTTGAATCTGCGCGTAATCCTTTCCGAAAATCGATTCCGATTTTCGGGGTTATGCGCTAGCCACCTCATCAATTTGTGTTTGGGGGGCCCTTAGAGCGTTCAGCTTTTTATGGAAGCGCAGAACCGCTCTAACCTTTTGTTTTTGCGCAATTCCGGACGGAAAACCGCTCTGCGCTTTTCCTGGAATGGCTCTAGGAGCGCCCCAATGCGTCTGGCGATACGAGCGGGCTTACATCTTCGGCAGCAGCACCTTGTCGACGACATGGATGACGCCGTTCGACTGTTTGACGTCGGCGATCGTCACATGGGAGACACCGCCGTTTTCATCGGTCAGGGTGATCTTGCCCATGTTTTCCTTGGCTTTCAGCACGCAGCCGCCGACGGTCTTGATGTCGTGCTCGCCGCCGTCATCCTTGATCATCTTGGCAACGGTCTTGGCCATCGCATCGGCGGCAACGACGTGGCAGGTCAGAACCTTGGTCAGCGTCGCCTTGTTTTCCGGCTTCAGCAGCGTATCGACGGTGCCCTTCGGCAGCGCGGCAAAAGCTTCGTTGGTCGGCGCAAAGACGGTGAAGGGGCCCTTGCCTTCGAGCGTGCCGACCAGGCCTGCCGCCTTGACGGCTGCGACCAGCGTCGTGTGATCTTTGGAATTCACGGCGTTCTCGATGATGTTCTTGCTATCGAACATCGCAGCGCCGCCGACCACTGGATTCTTGGCGGCGGCAAAGGCGACGGCGGACATGGCTGTGGCGAGCGCGACGCCGCGCAATACGGACTTGATCATGATTTTCTCCTCACCGGACACCATCCGCGGGCTTTATGCCTGAGCGTCGTCCGGACATTTCGAACTACGGAGGGCCGCGCCGAAGAGTTTCAGTGAGGAGACATGATTTATGGCCGAGACGGTTATGGTCGGTGCAGGGGACCGCTTGCGATCACCGGACCGGTCGCCTGGCCGGTCGGCGAACCGCCGAAGGGTTCGAGGCTGACGGCAAGCGTTGCGCCATCGGCGACCTGGCTGCGCAGATCGGCGGGGATGACAAGTTCACCGCTCTCGCCCGGCTGGAAGACGCCGAGCGATCTCGTCATGCCGCTGCCCGGTACCAGCCAGAGTTCCAGCGACTTCTCCTCCGGCTTGCCGGCGGCGACCGGCACGATCTTCAGCCGGCCGCTCTGCAGCTCATAGGAGGCGAGAAGATTGATGGTGCTGTTCTGGCCCGAAAGCGAGGCTACCAGTGGTGCCGGCCCCTGCGGCTCCGGCACCACGCCGGAGGCGAAGATGACAGCGCTGACGGCGACGACGATGCAGGCGAAGCTCAGCGAGCGCCAGAAAACGGCGGAATTCCAGAGCCCCTGCGAAAAGGATGGGGGCTTTTGGCCATCGCCGAACAGCCGTGCCTCGATCTGCTTGAAGGTTTCCCGGTTCGGAGCAACGCCTTCATACTCGTCGTTGAAGGCGGAGAGGTTGGTTTCCCAGCGGCTGACGATCGCAGCGAAGGGGCGGTCGTGGCGCATGCGCTCTTCCACCACCCGGCGATCCTGCAACGACAGGACGCCAAGCACATATTCGCCGGCGAGAACCTCGTCGCGGGAGCGGTCTCCCTTGCTTTTATCGGGCGATGTCATCGTTCCATGCACTCTCTCAGTTTCAAGAGGCTGCGCCTGAGCCAGGTCCGCATCGTGTTCAGCGGAATACCAAACTGATCGGCCAGTTCCTGATAGCTCAGCCCTTCGACATAAGCCCGTTTCACGGCGACCGCACGATCAGCTTCCAACTCTTCCATGCAGGTGTCAATCCGCCTTCCTTCATCCTTGGTCACCGTCTGCATTTCCGGGTCGGCTCCGGCATCGGCCAGATCATAGACCGTGTCCAATTCGTCGGCGACGGGCTTGCGCGCCCGCAGCGCATCGATCGACCGGTTGCGGGCAATTGCAGCCAGCCATGCCGAGGACGAACCCGAGGCGACGGAGAAGCTGCGAGCGCGTTGCCAGATGCTGATATAGGCTTCCTGCAGGGCTTCCTCGGCTTCCGTGCGATCCTTCAAGATACGCAGGCAGATCGAGAAAAGTTTCGGTCCGGTCTGATTGTAGAGGGCCACGAAAGCCCTGCGATCGCCGAGTGCGACGCGGCCGATCAGGTCTGCGATGTCATCGCCTTGCATGCCGTTCCTCATCTCAAGCTTACGTGCGCCAGACGGTAACGGCGTCCGGCTCCGCGCCAGATACGAAAAACTGTTGCCCTCTGGATTATTCCCTCGGTCAGAAACTTGCGATAAAAGGCCGCGAACAATTCTGCGGGGTTCCCATGAACGAAACCGAAAGCGAAATGCAGGCACGGCTTCTGGCCAAAGCTCTGCCCTTCATGCAGCGTTACGAGAACAAAACGATTGTCGTGAAATATGGCGGTCACGCCATGGGCAATCCCGAGCTCGGCAAGGCCTTTGCCAGCGACATCGCGCTGTTGAAGCAATCGGGCGTCAACCCGATCGTCGTTCACGGCGGCGGCCCGCAGATCGGCGCCATGCTGAGCAAGATGGGCATCGAATCGAAATTCGAGGGCGGCCTTCGCGTCACCGACCAGAAAACGGTCGAGATCGTCGAAATGGTGCTCGCCGGCTCGATCAACAAGGAAATCGTCGCGCTCATCAATCAGACCGGCGAATGGGCGATCGGCCTTTGCGGCAAGGACGGCAACATGGTCTTCGCCGAAAAGGCGCGCAAGACCATCAAAGATCCGGATTCGAACATCGAGCGCGTGCTCGATCTCGGTTTCGTCGGCGAAGTGGTCGAGGTCGACCGGACGCTGCTCGATCTGCTTGCCCGCTCCGAGATGATCCCGGTCATCGCCCCCGTGGCGCCTGGCCGCGACGGCGCCACCTACAATATCAATGCAGATACCTTCGCCGGCGCCATTGCCGGTGCGCTGAACGCCACCCGGCTGCTGTTCCTGACCGATGTGCCGGGCGTGCTCGACAAGAACGGCCAGCTCATCAAGGAGCTTTCTGTCGCCGAAGCACATGCGCTGATCGCCGATGGCACGATTTCGGGTGGCATGATCCCCAAGGTCGAGACCTGCATCGATGCGATCAAGGCCGGCGTGCAGGGCGTCGTCATCCTGAACGGCAAGACCGCCCATTCCGTGCTGCTCGAGATCTTCACCGAGCACGGCGTCGGAACGCTGATCGTTCCCTGAACCAGGCTGCGCCCTTCACTTGCGAAGGGCGGATCTTCCTGACGCGGAAACAGGGTATCGAGGAAACAAATGCGCCTGACAGACTGCTATAATTTTCACGATTTCCGGCGCATGGCCAAACGGCGTCTTCCCGGACCGATATTCGACTATATTGACGGCGGTGCCGACGACGAGGTGACGTACCGGCGCAATACCGCGGCCTTCGAGGCCTGCGATCTGGTGCCCGACGTTTTGCGCGGTGTGGCCGATGTCGACATGTCGGTAACTGTCATGGGCCAGAAGCTCGCAATGCCGGTCTATTGCTCGCCGACGGCGTTGCAGCGGCTTTTTCACCACCAGGGGGAGCGGGCGGTCGCGGCGGCGGCGGCAAAACATGGCACGATGTTCGGCGTCTCCTCGCTCGGCACGATCAGCCTGGAGGAAGCCAGACAGATCAGCAACGGGCCGCAGGTCTATCAGTTCTATTTCCACAAGGACCGTGGCCTCAACCGCGAGATGATGGCGCGAGCGAAAAATGCCGGCGTGCAGGCGATGATGCTGACGGTCGACAGCATCACCGGCGGCAACCGCGAGCGCGACAAGCGCACGGGCTTTGCCATTCCCTTCAAGCTCAATCTTGCCGGCATGACCCAGTTCGCGATCAAGCCTTCCTGGGCGATCGACTGGCTGACGCATGAGCGCTTCCGGCTGCCGCAGCTCGAAAACCACGTCAAGATGGATGGCGGCGCGCTGTCGATCAGCCGATACTTCACCGAGATGCTGGACCCCTCGATGTCGTGGGACGACGTGGCGGAGATGGTGCGCGAATGGGGCGGGCCATTCTGCCTGAAGGGCATCATGTCGGTCGAAGACGCCAAGCGCGCGGCCGAGATCGGCTGCAGCGGCATCGTGCTTTCCAATCATGGCGGGCGCCAGCTCGACGGCTCGCGCAGCGCTTTCGACCAGTTGGCCGAGATCGTCGACGCCGTGGGCGACCGGGTCGACGTGATGATGGATGGCGGCGTGCAGCGGGGAACGCATGTTCTTAAAGCGCTGTCGCTGGGGGCGAAGGCCGTCGGGCTCGGGCGCTACTATCTCTTCCCGCTTGCCGCGGCCGGACAGCCCGGCGTCGAACGGGCGCTGGAGACGATGCGCACCGAGATCGAGCGCGGCATGAAGCTGATGGGCTGCACCTCGGTCAGCCAGCTCAGCCGGCGGAATCTGCGCTTCCGTTCCTGAGCGGAACGGGATTTCATTGCGGGCCGCAGCTTCGCACCACATCTGCGGCCCTCGGACATTCGACGTCAGAGCGGGCTATAAATCGCCGCCGCCTCCTGTTTCAACTTTTCCATCATCGATCGGTAAGGCCCCGGACCATAACTGATGCGGCCGACGCCGAGCTTGGCGAGCGTCTTCACGTCAGGGGCGCCTGTCCGCATCATGATGTTGACCGGCAGCGGCGATGCGGCGCAGATCTTCTCGATCAAGGCGGGATCAATCAAGCCAGGAACGAAGAAGCCGCTGCCGCCGGCGGCCGCATAGGCCTTGCCCCGCTCGATCGCCTCTTCCACCAGACCGGCATGTTTGGAAAGATCGCTCTCCGCCAGGAAGAGATCGGTGCGAGCGTTGATGAAGAAGGGAATGCCCTCGCCTTCCGCCATGGCGCGAATGGCGCGGATGCGGGCCGCCTGCCTCTCGGCCGGATAAAGCCCGCCACCGCCGACCACCTGATCCTCGAAATTGATGCCGATAGCGCCGACCTCCACCAGCTTGGCGACGTTGGCGGCGGCACCCTCAGGCTCAGCCGAATAAGCGCCTTCGAAATCGACCGAAAGCGGCAGATTGACGACAGCGGTGATGGATTTTGCCGTCTCGACCAGCACCGACATCGGCAGCTTCTCACCGTCGGCATAACCATGGGCAGCGGCGACCGACCAGCTTCCTGTTGCAAGCGCCTTGGCGCCGGCATCGGTCACCGCCTTGGCCGTGCCGGCATCCCAGATATTGTAAAGAACAACCGGGTCGCCCTTGCGGTGCAATGCTCCGAATGCCTTGGCCTTTTCACTCTGGTTCATGCCGTCTCCTCCACGTTAGGTGCTTGTGCTCTGATCTTCTCTTCATGCCGCAACAGCCATTGCTTGCGCCAGAGCCCGCCGCCATAGCCGGTCAGCGAACCATCCGCGCCGAGGATGCGATGGCAGGGCACGATGATGGCAAGCTGGTTGGCGCCATTGGCGCGGCCGACGGCACGCACGACCTCCGGCCTTTCCATCTCCCTTGCAAGATCGCCATAGGCGCGCGTCTGGCCGGCAGTGATGTCCATGAGCTTTGCCCAGACATGTTTTTCGAAGGGCGTGCCGCCAAGCGCCAATGGCGTCTTGAAGACGGTGAGCCGCCCTTCGAAATAATCCCGGATTTCTGCCTCGATCTGGTCGATCGCCGGCGTGCGGCCGATTGCGACCGAAGAGCGGACACGCTTCTGCAGTGCCTCGAGTTCGGTGGGCAGCGCTTTGCGGTCGTGGAATTCGAGAAGGTGCAGATGCGTCCGGTCGGCAACGGCCACCATCGGTCCGAGCGGCGTCTCGAACCAGTCGGCAAACAGAAGTTCACGGTTTTGCGACAGCGCCGGCGCCTTGCCGACGAGCCGCTGAAAAGCCGTCCGGAAACCACTTGGGGAGTCATATCCGGCCTCAAGCTGAGCATCGATAACGCGCGCGCCATCGGCCAGTTGCCGGGCCGCCTCGCCCAGTCGGCGATAGCGGACGATATCGTGGAAGGTCATGCCGAGCCCGCGTTTGAAGGCGCGGCGCACGGTCGAGGGATCGTGGCCCCGGCGCACAAGCTCATCCTCGCTCCAGCGCAACTGCGGCTCGCGGTCGAGCGCGGCAAGCAGCTCGTCGACGATCGGCTCCCTGCCCGGCTGCTCCAGCGGCCTGCAGCGCTGGCACGGGCGGAAGCCGGAATGCATGCAGGCGGCGATCGTATCGAAAAAGAGCGTGTTTTCCCGCTTCGGCTTGCGCGCCGGGCAGGTCAGGCGGCAGAAGATGCCTGTCGTCTTGACGCAGACATAGGCCTGGCCCTCATAATCGGCGCTGCGCGCGATCAGGGCATCATAGAGCGTATCGTCATTGGGGCGTTCGAAAAGCATGAGCGCTTTCTAGCATTCCGTGCCTGCGCCGTCCGCCGAAAATCGGGCGTCTATTCTTTCTTGCCGATTTCCTTGGCGGATAAGCCGTGCCATAAGACCGCCATGACCAAGATCGACCGTACGCCTGATAAAGCCGATTTCGAGCACGTTACAGATTGGGTCTTCGACCTCGACAACACGCTCTATCCGCATCATGTCAATCTCTTCGCGCAGATCGACAAGAACATGACTGCCTATGTCGCGGCACTCTTGCAGATGGAGCGGGAAGAGGCGCGCAAGCTGCAGAAGCAATATTATCTCGAGCATGGCACGACATTGCAGGGCCTGATGATCCATCACGGCATCGACCCGAACGACTTTCTCGAAAAGGCGCATGCGATCGACTACACGGCGCTGACGCCGCAGCCGGAACTCGGCGAGGCGATCAAGGCGCTGCCGGGGCGCAAGTTCATCTTCACCAATGGCAGCGTCAAACATGCAGAGATGACGGCGGAGGCGCTCGGCATTCTCGAGCATTTCGACGACATTTTCGATATCGTCGCCGCCGACTACGTGCCGAAGCCGGCGCAGGCGACCTACGACAAGTTCATGGCGCTGAAGCGGGTCGAAACCACCAAGGCCGCCATGTTCGAAGATCTACCGCGCAACCTGACGGTGCCGAAGGCGCTCGGCATGCAGACTGTGCTGCTGGTGCCGCGCAATCTGGAAGAGACGGTCGTCGAATGGTGGGAAAAGACCAGCGGCGATGAGGATCACATCGATTTTGTCACCGACGACCTTGCCGCTTTTCTCGGCAAGATTACCGGCTGAAGCATTACCAAGTTTTCACTTAGCTTACCGATGTTTAACTGGGTCTTGCGGGCCTGCTGCCATAGCTTCTTTCGTGAGGGGACACCTTACGAAAGGCAAACACGATGTACCGCAACAAGCTGATACTGGCAGCGCTTTCCTCCACCCTCATCTTCGGCGCAGCCGCCGGAGCCGGCTATGCAGCGCCCGGTGACGGGCCGCGTCAACACCCCGGCAGGCACGGTCCCATGCACGGTCCGGGGCCTGCCGCCTTCCGCGAAATCACCTATGTCCGCATGCTCAAGCAGTTCGACACCAACAAGGACGGACAGATCTCCAAGGACGAGGCGACCGCCGGCATCGACAAGATCTTCGCTGCGATCGACACCAACAAGGACGGCTCGCTGACCCCAGGCGAAATCGGCGCATACCAGAAAGCGCAGATGCAGGCGATGAGAGATCAGCGCAAGCAGGATGCCAGCAATAACAAGGATGCGAAGACCGCAGACGCGACGCCTGATAATAACGACCAGGGCCGGCCGCCTCAGGGTGGTCACGAGGGTCGTGACGGACATCGCTGGATGCGCCATGGCGGCAACATCATGCGTGCCTCGATCATGATGCACCGGGTCGACACCGACCAGAACGGCCGGATTTCCAAACAGGAAGCCGAAGCCGGCATGGACAAGCTGTTCACTCGGATGGACCGCAACAAGGACGGCGTCATCTCGATCGATGACATGCCGGACCGGCCGCTTCTGTAAGGCCGGACGAGCCGATGTATCTCCACTCTTTCCCTGCTCCAGCGGGGAAAGAGTGGGAGATTCGTCGAAACGCCGCGTTCTGGCTCCTATTCGCGGTGTTCGTAGAAGTCCTGGACGATCTTCCAAGCAGCTTCAGCCGTATCGACGAAGCTGATCAGCTTGACGTCGTCGGGCGCGATCGTGCCGAATTCGGCCAATGCCTCGAAATTGATAATGCTCCTCCAGAAGGTCTCGCCGAAAAGGATCAGCGGCAGGCGCTCCATGCGGCCGGTCTGGATCAGCGTCAGGCATTCGAAGAATTCGTCGAGCGTGCCGAAGCCGCCGGGAAAGACCGCGATCGCCTTGGCGCGCACCATGAAATGCATCTTGCGGATGGCGAAATAGTGGAAGTTGAAGCTGAGCTCCGGCGTCACATAGGCGTTCGGCGCCTGCTCATGCGGCAGCACGATGTTGAGGCCGATCGAAGGGGCGCCCTCGTCGGCCGCGCCGCGATTGCCGGCCTCCATCACGCCCGGCCCGCCGCCGGTGACGATGACATATTCGTGGAAATTGAAGGTGGCTGAATATTTCGAGCAGAGCCGGGCAAATTTGCGCGCCTCGTCATAATAGACCGAGGCCGCCTCCAGGTTGACGCGCTGGATATCGTTGCGGGCTGCCCAGGCGCTCTGGCCGGGGGCGGGAATGCGGGCGCCGCCGAACATGACGACGGTCGACTTGATGCCGCGTTCGGTCAGCATCATTTCCGTCTTCAACAGCTCCAGCTGCAGACGGATCGGCCGCAACTCCTCGCGGCAGAGGAAATCCTGGTCGACATAGGCCAGGCGGTAGGCAGGCGACATCGTCTGCGGCGTCTTCGGCACGGCTTCGGCGCGCTGCTTGTCGGTCGAACTGCTCTTCAGCGGGTCCCATACGCCATCCTTGCGCCTCGAACCGCCGTTTCGTCCCTTCGCCATGTCGAAATGCCTTTCGGTATTGCCGGCTACGAAGCCGGATATGTCGCTATAACGCCTTGAATCCAGGTATGATCTTGTCGGAAAAATCATTCCGTTCTACGGCTTCATGCTGTAGAGCAGGGTAAACCCCGCCAACCGCAATTCCGGAGACACCCCGTCTCCACGATAAAGATCGAAGTTTAAGGAATTCTCATGAGCGCCACCGACCTCGCATCCCTCGAAAAGATCATCGAATCCGCCTTCGACAATCGCGACAATGTGAACACGTCGACGAAGGGCGAGGTTCGCGATGCGGTCGAAGCAGCGCTCGATCTGCTCGATGCCGGCAAGGCCCGTGTCGCCGAACGCTCCGCCGACGGCGCCTGGACGGTCAATCAGTGGCTGAAGAAGGCCGTGCTCTTGTCCTTCCGCCTCAACGACATGGACGTGGTGGAGGGCGGCTCGGGCAACTCGACCTGGTGGGACAAGGTTCCCTCGAAGTTCGAAAACTGGGGCGAGAACCATTTCCGCGCCGCCGGCTTCCGCGCCGTGCCGAACTGCGTCGTGCGCCGCTCGGCCTATATCGCCCCGAACGCCATCCTGATGCCCTCCTTCGTCAATCTCGGCGCCTATGTCGGCGAAGGCACGATGGTCGATACCTGGGCGACGGTCGGCTCCTGTGCGCAGATCGGCAAGCATGTGCATCTCTCCGGCGGTGTCGGCATCGGCGGCGTGTTGGAACCGATGCAGGCGGGCCCGACGATCATCGAGGACAATTGCTTCATCGGCGCCCGTTCCGAGGTGGTCGAAGGCTGCATCATCCGCGAAGGCTCGGTGCTCGGCATGGGCGTCTTTATCGGCAAGTCGACCAAGATCGTCGACCGCGCCACGGGCGAGGTGAGCTACGGCGAAGTGCCGCCCTATTCCGTCGTCGTCGCCGGCTCGATGCCGTCGGGTAATGCGACGATGGGCAACGGCCAGCCGGCGCCGCATCTCTACTGCGCCGTCATCGTCAAGCGCGTCGATGAAAAGACCCGCTCGAAGACCGGCATCAACGAGCTGCTCAGAGATTGATGACACCGGGACATTGATCCGGTAAACAGACGGCGTCTTTTTACGCGAGGCGGCCCCGCCTTGCCATGTCTTTGCCATTCCCGCCGGATAGTTCGACCGCCATGACCGCTACCGACCCCGTCGCCAATCTCCAGACGCTGATTCGCTGCCCGTCCGTGACGCCCGCCGAAGGCGGCGCGCTCACGGCGCTGGAGGCGATGCTTGCGCCGCTCGGCTTTGCGCTCGACAGGGTGAAGGCGAGCGAAGAGGGAACACCCGAGATCGAAAACCTCTATGCCCGCCTCGGCAAGGACGGCCCGCATCTGATGTTTGCCGGCCATACCGATGTCGTGCCGGTCGGCGACGAAGCTGCCTGGACGCATCCACCGTTTGAGGCCCAGATTTCGAAGGGCGAGCTTTTCGGCCGCGGCGCCGTCGACATGAAGGGCGGCATCGCCTGTTTCGTCGCCGCCGTCGCCCGCCATATCGAGAAAAACGGGCCGCCCAACGGCTCGATTTCCTTTTTGATCACCGGCGACGAAGAGGGCCCGGCGATCAACGGCACGATCAAGCTGCTGCAATGGGCGGCCGAGCGCGGCGAGCGCTGGGATGCCTGCCTTGTCGGCGAGCCGACCAATCCGGACAGGCTCGGCGACATGATCAAGATCGGCCGGCGCGGCTCGCTGTCGGGTAAAATCACCGTGCACGGCGTGCAGGGCCATGCCGCCTATCCGCATCTTGCCGACAATCCGGTGCGCGGCATGCTGCAGCTGACGCAGGCGCTGATGGACCCGCCGTTTGACGCCGGCACCGGCGATTTCCAGCCTTCGAACCTCGAAGTGACCACGGTCGACGTCGGCAACCCGGCGACCAACGTCATTCCGGCCAAGGCATCGGCAAGCTTCAACATCCGCTTCAACGATAGCTGGACCGTCGAAACGCTGCGGGCCGAAATCCTGCGCCGTCTGGAAGCCGCCGCCGGCAACGGCGCATTGCGGCCGGGCCGCGATCCGGTGGCCTATGATATCGTCTGGGCCGACCGGCCGAGCCATGTCTTCCTGACGCGCAACAATGCGCTGATCGCCTCACTGTCTTCAGCCGTCGAAAGTGTTGCCGGCCAGTCGCCGCGGCTTTCGACCACCGGCGGCACATCGGATGCGCGCTTCATCAAGGATTATTGCCCGGTCGTCGAGTTCGGCCTCGTTGGCCAGACCATGCACATGGTCGACGAGCGCGTCGCTGTCGCTGATCTGGAGACGCTGACGGCAATCTACGAAACTTTCATCGCCCGCTGGTTCGCCAATGCCGGGCTTTAGGGAGGTTCAATATTACCTGGCCGGCCTCTGGCTGCTGATCCGGCTGGATCCGCGCGGCTTCCGCTACCTCGATATGTCCGAGCGCGGCGTCAATCGCTCGTTCTGGGCGATGCTCTGGTGCCTGCCGCCGATGGGTATTTCCTGGCTCTGGTGGCGGCAGGCCTTCCTGCGGTCGATGCCGCCGGAAGCCGATGTCGATTTTCCCTTCTATATCAGGCTCGGCCTCGTCGAGGTCGCCAACTGGTTCGTGCCGCTGGTCTTTGCAGGGGTTCTGCTGCTTGCCTTCCGGATGGGCGAGCGTTTCGCGCCCGTCGTCGTCAGCGTCAACTGGCTCGGCGTGCCGCTCTCCTATATCAACGGGCTGCTGCTGGCGCTGGTGTTCTTCCTGCCTGGATCCATCGGCCTCGTCTCGCTGCTGCTGCTCGCCTTCATGCTGGCGCAGGTCTTCGTGCTGGCCCGCATTATCCGGATGATCTGCCACGGTCACGCGCTGATGACCGGGGCGCTGACACTGGTGCTGCTCGTGCCATCGATGATCCTTTCGGAATATCTGCAGCACTTCCTCGGCATCTATCCCGTCTGACCAAGTTTACGAGGGATCGTCAGCATCCCCGTCATTGGCATCGGTATCGGTGACCGGCCTTCGGCGATCGGGGATCACGTCGGGATAATCCACCTGCATGAAATAGAGCCCGTCCGGCGGCGCCACTGGGCCGCAGGCCTTGCGGTCGCGCGCTTCAAGCGCCGCCTCGACATCATCAGGCGTCCATTTGCCTTCGCCGGCGAGCTTCAGCGTGCCGGCGAAGGAGCGGATCTGGTTGTGAAGAAAACTCTGCGCCGTGGCACGGATCTCGATCAGTTCGCCGTTGCGCGTCACATCCAGCCGGTCGAGGGTGCGCACCGGGCTGTTTGCCTGGCAATGGGCGGCGCGGAAGGTGGAGAAATCGTGCTTGCCGACCAGCCTCTGGGCGGCGGCATGCATGACCTCGTGGTCGAGCACCTTCGGCACCCACCAGGCCTTGCCGGCTTCGAGCGCCAGCGGCGCCCGGCGGCTGACGATGCGATAGAGGTAATGGCGCCGCAGCGCCGAAAAACGGGCGTCGAAGAACTCGGGAGCCGCCTCGACCTCGAGAATGGAGACCCGCTCGCCGGCGAGCCTCAGATGCGCGTTCAAGGCATTCTGCAACTGGTAGGGCGACCACTCCTTCGAAAGATCGGCATGGATCACCTGCCCCATGGCGTGGACGCCGGAATCGGTACGGCCCGCGCCGCGCACCAAGACCGTCTCACCGGTCAGCGACAGCACCGCCGCCTCGATCGCGCCCTGCACCGAGTGGCCGTTTTCCTGCCGCTGCCAGCCGACATAGGGGCCGCCGTCATATTCGACGGTCATGCGGAAACGCGGCATCAGGTGAGCCTCGTGCCCGCCGCAAGCGGCGTGCCCCTGAGGAAATCGGCCGCCGCCAGCGGCTTGCCGCCGGCCTTCTGCAGCCTGGTCAGCCGCAGCGCGCCCGAGCCGCAGGCGATCACGAGATCGTCCGTCAGCAATAGCCCGGCAGCACCCTGCCCTTCAGCCAGCTCGGACGCCAGCACCTTGACCCGCTCCGGCTTGCCGCCGATTTCGAGCTCGAACCAGGCACCCGGAAACGGCGCCAGGCCGCGAATGTGATTGTGCACGTCGCCGGCGTTCCTGGAAAAATCGATGCGCGTCTCGGCCTTGTCGATCTTGGCGGCATAGAGCACGCCGTCTTCCGGCTGCGGCGTCAGCGGAAGGTCGTTCATTTCGAGTTTCACCATGGCTTCCGCCATCGCCTTGGCGCCGACCAGCATCAGCCGGTCGTGCAACTCGCCAGCCGTCATGTTCGGGCCGATCTCGACCTCGCGGGTGAGTGCCACGGCGCCGGTATCCAGACCCTTGTCCATCTTCATCACCATCATGCCGGTCTTTGCGTCGCCGGCCATGATCGCCCGCTGGATGGGTGCCGCACCGCGCCAGCGCGGTAGCAGCGAGGCATGACCGTTGTAGCAGCCATCGCGGGTGCCGTTCAAAATCGCCTCCGGCAGCAGCAACCCGTAGGCAACGACGACGCCGACATCGGCATTCAAGCCACGAAACCTCTCGCGCTCCTCGGGGTCCTTAAAATTGACCGGGGTGAAGACCGGCAGGCCGAGCAGTTCGGCGGCCTGATGCACCGGCGATTTCTGCAGATCGAGGCCGCGCCGCCCGCCCGGCCGCGGCGGCTGCGTATAGACCGCAACGATCCTGTGGCCGGCATCGACGAGCAGGCGCAGGGTCGGAACCGAGAACTCCGGCGTTCCCATGAAGATGATGCGAAGAGACATTTTATCTCGCCAATTGAGGATCAACCGTCTTCAAACGGGTTTACGAGCTTGAGATCAAGCCCTTCGAAATCTCTGGTGTTGCGGGTCGCAAGCGTCGCGCCGTTTGCAAGGCAGATGGCGGCAATCATGGCATCCTTGGTTTCCATCGGTCGTCCCGCCTTTCTACGCTCGGCCGCCAGCAGGCCGTAGCGATGCGCTGCACTGAGGGCAAAACCGAGTATGCGGCCGGCAAATTCAGACTCGATCCGGTTGAAGTCGGACACCAGTGCTGTCTTTCGCCTGCCATCATCAAGGAGTTCAAGACCGTAACGCATTTCCGCGACGGCAATCGTCGTCAGGAAAAGCGTCTCGACGTCATAGGCGTCCAGCCAGTTCAATATCCGATCGCTGTGGATCCTCCCCTGCATTTCTGAAATCACATTCGTATCGAGAACGATCATGTGTCGAAACGCGGCGGTTCACGGTCCCGTTCATGGCGGGATGCGGCAATGGCCTCCACCTCATCTTCGCTCAATCTTTCCTCACTCATCAGGGAACGCAGGCGCTGCCCGGCGGAATCCCTCGAGCGCTCCACCGCAATCTGTCGGCGCATGATTTCAATCGCCTCTTCCGAAAGGCTGCGGCCGTTGCGTTGTGCGCTTTCCTGAAGCTGCCGCTTCATCGCATCCGGAACGTCTCGAATAAGCAAGTCGCCCAATTCGGCACCTCCATCATGATATCAGTGATATCATAGTGCGTCGCCGCTGGATTTTCAACGCAGTGTCAGAGCGCCTTCGACTTCGCCGCCTTGGTGAATTTCTTGATCACCATCTCCCGCTTCAGCCGCGAGATGTAATCGATGAACAGCACGCCGTTCAGGTGGTCGATCTCGTGCTGCAGGCAGGTGGCGAGCAGGCCGTCGGCTTCCACGGTCTGTTCCTTGCCGTTCCGGTCGAGATACTTGACCGAGACGACAGCCGGGCGCTCCACCTCGGCATAATAATCCGGAATCGAAAGACAGCCTTCCTCATAGACGGAGCGCTCGTCGGAGGATTTGACGACCTCCGGGTTGATGAAGACCTGCGGCTGCTTTTCCTCGCCCTCGCGAGCGATGTCGATGACGAGCATGCGGCGCGGCACGCCGATCTGGATGGCAGCGAGGCCGATGCCCGGCGCGTCATACATGGTTTCCAGCATATCGTCGGCAAGACGCTGCAGGTCGGAATCCACCCGCTCGATCGGCTTGGACAGCTGGCGGAGAACGGGATCGGGAAGAATGATGAGTGGCTTGATGGTCATGGCGTTCCCATAACCCATCTTTTCCGACTATGGAATTATCCGGCAGCCGGGGAATACGCTTTTTTGCATCCCCGCCTGGAATTTCGCCATATTCGCCTCAGGCCGCCCGGCGGGCAGCACCCGCGGAACGGCCCTCCGGCCGGGCACGGAAGTGCTGCAGCAGCTCGATCAGGGTCTCCACCTCGTCCTTGAGGCGGCGGGTTTCCGCCGAAGAGTGCTCGACCATGTCCGAATTCTGCTGGGTGATCGCACCCATGTTGCGGACGGCGAGGCTGACCTCGTTGACGCCGGTCGCCTGATCACGGGCGGCGGCGGCGATATCGGCGACGAAACGGTTGATGATGTCGATGCGGCTGATCATGTCGTTCAGCGCCTCGCCGGTGCTGGAAACGATGCCGACACCCTGATTGACCTGGGTCGAGCTCTGCGAGATCAGGTTCTTGATCTCCTTGGCTGCTTCCACGGTACGCTGGGCGAGCTGGCGAACTTCCTGGGCGACGACGGCAAAACCCTTGCCGGCATCGCCGGCACGGGCCGCCTCGACACCGGCGTTTAGCGCCAGCAGATTGGTCTGGAAGGCGATCTCATCGATGACGCCGATGATCTTGGAGATCCCGGTCGAGGATTTCTCGATGCCGGCCATCGCCGAGACGGCGCTGGTGACGAGTTCGCCGGAGTTCTTCGCCTTCTGCTGTGTCTCGCGCACGGCATCCGACGCCTTCTCGGCATTGGCGGCCGTCTGGCCGACGCTGACGGACAGCTGCTGCAGCGCGGCCGAGCTCTCCTCGACGCCTGCCGCCTGCTGGGCGGTGCGCAGCGCCAGATCGTTGGTCGCGTTGGAGATGACGTCGGCGCCGGTCTTGATATGGCCGGAGGTCTCGCGCACGGAGGCGAAGGATTGGCGAAGGGCGCTGACGGCGCGATTATAGTCCTCGGCCATCTGCCGGAAATTGCCCGGCAGATCGGACGGTAAAGTGGCTTCGAGATCGCCGTTCGACAGCGCTTCTAGACCGCGGCGCAGCTGCTCCAGCGCGATCGCCTGGTCGGATTGGGCCTCAGCGCGCTGCTCTTCCAAGGCGCGGCGCTTGGCTTCCAGCGTCTCGAGATAGACCGAGATGGAATAATCCATGTCGAGCATGCCCGATTTGACGACCGCCGATAGCTTCTCGGCCAACAGCTTGCCTTGCTGGCGCGCGAAGATCGAAGGCCACTGCTTTTCCATGATGCCCTTGACGAGTTCGGACATGACGATGGCGTAACCGCCGATAGACCAGCGCGGTTCCAGCCCCATGCGCTCATGCATGCGGCCGACGGCGGTCACGCCGTCGACATAGCTCTCGTCGAACGTGCCGCCAGTAAGATTGACCCAATGATCCTGCTGACGCTTCTTGGCATGGCCCAGTTGGGACTTGTCGGCGACAGCGGGGGTCTTGGCGATCTTGGCGT
Source organism: Rhizobium leguminosarum bv. trifolii WSM1325 (assembly GCA_000023185.1). Lineage (NCBI taxonomy): Bacteria > Pseudomonadati > Pseudomonadota > Alphaproteobacteria > Hyphomicrobiales > Rhizobiaceae > Rhizobium > Rhizobium leguminosarum. Next base: position 69,378 of record CP001622.1, on the reverse strand, counting down.
AGAATTTATCGAGGGCGCCGCCGATCAGCTCTGATATGACAGGGCGCAGATCCCGCATCGACTTGCGCGCCGCTTCATCCAGCTCGATGAAATCGAGGCGCTGCCTGAGGGCATTGTCGGTCTGCTGGGCGGTCATGGGGATCTCTGTACTTGGCGCGACGCGCGCGGGAGGGGATTTCAGCGCCGCAGGTTTTGGCCAATATGGTTGAGCAATCGTTAAGCCGCGGCGACATTTCTTTTCGGTGGACGCGGAAGAGCAACGGCTTGCGAAGATATTGAGGATCGTCCATTCTGTTCACGTTTTGATCTATAAATCGCCGCTTCTTCTGTTATGCTTGCGGCATGACCGTCCATTCCGAATCGCTCGCCCTTTCCCTTGCCTCGATCAGCCCGGCCATGCTGGCGCTTGTCGGCGGGGGTCTCGCCGTCCTCGTCCTGCTGGTGATCGTGCTTCTGCTGCGCGGCTCCGGCCTTCGCCGCGAGCAGGCGGAGGAAGCGAACTTTCGCGCTGAGGAAAACGAAGCGCGCATGGGCGAGCTTTTGAAGATTCAGGCAGAGATGCAGGGCCGCATCGCGGCGATGACCGAGGTCTTCGGCGCGCGGCAGAGCGAACTCAACCAGACGATCAGCCAACGCCTCGACGGCATGTCGCAGCGAGTCAGCTCGACGATCACCGAGCAGACCAAATCGACGCATGAGAACCTGCAGCGGCTGCAGGAGCGGCTGGCGGTCATCGATGCCGCGCAGAACAATATCCAGACGCTCGCCAAGGATGTCGTCGGGCTGCAGGCCATTCTGTCCAACAAGCAGACGCGCGGCGCCTTCGGCCAGTCGAGAATGGAAACGATCGTCGCCGACGGTCTGCCGATGGGCGCCTACGCCTTCCAGCAGACGCTGTCCAACGGTTCGCGGCCGGACTGCACGATCCGCATGCCGAACGGCGCGCCGCCGCTGGTGATCGACGCAAAATTTCCGCTCGAAGCCTGGAACGCTATCCGAGACGCCGGCAGCCCCGAGGCCGGCAAGATCGCCGGCCAGCAATTCCGCCGCGACATGGAGGTCCATATAAGGGATATTTCCGAGAAATATCTGATCCAGGGGGAAACCCAGGATACGGCCTTTCTCTTCGTGCCGTCCGAATCGATCTTCGCCGAGATCCATGAGCACTTCGAGCCGGTGGTGCAGAAGGCGCACCGTGCGCGCATCGTCATCGTCTCACCGTCGCTGCTGATGCTGTCGATCCAGGTCATCCAGGCCGTGCTCAAGGATCAGCGCATGCGGGCGCAGGCGCATCTGATCCAGGGCGAAGTGGCGATCCTGATGGACGATCTCAGCCGCCTCGACGAGCGGGTGCGCAAGCTGCAGGGCCATTTCGCCATGGCGCAGAAGGATATCGACATGGTGGTCACATCAGCCGACAAGCTCACCAGGCGCGGCGCCAGGATCGAAGCGCTGGAATTCGAGGCCGGCGGCGATGCCAAGCCTGCCCGCGACAGCGAAGCCGCAGCCAAATCGGTGGAGAGCCGCACTGGTCTTCTGAAGCTGCGGGTGGTTGACGAGGAGTGACCGCTTCGGGCAGTGTCGCGCCCGCATGAAACAGTAGGAGCATGATGTCGTCAGCATGCTCCAGAAGACGGGACACATTCATGATCACAGTTTTCGGGTCCATCAACATGGATCTCATCGCCACGACCGAGCGCCTGCCGAAGCCCGGCGAGACGGTGGCCGGCAACGGCTTTGCCACGGCCGCCGGCGGCAAGGGCGCCAACCAGGCGCTGGCAGCGCGCCGCGCCGGCCGGTACGTGCATATGGCCGGCGCCGTCGGCAAGGATGCTTTTGCTGCGGAAGCGCTGGCCCTGCTCGATGATGCAGGCACCGACCTTTCTCTGATCAAACATGTCGACGGTCCAACAGGCACGGCGCTGATCCTCGTCGGCGGCGACGGAGAAAACATGATCGCCGTCGTTCCCGGCGCCAATGGCCAGGTCACGCCTGCCGATGCCGAGACCGCGATCGGCCGCATGGACGAAGGCGATGTCCTGATGCTGCAGCTCGAAGTGCCGGCTGCTGCCGTCGAAGGCGCGCTGTCGGCCGCCCGCGCCAAGGGCGTCACCAGCATCCTCAACCTTGCGCCGCTGATCCCCGATGCCCCGCGTCTCGGCCGGCTCGCCGATATCGTCATTGCCAACGAGACCGAGTTCGAGCGGCTCGCCGGACAAGAGGGCATGGACGCCCAAGCGCGGGAGGCAGCCCTTGTGCGTCTGCATGCGGAGACGGGGCAGACGCTGATCGTGACGCTCGGCGCCGACGGTGTCATCGCCATTCGCGACGGGTCGATTTCGAGGGCGCAGGGTCTCAAAATCCAACCTGTCGATACGGTCGGTGCGGGAGACACTTTCTGCGGCTATTTCGCCGCCAGCCTCGACGACGGCCTCGATTTTGTCTCGGCGTTGCGCCGTGCGGCAGTCGCCGGTTCGCTCGCCTGCCTCAAGGCCGGAGCGCAACCGTCGATCCCCTTGAGCGAGGAAGTCGCAGACAGGATATAAATCTTGAAGGATAGACGGCGGCAGCCCCCTCATACGCCTGCCGGCACCGTCTTCTCGAGGGGAGAAGAGATTTGCGGCAACGTCTCGATTCCCCCTTCTCCCCAGCGGGGAGACGGTGGCCCGAAGGGTCGATGAGTGGACTTCCAGCACCGAGTTTGCTCAACAAGTTCCGCTCAGGCTCTTCATCGTCGTTGGCTTGAAGAAAATCAACCAGGCCATGATGCAGATGGGCCAGGGGGCACAGCAGAATGCGGCGATGGTGGAGGAAGCGACCGCTGCGAGCGTCGCACTCAACGACGAGGCACAAACGCTGAAGGCGCTGGCCACGCGTTTCAGCGTCTCGGGTTCGGGCAACGCCGTAGTCCTCGCCTCTGTCGCCCGAAAGATGCGGGCACCGGCGACTTCAGCCCCTTCGCCTCGATCTTTCCGCCCCTCATAATGCAGAAGGCGCCTGGGAGATCAGGCGCCTTTTTGCATTTCGGGAAGGAATTAATGCCGCTCAGGCAGCGTTCGACGTCTGCTCTTCGTTGAGGAAGGCGTAGATCGCCGAGGCGGACTCGGTGGCGCGCAGCTTGGCGACCAGATCGTGATCGCGTAGCACGCGGGCGATACGCGACAGAGCCTTGAGATGATCGGCGCCCGCGCCCTCCGGCGCAAGCAGCAGGAACACGAGATCAACAGGCTGGTCGTCCAGCGCCTCGAAATCGACCGGCTGCTCCAGCCGGGCGAAGATGCCGACGATCGAATGGATGTTTCCCAGCTTGCCGTGGGGAATGGCTATGCCGTTGCCGACTCCGGTCGAGCCCAGGCGTTCGCGCTGCAGGATGACGTCGAAGACCTCCCGTTCGGAAAGCCCGGTGATCCTGGAGGCTCTTGCAGCCAATTCCTGAAGCAACTGTTTCTTGGAATTTACTCTGAGGGCGGGAATGATCGCATCCTGATGGAGCAAATCTGCCAATGCCATTTCTTTTTCCTTCTGTCGCCGGGATCAAATGCAAGGAGCGGCGGCAATACCGCCGCTCACCACCCTGATCTCAGCCTTTGATACTGGCTGAATCGATCCAGCCAATATTTCCGTCGTGCCGACGGTAAACGATGTTCAGATGTTCCTTGCCGGGGCTGCGGAACAGGAGAAGCGGCTCGTCGGTCATGTCGAGCGCCATCACTGCGGTGGCGACCGACATGGTCTTCAGCTGCTTCGTGCTTTCAGCGACGATCGCCGGAGCGAAATCGTCAGCGATTTCATCATCGTGATCAGGAACGGAATCCATAACCGTGTAGGAGACCTCTGCAAAACCATTCAGATGGTTTCCGGCGTGATGGTCCTTCAGCTTGCGCTTGTAACGCCGCAGCCGTTTTTCGATCCGCTGGGAGGCGGCGTCGAAAGCCAATTGCGGGTCGGTCGCCTCGCCGGCCGCATGCAGCACCACCCCGCTGTCGAGATGAAGCTTGCAATCCGCCGAGTAACGAGAACTCGCCTTTTCCACGGTCACCTGGCCGGAATATCCCCCGTCGAAGTATTTCGTGATGGCCATACCAATTTGGTCCTCGATCCTTTGACGGAAAGATTCACCAATTTCCATATGTTTCCCGGATACACGCACACTCATGGAGTTTCCCTTCTTATGGTCGTTTGCGGGTATCAGTTTACGCCAAGCCTCAGGTTCATCCAAGCACTTCGCACAATCTCAAGCAAGATCGGCTTAGGCCTGCGGGTCCTTAGTGCCCTTCTGATGCTGGGGATAACTCCAGACGCCGTTCACGGCATCGATTGCGGCGGGCTTCTAGCCAGAGCTTGCCGAAAAGTCAATAGGGCGCCGAATCACCGTCGGCGGCACTCGGTCAACGTGTGGCGGATACCCAGTCGGGCAAGGCATGCCGCCGATCGCCACCCCATACAGTTTAGGCGTTTCGTGCCTGCGTTGTGCCCCTCCTTGCAGGGATCGTCATGGCGGCGACACCTGCTATGACGCAGACGAGCCCGATCCAGGCCGTCGGGCTCAGCCTTTCGCCGAGAAAAACGATGCCGATCGCAACCCCGATCGGCACTCTGAGATAGGCTTGCGCGGTGGTTCCGACCGAACCCAGCGTCTGGACGAGACGGAAATAGATCACAAAGGCGAGCGCCGTCGAAAAGGCGGAGAGGGCCAGCAGCGCCAGCATCGATGCCGGCGAAGGATCGATTTCCCACGGCCGATCGACGACGAGGCTCATCGGCAAGAGAACAACCGCGCCTGAGATCAACGAGCCGGCCGCCGGCACCGCGGGGTCGAGCCCCTTGAAGTTCTTGCTGAAAATCGCGGCACCTGCATAGCAGATGGTCGCCAGGATGATGGCAAGCTGCGCCATCAGGCTTTCGCCGAGACCGCCGAGCGCTTCGACGCCGATGACGAGGCAGATGCCGGCAAGCCCGGCCATGACGCCAAAAAGCCTTCGCAACGTCACCTGCTCATGGCGGGTGATCAGCACGGTCAGCAGGAAGGTGAAGATCGGCGTTGCCGAATTCAGGATCACCGCCAGTCCGGCATCGACGGACTGTTCCGCCCAGGCGATCAGAGTGAAGGGGACGACGCTGTTCAGACAGGCCTGAACGAAAAACCGCCGCCAGGTGGCGAGATCGCGCGGCAGGCGGACACGCCGGTGGCGCAGGACGGCCAGCAGAATGCCGCCGGCAATCAGCGTGCGAGCGGCGATCAACGTTATCGGCGGGATCGTCTCGACGCCGATCTTGATGAAGCTATAGGAGGAACCCCAAAGGGTCGCCAGCACCAGCAGCAGGAAAAGCTCCCTGGCAAGGTTGGAATTTTGCCGCATCATGGTCGGCATTTCGATATTCGTTGAAGACAATTCACAGGGTTTCGGCGCCGTTTGCATGTCTAAGACGCAGGGCGCTGGAGAGGAACAACGGGATTTGCGGGCCGGATGCTTCGATCGAGGCCGAAGCGTTGCCGCGTTAGAAACCGGCGACCTTGGCGAGCGCCCGCTTCTCGCGGCGGCGCTGGACCGAAGAGGCAATGTTCATCGCCTCCCTGTATTTCGCAACCGTGCGGCGGGCGAGATCGACCCCGCCCTTCTTCAGCATGTCGACGATATCGTCGTCGGAAAGCACCGCCTCCGGGCTCTCCTGCAGGATCAGCGCGCGGATCTTGTGACGCACGGCTTCGGCCGAATGGCTGTCGCCGCCTGCGACGGCGCTGATCGAGACGGTGAAGAAATATTTGAGTTCGAAGAGGCCGCGCGGCGTCAGCATATATTTGTTCGACGTGACCCGGCTGACGGTGGATTCATGCATCTTGATCGCTTCGGCGACCGTCTTCAGGTTCAGCGGGCGCAGATAGTCGACGCCGTGCAGCAGGAAGGCGTCCTGCTGGCGGACGATTTCGCTTGCCACCTTCATGATGGTTTTAGCCCGCTGATCGAGGCTGCGCGTCAGCCAGTTGGCGGTCTGCAGGCAATCGGAGAGGAAGGCGTGATCCTCGCCGTTCTTTGTCACCCGGGAAAAATAAGACTGGTTGACCAGCACTCGCGGCAGCGTATCCGGATTGAGCTCGACCAGCCAGCCGCCATCCGAGGAGGCTCTGACGACCACATCGGGCATGATCGCTTCGGAAATACCCGCCTCGAAACCGCTGCCGGGCTTCGGATTGAGCTGGCGGATCTCGCCGAGCATGTCGAGAAGATCTTCCTCGTCGACGCCGCAAAGCCGCTTCAGCGTGGCAAAATCGCGCCGGGCAAGCAGTTCGAGATTTTCGACCAGAGCCTGCATGGCCGGGTCATATCGGTCCTTCTGCTTCAGCTGGATCGCCAGGCATTCGGCGAGGCTGCGGGCGAAAACACCCGGCGGATCGAGGCTCTGGAGGGTGGCGAGCACGCGCTCTGCCTGTGCGAGGCTCGTGCCCAGCCTCTCGCCCGCCTCGACGATATCGGCCTGCAGATAACCGCAGTCGTCGAGCTGGTCGACGAAATTCTGCGCGATCAGCCGGTCGGCCATGTCGGGCAGGACGAAGGGGATCTGCTGGGCGAGATGATCGCGCAGCGACACCTGGCCGGCGACGAAATCGTCGAGATCGTAGTCGGCGCCCTCGCCGCTGCCCGGCATCGACTTCCACTGGCTGACGAGCTCCGGCGCATCGAGGCGCTGCGGGGCACCGTCGTCAGGAAAGACATTGGTGTAATTGGCGTCGAGCTCGTCGTTCAGCCGGCTGGTGCTGGCGCTGCCGCCATTGTCATACCAGTCGCTGGAGAGCGCCTCGGTGCGGTTATCGTAACCGTCGTCCGACCCGGCATCCTCCGGCTGATGAGCATACTCTCCATCTTCGGCTTCGCCGCGTTCGCCGCCCGCCTCGCCGTCATTCGACGGAAATTCGAGCAGCGGGTTCTTCTCCACTTCCAGGGCGATGAACTGGTTGAGTTCGAAATGCGTCATCTGCAGCAACTGGATGGATTGCATCAGTTGCGGCGTCATCACCAAAGACTGAGTCTGGCGCAGGAAAAGATTGGCGGACAGTGCCATGACGGACGCAAAACTCCCCTCGATTCCTCCGGGAAACCGCGTCCGATCAAGGCTTCAGGCCACGGAAATCCAAGTTGGCCCAAAAATTGCTTTTTTATTGTATTTGGTCAAGCGGAACTATGCCGGCATAGTGAATTTCTGCCGATCCGGCCTAAAATCATCCGGATCTGACGTCAGAGGCTGAAATTGTCGCCGAGGTAGAGCCGGCGCACTTCCGGATTGTTGACGATGTCGTTCGCCCGGCCATGGGTCAGTACCTCACCGGCATGGATGATGTAGGCGCGGTCGATGAGACCCAGCGTCTCGCGGACATTGTGGTCGGTGATGAGAACGCCGATGCCGCGTGCCGTCAGGTGGTGAACGAGATTCTGGATGTCGGCGACCGAGATCGGGTCGACGCCGGCGAAGGGTTCGTCGAGCAGCATGAAGGTCGGGTCGGTCGCAAGCGCACGGGCGATTTCGAGGCGGCGGCGCTCACCGCCGGAAAGGGCGACGGCGGCACTCTTGCGCAGCTTCTGGATATGGAATTCCTCCAGCAGCTCGTTCAGCTTCTGCTCGCGCTCGGCCTTGTCCTTGACATGCACTTCGAGGACGGCGCGGATATTCTCTTCCACCGTCAACCCTCGGAAGATCGAGGCTTCCTGCGGCAGGTAACCGACGCCGAGGCGCGATCGGCGGTACATCGGCATGGTCGTGACGTCGTTGCCGTCGATCTCGATCGTGCCTTCATCGACCGGCACCAGGCCGGTGATCATGTAAAAACAGGTGGTCTTGCCGGCGCCGTTCGGGCCGAGCAGGCCGACGGCCTCGCCGCGGCGCACCACCAGCGAGACGCCGTTGACGACGCGCCGCGTCGCATAGGTCTTCGTCAGACCGCGTGCGATCAGCGTTCCCTGATAGCGGCTCTTGTCGGCGGCGCCCGCAGCTTGTGGCCCGGGCTTGCCGAACATGGTGGATAGCGATGTTAATTTCACGTGGGAGGCCGGCTTCTCAGTTCTGCTTCTGCTGCGGTGTATTCGGCTTCGACTTCGGATCGAGCTGAATCTGGACACGCCCGCCGCAGCTTTCAAGCTCCGCCTGGCCGGTCTGCATGTGAACCGTCAGCTTGCAGCCGGTAAAAACATTCGGCCCGTCCGACAGAATAACTTTTTTTCCCTCATCCGCGGTGAGGATGAATGTCTGCGAGGCCATGTCGAAATTGCCGTCATCGGCGGTCGCCGTCTGCGTGCCCGAGGTCAAAAAGACCTTGTCCGTCACCAGGATCTTGTCGATATCGGCACTCCCCGATGCAAGCGAGGCAGACTGCTGCGGCTGCGCTGCGGGTTGGGCCGCCGGTTGCGTCCCGTCAGTGGCCGGCTTTGCCGCCTTGTCCTTGTAATAGACGGTCATCTTGCCGGACTGCATCGTCGTCGCCCCTTGGACGACCTTGACGTTGCCGGTAAAGAGAGCGGTGTGTTCCTGGTCGTGGATCTCCAGCTTGTCGCTTTCGATCTGGATCGGCTGGTCGTTGGACAGCTTCATGCCCGGCATCGTGGCCGTCGCCTGCTGCGCGCCCGCGCCCGAGGCCGTCAGAATAAGGGCAAATGCGCCGGCAATGAATGCCATGCCTGTCTTGCAAGTGGAAAAGCGACAATCTTTTGTCATGGATGACCCGGCTGGTTAAGTGCCCTGTTTATGGATGGTGGATGGATCGACATTCATGCGAACATTCCCCTCGAATGTGATCACCCGCCCCTTATCGGTTATCTGAAGCGTCTTCGCAACAATGGAGGCATTGTCCTTGGTGATGGTGACGGGGTCGTCGCTCCGCATGTTTCCGCCCTTGATGTCGAGCTGTGCCGACTGGAAATTCGCATTGAGGCCGCTGCTCAGCACCAGGGTGAAGGGGGCCGTCATATGCAGATTGTCGGTGGCACGATTGTAATCGGCGGTCGAGGCGACGACACGGGCGATCAGGCCGTCATTCATCGGCACGGCGGCCTTGATGGTCTCGAGCGTGATGAGATCGGGATTGCGGATATCCTGCAGCGCCCTTTCGGCCAGCATCGAATAATTGATGCCGTCGGAATTGCGACCTGATATCGCCGGCTTTTCCATCACGACCTTGCCGTTCTCGATCTTGGCGCCTTCCATCTTGATGTTTTCGGGCAGATAGATGCTGACTAACGCCACCGCGGTGAGGCTCGCCGCGACGATGAGGGCCGCCACCGGCAGCAATATCTTCAGCCGCCGCACGCGGGCGGAATGGAACAACGCATCGCCATAGGCATTCTTGCCGGACCCTGAATAGGCGGCATGTCCGTTGTTCTTCAGGGTATCGAGCATAGGCCTCGTCCATGTGCGGTGATCGCCGCGCCTTCATAACAAAGCCGGCCGCCAATCACAGTTCGTTTCGCATTATTACATTGGCTTGCCAATATGGAATTTTTTCTGCAACAAGCAACAAAACGGAAAAACATTCAAAAGTGGCATTCGTACGGGCCGCTGCCACCCTATTTCACCGGATCGATCGGCGGCATGCCGAAGCTGGTGCCAGCGCTGGAGGTTTCTATGGACAGTTCGATCATCGCCGATCGCCGGCGGCTGCGTCGTAAGCTCGGCTTCTGGCGCGTCATCGCGGTGGCCCTCATCGTGGCACTTGGTTTCGCCTTCTACCGCTTTGCCCTCGGCGATGCCGGGACGGAGCGCCCGCACATCGCCCATGTGACGATATCCGGGCTGATCGTCGATGACGACGAGCTTCTGGAGCGGCTGAAGAAGGTCGAGATCAGCGATCAGGTGAAGGCAGTGGTGATTTCGATCTCCTCGCCCGGCGGCACGACCTATGGCGGCGAAAAAATCTTCAAGGCGATCCGTGCAATCTCTGCCAAGAAGCCTGTCGTCTCCGACGTGCGCACGCTTGCCGCCTCCGCCGGCTACATGATCGCCACCGCCGGCGATACGATCATTGCCGGCGACAGCTCGATCACCGGCTCGATCGGCGTCATCTTCCAGTATCCGCAGATCCAGCCGCTGCTCGACAAGATCGGCGTCTCGCTGCAGGAAATCAAGTCCTCGCCGCTGAAGGCCGAGCCCTCGCCCTTCCACGAGGCAAGCGAGGAAGCCAAGGCGATGATCCGCAACATGGTGGTCGACAGCTATAACTGGTTCGTCGACCTGGTCGCCGACCGGCGCAAGCTGCCGCGCGACGAGGTGCTGAAACTGGCCGACGGCACGATCTATACCGGCCGCCAGGCGCTGAAGGTGAAACTTGTCGATGCAATCGGCGGCGAGGCTGAGATCCGCGCCTATCTGACGTCACGCGGCGTCGACAGTGATCTGCCCATGGTGGACTGGGACAAGAAGAGCAATACGCCCTTTCTGCTCGCTGGGGCTGTTTCTCGGTTGATTACGATCTTCGGTTATGATGATCTCATGAAAACCCAGGATATCAATGGAATCCTGCCCCCAAAGTTGCTTCTTGACGGGCTGCTTTCAGTTTGGCAGGTTGGCCACGATTGATAAGAAATCAATAATTTAAGGGGGCGAAAGTGATCAAGTCTGAATTGGTGCAGATTGTTGCGGCACGCAACCCGCATCTCTATCATCGCGACGTCGAGAATATCGTCAACGCGGTTCTCGACGAGATCACGGATGCACTGGCTGCGGGTAACCGAGTCGAATTGCGCGGGTTTGGCGCCTTTTCGGTCAAGAACCGCCCGTCGCGCTCCGGCCGCAACCCGCGGACCGGCGATACCGTCTTCGTCGAGGAGAAGTGGGTTCCCTTCTTCAAGACCGGCAAGGAGCTGCGCGAGCGGCTCAATCCCGGCCAGGCCGACGAAGAGGATTGAACCGTCGCTGCCTGCGGCGAAACCGCACTTGAACTCGAGGGCCGTTTTCCTATTCTGGTAACGCATCGTGCTTTGCGTGTCCTATCAAGGACACATAGCGCTGCAAGCATGAAACGCGCCCCTCAAAAAGACCGGCGCAATCTGCCGCGTGGAGACCTCAAATGGCCAAGAAGATCGTCAACCTGTTGATTCTGCTGCCGCTCGGCGTCATCCTCATCGTCTTCTGCGTCGCCAACCGGCAGAGCGTCACGCTCGCCTTCAATCCGTTCCGGCCTGATGATCAGGTGCTGGCGGTTTCTGCGCCCTTCTTCGTCTTCCTGGTCGTCGTGCTGATCGCCGGCATGCTGATCGGGGCGGCCGCGACCTGGTTCAGCCAGGGCAAACACCGCAGGCGCGCCCGCACCGAGGCCAAGGAAGCCATCCGCTGGCAAAGCGAGGCCGACCGCCACAAGAACCGCGCCGAGGAAATCGCCGGGCAGCTGCCGGCGCGGTAAAACCGGTCAATATTCGATTGGCTCGGATTCGGCGGCCGGCTTTCGGCGGCTGTCAAGCCGGAAAAAAGCTCAGTTCCTCGTAGTCGCCCTCCGGCGAGGTGCCGTTGCCGGTCACGTGGAAACCGTGGGAAAGGTAGAACGCCTTTGCCCGCCGGTTCTTCACCAGGCATTTCAGCCGGTACCGGTGTTGCGGCCATTCCGGCAGCGCCTGCAGCAGCGCCTTACCGGCACCCTGGCCCTGAAATTCAGGGCTGATATAGAGCATGTGGATGAAATCATCGGCTGGCCAGAGCGACAGGAAGCCGGCAACGCGGCCGTTTTCATGCGCGCAGACGAAGACCGTCTCGCCATTGGTATGGGCAGCGAAATCCTCGCGATGGAATTTGCCGGGATCGACCCAGACGAATGTTTCGCGGCGTACGGAAAGATAAATCTCCGCGAGTATTTCCTGGTCTTCCGCCCGCGGCGGCCTGATGGTCCACGTCATCATGCCGATTTAAACAAACCCTGCGCCCGCGCCAAGCCTAACCCGCTGCCATCTTCGCGACGACCGCGGCATTGAAATCCGAAAAGAACCCTTCGGCGAGCTTTTGCGAGGTCGAATCGAGCAGGCGGGCACCCAGCTGGGCGAGCCTGCCGCCGAGTTCGGCCTTCGACCGGTAGTGCAGGATGGTCTCGGCACCCCTTTCCTCAAGCACGATATCGGCGCTGCCCCTGGCGAAGCCGGCAAGGCCGCCCTTGCCTTCGGCCGACAGCGTATAGCTCTTCGGCGCATCGACGTTGGAAAGCGTCAGCAGCCCGTGGAAGGTGGCGGACAACAGGCTGAACTTGACCTTGATCGTCGCCTCGAAGACATCAGGCGACAGCCGCTCGATGCTCTGGCAACCCGGAATGCAGCCGCGCATGATCTCGGGATCGTTGAGTGCTGCCCAGACGATGTCCCGCGGCGCGGCGATGCGTTCTTCGCCGGTGAAATCCATTCGATGGCCCCATCTTCGATTCGCTCATCTTATCCCAGCGCGAAAGCGCTTTGCCAAGGCAGGACGGAATGTTATCTGCCGGGTTCCGATCTGACACACATCTGACACACAAGGGATGGGCCGATGAACGACGAACTGAAGCCCTGGAGCGTGACGGCAAGCCGGATCACCTATGAGGATCGCTGGATCCGGGTCCGGAGCGACGATTGCGTCACCGCCGATGGAACCGTCGTCGCGCCATTCCATGTGCTCGATTATCCCGACTGGATCAACGTCATCCCTGTGATGCCTGACGGGCGCGTGCTGTTGACGCGGGAATACCGGCACGGCCGCGGCGAGATTGTGCTCGGTCTGGTCGCCGGCAGCCTCGAACCCGGCGACAGCGAGACCGGCGATGCGGCGATGGCGGCGGCCCGGCGCGAGCTCCGGGAGGAGACCGGCTATGAAGCTTCGACCTTCGTCAAGCTGCTCACCTCCTACCCAAATGCCGCCAGCCACAGCAACGTGGTGACGAGCTGGCTGGCGCTGGGTCTCAGCCGGGCCGGCGAACCATCTTTCGACCCCGGAGAGAAGGTCGAGCTGCTGTTTACGGATCTAGCTGCCATCCTTGGCGACCTGCAGTCCGGCGCCGTCATCATGCAGTCGATGCATGTCGCGGCCCTCTATGCGGCGGAAAGCTGGCTTCGCACACAGGCCTCCGAAGGCGTAAAATAGGCGCCGCGCCGGGAGAACCCTCTCCGCTTGCCCGGGCTTGGCCGGCAGCGCAGTTGATCCGCCCGGCTTTTCTGGGCTACTGCATATTCAAAGTGCCGCAATGTGCTTTGCGCGTTTCAAAAGACGCGCGGCGCTGCAGCGGACAAAGCCGATACCACACCCCGACAGAGACGCGGAAGAGCACGTTGAAACAGAGAGAAGGCCGGCCGGGCCAGAAGAAAACATCAGGTCCTTCCGGTGAAAATCGCAGGGACGATCGGGCAGGCCGGCCGCCGAAGCCGGTCGCGCAGCCCGCGGCAACCCGCGAGGCGGTGCGCGAGGCTGCTGTGCCTGCCGCCGTCGTGCGTCCTCTGATGACACGCAGCGGCGAGCGGCCGACTGAGCGCGTGCCCGTCATTCTCGAATCGCTCGGGGCCGGCGACTTCCACCTGATCGACAGCGGCAACGGCGAAAAGCTCGAGCAATACGGCCCCTATCGCATCATCCGTCCGGAAGCCCAGGCGCTGTGGCGGCCTTCGCTGGCGCCCCAAGTCTGGGAAAAGGTCGATGCCGCCTTCACCGGCGATACCGACGAGGAAGGCGCCGGCCGCTGGCGCTTTCCGAAGGAGGCGCTCGGCGAGACCTGGCCGCTCAATCTGCTCGGTGTCGATTTTCTCGGCCGCTTCACCTCCTTCCGTCATGTCGGCGTCTTCCCGGAGCAGATCGTCCACTGGAGCTGGATGAAAGAGCAGGTCGAAAAGGCCGGCCGGCCGCTGAAGGTGCTGAACCTCTTCGGTTATACCGGCGTCGCCTCGCTGGTTGCCGCCGCAGCTGGCGCCGAGGTCACCCATGTCGACGCCTCGAAGAAGGCGATCGGCTGGGCAAGGGAAAACCAGGCGCTCGGGCGCATGGAGAAGTTGCCGATCCGCTGGATCTGCGAGGATGCGATGAAATTCATCCTGCGCGAGGAACGCCGCGGCAGCCAATACGATATCATCCTCACCGATCCGCCGAAATTCGGCCGCGGCCCCAATGGCGAAGTCTGGCATCTCTTCGAGCATCTGCCTCTGATGCTCGACGTCTGCCGCGAGATCCTGTCGCCGAAGGCCGTGGGCCTGGTGCTGACGGCCTATTCGATCCGCGCCAGCTTCTATTCGATCCATGAGCTGATGCGCGAGACGATGCGTGGCGCCGGCGGCGTGGTCGAATCCGGCGAGTTGGTGATCCGCGAGGCCGGCACCGACGGCAAGACGCAGGGCCGCGCGCTCTCCACCTCCCTCTTTTCCCGCTGGGTGCCGAAATGAGCAAGGACTTCCACGATCAGGGACCGCGCAGGGTCGGGCAGGTGAAGGAAGTCACTTCGCTCGCCAATCCGATCATCAAGGACATCAAGGCGCTGACGAACAAGAAGTCGCGCGAGGAAAGCGGTACTTTCCTGGCCGAAGGACTGAAACTCATCATCGATGCGATCGAACTCGGCTGGGCGATCCGCACGCTGGTCTATGCCAAGGCCGCCAAGGGCAAGCCGCTGGTCGAGCAGATGGCGGCAAAGACCGTCGCGTCGGGCGGGCTGGTGCTTGAGGTCAGCGAAAAGGTGATCGCCTCGATCACCCGCCGCGACAACCCGCAGATGGTGGTCGGCATCTTCGAGCAGCGCTGGACGCCGCTCAAAGGTATCCGACTGAGCGACGGCGAGACATGGGTGGCGCTCGACCGGGTGCGCGACCCCGGCAATCTCGGCACCATCATCCGCACGGCCGATGCGGCGGGGGCTTCCGGCATCATACTTCTCGGAGAAACGACTGATCCTTTCTCGCTCGAAACCGTGCGGGCCACCATGGGCTCGGTCTTTGCCGTTCCGGTCGCGCGGGCGACGCCCGAGGAATTCATCGCCTGGCGGAAATCGGCCGGCGTTTCCGTCGTCGCGACGCATCTTGCCGGCGCGGTCGATTACCGGACGATCGACTACCGGAAAAAGCCCGTCGTGCTCCTGATGGGCAACGAACAATCCGGCCTGCCGGAGCAGCTGGCCAGGGAGGCCGACGCGCTTGCCCGCATTCCGCAGCAGGGCCGCGCCGATTCGCTGAACCTCGCCGTCGCCACCGCCGTCATGCTTTTCGAGGCACGCCGCCATCTCCTCTCACTTGCCGAGGGCAAATGACCGAACAGACGCATGCACGCCCGGCGCTGTTTTCGCGCCCGGCGCCGATCCTCTTCTTCATCGTCGTCGCCGTTCTCATCGACCAGGCCGTCAAGATCGCCGTTGATCATTACCTGCCGCTACAGGAGGCCGTACCCGTCGTTCCGATGCTGGCGCTCTACCGCACCTACAATCTCGGCGTCGCCTTTTCGATGCTGTCGGGCATGGACGGCTGGTTCATCGTCGGCATGCGGCTCATCATCGTCGCCTTCGTCATCTGGCTGTGGTACCGCACGGCGAAGGATCGCTGGATCGCCCATCTCGGTTATGCGCTGATCATCGCCGGCGCGATCGGCAATCTCGTCGACCGCTTCGCTTATGGGCATGTGATCGATTACATTCTATTCTACACCGAGAGCTGGTCCTTCGCGGTCTTCAATCTCGCCGACAGTTTCATCACCATCGGGGCCGGCTGCGTCATTCTCGACGAGCTGCTGCTGCCGAAAAAGGCCAGCCGCTAAAATCTTATCGAAATCCTGAAGGCATTCGGAACGGGCCTCATGTTATCCAGATAGCATGCAGAACCTGGGACAGTTGCAGGAAAGATTGTCCGCCGCCTTCGGTGGACCCGCCGCCAAGCCGCATGAGAAGCGGATGGAGGCGGTCTTCGCACGACCGAACGCACCGGCACCCCGGGGCGCCGATGACCGCCAGGACGGACCTGCACCGACACGGCGCCTGCTGTTCTACTGGCTCGGCGGCGCCGGCCTTCTTGCCGCAACGATCCTGATGCTGCTTGCCCATGCCGGCGATCCGCTGCTGCTTTCGGGCGGTCTCGTCGTCCTTGGCCTGGCCGTCATCGCCAGTTATGCCCTGCTGATGGTTCGCTCGCGCAAGGCCGGGCAGCGCCCCGGTCAATCCATGCCGGATGAGAATGGCGGCGCAAAGCTGTTTGCCGACGTGCACGACGTGCTCGGCGACATCACGGTCAGCCGCACCATGGACCGGCGCATCATCTCCGCCAATGACACGTTTCGCCGCCTGACCGGGCGGCTGCGTCCGGAAGGAAAAACCTGCGAGGAGATCGGCCTTGCCTTCCGCCCCGGTCCGATACCGCATTGCTACGATGTCGAGATCTCGACGCCGGAAGGCCAGCGCATCTTCCTCTGGCGTGACGTCGTTACCCGCGACCCGGCGAACGGCCGCCTGCTGCTGCAAAGCGTTGCCCGCGACGTGACCGACGAGCGGCTGATCGCGCAGGGCCGCGAGGAAGCCCGCCAGAAGGCCGAATATAACAGCGCCGCGAAATCGAGGCTGCTTGCCACCGTCAGCCACGAGGTGCGCACGCCGCTTTCGGGCATCCTCGGCATGACGCATCTGATCGCGGAGACGCGGTTGACGCAGGAGCAGCAGAACTATCTCGCGAACATCCGCCAGTCCGGCCATGCATTGACGCAGCTCGTCGAGGATCTGCTCGATTTCTCCACCATCGAAGTCGGCCGCTTCGCGCTGCACCCGCGCTCGGAATCGCTGCGCAAGCTTCTGGAAAGCGTCGTCGAGATGCTCGCCCACCGGGCGCATGAAAAGGGTATCGAGATCGGCGCCACCGTGTCCTCCGACGTGCCCGAAAATATGAGCTTCGACCCGGCGCGGCTGCGCCAGGTTCTGTTCAACGTCATCGGCAATGCCGTGAAGTTCACCCAGGTTGGCGGCGTCTTCATCCGCGTGTCGCTCGACGACGACGACCTCTCGATCACCGTGACCGATAGCGGTCCCGGCATGACGACGGAGGAGCAGGCGCGCGTCTTCGGCGAGTTCGAGCAGGGCGGGAGCGTTGTCGACAAGAGCAGCGGGACCGGCCTCGGCCTTGCCATCTCCGCCCGCATCATGCGCGAATTCAACGGCGCGCTGACGGTTGCCAGCGAAAAGGGCCGAGGCAGCGAATTCACCATCTGCTTCCCTGTCGATATCGACAGCGAGCGCCCCGACCGGCGAAACACGCTGCTTTCAGGCAACAGCGTCGTGCTACTGGCGCCGGCAGGTGCGGCGCGCACCGCCATCGCCGAAACGATCACCACGCTCGGCGGCCTCTGCCATCTCGTCGGCGACGGCGAGACGGCGCGGGCAACGCTGCTCGAGCTGGCAAAGGGCGGGCGGCGGCCGACCGATATCATCATCGACCATCGGATGTCGGCGGAATTTTCCGCCCATCTTGCCGATCGCGCCGAAATCGCCGCCCTTGGCCTGCGCAAGGTCCTGCTCGTCAATCCGGAAGAGCGCAGCGCCCATCCGCTCGACCTCTTCGATGCCTGGCTGATCCGGCCGCTGCGCGAACAGTCGCTGATCGACGTGCTGCGCGGGCGCATGCGCGGCATGGAGAAGCGCGACGCGCTGAACGACAACCAGCCGGGCTTCGGCCTTTCGGTAGCGGAGACGCTGGTTGCCGCCAGCGGGCTCAGCATCCTGCTCGGCGAGGACGATCCGATCAATGCCATGCTGGTGCGCGTCGTCCTGGAAAAGGGCGGGCATAAGGTGCGCCATGTCGAGGATTTCGAGACCCTGCTCGACTACGCGCTCTGCGAGGCCAATGCCCGGCCCGATATCATTATCAGCGACCTCTCGATGCCTGGCGGCAACGGCATCGACATGCTGGGACGCCTGCGCGGCCATGAGCGGCGGCTCGATCTCGCCTCGGTGCCGGTGATCGTGCTGACGGCCGACAAGAGCGACGAATCGCGCCGCCAGGTCTTGCTCAACGGCGCCAACCGCGTCATGGTAAAGCCGGTCGATCCGGTGCGGCTGCTGACCGAAGTTCAAGCGGTTGCCGCCCTTTCCGCCCGCCGGGCAGAGGCGCGGTGAGCGCCTCGGGAACCGGCATGTTTCTTGCGCCTGGAAATTCAGAATGTCACTTTCCTGTCGTAGAGAAGTGTTTTATGGCGTCGATAAGCCGGCAACGGGAGAATCGTCATGTCCGCCATCGACATCCTGAATCGTGACACCACCGCGGAGGCTGCACCGCCCTCGACGGCTGTGCAGAAGGACGGCGATATCCTCGGCCGCATCGGCAATCTGGAGACCCGCCTTGCCCGCACGGCACGCGAGATCGATGCCGCCCAGGCCGTGCGCTACCGCGTCTTCGTCGACGAAATGAAGGCGCAGCTGCCGCTGGATGCGATGCGCCGACAGCGCGACGTCGACGCCTATGACGCTGTCTGCGACCATCTTCTGGTTCTCGACCGCTCGATCGAGGGCGACCCGGAAGACCAGATCGTCGGCACCTACAGGCTGTTGCGTCAAGATGTCGCCATCGCCAATGGCGGTTTTTACTCGGCTTCCGAATTCGAAATCGAGGGCCTCATCGCCAAACACCCGGACAAGCGCTTCATGGAACTCGGCCGCTCCTGCGTGCTGCCGGAATACCGCACCAAGCGCACCGTCGAGCTCCTGTGGCAGGGCAACTGGGCCTATGCGCTGAAACACGGCGTCAGCGCCATGTTCGGCTGCGCCTCGTTCCCCGGCGTCTATCTCGAAAGCCACGCGCTGGCACTGTCCTTCCTCTACCACAATGTGCTGGCGAAGAACGAATGGGCCATCGGGGCGCTGCCGCATCTGGCCCGCAACATGGACCTGATGCCGGTCGAAGCCATCAACCCGAAGCGGGCGCTGATGGCTCTGCCGCCGCTGATCAAGGGCTATCTCCGCCTCGGCGCGATGGTCGGCTCCAGCGCGGTCATCGATCATGCCTTCAACACGACCGACGTGCTGATCGTGCTGCCGATCTCCAGCATCTCGGACCGTTACCTGAATTATTACGGCGCCGATGCCGGCCGCTTCGCGAGCTAATTTAATTTGCGCAGACGATCATCTGCCTGTGAAAAGCCAATTCCAGCCTCTCCGATGGCGTGCCCTTAGAGCCTTTCCTGGTCAGATTGCAGCATTCTGCCGGAGCAGGTTTTCGTCAGGGCAGAGGCGATTGGCGAAGGGCATACGTCTTGGTACGTCCGAGCCGATCGCCTCTGATCCTGGCGGAAAGATGCCCGGCCCTTCGGGTTGGCTGAAACGGGCCGGCTGATCGACCGGCCGGCTTGGCCGTAGAGCTTGGCTACGACGCGCGCCGGCCGGTCGACCATCCGACTCCGTTTGAGCCAACAGAATGCTTCAATCTAACCCGGAAAGGCTCTAGTGATCGGATCGCCTTCTGGTGTCCGACGGGTTCTCTCCATACGCCGCCCGATAGGTTGCCGCAAAGCGGCCAAAGTGAAAGAATCCCCACTTCAAGCAGATGTCCCGCAACGGCTGCCGGTTTGAAGGATCGCGCAGATCCTCCCGGACCGCTTGCAAGCGGATCGTCCTGAGGTAGGCAGCCGGTGTGGTTCCCTTGAAGGCACGAAAACCGCTTTCAAGAGCGCGAATGGAAATGCCTGCCGCCTCCGCGACACTCTGCATCGTCAACGGCTCTGCGATGTTTGCATGCATGAATTCAATTGCCCGACGGACATGCCGGGGTGCGATCAGATGGATTTTCCTGTCGAGAAGATGCGAGAGCCGATGAGGAACCGAGCGCACCAGCAGATCGGCAAACGCCTGGGTCAGGTTCAACATGGCGATTGGCGAGGCAAGGAGCGGCCCGTTGTTGCGCATGCCGATGATGATCGTTTGGGCGAGACTGCCGATCAACCGGCCCGCCGCCGTGGAAAGATCAATGACCGGTGCCAAGTCCATTGCCCCGATCAGGGGGGTCTCCAATACGGAGGCAACGGTCTGAGCGATGATTGTCCAGCTCAGACTCAGTGTGTCTGACCGGTGCGGCGCTGCCCGCACGGAAATCCGTTCCGGCTCAAGATTGTTCGCCAACAGCAGCCGCCCAGGTGTCCCTTCGATCACAGACCGACCAAGCGTTACATCGAGAGCACCAGTGCGTGGAACGATGATTGCCAGAGTTTCCGGCGTTCCATGGGCCGTTCTTGCACCCCAGCCGCCGGAATCCTGGTTGCTGACCAGCGACAAGCTTTCATCACCCCAAAACCCGACCTTCCAGTCGAGCGGTTTGTCTCGACCATCGCGCCATGCGTCGAACGAACCAAACCCCTTGGTCAGAGCCCCGACCATATCGTCGAAAGTTGCCCCCTGAAATCGGGGGGTGAAATTGGCGGATGCATTTTCTGGCATGGGGAACCAACCGGCTGATATTAAACAACTGAGCTGCGAAACCGCATCGATTGCCCGCAGTTTTTTCAATGTCCCTGCGGGCAAATTTATGCCGCCCTATAGGCCTATTGTATCAAAAGTATGACTTATCGGAAGAGCAGCCTTCATCGCGACGGCGCACGAAAACTTATGCCCGGCCGACGGGCAGTCGGCCGGGCACGGAATGCCGTCTCATAATGTGGGCCGGAGGAGTTTACGAACCCGCCCCGTAGGCGGCGATCGCCGCCATGTTGACGATGTCGCTGTCCTTGGCGCCCATCGAGGTGATTTGCACCGGCTTGTCGAGGCCGACGAGGATCGGGCCGATCACCGTGGAGCCGCCGAGCTCCTGCAGCATCTTGGTCGAGATCGAGGCCGAGTGGAAGGCCGGCATGACGAGGACGTTGGCCGGGCCGGAGAGGCGGCAAAAGGGATATTGCTCCATCACCTTGCGGTTCAGGGCGACATCGGCCGCCATCTCGCCGTCATATTCGAAATCGACGCGGCGCTTGTCGAGGATCTTCACCGCCTCGCGCACCCGCTCGGAGCGTTCGCCCGAGGGATGGCCGAAGGTGGAATAAGCCAGCAAGGCGACACGCGGCGGATAACCCATGCGCCGCGCCAGACCCGCGGCCTCTTCGGCGATATCGGCAAGCTCTTCGGCCGTCGGCATGTCGTGCACCGCCGTATCGGCAACGAAGACCGTGCGGCCGCGGCAGAGCGCCAGCGACACGCCGATGACGCGGTGGCCCGGCTTCTCGTCGATGCAGCGGCGCACATCTTCGAGCGCCGTCGAATAGTTTCGGGTAATGCCCGTCACCATGCCGTCGGCATCGCCGAGCGCCACCATGGTGGCGGCGAAGTGGTTGCGGTCGTTATGGATCAGCCGCTGGGCGTCGCGGTGGAGATAACCGTGCCGCTGCAGCCGGGCATAGAGATAGTCGATATAGGCCTCGACCCGGGTCGAAAGCCGGGCATTGACGATTTCGAGGCCCGGCCGGTTGAGATCGATGCCGGCGCGTTCGGCCGTAGCCCGGATCAGGTCCTCGCGGCCGAGCAGGATGGCGGTGCCGAGCTGCTGGTTGGCGTAGGACATCGCCGCACGCAGGACCTGTTCTTCCTCGGCCTCGGCAAAGACGATGCGCTTCGGACGGCGGCGGACGCGCTCATAGAGGCTGGCGAGCGTCGAGGCGATCGGATCGCGGCGCGCCGAAAGCTCGCGGGCATAACCGGCCATGTCGGTGATGACCTTGCGGGCGACGCCGCTTTCGATCGCGGCTTGCGCCACCGCGACCGGGATCGCCGAGATCAGGCGCGGATCGAAGGGAACGGGGATGATGTATTGCGAGCCGAAACGCGGCCGGTTGCCCTGATAGGCGGCAACCACGTCATCGGGCACGTCCTCGCGGGCAAGGTTTGCCAGCGCATTGACGGCGGCGATCTTCATCGCATCGTTGATGGTCGAGGCACGGACGTCGAGAGCGCCGCGGAAGATATAGGGAAAGCCGAGGACGTTGTTGACCTGGTTCGGATAGTCCGAACGGCCCGTCGCCATGATGGCGTCGTCGCGGATGCGAGCCACCTCTTCCGGCGTGATCTCGGGATCGGGATTGGCCATGGCGAAGATGATCGGCCGCTCCGCCATCGAGCGGATCATCTTGGCCGAAAACGCGCCCTGCTGCGACAAGCCGAAAACGACGTCCGCGCCTTTCATCGCCTCTTCCAGCGTGCGCGTGTCGGTCTTTGCCGCATGCGCCGATTTCCATTGGTTCATGCCCTCGGTGCGGCCCTGGTAGATGACACCCTTGGTATCGCAGAGGATGACGTTCTCGGGCGCAAAACCCATCGCCTTGATGAGTTCGACGCAGGCGATCGCCGCAGCACCCGCGCCGTTGCAGACGAGCTTCGTCGTCTTCAGGTCGCGGCCGGTCAGCTCCAGCGCGTTGATCAGGCCGGCGGCGGCGATGATCGCCGTTCCATGCTGGTCGTCATGGAACACCGGAATGTCCATCAGCTCGCGCAGCCGGCTTTCGATGACGAAACAATCCGGTGCCTTGATATCCTCGAGGTTGATGCCGCCGAAGGAAGGACCGAGGAAGCGCACGCAGTTGATGAACTCGTCGACATTTTCGGTATCGATCTCGAGGTCGATGGAATCGACATCGGCGAAGCGCTTGAACAGCACCGCCTTGCCCTCCATGACGGGCTTGGACGCCAGCGCGCCGAGATTGCCGAGGCCGAGGATTGCCGTGCCGTTGGAAATGACGGCGACCATATTGCCGCGCGCCGTGTAATCATAGGCGGTCTGCGGATCGGCGGCGATCGCCTTCACGGGCACGGCAACGCCCGGCGAATAGGCAAGCGAGAGGTCACGCTGCGTCGCCATCGGCTTGGTCGGGTTGATCTCCAGCTTGCCGGGCCGGCCCATTGCGTGAAAATCGAGCGCCTCCTGGTCGGTAACCGAGGTCACCGGCCGGTCCTTCTTATCGATATCGGGCATAAATCCTCCAACGTCCTGTGGGCGACGCTTTGCTCTTCCTCAAATGCTGTTGTCATCTATAGCGGCGCGCGGATAGGGTTGGCACCTGTTTTTTTGGGAAAAACTCCACCTCCGTGAACGCTCGAATAGACACAGGGAATGAAGCCTTTTCGGCTGCCGAGCTCGCCACGGCGGAAAGCCGTGCCTCGGCGACGCCGATGATGGAGCAATTTATCGAGATCAAGGCGAACAATCCGGGTTCGCTGCTGTTCTATCGCATGGGCGATTTCTACGAGCTGTTCTTCGAGGATGCGCTGGAAGCTTCACGCGCGCTCGGTATCACGCTGACGAAGCGCGGCCAGCACATGGGCCAGGATATCCCGATGTGCGGGGTTCCGGTGCATGCGGCCGACGATTATCTGCAGAAGCTGATTTCGCTCGGCTTCCGCGTCGCCGTCTGCGAGCAGATCGAAGATCCGGCCGAAGCAAAAAAACGCGGCGCGAAATCCGTCGTCAAGCGTGACGTCGTCCGCCTCGTCACTCCAGGCACGATCACCGAGGAAAAGCTGCTTTCGCCCTCGGAATCCAACTATCTGATGGCGCTGACCCGCATTCGCGCCAGCGGCGAGGCCTTGCTGGCGCTTGCCTGGATCGATATTTCCACCGGCGTCTTCCGGCTTGCCGAGACCGAAGCCTCGCGCCTGCTTGCCGATATCCTGCGCATCGATCCGCGTGAGCTCATCCTTCCCGACACGATCTTCCACGATCCCGAACTCAAACCGGTCTTCGACGTGCTCGGCCGGACAGCCGTGCCGCAGCCTTCCGTGCTCTTCGACAGCGCCAGCGCCGAAGGCCGGATCGCGCGGTATTTCGGCGTCGCGACGCTCGACGGCTTCGGCACCTTCTCACGCGCCGAGCTGGCAGCGGCCGCGGCCGCCGTCGCCTATGTCGAGAAGACGCAGATTGCCGAGCGGCCGCCGCTTGGAAAACCGGAACGGGAAAGTGCAGCCTCGACGCTGTTCATCGATCCCGCCACCCGCGCCAATCTGGAGCTTGCCCGCACGCTTTCCGGCGATCGCAACGGTTCGCTGTTGAAGGCAATCGACCGCACCGTCACCGGCGGCGGCGCCAGGCTTCTTGCCGAACGGCTGATGTCGCCGCTGACCGACCCGGCCCGCATCAATGCGCGGCTCGATTCGATCGGTTTCCTGATCGACGAACCCCTGCTTTGCGGCAATCTGCGCGACACGCTGAAACATGTTCCCGACATGCCGCGCGCTCTGTCGCGCCTGGCGCTCGACCGCGGCGGCCCGCGCGATCTCTGGGCGATCCGCCAGGGCCTCGAAGCGGCGGGCGGAATTGCGGCGATGCTCGGCAAGGCGATGCTGCCCGAAGAACTCGGCCAGGCGCTATCCGGGCTGCAGGCCCTTCCCGCGGCAGTGGAAAAGCTGCTTGCCGAAACGCTCGCCGACGAATTGCCGCTGTTGAAACGCGATGGCGGCTTCCTTCGCGACGGCGCCAGCGCCGAGCTCGACGAGGTCCGGGCACTGCGCGACCAGTCCCGTCGCGTCATCGCCGGCCTGCAATTGCAATATGCCGAGGAGACCGGCATCCGGTCGCTGAAGATCAAGCACAACAACGTCCTCGGTTATTTCATCGAAGTCACCGCCGGCAATGCCTCGCCGATGACGGAGACGGCGGAGGCGAAGGCCCGCTTCATCCACCGCCAGACGATGGCGAACGCCATGCGCTTCACCACGACCGAACTTGCCGATCTCGAAAGCCGCATCGCCAATGCCGCCGACCAGGCGCTGACGATCGAACTCGAAGCCTTCGACAGGATGACGGCGGCCGTCGTTGCGGAAGCCGAGGCGATCAAGTCGGGCGCCCGGGCGCTTGCCGTCATCGACGTCGCCGCAGGCTTGGCGCTTCTCGCCGAGGAGCAGGCCTATTGCCGCCCGCAGGTCGACGGCTCGAAGATGTTTGCCATCGAGGGCGGGCGCCATCCGGTCGTCGAGCAGGCGCTGCGGCGGCAAGCGGGCGGCCCCTTCGTCGCCAATCATTGCGATCTGTCGCCGAGGACCGGCGACCGGGACGGGGCGATCTGGCTGCTGACCGGCCCGAACATGGGCGGCAAGTCGACCTTCCTGCGCCAGAACGCGCTGATATCAATCCTGGCGCAGATGGGCTCCTTCGTGCCGGCGACATCGGCCCATATCGGCATCGTCGACCGGCTTTTCTCGCGCGTCGGCGCCTCCGACGATCTGGCGCGTGGGCGCTCGACCTTCATGGTCGAGATGGTCGAAACGGCGGCGATCCTCAACCAGGCGAGCGACCGTTCCCTCGTCATCCTCGACGAGATCGGCCGCGGCACCGCCACGTTCGACGGTCTTTCGATCGCCTGGGCCGCCGTCGAGCACCTGCATGAGGCCAATCGCTGCCGCGGCCTCTTCGCCACGCATTTCCACGAACTGACCGTGCTTTCGGAAAAGCTTGGCCGGCTGTCGAACGCGACGATGCGCGTCAAAGAATGGGACGGCGACGTCATCTTCCTGCACGAGGTCGGGCCGGGTGCGGCGGACCGCTCCTACGGCATCCAGGTCGCGCGCCTTGCCGGGCTTCCGGCCTCGGTCGTGGCGCGCGCCCGCGACGTGCTCACCCGGCTGGAAGATGCCGATCGCAAGAACCCGGCGAGCCAGTTGATCGACGACCTGCCGCTCTTCCAGGTGGCGGTGCGCCGCGAGGAAACCGCCCGCGGGACCTCCAAGGTCGAGGAGGCACTGAAGGCGATGAGCCTTGACGACATGACACCGCGCGAGGCAATGGATGCGCTTTACGACCTCAAGAAGAAGTTGAAATAGGAGTAGCGCGCCATGTTCATGGAAAAACTGGTTCGCGAAACCGAGCGCCTCTCGCTCATCTGCTCCATGCTCGATACGATGCGGCGCGCCGATAAGGACCGCAACGCCCGCGGCTGGACGTCGCCGATCGGCATGCTGAAAATCACCCGCTGCTGCGCTGTGATCTCGGAGCTCGGCACCTCGATTGCCAAGGCCGGCTATCGCGAATGCGACAGGCAGGCGCTCGAGGAGATCATGCGCGAGACACGGCAGGTGCTGCATTTGCTGAATGCGCGGGCCGCCGGCTGACGATTCCGGGAAAGCCTGAGGATTCCGGGAAAGCCCGCGCCCTTGCGTCAAAGCGCCGTCGCCTCTTGCGGCGAACCAACACCATTTCGCCAAATTTAAACGTTCTTGCAGTATGAAGGCCCGTGTCAATCGCCGGGCAAAGGGGCTATAGCGCATGCAGACGAAACAAGCGGCAGGCCGTGAACCGGCAGTCCGGCATGAACAGGAAACCGCCCCGGCGATAGCGATGCGCGACCTCGATTTCTCCAATATCCTCGACGTCGAGCTCTTGCAGAAGCAGTGTGACGCCGTTGCCGAGGCCAACCGCAACCGGCCCGACGTCCTGCGCGCCGATCTTCTGGCGGTGCTGAAGAAGGCGAGCACCGAAGGCCGGCAGAAGGCGCGCGAGGCACTGATGGCCGACGGCGGCGGGCTCAATTGCGCCTACCGGATTTCCTGGCTGCAGGACCAGATCACCACCGTCCTCTACAATTTCGCCACCGCCCATATCTTTCCGCAGCAGAAGGACAAGTTCGCGGTCACCGCCGTCGGCGGCTACGGCCGCGACACGCTGGCGCCGGGCTCCGATATCGACCTGCTGTTTCTCTTTCTGCCGAGGCCGGCGGAAGAGACGCACAAAGCGGTCGAATTCATGCTCTACGTGCTCTGGGACATGGGCTTCAAGGTCGGTCACGCCACCCGCACGGTGGAGGAATGCATTGCGCTTTCCAAGTCCGACATGACGATCCGCACCGCCATCCTGGAGATGCGCTACATCTGCGGCCTGCAGCGGCTGGAAACCGAGCTCGAGTCCCGCTTCGACAAGGAGATCGTCACCGGCACCGGGCCGGAATTCATCGCCGCCAAGCTTGCCGAGCGCGACGAGCGCCACCGCAAGGCGGGCGACACGCGTTATCTCGTCGAGCCGAACGTCAAGGAAGGCAAAGGCGGGCTCCGCGACCTGCACACGCTGTTCTGGATCTCGAAATATTATTATCACGTGCGCGACCAGGCGGAACTGATCAAGCTCGGCGTGCTGTCCAAGCACGAGTACCGCCTGCTTGAGAAAGCCGACGACTTTCTCTGGGCGGTGCGCTGCCATATGCATTTCCTGACCGGCAAGGCCGAGGAACGTCTGTCGTTCGATATCCAACGCGAGATCGCCGAAGCCTTCGGCTATCACACCCGCCCGGGCCTTTCGGCCGTCGAGCGCTTCATGAAACACTATTTCCTCGTCGCCAAGGATGTCGGCGATCTCACGCGCATCCTTTGCGCCGCGCTTGAAGACCAGCAGGCGAAGTCGATCCCGGGCCTCACCGGCGTCATCAGCCGCTTCACCCATCGCAACCGCAAGATCGCCGGCAGCGTCGAATTCGTCGAAGACCGCGGCCGCATTGCGCTCGCCGACCCCGAGGTCTTCAAGCGCGATCCGGTCAACATCATCCGGCTCTTCCACGTCGCCGACATCAATGGGCTGGAATTCCATCCGGACGCGCTGAAACGCGTTACCCGCTCACTCGCCCTGATCGACACCAGCCTGCGGGAAAACGACGAGGCCAACCGGCTGTTCATGTCGATCCTGACGTCGAAGCGTGATCCGGCGCTCATCCTGCGCCGGATGAACGAGGCCGGCGTGCTCGGCCGCTTCATCCCCGAATTCGGCAAGATCGTCGCGATGATGCAGTTCAACATGTATCATCACTATACGGTCGACGAACATCTGATCCGCACCGTCGACATTCTCTCCGAGATCGACAAGGGGCGCGCCGAGGATCTGCATCCGCTCGCCAACAAGCTGATGCCCGGCATCGAGGACCGCGAGGCGCTCTATGTCGCCGTTCTCCTCCACGACATCGCCAAGGGCCGCCAGGAGGATCATTCGATTGCCGGCGCCCGCGTCGCCCGCAAGCTCTGCGCCCGCTTCGGCCTGTCGCAGAAGCAGACGGAAATCGTCGTCTGGCTGATCGAAGAACATCTGACCATGTCGATGGTGGCGCAGACCCGCGACCTCACCGACCGCAAGACCATCACCGATTTCGCCGACCGCGTGCAGTCGCTCGACCGGCTGAAGATGCTGTTGATCCTGACGATCTGCGATATCCGCGCCGTCGGTCCCGGTGTGTGGAACGGCTGGAAAGGCCAGCTTCTGCGCACGCTCTATTATGAAACCGAGCTGCTGCTCGCCGGCGGCTTTTCGGAGGTCTCCCGCAAGGAACGCGCCAATGCTGCTGCCGAGGCGCTGCATTCGGCACTCGCCGACTGGAGCCAGAAGGATCGCAATACCTATACCAAGCTGCACTACCAGCCCTATTTGCTCTCCGTGCCGCTGGAAGACCAGATCCGTCACGCCCATTTCATCCGCCAGTCTGATAAAGCG
Source organism: Rhizobium leguminosarum bv. trifolii WSM1325 (assembly GCA_000023185.1). Taxonomy (NCBI): domain Bacteria; kingdom Pseudomonadati; phylum Pseudomonadota; class Alphaproteobacteria; order Hyphomicrobiales; family Rhizobiaceae; genus Rhizobium; species Rhizobium leguminosarum. Next base: position 41,011 of record CP001622.1, on the reverse strand, counting down.
GGTCAGGCGCTCGCCACCACGGTGCGCACCGACAGTTTCCACGCGATCACCGAGATCACCGTACTGTCGCCCGACCATCCGCGACTGCTCGCCGTCATTGCCGGCGCTTGTGCTGCGGCCGGGGCCAACATCGTCGATGCGCAGATCTTCACGACATCGGACGGGCGGGCGCTCGACACGATCCATGTCAGCCGCGAATTTACCGACGATGCCGACGAACTGCGCCGGGCCGCGACGATCGGCCGGATGATCGAAGACGTGCTGTCCGGGCGCAAGCGGCTGCCCGAGGTCATCGCCACACGCGCGCGCAATCGCAAGAAGAGCAAGGCTTTCGTCATCCCGCCGTCGGTCAACATCACCAACAGCCTGTCGAACAAGTTCACGGTCATCGAGGTCGAATGCCTCGACCGGCCGGGACTGCTGTCGGAGATCACCGCCGTGCTGTCCGACCTGTCGCTCGACATCCAGTCGGCCCGCATCACCACCTTCGGCGAGAAAGTGATCGACACCTTCTACGTCACCGATCTGGTCGGCCAGAAAATATCCGGCGACAGCAAGCGCGCCAACATCACCGCCCGGATGAAGGCCGTCATGGCCGAGGAAGAAGACGAGCTGCGCGAGCGCATGCCCTCCGGCATCATCGCACCCGCCGCCACCGCCCGGACCCCGCCCGCCGCCGAAAAGAAGGCCGGTTCCCCCATATGAGCCTGAACGCATGAGCCCCCACGCATGAGCCCCAACGCATGAGCCTCGTCAAGAAATTCGCGACCGTCGGCGGCGCCACCCTCGGCAGCCGCATTTTCGGCTTCGCCCGTGAAACGTTGATGGCTGCGGCCCTCGGCACCGGACCGATGGCCGACGTCTTCTACGCCGCCTTCCGCTTTCCGAATCTCTTCCGCCGGCTGTTTGCCGAGGGCGCCTTTAACGCCGCCTTCGTGCCGCTCTTTGCCAAGGAGATCGAGGCGAACGGCACGGATGGCGCCAAGCGCTTTTCGGAAGAGGTCTTCGGCGTGCTATTTTCGGTGCTGCTCCTCATCACCATCGTGATGGAGCTTGCCATGCCGCTCTTGGTGCGCTTCGTCATCGCGCCGGGCTTTGCCGACGATCCCGAAAAATTCTCGATCACGATCCGCATGGCGGCGGTGATGTTTCCCTATCTGATGTGCATGTCGCTAACGGCAATGATGAGCGGCATGCTGAATTCGCTGCATCATTTCTTCGCCGCCGCCATCGCGCCCGTCTTCCTCAACGTGGTGATGATCGGGGCGCTGTTTTATGCGCTCTATACCGGCGCCGATCCGCTGGCGACCGCCTGGTATCTCTCCTGGGGCGTTCTTGCCGCCGGCGTGCTGCAGCTTGCCGTCGTCTATGTCGGCGTACTTGCGGCCGGTATGAGCATCGGCTTCCGCTTCCCGAAGATGACGCCCAATGTCAAGCGGCTGCTGATCCTGGCGGTGCCGGCTGCGGTGACCGGCGGCATCACCCAGATCAATCAGCTGATCGGCCAGGCGATTGCGTCGTCCCGCGACGGCGCGATCGCAGCACTGCAATATGCCGACCGTATCTATCAGCTGCCCCTCGGGGTCGTCGGCGTCGCCGTCGGCGTGGTGCTTCTGCCGGAACTGGCCCGGGCGCTGAAGGGCGGCAACCTGCGCGAGGCCGGGAACCTGCAGAACCGCTCGATCGAATTCGTGCTGTTCCTGACGATCCCTGCCGCCTTCGCGCTCTGGATCCTCTCCGACGAGATCATCCGCGTGCTCTACGAGCGCGGCGCCTTCCATCAGGAAAACACCGCGGTCGTCGGCTCGATCCTGGCGATTTACGGCATCGGCCTGCCGGCCTTCGTGCTGATCAAGGCGCTGCAGCCCGGTTTCTATGCCCGCGAGGACACCAAGACGCCGATGCGTTTTTCGGCCATCGCGGTTGCGACCAACTGCGCCACGGCGCTCACCCTCTTTCCCTATATGGGCGCGCCCGGCATCGCGGTTGCCGAAGCCACCGCCGGCTGGATCAGCACCGTGCTGCTGTTCGCCACACTTTTGCGCCGCGGCCACCTGACATGGGAATGGGCGCTGGCAAAGCGCACGGCCCTGCTGATCGTCGCCGCGGCCGTGATGGGCGCGGCCATCGTCTTCCTCAAGCAATATTGGGCGCCATCGCTTGCTTCCGGCGCGCCGCTTCTCACCAAGATCGGCACCCTTGGGCTGCTGATTGCGATCGCCATGCTGATCTATTTCGCCGCCGCCTTCCTGGTTGGCGGGGCAAATCTCGGCATGATCCGACGCAATCTGAACCGCAAGCCGGCGCCGGCAAAGGACGGTTGAGGCCAGTCGTAACTACCGTGACTCTGGCTAGTTGATGGCTGTGGCTTGGGACCAGACCACCATCCATCGTCCGTCATGCCGCTCATAAGTGTCAGTGTGCCAGTAGTCGTTGAGGGCGACTTTGTGGCCGCCGAAGACAACCTCCAGCTGAGCACGATACCGAAGAACAGCGACTCCGTCATAAAGCCGCACGGCAATGTCAGCGGGCTCCCAGATCAAGTAGTTGATCTGCCCGGAGGCGATCGCACCTAGATATTCTTCCTTGGAAAGCGTGGCACCGATCGGCGTTATCAACTGGAAGTCCGGAGCGTGAAGCTGTTGTGCCCGAACAATATCGGCGTTGATCAGGGCACGCAGCCTCGCGTGCTCCGTCTCGCGAAGAAGGTTGGCCTCATTGGCCGGCGAGAATGCGTCGACGGTCGGGATTGTCATGTCCGTTCTCCAATTGAAAGCAAAAGCTATTTGAATCTACGCATCGTGCTAGGCCGGCACCAATCCCAAGTCGATGAGGCTTTGGGCGCTGGCGCGGATGCATTGCTCTTCTGGACGTGAGCGCCACCCGAGGACGCGGTGGGCTTTTGCCGCACTGACACTGAGGTCGCGATTGAGCTCATGAACAATGGTTCGTGCATCGGGGTCGGATTGCGCCATGACCCTGACGATCTCGTCAGAGACTTCGCCGGACGGCAGGCGGGAGGCATGGTCGGGAAAGGAATGGGCAAGAATGGCCACAAGGTCCTTGAGCCAGAAAAACCGTCCACCGATGATGAACCGTTGGCCGCCGGCAGCAGGATCGGTCATCGCTCGAATGTGGGCATCGGCGGTATCACGCACATCCACGACGGAGAAGCCAAAGCGCGGGATACCGTTGAATCGTCCCGTCATCAAATGGTGGATCAATCCAACAGACGTCCCGAAATTCGGCCCGAGCAACGGCCCGAGGATGACGCTTGGATTGATCACGGCCAGATCGAGCGTCTTAGATTTGTAATAGGGCGTCGCCCGCGGGCTTTCCGGGTCGGTCCAATTCTCTTCGGTAAAGGGCGCCCGCCCGTCGCCATGGTTGGTGGCAGCTATGGAGGATGTCAGAACAACACGTTTGACCCGTGCCCGATGCGCCTCGCGAAGCACGCGCAACGCACCATCGCGGGCTGTCTGGATCAGTGCATTCTCATTTTCGGGATATCCCGGAGGGAACGGCGATGCGGTGTGAATGACATAGTCGCATCCTTCGACAGCCGCAGCCCAACCGCTATCGCTGTCAAGATCGGCCTGCACCAAACCGAGATTTTGCAGTTGCCCGTCGGTGTGCGCTCCAAGCTGACCGACCGTCGCAGCGCTTGTACCGATGCTGCGCAGGCTTCCTCTGACCCGATACCCCTGCTTGAGCAACTGCAAGGCAATGTGGCCTGCGAGAAATCCGCCAATGCCGGTCACCAGTACGGTGGCGCCATTAGAATTATCTGACGTGATACTCATGGTTATCTCCTGACCGCGCGCCAATGCGCCTTCATCGATTTAGACAGATATACATTATTTGTCTACTCGTCTTTTGACAGAATGGTCACGAAATGCCAGTCTGTCCAAATGACGCAGAATGATCGAAAAATCGCTCAAATCCTGGATGCTGCCCTGCCTGTGTTCGTGCGCTTCGGCTTTCGCAAGACTTCCATGGCCGACATTGCGCGCGCCGCAGGAATTTCGCGAGCATCGCTCTATCTGAGCTTCAACAGCAAGGAAGAGCTTTTCCGAGCCGGCTCCATGCGAGCGCATACTCTCGCATTGGATGAGGTGGGAGCGGCCCTGGCAGGACAGGGGAACGCGCTTGACCGCATGGAAATGGCCATAGCAGTGTTTCAGCGGGAGTTAATCGCCCCTTTTGGCGGCAGTTCCGATGCAGAAGAACTGTTTGCCGCCAATATGGCCTTGGCTGCGGATATCACGCTCGACGCGCGGACACGGCTATCGACTATGCTGACACAGACGCTGAATGCAGCTGCGGAAACCAAGGAAATCGATCTCGGACCACTGCAGGCCTCGCCTCTTCAACTGGCCAATATCATGATGGCTGCAATGGATGGGATCAAACACGCGCAATGGAATGGTTCCAGCCTCGATGACGATACAAAACTATTCATGCGCCTCTTGCGGGTGGCGGTGACGCCGCGGAGCGGCCAATAGAGGCGGTCGCGGCACGTCCTTTCGCCGCCACTGAATCGGCAATCCTTAAACCAGAATGGGAAAAGGTGGAGCGCATGATTCCTCAGCAATCCACCCATCGTCGCTGCGGTCCGACGTCGACATGAATGATGCCGTTGCAATAGCTGCCGATGCCGCCGATGCCCGGCGCGCTTCTTGCAGCAGCAATGATCGTGCGCTCCGACAGGCCGGGCATCCTGAAATCGGCCGCCAGACATTTTCCGTGCAGGGAGCCATGGCGGCGGGGATGCGGCCTGTGGCCCGAGGTTATCACCGGGCGTCGGCCGGTCTTTGCAGCAATATGCGACAGGACCGCTCGCAGGCGCCCTGGAAAGCAGCCGGCACGAACGCTGACGGTCTGGACCGTGTAGGCGAGACGTGCCTGATGTTTTGCAAGATGAACGGCATGCCTTTTCATATCTTGACCGACGGCACCCGTTGCTGATTGAAAGGCGAAAAGGCCTGCTATGGCGAGCAAAATTGCGTTCTGCATGGTCTCTCCGATCGGCGACCGCGGCAGCCCCATCGGCGCCGGCACCAGGCGCAGGATTTTCGGTTCAAAAAAAGCTTTTTTGTGAAATTTTATACTCAATTATGAGTAAGACAGTTGATCAATTCGGCTTAAAATCCGGGGAATTGCCGCTCACAACTGGAATAAACATCTCAAACGCGAGGCAACCCATGACGATCCAGTCTCTTTTCCTCGTCACTCTCGTGGTCGACGATTACGACCGCGCCAAGGCTTTTTATTGCGATGGCCTCGGTTTCGATTGCCTTCAGGACGAGCTGCAGCCGAAGGGCAAGCGCTGGGTGGTGGTGAAGCCGAGGGGTGGGGATGGAGCCGCCTTTCTGCTGGCGCAGGCGGCAGACGAGACGCAGCGCGCGGCCATCGGCAATCAGACCGGCGGACGTGTCGGCTTCTTTCTGAAGACCGACGATTTCGCCCGCGACCATGCCGCGATGCGGGCAGTCGGCGTTCGCTTTCTGGAAGAGCCGCGTCACGAGGTTTACGGCACGGTGGCGGTTTTTGCGGATCCCTACGGCAACACTTTCGATTTGATCCAGCACACGGCTGCCTGAACCCCTTGATTGCGACCGGTTGCCCGTGCATAAGCCGCGGCGTTAGCAACATGGGCGCAAAGCCCTGCTGCATTCTGCAGCAATTTAAACTGTGACAGCGTGGGCCCTCCACCAGCCTATTGAGGACGACATGAGCGAATTCAAGAAACTCGTATTCTCCGGCGTGCAGCCGACCGGCAATCTGCATCTCGGCAATTATCTCGGCGCGATCCGCCGGTTCGTGGCGCTGCAGGAAGGCAATGACTGCATCTACTGCGTCGTCGACATGCATGCGCTCACCGCCCAGCTCGTGCATGAGGACATGCCGAGCCAGACGCGCTCGATCGCCGCCGCCTTCATCGCTGCCGGCATCGATCCGGAAAAGCATATCGTCTTCAATCAGTCGGCCGTGCCGCAGCATGCCGAACTCGCCTGGATCTTCAACTGCGTCGCCCGCATCGGCTGGATGAACCGGATGACGCAGTTCAAGGACAAGGCCGGCAAGGACCGCGAGCAGGCCTCGCTCGGGCTCTACGCCTATCCGAGCCTGATGGCCGCCGACATTCTCGTCTATCGCGCCACCCATGTGCCTGTTGGTGAGGACCAGAAGCAGCATCTGGAGCTTGCCCGCGACATCGCGATGAAGTTCAACCTCGACTATGCCGAGCATATCAGCAGGACCGGTTACGGCGTCGACATCACCGTCGGCAACGAGCCGGTGCATGCCTATTTCCCGATGGTCGAGCCGTTGATCGGCGGGCCGGCGCCGCGCGTCATGTCGCTGCGCGACGGCACCAAGAAAATGTCGAAGTCGGACCCTTCCGATCTCTCGCGCATCAACCTGATGGACGACGAGGACGCTATCTCGAAGAAGATCCGCAAGGCCAAGACCGATCCTGACGGCTTGCCGAGCGAGATCGACGGGCTGCAGGGCCGTCCGGAAGCCGACAATCTGGTGGCGATCTATGCCGCACTCGCCGACAAGTCGAAGGCGGACGTGCTTGCCGAATTCGGCGGCCAGCAATTCTCCGTCTTCAAGCCGGCGCTGGTCGACCTGGCGATCAACGTGCTCGCACCGATCACCGGCGAAATGCGCCGGCTGATGGATGATACCAGCCATATCGACGCGATCCTGCGCAAGGGCGGCGAGCGCGCAAGGGCGCGCGCAGAGGTGACGATGCGCCAAGTGCGCGACGTCATCGGCTTCCTGTATTGAGATAGATCTCCTCTTCTCTCCACCGTGGGAGAAGGGGACCTTCCCCTGGGGAGAAGGGGATTTCTTCTCGGGCATCAGGGCAAAAACTGGACTTGCAAATTTTCCGCTTCGGGTGTCAGAGTCCGCGCCATGGTATCGAAGCGACTCTCACGGCTCGAAGGTCACCGCCGCAAATTCATGGCAGTGATCGACGGCACACCCGAATGCCAACGCGCCGTTCATTATGCCGGCCGGCGCGCGAAGAATTCCAATGGCGGGCTAGTGCTGCTCTACGTGATCCCCGATGGGGATTTCCAGCAATGGCTCGGCGTCGAAGAGATCATGCGGGCCGAAGCGCGCGAGGAAGCCGAGGCGGTGGTTGCCAAGATCGCCCAGATCGTGCGCGAGACCATCGGCATCGAGCCTGAAGTCGTCATCCGCGAGGGCGGTGCTGCCGAACAGATCAATGCCGTGATCGAGGAAGACCGCGATGTAGCGATCCTGGTTCTGGCCGCCGGTTCGGCGAAGGAAGGTCCAGGGCCGCTGGTCTCCTCGGTTGCCGGCCGCGCCGCGGCGTTTCCGATCCCGGTTACCGTGCTGCCGGATACGCTGACCAACGAGGAAATCGACGCCCTCTGTTAGCGAAACGTGCGAGCGGTTTTCGGATGAGATCACGCTCTAACTCTTTAGATTAGAACAGGATTCTGATTTTAGACTGACCGCGCCTAAAAATCATCCTGTTCCAGCATTTCTTGAGTACAAGTCTCTTGATTAGAGGCGTCAATCGGCTTATCTTCTTTTGAAGAATTCTAAAGACGGCCGAGACCATGGGCCGGCCGCATGGAGAATCAGATGTTCATTCAGACCGAAGCCACGCCGAATCCCGCCACGCAGAAGTTCCTGCCGGGCAAGGTGGTGATGGAAAACGGCACGGCCGAGTTCCGCAGCACTGAGGAGGCTCAGGCCTCGCCGCTCGCTGCCCGCCTGTTCGAAATATCAGGCGTCACCGGCGTCTATTTCGGCTATGATTTCATTTCCGTCTCCAAGGATAATGCCGACTGGCAACATCTTAAGCCGGCTATATTAGGCTCGATCATGGAGCACTTCATGTCCGGCAAGCCGGTCATGGGCGATGCCTCCATCCTTTCCGAAGACGCCGATGCCGGCGACGAATTCTTTGACGAAGGCGATGAATCGATCGTGCTGACCATCAAGGAGCTACTGGAAACCCGCGTGCGCCCAGCCGTTGCCCAGGACGGCGGCGACATCACCTTCCGCGGCTTCAAGGACGGCAAGGTCTATCTGAACATGAAGGGTTCCTGCGCCGGCTGCCCGTCTTCGACGGCAACGCTGAAGCACGGCGTGCAGAACCTGCTGCGGCATTTCGTTCCGGAAGTGCAGGAAGTGATTGCCGCTTAAAAATCCTAAATTCGTCCGGCCGTTCATCTCGGGTTCGGCCGAACGGATTTATCGATAGGCGACACTGGTTTATTCGGAAATTGATGGCATGATCATTCTGGCGCTCGACACGGCGGGTGTGGACTGCGCTGCCGCCGTCTTTGACAGCGGTAGGAATACGGTGCTGGGGGAGGCATCGGACATGATCGGCAAGGGGCATGCTGAACATCTGATTGGTATCGTCGATCGCGCACTCGATCAGGCGGGACTGGCCCTTTCGGATGTCGACCGCCTTGCCGTCACCATCGGTCCCGGCTCCTTTACCGGGATCCGTGTCGGCGTTGCCGCAGCCCGCGGTTTTGCGCTCTCTCTGAATGTGCCGGCCGTTGGCATCACCACGCTTGAAGTCATGGCATCAGCCCAGCGCGACAAGACGCCTCATCGCGCCGTGCTGGCGGCGATGGATGCCAAGCGGGACGAAATCTACCTCCAGTCCTTCGCAGCCGACGGTTCGCCCCTCGACGCGCCACGGGCAGTCAGCGTTGCGCAAGCGCAGGCTTTTGCCGCCGGCTTCGACGGCGAGATTACCGGTTCGGCGACGCCCCTCCTCAAGGCCGACGCCGGCGGCGATCATACCAACAGATTCCCGATCTCCATCGTGGCGCGCCTGGGCGCTGCCGCCTCCCCCGATTCCGGAAAGCCGAAGCCCCTTTATCTGCGCGGACCCGATGCCAAGCCGCAGGCCGGGTACGCAATTGCGCGACGAGTATGACGATGCTGGAAGCCTATCTGACGCTGAAACCGGAATTCGAGATCATCGCCATGGAGCGCGAGGATTGCCGCGATGTTGCCATCCTGCACGGCGAGCGCTTCGCCCGCCCCTGGGGCGACGGTGAATTTCACGGCCTGCTGATGCAGGATACCGTGTTCGGCTTCGTCGCGCGCCAGACCAATGCCATCCTGAAAAAGCCGCTTCCGGGGTTCATCCTTGCCCGCCATGTCGCCGGCGAAGCGGAGATCCTGACGATTGCCGTGCAGGCGAAGGTCGCCCGTGCCGGGCTTGGCTGGCGGCTGATGCAGGCGGCGATGCGGGAAGCGCGGTCGCGCGGCGGCGAGAGCATGTTTCTCGAGGTCGATAACGGCAATACGGCAGCGCTTGGCCTCTACCGCAAGCTCGGCTTCGAAAAGGTCGGCGAACGTCAGGGTTATTACAAACAAGAAAACGGCGCCCTCTCCACGGCGCTTGTCATGAAGCGCGTTCTTCGGTAGTTCCCTGGCAGCGAGATAACATGCAGGCTGGCGCAAATGCCGTGCGGCGTTGTCGAAACACGAATATCTCTATAGGCCGGCGATGACTGATGTAGCCAAGACCCTTGAGGAGCTTTGCACCGAACGCGGCATGCGCATGACCGAGCAGCGCCGCGTGATCGCGCGCATCCTGGAAGACTCGGAAGACCATCCCGACGTCGAAGAACTCTACCGCCGCTCGGTGAAGGTCGATGCGAAGATCTCGATCTCGACCGTCTATCGCACCGTGAAACTGTTCGAGGATGCCGGCATCATCGCCCGCCACGACTTCCGCGACGGACGCTCGCGCTATGAAACGGTGCCGGAAGAACATCACGACCATCTTATCGACCTGAAGACCGGCACGGTCATCGAATTCCGCTCGCCGGAGATCGAAGCGCTGCAGGAGCGCATCGCCCGCGAGCACGGCTTCCGGCTGGTCGACCACCGCCTCGAGCTCTACGGCGTTCCGCTGAAGAAAGAAGATCTCTGAAGCAATGGCAGCCCGGGAGACCAGCATTTGATCGCCTGGCTGCGCATCGCCTTCGCCGCGGTCGTTATCCTCGCCGTCAGCATCGTGCTCATGCCGCTGCAGGTACTGGCGCTGCGGTTCGACTGGCGGCTGCGGCGCAGGCTTCCCGGCACCTGGCACCGGATCGTCTGCTATTGCCTCGGCATCCGCGTCCGCGTCACGGGCAAGCTGGAAGATCGCCGGCCGCTGATGCTCTGCTCCAACCATTCCTCCTGGCTGGATATCATGGTGATGTCGGCCGTTGCCGACGTCGTCTTCATCGCCAAGATCGAGGTGCGTGACTGGCCGATCTTCGGCACGCTCGCCAAGCTTCAGAAGAGCGTCTTCGTCGTGCGCGAGGAGCGGCGCAAGACCGGCCATCAGGCAACCGAGATCGCCGGGCGCATGGCCGACGGTGAGATCGTCGTGCTCTTCCCCGAAGGCACGACCTCGGACGGCAACCGGCTGCTGGAGGTCAAGTCCTCGCTGTTTGGCGCCGCCGCGATGGCGGTGCCCACGTCACCGACGGGAACGGTCGTGGTGCAGCCGGTGGCGGTTGCCTATACCAGGGTGCATGGCATCGCCATGGGGCGTTATCACCGGCGGCTCGCCGCCTGGCCGGGGGATCTCGACCTATTGCCGCATCTCATCGACATCGTACGCTGCGGCGCCATCGACGCCGAAGTTTCCTTCGGCGAGGCGGTGGACTACCGCGCCGAGACCAGCCGCAAGGAGGTGAGCGCGACGATCGCCTTGCGCATCCGCAACCTCCTGAACAGCCGCCTGCGCGGGCGGGAAATCTCTTAGAGCCTTTCCTGGTCAGATTGCAGCATTCTGCCGGAGCAGGTTTTCGTCAGGGCAGAGGCGATTGGCGAAGGGCATACCTCTTGGTACGACCAAGCCGATCGCCTCTGATCCTGGCGGAAAGATGCCCGGCCCTTCGGGTTGGCTGAAACGGGCCGCCTGCTCGATCGGCGGGCTTGGCCGTAGAGCTTGGCTACGACGCGCGCCGGCCGGTCGAGCATTCGACTCCGTTTCAGCCAACAGAATGCTGCAATCTGACCAGGAAAGGCTCTAGAAGAAGATTTCGATTTTCTCTGGCGGCAAAAACCACTAAATAGCGCGCCATGACACAGGATAGCGCCCTTCTCCAGGCCCCCGAGGCAATTCCCAGCGACAGCCTCCACGACGGCAGCAACAGCCGCAAGGTCTTCATCAAGACCTATGGCTGTCAGATGAACGTCTACGATTCCATGCGCATGAGCGATGCGCTCGCCCGCGACGGCTACGAGCCGACGGACGATATGGAAGAGGCGGACCTCGTTCTGCTCAACACCTGCCATATCCGCGAGAAGGCGGCCGAGAAGGTCTATTCGGCGCTCGGACGGCTCCGCGATATGAAAAAGAAGAAGGCGGCGGACGGACGGGAGATGATGATCGGCGTTGCCGGCTGCGTCGCCCAGGCCGAAGGCGAGGAGATCCTGCGCCGCGCACCCGCCGTCGACGTCGTCATCGGCCCGCAGACCTACCACCGCCTGCCGGAAGCGCTACGCCTGGCCAAACAGGGCCAGCGCGTCGTCGATACCGAATATGCGATCGAGGACAAGTTCGAGCATCTGCCGATCGCCGAGAGCCGAAGGATCCGCGCCCGCGGCGTCACCGCCTTCCTGACGGTGCAGGAGGGCTGCGACAAATTCTGCACCTTCTGTGTCGTGCCCTATACACGCGGCTCGGAAGTGTCGCGGCCGGTTTCGCAGATCGTCGAGGAGGCCGAAAAGCTCGCCGACAGCGGGGTGCGCGAGATCACCCTGCTCGGGCAGAACGTCAACGCCTGGCACGGCGCCGGGCCGCAAGGTGAGGCATGGAGCCTCGGCGACCTGCTCTACCGGCTGGCCGAGATCCCCGGCCTTGCGCGGCTGCGTTATACCACAAGCCATCCGCGCGACATGGACGACCGGCTGATCAATGCCCATCGCGACCTGAGCGCACTGATGCCCTATCTGCACCTGCCGGTGCAATCGGGCTCGGACCGCATCCTGAAAGCGATGAACCGGCGCCATACGGCCGCCGAATATCTCACGCTGATCGAGCGCATCCGCACGGTGCGGCCCGACATCGCGCTGTCGGGCGATTTCATCACCGGCTTTCCGGGGGAGACAGATGAGGATTTTAAGGATACATTGAGACTTGTGGAGGAGGTCCGTTATGCACAGGCCTTCTCGTTCAAATACTCGACGCGGCCGGGCACGCCCGGCGCGGAGCTGAAGGACCAGGTGCCGGAAGAGATCAAGGCAGAACGGCTGGAACGCCTGCAAATGCTTCTCCTGAAGCAGCAGCAGGAATTTGCCGAATCCTGCATCGGCAAAGAGATCGACCTGTTGCTCGAAAAGCCCGGTCGCATGCCGGAACAACTAATCGGACGTTCTCCCTGGCTTCAATCCGTGAATGTTGATGCAAAAGCATCGCAAATCGGTGACATTATCAAAGTGCGAATCACAGGAACCGGAACAAACAGCCTGTTTGCGGAACGCGCAGAGGCTGCGGTTTAACCCAAGGAGCCCGACCGCTTGAACGGACAAGAATTGGTTTCTTCTTCACCGCGCCACCCCCGCACGCCGAGCGATACCAATCACTTCGTCCTGACGTTCGAGAACAACCGCTTCGCCAGCGAGCTCTTCGGTCAATTCGACCAGAACCTCAAGCTGCTCGAACAACGGCTGAACATCGATGCGCGGGCACGCGGCAATTCGGTCGTCATCACAGGCGATGTTGTGACCACCAACCAGGCGCGGCGCACGCTCGACTATCTCTATGAAAAACTTCAGAAAGGCGGCAGCGTGGAACAATCCGACGTCGAGGGCGCAATCCGCATGGCGGTCGCCGCCGACGATCAGCTCAGCCTGCCGACCATGGAGCGCAAAGCCAAGCTGACGATGGCGCAGGTTTCCACGCGCAAGAAGACGATCATCGCCCGCACGCCGACGCAGGACGCCTATATCAGGGCGCTGGAACGCGCCGAGCTCGTCTTCGGCGTCGGCCCGGCCGGCACTGGCAAGACCTATCTTGCCGTCGCCCATGCCGCCCAGCTCCTGGAGCGCGGCGCGGTCGAAAAGATCATCCTGTCGCGCCCGGCCGTCGAGGCCGGCGAACGCCTCGGCTTCCTGCCCGGGGACATGAAGGAAAAGGTCGACCCCTATCTTCGCCCGCTCTATGACGCACTCTACGACATGATCCCGGCCGACAAGGTCGACCGGGCGATCACTGCCGGCGTCATCGAAATCGCGCCGCTGGCCTTCATGCGCGGCCGCACGCTCGCCAACGCCGCCATCATCCTCGACGAAGCGCAGAACACGACGTCGATGCAGATGAAGATGTTCCTGACGCGTCTCGGCGAGAATGCGCGCATGATCGTCACCGGCGACCCGAGCCAGATCGACCTGCCGCGCGGCGTCAAATCCGGCCTCGTCGAGGCCTTGCAGCTTCTGAACGGCGTCGAGGGAATCTCGATCGTGCGCTTCACGGATACCGACGTCGTCCGCCACCCGCTGGTCGGGCGCATCGTCAGGGCCTATGATTCCACGTATGCCGTCGCCGAAGACGTCAGCCGGCAGGGCTAATGGCCGAACTCGACATCCAGATCAGCGTCGAGGACATCGGCTGGCCCGGCGAGGAGACGCTGCTGTCGTTTTGCGAACGCGTGCTCGGCGCAGCAGTGGTCTATCTCAGCGACAGCGAGAAGCAGCCCTTCCCGACGTTGCCGCCCGAGGTTTCGCTTGTTTTCACCGACGATGCCTCGATCCAGGACATCAATGCGGAATGGCGCGGCAAGGACAAGGCGACCAACGTGCTCTCCTTTCCGGCCTTTCCGGTTCAGCCCGGCAAGATGCCCGGCCCGATGCTCGGCGACATCATCATCGCCCGGGAGACGCTGGAGCGGGAAGCGGCCGAGCTCGAAAAGAGTTTCGACGACCACCTGACCCATCTTCTGGTGCACGGTTTCTTGCATCTTCTCGGCTACGACCATATGAATAGTGCCGAAGCCGAAATTATGGAGGGGCTGGAGACTCGCATTTTGGCCCAGCTCGGCCTATCTGATCCCTACGAGGGTCAAGACCTTAAAATGGAACCATGAGCGACTTTACGACGAAGCCGGCGGCAGACGCCAAGGACTCCGAGCCATCCTCCTCTTCCGACGAGGCGGGCAGTAGTAGTCGGCCATCCGGCCGATCGCAATCCTTCTGGTCGCGCGCCGCGCGTATCCTTCGCCCGCAGCAGGGCTCGCGACTGCGTGAGGATCTCGCCGACGCGCTGATGACCGATGCGGCCGGCGACGACGCCTTTTCGCCCGACGAACGGGCGATGCTCAACAACATCCTGCGTTTTCGCGAGGTCCGCGTCGCCGACGTGATGGTGCCGCGCGCCGATATCGAGGCGGTCGACCAGAACATCACCATCGGCGAGCTGATGATCCTCTTCGAGGAATCCGGCCGCTCGCGCATGCCTGTCTATGCCGATACGCTCGACGATCCGCGCGGCATGGTGCACATTCGCGACCTGCTCTCCTATGTCGCCAAGCAGGCGCGCAACAAGCGCCGCGGCCCGGCGAAGCCGGCCGCTGCCGTGCCGGCGATCGAGGTCGCGCCCGAAAACATCCACAAGGCCACGCGTTCGGCCAAGCCGAATTTCGATCTCGCCCGTGTCGACCTGCAAAAGACGCTGGCCGAGGCCGGCATCGTCCGCAAGATCCTGTTCGTGCCGCCGTCGATGCTGGCGTCCGACCTGTTGCGCCGCATGCAGGTGAACCGCACGCAGATGGCGCTCGTCATCGACGAATATGGCGGCACCGACGGGCTGGCCTCACATGAAGATATCGTCGAAATGGTGGTCGGCGACATCGATGACGAACATGACGACGAAGAGGTGATGTTCAAGCGCGTCGCCGAGGACATGTTCATCGCCGACGCCCGCGTCGAGCTCGAAGAGATCGCCCAAGCGATCGGGCCGGATTTCGACATCAGCGAGCAGGTCGACGAGGTCGATACGCTGGGCGGCCTGATCTTCTCAGCACTTGGCCGCATCCCGGTGCGCGGCGAGGTCGTCCAGGCGCTGCCGGGCTTCGAATTCCACATCCTCGACGCCGATCCCCGCCGCATCAAGCGGCTGCGCATCACCCGCAAGCGCCACGCGATCCGCCGTCGCGCCAAGGCGGATGGTGACGCAGCTCCCGGCGACGACCGGCCGGCGGAATCGACCGCCAACTGACAGAAGGGCGCGATCCCGGATATCGGAAAAGCGCTGGGCCTGCCCGAGGACCTGATCAAGGCTTGTCCTCTGGTCTCTGGGCGTGGTTAGAATCCGGCGGCGAGAAGCCGGTCGAGAAATTGCACGCGGCCGCTTCAGGTCTGGCTTACGGTGAGCCTCAAGCGAAAAGCCCGACTAATTATCGAATATCGAAACCCGTCGGCATCACCGAGATCATCTTGGGGGAGCATTAGGAACGGCCTTGCGATCAGTCACAGACAATGCCGTGGATTTCCCGATATTGTTCCAACTGTTCTTTCGGACCGCCGAACGAGACCTTCTAAGAGCGCTGCGTCGCGATCACCTTGCCGCGGCTGCCCGATGGTGTCGGATCACTTCGTCGATCGTGAAGGTCAGAAATTTCTCGGCAAAGTCAGGGTCTAAACCCGATGTCGACGCGAGTGAGCGCAGTCTTTGGATCTGTGATTGTTCGCGCTCGGGATCAGAGGCGGGGAGTCCTTGCCTAGCCTTGAGCGCCCCAATCGCCTTTGTGCAACGGAAACGTTCTGCCAGCATATGCATCAACGCGGCGTCAATGTTGTCTATCGAGGCACGCAAGGCGAGGAGCTCGTGCGGAAAAGTCGATGTCATCGTGGGTACCCTTTAGTTGTGGTCACGTCTGTTTGTCGCGACACTGTCGCGCAAAATCCAAGACACATTTGGCCAATGGATGCGTTGGCAAAATCTGAACAACCGGCGAGGCTGCTTCAAGCTTTTCCAGAGAGCGTTGAGCGGAACGCCATCCCGATTCGATTCAGAGCGTTCATCAGGGCAATCGCATATGTCAGGTCCGCTAGTTCCTTGTTGTTGAATTCGACAGCAGCAGCCTCATAATCGCTATCAGGAACGCCGGTTTCGGCGACACGTGTTACGGTTTCCGCCCACGCCAGCGCGCTTCGTTCGCGGGCGTTGAATAGGTGACCAGCGTTTCGCCATATGGGCACTTGCCCGAGCTTCTCAACGGTCAGCCCTAACTCCAAGAGACTGCGGGAATGTACGTCGACGTAAAGCGCACTGCGATTCATTTGCGAAACTCGTAGATAAACCAGATCGAACAGTTGCTTGGGAAGGTCGCTCTTCTCAACAGCGGCGCGAACGCCCGCGAAGGCGTTGAAACCGTCAGGGGAAGCACTGGCACAATCAATGCGATCCGCCATGAAGAAATCCATGTTGCGACTGTAGGACGGATCATGTCCAATCTCGCACCAGTCGAGAAGGGCCATGAAGCAACTTGCGCACTGGGCCATGCAATCCTTGATGGACACTACCGGCAAAAGGCGATTGTTTCTTTTTGAAGGAGCTGCCCTTGGAACTGCCGCTGACGGCAAGATTGCGCCCTGCCGCACAAGTTCTGAAAATTCACTATTCACATGAGTTGCAATATCCGCTTTGCGAGGTGCTCCGCCACGCTTTGGCTGCCAATGTTCGTGAAGTTGACGAGCAGGGCCGCCGGCGCTTCCGAAAGCATCGTCCAATCGGCCAAGGCCTCCGCGTAAAGTCCGCTTTCCCGCATACGCGCTGAAAGCAAGCGGTCTGAGTGCTGGTTTTTCAGCTGGAGAATCAAGTGCATCCCACCCGGTTGGGAGGCAATGCTCATGTGCTTTCCAAGGACCGTCTCGAGGCCTATCGCCGTTGCTTTCCTGCGCTGAGCATAAAGTTTTCGCATCCGTTGGATATGACGCGCGAAGTGCCCCTCTTTGATGAACGCGGTGACGATGGCTTGTGTAAGCTCAGGACTCCCTCCCGCTAAAGTTTGGCTGATATGCTCAAACCGCTCGACCAGGTCTTCCGGGACGACAAGATAAGCTAGTCGAAGACCCGGAAAGAGAACCTTGCTGAAGGTGCCGGAATAGAGGACACGCCCATTGCGATCCAAGCTCTTTAGCGCGGGCAGCGGACGACTAACGTAGCGGTACTCGCCGTCATAGTCGTCCTCGATAATCCAAGACTTACTTTTCGCGGCCCAGTCCAGGAGCGCTAATCGCCGCGGCAAAATCAAAGACATGCCCAGTGGACTTTGGTGTGCGGGCGTCACAACGGCTGCAACAGCGCCATGGGCCGCCTTCAAGCCATCGGATATCACCATCCCGTCTTGATCCACTCGCACTGGGACGGTCGTGATTTGCATGTGTCTGAATATCTCTCGCGTTGGCGGATACCCCGGATCCTCAAGCCAGACGTGGTCTCCTGCCTTCAACAAAGTGTCGGCGATCAGTTCTATGGTGTGGCGATAACCTGATGTTATGAATACCTGAGAAGGTGAGCAGCCAATTCCTCGCGAAACCTGCAGGTAAGTTGCGATCTCCGTTCGCAGTGCGGGTAGGCCGTATATTGGAGGATGGACCATATCAGACGGCTGCATAGCGCGGACGCATCCCGCGCCCAGCCGCGCCCAGATCTTCCGAGGAAATGCATCGAGGGCTGGCAAGCCCATCTGAAACGGCAAAATGGAATCCGGACGAAAGCTAACCTCCGCTGCATTGCTTATTTGCTGCAGGGCTGGGACAGGCACAGGCGTGAGCGTACTGAGGCCCGGTGTTACAACGGTACCTGCTTGACCGTGTGATTCGATGTATCCCTCGGCTGCGAGCAAAGAATATGCCGATTCGATCGTACCTCTTGCCAAACCGAGTTCTTTTGTCAGCGCCCGCGCCGAGGGTATCCGGTCCCCGGGCTTCAAAAGGCCCGAGGCAATGGCGGCGCGGAACCGATCGTAGATTTGCCGATAGAAAGGCACGCCTGCGTTCGGATCTAGTGGCGGGAAGTCGTTGCTCTTCGCGACGGTCATGGGCCAGTCGTCATTTCAGCTTCGCTGCAAAGATCTGTACCATATCGTCCAGTGAACCGACAGCACGAAGGTCACCGATCTTGTGACGTGAGTGTCGTAAGCGCCGGTACCGGAAATCGCATTGATGGTCCAGATTCGTTTACCGTTCTTGGACCTTGGGTCTGCTTTGACCGGCCTGTACGCTCATTGATGCGGCCGGTGCTGCGCAAGATCAGGAGTGAATCCAATGAGAGTGCTTCATGTCAGCTGCAGTCCTCGCGGGGAAGCATCCGAGAGCTATCGACTCTCGCAACAGATCATCAGCCAGTTGCGGCAGAGCGATCCCGACACAACGGTAATCGACCGTGTGATTGGCCAAGGCGTCATCCCGCCGATCGACGAGGATTACGCGGTTTCCCAAGGCTCCTCCAAAGACGTGTCTCAACTCGGATCCATGGCCAAGTCTGAGGAGTTGATACTGGAGCTGGAAACTGCGGACGTCGTGGTCATTTCTACGCCAATGCATAATTTGACGCTCCCCGCGACCTTGAAGTTGTGGATCGATCATATCGTTCGAACGCGGAGGACCTTCAATATCAGCAAGTTTGGAAAGGTCGGGACGCTACAGGATCGCCCCGTCTTCGTCGCCATCTCCTCGGGCGGTCGATTCTCCGGTGAGCACCCGCAGCAACCCGACTTTCTCACGCCATACCTGACAGCAATCCTAGGCATGATCGGCCTACATAACGTAGCGATATTCTCGGTCCAAGGAACAGGCTCGCACGTCAATGAGCTTGCTTCGATAAGACGCAACACGGATCAATTGGTCCGAGAACACTTTGCCTCTTTCCATCCCGATCTGATCGCGGTGCCAACTTACTGATCGAGAATGGTGGGTAGGCTTAAAGTCGCAGGGTCAACTTTCAGTGCTGTCGGCTTCGATCGTTATCGCGCCAAGCTTGCTAAATCTGACAACAACGCGTTCGTCAGCGACCTTCAGCAATCTACTTATTTTCAAGGTTGCGGCAGATTGCACTGCTCGGCAACCTGCGCAAAATGCGAACGTCCGTTTGCATGATCCCGATAAGATGTTCTTTGCCGATCCGGCCGGAGGCCAACGCCCAACTTGAACCGCAGCGGTGGCGGCCCATGAGAGGCAATGTCTTCATTTAGAACGACTATCTGAGCCTTCCGCAGCCAGCAGGTGGGTTACGGGACATGCCCTAGCCTGCCGAGGCTGCGTGCGAAAGAGTGCGTGATGGCCCTAGTGTGACGCAACGCACTCATGGACTAATAATGAAGTCTAATCATGGTCCTTCTATCGAAATCTCGATTTCAATAAAACAGAAGCAGATCGTCGCTGCATATGCGGCACGCTCTTTTCGCCAATATGTCAAAGCATCGACGAACCTATCGCGAAATAGACCTCGAATTCGCGGGGATATATTTTTGCGTGTTGCGTTCCTCGTCTCCAAAATGGAAGGAAATTGCCATGAACAGCCGTATCGACTATCGAAAGACTTCAGCTGCGGTTTCCAGAAATTTCAACGGGTTTCAGGAGCCCTTGCAAAAGATCAGCAAGTGGGCTGCGGTTCCTCGCATCCCAGCACACTGCGTAAGGTCAAAATTTGCATGTGCTGCACCTGCAGTTGCGATGTTCCTTGTTGGAAGCGGTGCCTTCGCCGATACCAGTGACGTCAAGGGGCCAAGGCCAGTGATCGTCGCGAAGTCGGGCGAACATTGCAAGGATGATCCAAACTGCTTTAACCGAGTTCACTATGCGGTTAAGCCAGTTGCGCGTGTGAAGCCTGGCCAGAAATTCATTCTCGAGACCCGTGATGGGCTGGATTCCGACCTTGATTTTTCGTCGACCGCGGAGGACGTCGCGGCCGTCGACCTGAACCGCTGCCACCCCCTGACGGGCCCCGTCTATATTGAAGGGGCCAAGAAGGGCGATTCTATTGCCGTGACAGTGGTGGACATCGAGCCTGACGAATTCGGGACGACCACGGTCGTTCCGGGATTCGGTTTCCTGAGAGATCTGTTCACCGATCCATACATTGTTCACTGGGATCTGAACCGCCTGGAAGCACGCTCCAAAGACATGCCCGGCATCTCGGTGCCAAACAACTCCTTCATGGGTACCATTGGTGTGCTTCCAGACAAGGAAGAACTTCAAAAATGGCTTAAGCGCGAGCAGGAGCTTGCCGATGCAGGCGGTGCAGTGCTGACGCCGCAGCCAGTTGAAGCGCTACCAGCAGATCTCTGTGGCGTCGATGGCACAGCAAAGTCCGAATGCCTACGCACCGTTCCGCCGCGTGAGAACGGAGGGAACGTTGACGCCAGGGAAACAATTGTCGGTACGACGATATTGTTGCCATGCTTCATCGACGGTTGTGGTCTGTTTGCCGGTGACGTCCACTTTGCCATGGGCGGCGGCGAGGTGGCCGGAACCGCCATCGAGACGGGTGGTAGGGTGACACTCGAGGCCCAGGTCAGACCTGGTGGTGCCAAGCTTCAGACTACAATGCATTTCGAAGGCGGTTCACAGCTCAAGCAGCTTGCGCCATCGAGTTTCTACGCGATCTCAGGTCTCCCGGTTAAGAGTGAAGGCGAACTGCCTGTTTTTGAGACCTACCTTGGTGGTGAGAAGATTGCTCCGCTCGCAAACCTCTCGGAGGATCTCACGCTAGCAGCGCGAAACGCCACGCTCAACATGATCGATTTTCTGGTCAAGACCAAGGGACTCACCCGCGAGCAGGCTTACGTTCTGACCAGTGTCGCTGTCGACCTCAACATAGCGCAGGTCGTCGACTACCCCAATGTGGGGGTTACGGCGATCTTGAATCGCGACGTGTTCAAGGAGCAATGATCATGCAACGCCGCACCCTATTGACCTTAGGCACAGGCTTAGCCGTTTCAGTGCTTACGGGGTTCCGCCCGGCGGCTACGACCACCGAGACACACCACAGGCCCGCCGGACTTTGGTTCGCCGATATGGAACCCGACGGCTTGACGCGGACCTACCGCCGGTACCGCCTTCTGCTCGTCGGTCAGAGAGACGATGCAGTCGCGAGTGACCTGTCGGAATCGGCAGTAGAGGTGCTGGAACGTTTTCTGCCTGCTTCGCGCGCAAGACTGATCCGCGCCGCTGACACACGGCGCGTCGGGGTCCTCATCGGCACACGCCAGCAGGATATCGCCATCATGACGAGGGAGAGCGCCGAGGCGCTCTTCGCCGCCGGACCGCCCTTCGCCGATATTCGCAATCTGCCATTAAGGCTCATCGTGTCGTTCGACAGCCACGTGCTGGTGAGCCGAACGGATTTTCCGGACAGTCATGCCTATGCCGTCGCGCAAACACTGACCGAGCACAAAAACCTACTGCCGAGACCTGCCGTCGCACCCGATGGGCTGATCCCCGTGCACCGAGGAGCTCACGCTTATTTTACGGGCGAAACCATCTGACAATCGTGACGACGTGAGCATCACACCTCGTGTGACCAGCAATCAGAATTGAGGTTGACAATGACAATCGTAAAGGCCGCCGCGGTCCAGATCAGTCCCTCGCTTTACAGCCGTGAAGAAACGGTCGACAAAGTCGTCACCAAGATCGCCGACCTTGGTGACAAGGGGGTCCAGTTCGCGACCTTTCCCGAAACGGTCGTCCCATATTACCCGTATTTCTCCTTCGTCCAGTCCGCCTATGACTTGCGGACAGGAAAAGAGCATCTGCGATTGCTGGATCAATCGGTCACCATCCCATCTGACACCACACGCACCATCGCTGAAGCCTGTAAGCGAGCGAGGGTGGTCGTTTCCATAGGGGTCAATGAACGCGACGGGGGCACGATCTACAATACCCAGTTGCTGTTTGATGCCGATGGTACTTTGTTGCAGCGACGCCGCAAGATTTCACCGACCTTCCATGAAAGGATGATCTGGGGATATGGAGACGGGTCTGGCCTTCGGGCTGTCGACAGCGCGGTGGGACGTATCGGCCAACTCGCATGCTGGGAGCATTACAATCCGCTTGCGCGCTTCGCGCTCATGGCTGATGGCGAGCAAATTCACTCGGCAATGTATCCCGGCTCGTTTGGGGGGGATCTGTTTTCCGAACAGATGGCTGTCAACATCCGGCAGCACGCGCTGGAATCCGGTTGTTTCGTGGTCAATGCAACAGCCTGGCTCGACCCGCAGCAACAGGCCCAGGTCATGGAAGACACCGGCTGTAGTATCGGTCCGATTTCCAGCGGCTGCTTTACCGCGATTGTCGCACCGGACGGCAGCTTGATCGAGGAACCATTGCGCTCAGGCGAAGGCGTCGTGATTGCTGATCTCGACTTCACCCTGATCGACAAACGCAAACAGCTGATGGATTCACGCGGACACTATAGCCGGCCCGAACTGCTCAGTCTGTTGATCGATCGTACGCCGACAATTCACGTGCATGAGCGCATCACGCCGTCCGTGCCGACGAATACTGCCGAGGTCACTGAAGGAGGTCCTGCGTTGGTCTGATTACCGCATCAGCTTCGCCCTCCGGAACTTGATCGTTGAACTCTCACCGTCGGCTTTTGAAAGGATACAACGATGACCGACAGCAACGGAATAAGCGTGGTTCGCACCCCGGTCTGGATCGAGCATATTCGCATCGTATCCAAAAGATCATTCGACCAGGTCAAGACGAAGATCGAAAAGCTGCCTCACTTTGACAATGGGATCCGGAAAATACTTCGGGATGGCGACTTCGTCAGGGTCAAGAAGGAGTTGGAAAGATTACAGGGCAGCGCCGGGCTGATCATATTTTCCGTGGCAACGCACGGGGACTGGCTGGCGATTCGTGGCGGAAGCCGCCACGCGCTTCAATACGTTATCGGCAATGTGCTGATTTCTAGCGAAATGACGAAGCACCAGCTGCCAGCAGGATTGTACGCGCCATTGAGGATCATGCTCTATGAAAATGAAGAAGGGACTGCGACCTTGGAATACGATCGACCGTCGGATCTATTTGGGCAGTTCAACGATGATAGAGTGACAAGCGTCGCGGAGCATCTCGATCAACAAATCTATGATTGCCTG
Organism: Rhizobium leguminosarum bv. trifolii WSM1325; assembly: GCA_000023185.1. NCBI lineage: Bacteria > Pseudomonadati > Pseudomonadota > Alphaproteobacteria > Hyphomicrobiales > Rhizobiaceae > Rhizobium > Rhizobium leguminosarum. Next base: position 17,888 of record CP001622.1, on the reverse strand, counting down.
GTTGCGGCAGCGGCCTGATATCCTCGAGCAATTCCCGCGAGGCAGACAAGCGATCTTACATCCGCTGCCTTTAGGTGAAGTGCGAACCTAGCAGGCAGTCATGCATGCCCTGGAGCTGGGCGATAATGGCGGTCATTGCGCCGATACGAGTTTGAGACCAATCACTCCCGATAAGATCGCCATGATGCAAACGAACCTCATGGGTGTTGGCGGGTCACCAAGAAACATCATCCCGAAAATGGCCGTTCCCGCCGCGCCGATGCCCGTCCAGACGGCGTATCCGGTTCCGACTGGGAGTGTGCGCAGGGAAAGTGAAAGGAGAAATACGCTCGATAATCCAGCCGCGATTGTAATCAGCGTCGGTATTAGCCGCGTGAAACCTTCGGACATCTTCATGCACAAGCAAATGCGATTTCGAGGATGCCGGCAATACTCAATAATGCCCATGCCATCGGTTAATCCATTCTTTGTTTGCCGGGCTTACCGCCCGCCATGGTGGTCGGTGCCTGTTTTACGAGTTAGGAATTCCTCTTGTGTCTGGGAGCGATGGTTGCGGAGAAAGCACCTTGTTCAGAGGCACATCGGCATTCCAATACGGTGGACGACGATCCGGCTGGGCTGGTTGAAAAGTGACCCTCGGGTCGACGTTCCGAAGTGGCTTCGAATGGGTCACGCCCAATCCCCACATCGCAAGGATTGGAACATGCCTATGCCGTTTAAGAGCAAGCTTGTTTGGATATGCTTCCGGAATGAGGCACGTCGATCGTCAGCTTGCGATCCAACTCTGGGCCTTGAAAGAGCTCAACGGGTCTTTCGAAACCCTTCAATTGGCGATGCCCGATGGGAAGGCGCTCACAACCAATGTGTGCTTCCACAAATGAACGCGACATCAGCAGTTGGCGACTTTCCTCGCTGCAAACATGTTGTATCCGGTTCACCAGATTGACGTCTGGTCCGATCAACGTGAAATCAAGACGGCCGCCGGAGCCGATGTTTCCATAGTTGACGATGCCATAGTGCAGCGCGATGCCAACATCCATCTTGATACCGGTGGCTTCTGCCGTTCGGGTCGAGATTTCTATCGCGGCGTTATAAGCGGAGGCTGCCGCCCATTCGGCACTATACGCCGGGAAGAAAGCCAAAACGGCATCTCCCATGAACTTGGCGACTTCACCACCGTTGCCTGTAATCGAAGGTACGACCTTATCGTAGTAACAATTGACGAATTGCATGACCTCCTGGGGTGGCAGGCGGTTGGAAAGTTTGGTGAAACCCCGCAGGTCGCAAAGCAGCAACGCCGCGTCGATGGACTCAACCTCGCCTTGCCGTATGTGGCCAGCCCGAACACGTTGCGCCGTGTAGGGGCCGATGTACGTATCAAGCATGGTGTTCCCCACTTTTCGAAGCGTCAGTAGTTCACAGACGTTACGAAGCGCGGGCGAAACGCGCTGAATGATTTGGCGCTCAATGTCGGTAAAGCCGGTCGGTTTTCGCGTCGCAAAAGAGGCGGTGCTAACCGGGCCGTCAGAATTGCAGAGAGGTGAGACGATCAATTGCTCGAGGTTGCGATCCGCGAGGGTCCTCAGACACTGCCAGCTTGCTCCGACGCCGCTACGGCCAACCACGACTGTTCTTCTCGTCCGCATTGCGTGAGATATTGCGCTATCCATGAACGCCAGGCTAATGGTCCCGTGTTGGCGGTCCTCGATATCGACGGGTTCTTCCTCCGTCCAGGCAATGCTCCTACCGAAATATTCTGGATGCAGCGTTATAAGGTAGAGTGCCAATCGATCGACTGGTACTCCAATTGCTCGAAGTCGGCGGCCCAGTCCTGAAATGACCCCTGCCTCATCCAGTGCATGGCATTCGTCTCCGGCCAGCCAATCGATAATCGGCGAAGCCGAGGCGACCTCGGCGCCATGCACCAGTTTGTCCGTGCCCCGAGCAGCAACGGTATTATTCTCCACGGGTAGAAGCATGTTACGGTCCTTGTTGTGAAACTGACAGCCTACCGTGCTGCAACTGGCCACAAGCAGAAAGAGCCAAGAACCTTGTCTTCGGTTAGGGCATAAAGGGGCTCTTGCCGGGACTCTCGCCGACGATGCCTCGGCAACGCCTTGGCTCTGGCTCGACAGGTCGGTACCTGAGGAAGAAATCCTGCGGCCCCTCCCGCGGGACGGGCGGCAGAGCGCTCCCTTGCAGCCAATGCTTCTAAAGCGCTTGCGCCAAACGCTTTCGCCAACAGCCTGCGCTCATGCGCGCAATGGCGACCCAACTGACGGGACAAAGAGCCGCTTTTTTGAAAGACTGCGGATGGGTTGATTCGCGGTTTGATGGGAGTGCGCATGGAGCGGCTTGCGGACAGGGTTATCCTCGTCTGGGGTTTCAAACGGTCGCTGCTGGCCATCGCCGCCGGGGCCTTCGCGGTGCTGGCGCTGCCGCCCATCGGCTTTTTCGCGGCGATGTTCGTTTCCTTCACGCTGCTCGTCTGGCTGATCGACGGGGCGGCGGCTTCGCCTGAAAGCGGCCTGATCGGCAGGCTGTGGCCGGCGTTTGCCACCGGCTGGCTGTTCGGTTTCGGCTATTTCGTCGCCGGCCTCTGGTGGGTTGGCCATGCGCTGCTGGTCGATCAGGAAGAATTCGCCTGGGCGCTGCCGCTGGCAATCCTCGGGCTGCCGGCCTGTCTTGCGATCTTCTACGGGCTGGCGGCCGCCCTTGCCCGCATCTTCTGGTCTGATGGCATGGGGCGGATCGCCGCGCTTGCGGCAGGCTTCGGGCTGATGGAATGGCTTCGAAGCGTGATCCTCACCGGCTTTCCCTGGAACGCCATCGGCTACGGCATGATGCCGGTTCCGCTGATGATGCAGTCGGCGCATCTGATCGGGGCGATGGGCGTGACGGCCCTTGCCGTCTTCGTCTTTTCCGCGCCTGCCCTTGCCGGGACGCGGCAAGGGGCGCGGCCGGGCATCGCGCTCGCCGTCCTGCTCTTTGCCGCCCATCTGGGTTATGGCGCTTACGCTCTCCATCTCGCGCCGCGGCCGGACATATTGCCTGAGGACAAGCGGCCGGTGGTGCGGCTGGTGCAGCCGGCGATCGACCAGACAGAGAAAATGGATAACGACGTCGACCGCGCCACGATCTTCGAGACGCATCTGAAGCTCTCGGCCGAAGCGCCGAAGAATGGCGGGCGCAAACCCGACATCATCGTCTGGCCGGAAACCTCGATCCCCTTCATCCTGACCGACAACCAGGATGCGCTGACGCGGATTGCCGATACGCTCGACGACAATCAGATCCTGATTGCCGGCGCCGTACGCGCCGAGGAGATGGGACCGGGTACGCCGCCGCGCTACTATAATTCCATCTACGTGATCGACGGCCGCGGACAGATCATCGCCGCCTCCGACAAGGTGCATCTGGTGCCCTTCGGCGAGTATCTGCCCTTCGAGGACGTGCTCACCGAATTCGGCATCCAGAACGTCGTCGAGGTTCCGGGCGGCTTTTCGGCCGCGGCAAGCCGGCACCTGCTGGCGCTGCCCGGCGGGCTCAATCTCTATCCGCTGATCTGCTACGAGATCATTTTTCCCGGCGAAATGACCGGTGACATTAAAGACGCCAACGCAATCCTCAATATCACCAATGATGCCTGGTTCGGCTTGACGCCCGGCCCCTACCAGCATTTCCAGCAGGCGCGCGTGCGGGCTGTCGAAACCGGCCTGCCGTTGATTCGCGACGCCAATAACGGCATTTCAGCGCTGGTGAATGCCCATGGGGAAATTATTGCGGGCCTCGATCTTGGAGAAACCGGCTTCGTCGATGCAACGCTCGATAGCATCGGTGCGGGACTTGGAACGACAATCCCCCGGCAAACATACTTCTGGTTGACCGAGGCACTGCTGATTTTGATTGCGCTAATTTCTCGCAGAGGTTTTATTTCCGGGTTGAATTGACCAAAAACCCCTAAAATTGCATAGTGATGACAATCGGCGTTCTTAACGTATGTTCGAAGGTGGGTTCCCCACCGCTTGCAACGTGGCGTTTTGGGATGGATCAGGGGCATGCCGGTTAGAAACAGTTGAAATTCTTAGCTAGGGCACGACCATGATTGAAAACAAGAAGAAGCCGAATCCGATCGACATCCATGTTGGCAGCCGTATTCGTCTCCGCCGTACGATGCTGGGCATGAGCCAGGAAAAGCTTGGCGAAAGCCTTGGCATCACCTTCCAGCAGATCCAGAAATACGAAAAGGGCACCAACCGCGTCGGCGCAAGCCGTCTGCAGAACATCTCGAACATCCTCAATGTTCCGGTGTCGTTTTTCTTCGAGGACGCGCCCGGCGAACATTCCAATGCCGGCGGCGGCATGGAAACCTCCAGCTCGAACTACGTCGTCGATTTCCTGTCTTCCTCGGAGGGCCTGCAGCTCAACCGCGCCTTCGTCAAGATTTCCGATCCCAAGGTTCGCCGCAAGGTCGTGGAGCTGGTGAAAGCCTTGGCCGCTGAAGCCGACGCCGACTGAACCAAGACCGGCGCAGAATTCGAAAGGCGGTCGAAAGGCCGCCTTTTTTGCGTTTTTGGGGCAAAATTTGTCACTTTGCCGCAGATATAAAGATATATTTATGTCCTTCTGCGCTTGTCATCAGGCCTCGAACTGAGTACCTACTAGCTGGCTTTTGTTCTTTGAGGGGAATCCCGAAATGCGCGCGAATTATCTCTTTACCAGCGAATCTGTTGCCGAAGGTCATCCGGACAAGGTCTGTGACCGTATCTCCGACGAGATCGTCGATCTGGTCTACCGCGAAGCGGCCAAGACCGGCGTCAACCCATGGGGCGTGCGCATTGCCTGCGAGACGCTGGCGACGACCAACCGCGTCGTCATCGCCGGTGAGGTCCGCCTGCCGCCGAGCCTGATGAAGAAGGACAAGGATGGCAAGGACGTCATCAATCCTTCGAAGTTCAAGGCCGCCGCCCGCCGCGCCATCAAGGATATCGGCTACGAGCAGGACGGCTTCCACTGGAAGAAGGCGAAGATCGACGTGCTCCTGCACTCGCAGTCGGCCGACATCGCGCAGGGCGTCGATAGCGCCGCCGACCAGCAGGGCGACGAGGGCGCCGGCGACCAGGGCATCATGTTCGGTTACGCCTGCCGCGAAACGCCGGACCTGATGCCAGCCCCGATCTATTATTCCCACAAGATCCTGCAGCTGCTCGCAGTTGCCCGCAAGAAGGGCGACGGCGAAGTCGCCAAGCTCGGCCCCGACGCCAAGAGCCAGGTGACCGTGCGTTACGTCGACGGCAAGCCGTCGGAAGCAACCTCGATCGTGCTTTCGACCCAGCATCTCGACGAGAGCTGGGTTTCGAAGAAGGTTCGCGCCGTTGTTGAGCCCTATATCCGCGAAGCGCTCGGCGGACTGAAGATCGCCGACGATTGCAAGTGGTATATCAACCCGACCGGCAAGTTCGTCATCGGCGGACCGGACGGCGATGCGGGCCTCACCGGCCGCAAGATCATCGTCGACACCTACGGCGGTGCCGCTCCGCATGGCGGCGGCGCATTCTCCGGCAAGGACACGACGAAGGTCGACCGTTCGGCCGCCTATGCCGCCCGCTACCTTGCCAAGAACGTCGTCGCCGCCGGCCTTGCCGACCGTTGCACGATCCAGATTTCCTACGCGATCGGCGTCGCCCAGCCGCTGTCGATCTATGTCGACCTGCACGGCACCGGCAAGGTCACCGAGGATCAGATCGAAGCGGCTATCCGCAAGAACATGGACCTTTCGCCGACCGGTATCCGCCGCCATCTCGACCTCAACAAGCCGATCTATGCCAAGACCTCCGCCTATGGCCATTTCGGCCGCAAGGCCGGCCGCGACGGCTCGTTCTCCTGGGAGCGCACCGACCTCGTGAAGGCGCTCAAGGAAAGCGTGAAGACCTGAGATAAAGCATGACGGATATGGAACGCCGCGGCCGGGCGACCGAAGCCTTCTTCGGTCGTCGCAAGGGCAAGGCCCTGCGCGAACAGCAGGCCGAGACGCTAAACAGTCTCCTGCCGGCATTCCTGATCGATCTTACAGCGGCTCCCCCGGAGCCGCTGACATCCCTCTTTCCGGTTCCGGTCGAAAGATTGCGGCTGGAAATCGGTTTCGGCGGCGGCGAGCACCTGATCCACCGCGCGCTGAACACGCCTTCGACCGGCTTCATCGGTGTCGAACCCTTCGTCAATTCCATGCAGAAGCTGCTGTCGCGCATCGGCGAGACCGGTGCCTCCAATATCCGCGTTTATAATGACGACGCGACGCAGCTGCTCGATTGGCTGCCGGACGGCTCACTCGATCAGGTCGATCTGCTCTATCCTGATCCCTGGCCGAAGCGGAAGCACTGGAAGCGACGTTTCGTCTCGAAAACCAATCTCGACCGCTTTCATCGCGTGCTGAAGCCCGGCGGCCTGTTCTGCTTCGCCTCCGACATCGATACCTATGTGAACTGGACGCTAATCAAATGCCGCGACCATGGCGGTTTCGACTGGATGGCCGACAATGCAGCCGATTGGCTGACCCCCTATGAGGGCTGGCCGAGCACACGTTACGAGGCCAAGGCGCGGCGCGAGGGGCGGTCCTCGGCCTATCTGACCTTCAGGAAGATCTGAGGCAGCCGGCAAGTCGGCGAACGCGCCATGATGTTCCTCGGCGCGCGGGACGCTGCCTGACGGATTTCCGTGCCGAAGGATGGGCTAAATCGCGTCGCGATCCTTCAGATTCGCTTGCCACGCTCTAGCTCCTTGGTTTCTCGCATGTCCGTTGCCGCAAAACCGCTGCACACTTTTGCGCGACATGCTCTACCCAATTTTAGCGGTGGTTAGCGCCGATGGGTCTACGGTCAGATAGCTGGTTGGAATGCGATCGCTGGCCACCCCTGGGCCTTCCATCTCTGCTGGGTCATAGAACAGACCGTTTTCCGCGTCGTAAAGCATGAAGTGATCCCGCTGAACGTGGACGATAGCGACCCCCTGGATATCGCTCCATCGACTGGTTTTGATCGGGGCTTCGATAGGCACTCCGATCTCCGCCAACACGCCGCAAAGATCGTTCCAGGTTGTATAATGCGCCGATTTATCGCCCCAATCGATCATGGCTGCCACCTCGTCATAGCTCATGCCGGTGAGCATCTGCAGGACTAACACCCCGCATCCATCGTCTCTCGGACGCTGTGTATGAAATAGAAATCGGTGCGATTGGTTCAATGCAAGCTCCTTTCGTCGCCGACCATGAACAAGCCAACGCGGAATACAGGCACTCGTCTGTAGCATGAAAAGGCACCAGTTTCGAACAGATGGCCGCTAGTGGCGGCGTAAACGAGCCATCACCCCACGGGCAGCTTCTGATGAAGAGGCGCATTCAGATTTCTGGTCGATTCGATCCGAAGTGATCCGGCTTTAAAGCCGACGACGACAACAAACCGAACTGAAGGCGCTGCGTCCTGCCTTGCGGCGCATAGAGTTCCGCCGTTGGACCGGTTGCCATTAACGCTCACGCGACTATTTTCTGTGCTGGCCACCCTCCTCTCAATGGAAGAGACAATGACCGGGAGCAAGTCATGTGCCGAAATATAAAACCCCTGTTCAATTTCGATCCGCCCGCGACGGATGAGGAGATCCACGATGCCGCGCTGCAGTTCGTGCGCAAAGTGAGCGGAGCGACCAAACCGTCGAAGCGCGATGAGCTCGCATTCGAGCACGCGGTCAGTTCGATCGCAGCATGCGCCCGCGAGCTGCTCGATTCGCTGGAAACGTCTCAACCTCCTCGTGATCGTGAGGAGGTAGCGGCAAAGGCGCGCGCGAGAACGGCGGTCCGCTTCGCGTAAGAGATCCTGTCACGCACAGGAGATCTCAATCAAGCGTCAACTGGCCTATCTGAAAGAAGGCGACGCGCACATGTCGCGACATCCGTCCCGACCGCAGCGAAATTCGAATAGAACGACCGCGCACCGCAAGCAGTGAAACGCGACAGACGGTCTTTGACGGTCAGTGCAGGCTGACCGTCTTCAATTCGTCCTCGGCAGCCTTGAAGAAGGTGCTCGAACGGTTGTCCGTCAAAAGGATCGGCGTACCGTCGGCGCCGAAGAGTGCCCAGAGATCGACGGTCGGATCGATATCCGGCGCCTCGGGAAAGCACTTGGCGACCTCATCGGTGCGCATTTTTCTGATATAGGCGACCTCGCCGTTGCCGATGTGGGCAAGCTCGGATTTGGTCAAGTGAGACGTGGCTTCTTTCATCAACATTCCTGTTCCTCCGGGAGAAGGGACCAACGGTTCGACAAACCGTTGTGCTACTGTGAGACCGAAATGTTAATTTTCTTGACCATGCGCGCGGGTTCCGGACGAATTAGATCGACGGAGAGCAGACCGTTCTTCAGGGCCGCACCCAGCACCTGCATGCCGTCGGCAAGAACGAAAGTACGCTGGAACTGACGGGCGGCGATACCGCGATAAAGATAATCCCGCTCGCCCTGTTCGACCTGGCGGCCGCGGATCAGAAGCTGGTTCTCCTCAATGGAGACATCGAGCTCCTCCTCGCTGAAACCGGCCACGGCAAGGGTGATGCGCAGGCGTTCCGGCGCGCCGCTGTCGGCGCCGATGCGTTCGATATTATAAGGCGGATATCCGTCGCTCGCCTTGGAAATGCGCTCCAACGTCTTTTCCATGGCATCGAAGCCCAGAAGCAGCGGGCTGGCGAAAGGGGTAATACGGCTCATCTCTTTTCAAGTCCTTGATGCAAGCGACCATCCCGGACCTTAACGGCAGCATCCGGATGCCGCTAATATGGGGAGAGGAGCCCGGCGCTGCAAGGCATGGGGCGCGACGTGTCGGCGCCACCTTCTCAATTTTAAGCTGACGTCAGGCTCTTTCCTTGACAAAGCGCCTGCTGCCTCGCATCAAAACATGCCCGCGCGGATTGTGCTGATTTGTGACGGGACGTGAAGAAATCGGTGCATGCCCGATATCACGCAGTGCGAGGATGGAACGATCGGAATGGCAAGCGCAAGAAAGATCATCATCGACACGGATCCCGGCCAGGACGACGCGGCCGCCATCATGCTGGCCTTCGGCAGTCCCGATGAGCTGGAGGTGCTGGGGATCACGACGGTCGCCGGCAACGTGCCGCTTTCGCTCACCAGCCGCAATGCGCGCATCGTCTGCGAGCTTTGCGAACGGACGGAGACGAAGGTTTTCGCCGGCGCCGACGCACCGATCGCCCGCAAGCTGGTGACGGCCGAACATGTGCACGGCAAGACCGGCCTCGACGGTCCGGAGCTGAACGAGCCGACGATGGCGCTGCAGCCTGGCCATGCCGTCGACTTCATCATCGAGACGTTGCGCCATGAGCCTGAAGGCACGGTGACGCTGTGCACGCTCGGGCCGCTCACCAATATCGGCATGGCCTTCCAGAAGGCGCCCGACATCATCCCCCGCATCCGCGAACTGGTGATGATGGGCGGCGGCTTCTTCGAGGGCGGCAACATCACGCCGGCGGCCGAATTCAACATCTATGTCGACCCCGAAGCCGCCGATATCGTCTTCCGCTCAGGCGTTCCGATCGTGATGATGCCGCTAGATGTGACGCATCAATTGCTGACCCGCAAGGACCGGGTGAAACGCATGGCCGAGATCGGCACGGCGCCGGCAAAGGCCATGGTCGAGATGCTCGAATTCTTCGAACGCTTCGACATCGAGAAATACGGTTCCGACGGCGGGCCGCTGCACGACCCGACCGTCGTCGCCTACCTGCTGAAGCCGGAGCTTTTCCAGGGCCGGGACTGCAATGTCGAGATCGAGGTCCAGTCCGAACTCACCGTCGGCATGACGGTCGTCGACTGGTGGCATGTGACCGAGCGCAAGCGCAACGCCAAGGTTATGCGCCATGTCGATGCGGATGGCTTTTTCGATCTGCTGATCGAACGCTTCGCCCGCATCTGACTCTTTCGTTCCCCTTCTCCGCCAGAGCGCCGCGCGTCCCATGGGACGCGCTAGGGAAGTGTTCTCAGGCGTCTTTCTCGTCGAAGACGGAGTTGGTTTCGGCTTCCGCCGGCTTCGGGCCGCCCTTGGCGACACCGACCATGGCCGGGCGCAGCACGCGCTCGCCGATGGAGAAGCCTGCCTGCACGACCTGGACGACCGTGTTGTTCGGCACGTCGGGGTTCGGTACCTCGAACATCGCCTGATGGAAATTCGGATCGAACTTCTGGCCAACCGGCTCCAGCTTGCGAACGCCGTGGCGCTCGAGAGCCGACAGCATGGCGCGCTCGGTCATCTCGACACCCTCGATCAGCGTGCTCAGGCCGGCATCGGCCGCAGCCCTGGTCTCCGGAGGGATGGCATCGAGCGCGCGGCGCAGATTGTCCGAGACGGCGAGCATGTCGCGTGCAAAGCCCGCGACGGAATAGGACTTGGCATCCTTCACCTCGCGCTCGGTGCGCCGGCGCAGATTGTCCATCTCGGCAGCAAGGCGCAGATAGCGGTCGCGCAGTTCGCCGTTTTCGGCTTTCAGAAGCTCAAGCGCGTCCGGCTGGGCGGCCTCTTCCTGCGCAGTTTCGTTCTCGACGTAGGCGGTAGCGTCGGCTGCGGCATCCGCCGCAGTTGCGTCAGGTCCGTTTTTCGTCGTGTCATCGGTCATGACGGTCTCCGGTTGGTGTCTTCAGATGCGCCCGATATCGAGGTTTGACCGAAAAAAATCAAGTCTGCGTGACAAAGAAGCGAAAATTCCGCGTGCTTGGCAGTTGCGGCGTCAAAGCTGGTTGCGCGAAAGGCGGGAGACGAGCTGGGCTGTATAGTCCACCATCGGCACGATGCGGGAATAATTGAGCCGCGTCGGGCCGATGACGCCGACAGCGCCGACGATGCGATCGTCATCGTCACGATAGGGCGCGACGATGAGCGACGAGCCGGACAGCGAGAAGAGCTTGTTTTCCGATCCGATGAAGATGCGGACGCCCGAACCGCTTTCGGCGAGATTGAGGATCTCGATCAGGCTGTCCTTCTTCTCGAGATCGTCGAACAGCAGGCGCAGCCGGTCGAGGTCCTCGGCGCCGGCGAGGCCTTCGAGCAGGTTGGCGCGGCCGCGGATGATCAGCTGCGTCGGTTTTCCCTCGTCCGGGCTGCCGGCCCAGACGGCAATGCCGCGCTCGACCAGATCGCGCGACAGGGCATCGAGCTCGTGACGGACGTCGTCCTTCAGCCGGCTTAATTGTTTGCGAAGCTCCGGCAGGGTCTGGCCGGACATATGGGCATTGAGGAAATTCGCCGCCTCGGTCAGCTGTGAGGAGGTGACGCCCGCCGGCAGCTCGATGATGCGGTTTTCCACCTGATCGTGATCGCCGACGAGCACGGCCAGCGCCTTTGTCGGTTCGAGCCGGATGAACTCGACATGTTTCAGCACCGGATCGCTTTTCGAGGTGATGACCAGGCCGGCGCCGCGCGAAATGCCCGACAACATGCGGCTTGCCTCGTTCATCATCGATTCGACGGGATTGCCGCCGCTTTCGGCCCGCACCTGGCGGTCGATGCTGGCGCGTTCCTCGGCCGAGAGGTCGCCGACCTGCATGAAGGCGTCGACGAAGAAGCGCAGGCCGATCTGGGTCGGTAACCGGCCGGCGCTGACATGCGGCGAATAGATCAGGCCGAGTTCTTCGAGATCGCTCATGACATTGCGCACCGAGGCCGGCGACAGCGACATCGGCAGGATACGGGACAGGTTGCGCGAACCGAGCGGCTCGCCGCTTTCCAGATAACCTTCGACGATGCGACGAAAAATTTCCCTGGAGCGCTCGTCCAGCGCAGCTACGGCATCCGAAACCGACGTCGACCTGATGCCCATGAAGCTTTCGAACCCGTGCTGATGATACTTCCCGAAAAGTAAGTCAAACTAAGACCCGTGGCAAAAGGGAATTTGCAAATGAGCGCCGCCAATCGTAGAAGCGGTCAAATAAACTCCAGGAGATAAGAATGCGGCCTTCAGGCAGAAAAATCGACCAGATGCGCAAGGTCTCGTTCGAGCGCAATTTTTCCAAGCATGCGGAAGGCTCCTGCCTGGTGAAGTTCGGCGACACGCATGTGCTCTGCACGGCGAGTCTCGAAGAAAAGACGCCGCCATGGCTGCGCAATACCGGCAAGGGCTGGGTCACGGCCGAATACGGCATGCTGCCGCGGGCAACCGGCGAACGCATGAAGCGCGAGGCTGCCGCCGGCAAGCAGGGCGGCCGCACCCAGGAAATCCAGCGGCTGATCGGCCGGTCGCTGCGCGCCGTCGTCGACCTGCAGGCGCTCGGCGAACGGCAGATCACGCTGGATTGCGACGTCATCCAGGCCGATGGCGGCACGCGGACCGCCTCGATCACCGGCGGCTGGATCGCGCTTTACGACTGCCTGAAATGGATGGAAAGCCGCAACATGATCAAGGTCGAACGGGTCCTGAAGGATCATGTCGCCGCCATCTCCTGCGGCATCTTCGCCAGCCAGCCGGTGATCGATCTCGATTACATCGAAGACTCCTCGGCCGAGACCGATGCGAACTTCGTCATGACGGGCACCGGCGGGATCGTCGAGATCCAGGGCACGGCCGAAGGCACGCCGTTCAGCGAGGGCGAATTCACCTCGCTGATGCAGCTTGCCAGAAACGGCATCGGCGAACTCGTGGCACTGCAGAAGCAAGCCGTCGAAGGATGAACCCCATGCTGGAAGGCATGTTGGAAACGGCGCTCTATGCGCGGGATCTCGACCAGGCCGAGACGTTCTACGAAGACGTTCTCGGACTTGAAAAGATCGCCCGCGCCGCCAACCGGCATGTCTTCTTCCGCTGTGGGCCTGGCGTTCTCCTGATCTTCAATCCCGAGGAAACGGTAAAACCGCCAGCGCCTGAAGCACTGCAGGTACCGCCGCACGGCACGACCGGCCAGGGCCACGCCTGTTTCCGGGTGTCCGGCCGCAATATCGATGCCATGGCCGAGCGGCTGACGGCGGCGGGTGTGGCGATCGAATCCGAAGTGCGCTGGCCGAAGGGCGGCCGCTCGATCTATTTCCGCGATCCGGCCGGTAACAGTCTGGAATGCGCGGAGGCTAAAATCTGGGGCATCGAACAGGACATCTGAATGCGCAAGCTTGAAACGAAGACCATCGTCGTTGCCAGCCACAATGCCGGCAAGATCCGCGAGATCCAGGAATTGATCGGGCCGCTCGGCTTCACCGCCAAATCGGCCGCCGAGCTGAATTTCGTCGAGCCGGATGAGACCGGCACGAGCTTCGAGGAGAATGCGACGATCAAGGCAGTCGCCTCGGCCAATGCCTCAGGCATGCCGGCGCTGTCGGACGATTCCGGGCTGGTGGTCGATGCACTCGGCGGCGATCCCGGTGTCTACACCGCCAATTGGGCGGAGAAGGCCGACGGCACGCGCGATTTCGACATGGCGATGGCCAAGGTGGAAAAGGCGCTGCAGGATGCGGGCGCGACAAAGCCGGAACAGCGCACGGCGCGTTTCATCAGCGTGCTCTGCCTTGCCTGGCCGGACGGGCATACAGAGCTGTTTCGCGGCGAGGTGGAAGGCAGTGTCGTCTGGCCGCCGCGCGGCACCCAGGGCTTCGGTTACGATCCGGTCTTCCAGCCCGAGGGCTACGACATCACCTTCGGCGAAATGAGCGGCGAGGAAAAACACGGCTGGAACGTCGGCAAGCCGCAAGCGCTGTCGCACCGTGCCCGCGCCTTCAAACTCTTTGTTGAAACCTGCCTGGAGGCATAAGGTCTGTTCGTGGACAATTTCGACACGCCAAGCACCTCGCGCGACGCGGCTCTGCTGCCCGATACCGGCGAGCCGGGCTTCGGCGTCTATGTGCACTGGCCCTTCTGCGCGGCGAAGTGTCCCTATTGCGACTTCAACAGCCATGTGCGCCACCAGCCGGTGGATCAGGAGCGCTTTACATCAGCCTTCCTGACGGAGATGGCGGCGGTCCGGGCGATGAGTGGGCCGAAGACGGTGACGAGCATCTTCCTCGGCGGCGGCACGCCCTCGCTGATGAAGCCGGAAGCGGTTTCCGCCATTCTCGACGGCATTGCGCGGCACTGGCATGTGCCAGATGGCATCGAGATCACCATGGAGGCCAATCCTTCGAGCGTCGAGGCCGAACGCTTCCGCGGCTACCGGGCAGCCGGCGTCAATCGCGTCTCGCTCGGCGTGCAGGCGCTGAACGACCGGGATCTGAAATTCCTCGGCCGGCTGCATGATGTCGCCGACGCGCTGAAGGCGATAAGGCTGGCGCGCGATATCTTTCCGCGCATGTCCTTCGACCTGATCTATGCCCGGCCCGACCAGACCGTCGAGGAATGGGAAAAGGAATTGAAGGAGGCGATCTCCTATGCGGTCGACCATCTTTCGCTTTATCAGCTGACCATCGAGGAAGGCACGCCCTTCTACGGCCTGCACAAGGCCGGCAAGCTGATCGTGCCGGATGGCGAGCAATCGGCAGTGCTCTACGAGGCGACGCAAGAGATCACCGCGCGCGAGGGCATGCCGGCCTATGAGGTTTCCAATCATGCCCGGCCGGGGGCTGAAAGCCGGCATAACCTGACCTACTGGCGTTATGGTGATTATGCCGGCATCGGCCCGGGCGCCCATGGCCGGCTGACGCGTGGCCCCGAGAAGCTCGCGACGGCGACCGAGCGCAAGCCGGAAACCTGGCTCGACATGGTCGAGCGTGACGGCCACGGCATTCTCGACGAGGAGCGGCTCGGCTTCGAGGAACAGTCCGACGAGCTGCTGCTGATGGGGCTGCGGCTCAGGGAAGGCGTCGATCTTGCCCGCTGGCAGCAACTTTCCGGCCGCGATCTCGACCCGAAACGCGAGGAATTCCTGCTCGAACACAAATTCATCGAGCGGATCGGCAATTCACGGCTGCGCTGCACGCCATCCGGCATGCTGATCCTCGATTCCGTCGTCGCCGATCTCGCTTGCTGACACCCATACGACGGATTGGTTTTCGGTGCGGCGGCATTGATATTGCCGCCGCACCGAAGGCTGCTTCTTAGCCGTGGCTGGTCGCACCCGCCTTGAAGAGGCTGCCGGTCGGCGTCTTCAAAAACATCTCCAGCGGAATATGCTCCTGGTGCAGGAAGCCGGTCGTCGGCAGCAGGCCGTCGCGGACCATCTCGATGACGGCGACGACGGAGGCTGACGTCGTCCAGGCGATCGCCGTGCGGCGCGCGCCGGCAATCTCGATCGGGTAATAGGCGCGCACGAATTCCTTGCGGCGCAGGCTGCCATTCTCGGTGCCTTCGGCGGCGACATGGACATAGACAACATCGTCTTCAACCGGCGGCTTGGCATTGGTCAGGATCTCGCCGGCGAGCTTGCGCTTGTCGCGCATCAACAGCTCGTGGAAGAAGAAATTCATCAGCTCCATATGGCCGGGATAACGCATGGTCTTGTAATCGAGATTGTCGATCTTGCCGAGCATGGTGTCACACATGGTGCCAAGGCCGCCGGACGTCGTGAAGGCTTCGAGCTTGACGCCGCCGACATAGACGGTCTCGTGCCATTCCATCGGCGAGACAAGCTTGCGCACACCGCCCTCGATGACCTCGCAGTCGTTCAGATATTCGTTGACGACGCCCTCGGGCGACCAGTTGAAGGCGTAGCCGAGCAGTCCGGTCGGATGCTGCGGCAGGGCGCCGACGCGCATGCGGATCGACCGGCAGCGATCGAAGCCGTCGGCCAGGCTTGCACCGATGATGCCGACGAAACCCGGCGCCAGGCCGCATTGCGGCGCCATCAGGCCGCGGGCTGTCTTCGACAGCTCGATGATGAAATTGGTGGTCGGAACGTCTTCGGTCAGATCGAAATAATGAATGCCGGCAAGATGGGCGGCGCGCGCCAGCTCGATATTCAAATGATAGGGCAGGCAGGACAGCACCGCCTCGACATTCGAGAGCAGTTCGCCGATCACTTGAGGATCGGAGATATCGCCGATGCGGCACTTGAAGGGGACGTCGCTCAGCGGCAATTGCGCATCGACGCCGATGACCTCGAAGCCGCCTTCATGCAACAGCGTCGCCGCCAGCCGTCCGACCTTGCCCAGGCCGAGAACGGCGATCTTTTCGAAACTCATTCATTCCTCCCACGCGCCGTTTTGGCGCTTCAGTCTTTGACATGCACGTGATGCGCGGGAGGTATAGAATAAAAAACTTATAAAGCAAAACGGCCGGAATCGCTTCCGGCCGTGGATTTTTCGGAAAAACCTATCGACTATTCGTTGATCAGGCGCTTCAGAAGCTCGACTTCGTGCGAAAGCTTGGTGTCTCCCGAAATTAGTTCCTCGATCTTGCGCACGGCGTGCAGCACGGTCGTGTGATCACGCCCGCCGAAACGGCGGCCGATCTCCGGGAAGGAGCGTGGCGTCAGCGTCTTCGACAGATACATGGCGATCTGGCGCGGCTTGACGATGACGCGGGTGCGGCGGTTCGACACCAGTTCCTGGCGCGAGACATTGTAGTGTCTTGCAACGATGCGCTGGATATCCTCGATGCGCACACGGCGGGGTTCGCCGGAGCCGACCAGATGGGCGAGCAGTTCGTCGACGCGTTCGATCGACAGGTTCGGCTCGAAGGAGCGGCGGAAGACCAGCTGGTTGAAAGCGCCTTCAAGTTCGCGGCCGCTGGCCGTGACGTTGCGAGCGACATGCTGGAGCAACTCGGCCGGAATTTCGAGCGACGGATCTTCGAGCCGGGCGACAGCAAGGCGACGCTTGAGGATTTCGAGACGCATCTCGTAATCCGGCGCGTCGAATTCGATCGCGACGCCGCCCTGGAGGCGCGAGCGAACGCGGGGGTCGAGCGACTCCAGCTCCCAGGGCGCACGGTCGGCGGCAACGACGACCTGCTTGGCGCTGTCGAGAAGCATGTTGAGGAGATGGCAGAATTCATGCTGGATCATCTTGCCCTGCAGGAACTGCATGTCGTCGATGATCAAGAGATCGATGTTGCGCAGCGAATCCTTCAGCGTCAGCGCATCATTGTCGCGGATCGCGGTGGCGAAACGCCACATGAAATATTCGGCCGTCAGATAGACGACGCGCAGAGCCCTGGGGTTCTGCACTGCCGCATTGGCGACAGCCTGCAGCAGGTGGGTCTTGCCGAGGCCGACGGTCGAATGGATGAAGAGCGGGTTGAAGCGCACGGCGCCCTGACCGGCTTCCGCGATCGTCTTTGCAGCCGCAAGTGCTACCCGGTTCGAGCTGCCTTCGACGAAGGTGTCGAAGGTAAAGCGGCTATCGAGCGGCGAACCGAAGAGCGGCGAGCCGAAGCTTGCGGGCCTTGCGGCGGCAACGGCCGAAACCGCCTGCTGGACGGCCTGACCGGCCGGCTGAGCGCTTGCCGGGCGGCGCATCTGCGTAGGGGCGGCTGGTTCCGGCGCGACCGCCTCATCGAGCGCCTTCGTGCCGTGGCGCGTCGCCGTACGCACCAGGACTTCGATTTTCAGAATTTCCGGATCTTCGGCCTGGAACAGACCGGTGATGAGATCGAGATAACGATTGTTGATCCACGACTTCAGGAAGGTCGTGGGGACCGAAAGGCGAACGACGCTCTTCGATACCGAATGCAGCTTCAGCCGGGCGAACCAGCTGGCGTAGACATCCTGACCGACCTGAGCCTTCAAGCGCGCGGTGACGCGCTCAAACAATACGTTCTGCTTCATATCCGCCTTTACTTCCGCCGCTTCCAGGCGAATGGAGCCGAACGCCTGCGGTGCCGCATCCCCATTGTCGAGCCCGCTCGTCGTCATCGTATTCATCTGCATAATGCCGCCTTTCAATTCCACCGGCCGGCATCCGCTAAAACGGCCGCCCGATCA